>NZ_JAUHPZ010000001.1:0-775937 GCF_030418375.1 Demequina lignilytica
CCCCCCCCGCCCGGGGCCCCCCCCCCGGCCCCCCCCGGTCGCGTACACTTGAAGCCGCTCAACATCGTCTGGGAGAACCGTGACCATCCTCACCACCATCCTCTGGGTCCTGCTCGTCGTGACCTCGCTGCTGATCATCACCCTCGTGCTCATCCACCGGGGTCGTGGCGGCGGCATCACCGACATGTTCGGTGGCGGCATCGCCTCGGGCATCCAGTCCTCGGCGGTCGGTGAGAGGAACCTCTCGCGCATCACGTGGGCCACAGGCATCGCCTGGGGCATGATCGTGGTGCTGCTCGGTCTCGTCTCCCGCTTTTCTGTCTAACCAACGGAGGTAGATCCCATGGCAGGGGGCAACGCCATCCGAGGCTCGCGCGTCGGCGCAGGGCCCATGGGCGAGGACGAGCGCGGCGAGTCCGCGCCTCGCCAGGTCGTCTCGTACTACTGCGCGCGGGGTCACGTGACCTCGCCCAGCTTCGCCACCGGCGAGGACCAGGAGATCCCGGTCGAGTGGGACTGCCCGCGCTGCGGGCTCCCCGCCGGCCTGGACCAGGCGAACCCGCCTGAGCCCATCCGGAACGAGCCGTACAAGACGCATCTCGCGTATGTGAAGGAGCGTCGCACGGATGAGGAGGGCGCGGCCCTTCTCGACGAGGCGCTCACCTCGCTCCGCGTCCGTCGCGGCGACACCGTCGCCGCGGACTGACCGCACGCGTGCCAGGGCCGCGGCTCCCGATCGGGAGCCGCGGCCCTGACGCGTGTCCGGGGACGATGCGCGGATCAGGAATGATGGGACGCGTCCCGGGGTTGTCCCGGCGACGGAAGGAGCATCCATGCTGATCGAGATCGAGTACTGCGTGCCCTGCGGCTACCTGCCGCGCGCGACGGAGGCCCAGACGCGCCTGCTGGAGGAGTTCGGCAACGCGATCGACGGCGTCACCCTGAAGACCGGCCGCAAGGGCGTGTTCACGTTCCGCGCGGACGGCGAGGAGATCTACGCGAAGCCCGCAGAGTTCGATATCGACGGGATCGTCGCGACGGTCCGGGGCCTGCTCCCGGAGCAGCCGGGGGTGCAGGCCGAGGGCCGCGACCTGCTGATGGGCAAGCGTCACTGACCTCACCCCCACGGACGCTCCGCACGGATGTCGTGCTGACACGCCGGTGATCGGCGCCGATCGTGGGTCGGCCGTCGGCGTGTCGCGGAGGGTTCCGTGCGTGCTGTCCCGTGGGCGGGCGCCCGGGCCCTCAGACCTTCGCGACGGCCTCGGCGTCCACGAGCCACAGGGTCTCGGCTGAGCCTCGCACCGCCGCCGCGGGCAGCGACAGGTCGCCGTGCAGGGCGCGGGCGACCACGTCGGCCTTCGCGGCGCCCGCGGCCACCACCCACACGCGCTTGGCGCGGCGGATGGACTCCAGGGACAGCGAGACGCGCGTCGGCGGCGGCTTGGGGGAGTCGTGCACCGGCAGCGCCTCGACGCCGCGCACCTCGTAGCCCGGATGGCCCGGGAACAGCGAGGCGACGTGACCGTCGGGTCCCATGCCGAGCATCAGGACGTCCCACGCGGGAACGCCCGCGGACGCGATCTGGTCCGCGTAGGCCGTTGCGGCCTCCTCGACCGAGCCGAACGCGTCCGACGCGCCCATCCGGTGGATGTTCTCCTCGGGCAGCGGCAGGCTCCCCAGCAGCGCCGCCTGGGCCTGCCCCTCGTTGCGGTCGGGGTCGCCGGCGGGCACGAACCTCTCGTCGCCCCACCAGGCGTGGACCGAGGTCCAGTCGATCTGGCGGGCGAGGGGGGACGCGGCGGCGGACTCGAGGGTCGCGATGCCCACCGTGCCGCCCGTGAGCACCACGTCGGCGCGGTCCTGCACGGTGAGCGTGTCGATGATCGCGAGCAGCAGACGGGCGGCCGTGGCCTCGGCGACGGCGACGGCGTCGGTGTGGACCACCACCCGGGTCGGGGCGGTCACAGCGAGACCACCATCTGCCCCGCGAAGGCCTCGAGCACCTCGCCGTAGACGTCGTCGGAGTCCAGCCTGCGGAGCTCCTCCGCCAGCGTGTCCTCGAGCGACCGCGCCGGCAGCGCGATCACGTGGTCGGGCTGACCGGGCTGCGAGATGGTCGCGTTGTGGCCGTCCGGACGCGCGATCGAGACGGGCCCGGACGGGGTCTCGAGGATGATGTGCTGCAGCGCGGAGACGGACGCGTCGTAGGTCGCCTCGATCTCGCAGCCGAGCGTGTGCTTGAGCCAGGCCCCGAGCATGAGGATCGAGGGGCTGTTCATGTCGCCGTGGATCCGCGCGAGCGAGACCTCGGGCACCCGCACCTGGTCGAGGGCGGAGGCCAGCAGCGCGCGCCAGCGGGTGAGGCGGGCCCACGCGAGGTCGGTGTCGCCCGGCTTGTAGCACTTCGCCAGGTGGAGGAGCGTGCCGGCGGGGTCGGTCTCGCCCTTGCTGTCCGTGATGCGGCGCTGCGCCATCCGGCCCAGCTCGAGCCGCGACATGTTCTCGGGCACGCCTGCGGGCCACCACACCACGATGGGGGCGTCCGGCAGCAGCAGCGGGGTCACGAGCGTGTCGTCGTGGCCGATCTGCTCGCCGCTGGGACGCAGCAGGATCACCTCGGAGGCGCCCGCGTCGCCGCCGACGCGAATCTCCGCGTCCAGCCGCGCCTCGGACGCCTCGCCCGGGGCGATCACGATGATCCGGCAGGGGTGCTCGCGCGAGGCCACGTTCGCGGTGGCGATCGCCTGCTCCGCGTCGGCGCCGGAGGCGTCGATCACGAGGGTCATGACGCGGGCGAGCGTGATCACGCCGCCCTCCTTGCGGGACTCCACGAGCGCCTTGTTGATCGCGCCGGTGGTGGTGTCGGGCATCTCGATGATCATGGGCGCCTCCAGGCACGTCCGTCACGGGCCATCATCTGGTCGGAGCCCGCGGGGCCCCACGTGCCGGAGCGGTACTGCTCCGGCTGGCCCTGGGTCTCCCAGAAGTCGGTGATCGGGTCGAGGATCTTCCAGGAGAGAGCGACCTCCTCCTGGCGGGGGAACAGCGGTGGGTCGCCCAGCAGCACGTCGAGGATCAGGCGCTCGTACGCCTCCGGCGAGCTCTCGGTGAAGGCGTTGCCGTACGCGAAGTCCATGGTGACGTCGCGCACCTCCATGGTGGTGCCGGGGACCTTCGAGCCGAAGCGCAGCGTCACGCCCTCGTCGGGCTGCACGCGGATCACGAGCGCGTTCGAGCCGGTGTCGCCGCCGGAGATCTCCTGGAAGTAGGGCGACGGCGCCTTCTTGAAGACCAGCGCGATCTCGGTGACGCGGCGGCCCAGCCGCTTGCCCGCCCGCAGGTAGAAAGGCGTGCCGGCCCATCGGCGGTTCGGCACCTCGAGCTTGATGGCGGCATAGGTCTCGGTGATGGAGTCGGGGGAGATGCCGTCCTCGTCGAGGAAGCCGCCCACCTGCTCGCCGCCGCGCCAGCCGGCCGCGTACTGACCACGCGCGGTGCCCTCGCCGAGGTCCTCGGGGAGCACCGTGGAGCGCAGCACCTTCTCCTTCTCCATGCGCAGGTCGTCGGCCTCGAAGGAGGCGGGCTCCTCCATGGCGGTGAGGGCGAAGAGCTGGAGAAGGTGGTTCTGGATCACGTCGCGGGCGGTGCCGATGCCGTCGAAGTAGCCGGCGCGCGAGCCGATGCCGATGTCCTCGGCCATGGTGATCTGCACGTGGTCGACGTACTGGGCGTTCCAGATGGGCTCGAACAGCTGGTTCGCGAAGCGCAGCGCGAGCAGGTTCTGGACCGTCTCCTTGCCCAGGTAGTGGTCGATGCGGAACACCGAGTCGGGCGGGAACACGTCGGAGACCACGGCGTCGAGCCGCTCCGCCGACACGAGGTCGTGCCCGAAGGGCTTCTCGATCACCACCCGGCGCCAGGTGTCCTCCTTGGGCGCGGACAGACCGGACTCGCGCAGCTGCGTGACCACCTGGGGGAAGGCCGATGGCGGGATCGACAGGTAGAACGCGTGGTTGCCGCCGGTGCCGCGCTCACGGTCGAGGTCCTCGACGGTCTGGCGCAGCCGCTGGAACGCCTCGGGGTCGTCGAAGGTGCCCTGCACGAAGCGGATGCCCTCGGCGAGCTGCTGCCACGTCTCCTCGCGGAAGGGCGTGCGCGCGTGCTTCTTGACGGAGTCGTGCACCACCTGCGCGAAGTCCTGCTCGTCCCAGTCGCGGCGGGCGAAGCCGGTGAGGGCGAACGCGGGCGGCAGGAGGCCGCGGTTGGCGAGGTCGTAGACCGCCGGCATCAGCTTCTTGCGGGCCAGGTCGCCGGTGACGCCGAACATGACGAGGCCGCAGGAGCCCGCGATGCGGGGAAGCCGGCGATCCCGGGGATCGCGCAACGGATTGTTCACAGTGGGACCTTCCCTGGGGGACGAGGAGAGGGGTCGCGACAGCGCTCGGTCCATCCTACGGCGCGGCCGACGGTCGCCGGGACGCAGGAAGGGGGCCCCGCGAGGGACCCCCTTCCTGGAACGATGCGGGGCGGCTCAGCCCGCGGCGGCGATGCTCTCGCGTGCCTGGGCCGCGACGTTCTCCGCGGTGAAGCCGTACTTCTTGAGCAGCAGGCCTCCCGCGGCGGACTCGCCGAAGTGGTCGACGCCGACGACGCGACCGGCATCGCCGACGACCTCGCGCCAGCCCAGCGGGGAGCCCGCCTCGACCGACACGCGGGCCTTGAGCCCGGCGGGGATGACCGACTCGCGGTACTCCGCGGACTGGCGTGCGAAGCGCTCGAGCGACGGCGCGGAGACCACGCGTGCGGTGACGCCGTCGGCCGCGAGCAGGTCGCGCGCGCCGAGCGCCACCGCGACCTCGGAGCCGGTGGCGATGATCACCACGTCGGCGTCCTCGTCCGCGCCCGCGAGGACGTAGGCGCCCTTGTCGACGCCGTCCGCGGAGGTGCCCTCGAGCACCGGGAGGTTCTGGCGCGACAGGATGATCGCCGAGGGGCGGTCGGTCGTCTCGAGGATCGCCTTCCACGCGAAGGCGGTCTCGTTGGCGTCCGCGGGGCGGATCACGTCGAGGCCCGGGATCGCGCGAAGAGTGGCGACGTGCTCGATCGGCTGGTGCGTGGGGCCGTCCTCGCCCAGGCCCACGGAGTCGTGCGTCCACACGAACGTGGTCGGGATCTGCATCAGCGCCGCGAGCCGGACCGCGGGGCGCATGTAGTCGGAGAACACCAGGAACGTGCCGCCGTAGGTGCGGGTGAGACCGTGCAGCGTGATGCCGTTGAGGATGGTGCCCATGCCGAACTCGCGGATGCCGAAGTGCAGCGTGCGGCCGTACCACTGGCCGTCCGGGAACGAGTGCGTGGAGCGGCGGGGCGGGAGGAACGAGGGCTCGCCGTCCATGGTGGTGTTGTTCGAGCCCGCGAGGTCGGCGGAGCCGCCCCAGAGCTCGGGCAGCACGGGCGCGAGGGCGGTCAGCACCTTGCCGGACGCCGAGCGGGTCGCGACGGAGGCGCCCGGCTCGAACGCGGGCAGCGCGGTCTCCCATCCCTCGGGAAGCTCGCGGTTCACGAGGCGGGCGAGGAGGGCGGCGCGCTCGGGGTTCTCGGCCTCCCAGCGCGAGAAGCCGGCGTTCCACTCGGAGTGGGCCGCCTGGCCGCGCTCCTTGACCTGCTGCATGTGGGCGAGGATCTCGGGCTCGACGACGAAGGACTGCTCCGGGTCGAAGCCGAGCACCTCCTTGAGGCCCGCCACCTCGGCGGCGCCCAGCGCGGAGCCGTGGACCCCGCCCGAGTTCTGCTTGGTGGGCGAGGGCCAGCCGATGATGGTCGACAGCCGGATGAACGAGGGCTTGCCGGTCTCGGCCTTGGCGGCCTCGATGGCCGCGTAGAGAGCCTCGGGGTCCTCCAGGTAGCCGTCCTCGGTGATCCAGTTCACGTGCTGGGTGTGCCAGCCGTAGGCCTCGTAGCGTGCGACGACGTCCTCGGTGAAGGAGATGTCGGTCTCGTGCTCGATCGAGATGCGGTTGTCGTCCCAGATCACGACCAGGTTGCCGAGCTCCTGGGTGCCCGCGAGGGCCGATGCCTCGTGCGAGACGCCCTCCTGGAGGTCACCGTCGCCCGCGATCACGTAGACGAAGTGGTCGAACGGCGACTCGCCGGGGGCGGCGTCGGGGTCGAGCAGGCCGCGCTCGCGACGGGCGGCCATGGCCATGCCGACCGAGGATGCGATGCCGGTGCCCAGCGGGCCGGTGGTGATCTCGACGCCGTCGGTGTGGCCGTACTCGGGGTGGCCGGGGGTGAGCGAGTTCTCGGTGCGCAGCGCCTTGAGGTCGTCGAGCGACAGCTGGTAGCCGGACGCGAACAGCTGCAGGTAGAGCGTCAGCGACGAGTGGCCGGCGGACAGGACGAACCGGTCGCGGCCCAGCCAGTGCGAGTCGGACGGGTCGTGCCGCATCACGTTCTGGAACAGCAGGTACGCGGCGGGCGCGAGCGAGATCGCGGTGCCGGGGTGGCCGTTTCCGACCTTCTCCACGGCGTCGGCGGCGAGGACTCGGAGGGTGTCGACCGCGCGGCGGTCGGCATCGGTCCAATTGATGGTCACAGGGGTCTCCCTTGACGTGGCTCGGGGTGGCTGACGGGGCCAGCCTACCCGGGTCGCGCCCGTGAGGCGCGCCGTTTGTCGAGCGTTAACATTCCGACACCCGGATGCAACCGCTTCCGGTCGGCGCGGGCTGCGGGCGAGGCGGGCGGGGAGGACCTAGGTCACGGCTAGACTGTGCTCATGCCGTCCGTCGCCACCGAGGCCCATGCGCCCGTGCCCGCGCTGACCGGACGCGCGACGGCGATGCGCCGGCTGAAGGCGTACGTCGCCCTCACCAAGCCGCGGATCATCGAGCTGCTGCTCGTCACGACGGTGCCCACCATGGTGCTGGCGGCCGACGGGTGGCCGTCGCTCGGGCTGCTGCTCGGCACCCTCGTGGGCGGCGCGCTGTCCGCGGGCGGCGCCAACGCGTTCAACAGCTACCTCGACCGCGACATCGACGCGGTGATGAAGCGCACGAGCCGCCGACCGCTGGTGACGGGGGAGGTGAGCCCGCGCGCCGCGCTCGTCTTCGCGTGGACGCTCTCGGTGGTCTCGACGCTGTGGTTCTGGCTCGTGGTCGGATCCCCGCTCGCCGCGGTGCTCTCGGTGCTCGCGATCGTCGGTTACGTCGTGGTCTACACGATGCTTCTCAAGCGCCGCACCGCGCAGAACATCGTCTGGGGAGGCGCCGCGGGCTGCATGCCGGTGCTGATCGGCTGGGCCGCCGTCACGCAGTCGCTGTCGTGGACGCCGGTGCTGCTGTTCCTCATCATCTTCTTCTGGACGCCGCCGCACTACTGGCCGCTGTCGATGAAGTTCAAGGGCGACTACGAGAACGCCCGCGTGCCGATGCTCCCGGTGATCGCGCCCACCCGCAAGGTCGCGTTCGAGATGATCGCGTACGCGATCGCCATGGTGGCGACCACCGTCGCCCTCGCCTGGGTCGCGGACATGACGTGGATCTACCTGGGCGTCGCCGCCGCGGCGGGCGCCTGGTTCCTCTGGGGGACCGTGTCGCTCTACCGCCGCGCCCGCTCCGGCGCCGACCGGCTCAAGGAGATGCGCCTCTTCCACGCGTCGATCACGTACCTGACGCTCGTCTTCGCCGCCATCCTCGTGGATCCGTTCATCACCGACGTGCTCTCGGTCCGCTGACATGCTCGGGCGGCAGCGCGACGCCTACCTGGCGCACGTCACCGTCGAGCGCGGCCTCAGCACCAACACGGTCGCGGCGTACCGCCGCGACCTGGACCGCTACGCGGCCTTCCTCGACAGCCGCGGGGTCGACGACCTCGCCCGGGCCACCGCCTCCGACGTCGCCGCGTTCGCCGAGGCGATCGGCACCGGCTCCGACGGCCGTCGCGCGCTGGCGCCCGCATCGTCCTCCCGGACGGTGATCGCCGTGCGCGGATGGCACCGCTTCGCGGTGCTCGAGGGGTGGACGCAGCAGGACCCCGCCGCGGGGGTGAAGCCGCGCGCGGTGCCGAAGCGGCTCCCCAAGGCCATCTCGACCGACCAGATCGGGGCGATCCTGGACGCCGCCGGCACCGGCGAGGGCGTGGCGCCGCTGCGTGATCGGGCGCTGCTCGAGCTGGTCTACGCGACGGGCGCGCGCATCTCCGAGGCCGTCGGCCTCGACGTCGACGACGTGGTCCTCGAGCCCGGCGAGGAGAGCGTGCTGCTGCGCGGCAAGGGCCGCAAGGAGCGCATCGTCCCGCTGGGCGGCTACGCCGCACGCGAGATCGGGGCCTACCTGGTGCGCGCGCGGGCGCCGCTCGCGCAGGCCGGGCGAGGGACCCCCGCGCTGTTCCTGAACGCGCGCGGCGGGCGCCTGTCGCGCCAGTCGGCCTGGACCATCCTGCGTGCCGCGGCCGAGCGCGCGGGGGTCGAGGGAGTGTCGCCGCACACGCTCCGCCACTCGTTCGCGACGCACCTGCTGTCCGGCGGTGCCGACGTCAGGGTCGTGCAGGAGCTGCTCGGCCACGCCTCCGTGACCACCACCCAGATCTACACGCTGGTCACCCGCGACAGCCTCCGCGAGGTCTACGCGGCGACCCACCCGCGCGCCCGCTGAGCGGTCGCTACCAGCGGCGGTAAGGTTGGCGCGTGACCGACTTCCCCGCCCCTGCGACCCTGTCCGGCCATGGTCCCGCGCGCGTCGTCGCGCTGTGCAACCAGAAGGGCGGCGTGGGGAAGACCACCACCTCCGTGAACCTCGCCGCGGCGCTCGCCGAGTACGGGCGCCGCGTCCTCATCATCGATTTCGACCCGCAGGGCGCCGCCTCGGCGGCGCTCGGGATCAACGCGGACTCGCTCGAGAGCACCGTCTACAACCTGCTGATGGAGACGGGGGTCGCGACGCGCGACGTGATCCTTCCGACGCAGGTGGAGGGCCTCGACCTGCTCCCGGCCAACATCGACCTGTCGGCGGCGGAGGTGCAGCTCGTGGGCGAGGTGGCGCGCGAGAGCGCGCTGGCCAGGTCGCTCCGGCCCGTGCTCGACGACTACGACGCAGTCCTCATCGACTGCCAGCCGTCGCTCGGGCTCCTCACCGTCAACGCGCTCGTCGCGGCGCACGGCGTGGTGATCCCGCTCGCCGCGGAGTACTTCGCGATGCGCGGCGTCAAGCTGCTCGTAGACACCATCAGCAAGGTGCAGGACCGCCTCAACCCGCGGCTCACCATCGACGCGATCGTGCCGACGCTCTACGACGGCCGCACCCTTCACGCCCAGGAGGTCGTCGAGCGCGTGCGCGACGCCTTCGGGGACCGCGTGACCGACACCATGATCCACCGGACGGTGAAGTTCCCCGACGCGACCGTGGCCGCCGAGCCCATCACCACCTTCGCCCCGTCCCACGCGGGCGCGCAGGCCTACCGGCAGCTCGCTCGCGAGCTCGTGGCGCGCGGGGTCGCCGCCTAGCGTGACGGCCGAGCTCGCGGCGGAGGGCCCGAAGGGCTTCGAGGTCCACCTCGACAACTTCGAGGGACCCTTCGACCTGCTGCTCAGCCTCATCTCCAAGCACCAGCTGGAGATCACGGAGGTCGCGCTGGCCCGCGTCACGGACGAGTTCCTCGCGACCATCGCCGCATGGGAGAGCGACTGGGACCTGTCGCAGGCCTCGGAGTTCCTGGTGGTCGCCGCGACGCTGCTCGATCTCAAGGCCGCGCGGCTGCTGCCGCAGGGCGAGGTCGACGACCTGGAGGATCTCGAGCTGCTCGAGGCCCGCGACCTGCTGTTCGCGCGGCTGCTCCAGTACCGCGCCTTCAAGCAGGCGTCGGGGGAGTTCGCGGCCATGCTCGAGGCGCCCCGTCGAGTGCCGCGCGACGTGCCGCTCGAGCCGCAGTTCGCGATGCTGCTCCCGGAGCTGGTGTGGACGGCGACCCCGGATCTGCTGGCGCAGCTCGCTGCGCATGCGCTGCAGCCCAAGGCGGCGCCGGCGGTGAGCATCGCGCACCTGCACAACCCCGCCGTGAGCGTGCGCGAGCAGGCGGCCGTGATCACGGGCCGGCTGCAGCGTGAGGGCGCGGTCAGCTTCCGCTCGCTGGTGAACGATGCGGGGCACGTCAGCGTGGTGGTCGCGCGGTTCCTCGCGCTGCTCGAGCTGTTCCGTGAGGCCGTGGTGGCCTTCGATCAGGTACGCTCCCTCGGCGAGCTCACGGTCCGCTGGACCGGAGGCGACATCTCCGTGGAGGTGTCCGCGGAGTTCGACGAGGACGATGCGCTGGGGGTCGCGCGCGCGGCGGATCAGGGCGAGGAGGACAGGTGACCGACACGAGGGTGAGGGGAGCGCTCGAGGCGGTGCTGATGGTGGTTGACGAGCCCGTCGCCGCCGCCGATCTCGCGGTGGCGCTCGACGTTCCCGAGCCGGAGGTGCGTTCCGCCCTCGAGGCGATGCGCGACGAGTACGCCGACCCGGACGCGCCGCGCGGCTTCGAGCTCCGGGAGGTCGACGGCGGCTGGCGCATCTACTCGTCCCGGCTGTTCGCGGACGTCGTCGGCAGGTTCGTGGTCGACGGCCAGTCGGCGCGGCTGTCCCAGGCGGCTCTCGAGACCCTCGCCGTGGTGGCGTACCGTCAGCCGGTGACCCGCGGGCAGGTCTCCCAGATCCGTGGCGTCAACGTCGACTCCGTCATGAAGACGCTCGCCGCGCGCGGGCTGGTCACCGAGGTCGGCGAGCTGGGCGGCGCCCTGCTCTACGGCACCAGCACGGAGTTCCTCGAGCGGATGGGCCTGTCCTCGCTCGACGATCTGCCGCCGCTCGCGCCGTACCTGCCCGACCTCGCCGATATCGACGGGGAGGGACGCTGATGGCCGAGCTCGAGATCCACCGCCCGGAGGGCGTGCGGCTCCAGAAGGTGCTCGCGGCGGCGGGCGTGGGCTCCCGTCGCAAGTGCGAGGACCTGATCGAGGCAGGTCGGGTGACGGTCGACGGCCAGATCGTGGACCAGCTCGGAGTGCGCGTAGACCCCGACGAGGTGGTCATCGAGGTCGACGGCGAACGCATCAGCGTCGACGCGAACCACGTGACGGTGGTGCTCAACAAGCCCTTCGGCGTCGTGTCCACCATGAGCGACCCGCAGGGCCGGCCCGCGCTCGACACGTTCGTCGAGAAGTACGACCAGCGTCTGTTCCACGTCGGGCGCCTCGACGCCGAGACCACGGGGCTGCTCCTGCTGACCAACGACGGCGAGCTGGCGAACCGCCTCGCTCACCCGACCCACGGCGTCGAGAAGATCTACGTCGCGAAGGTGCGGGGGCGCATGACCAAGGCGCAGTGCACGCTGCTCAAGTCGGGCGTCGATCTCGACGACGGCCCCGTGCGCGCCACGGACTGCGTCATCCTCGACACGGCGAAGGACTCCACGCTGGTCCAGGTGTCCCTCCACGAGGGTCGCAACCGCATCGTCCGTCGTATGCTCGACAAGGTCGGCCATCCCGTGCTCGAGCTGGTGCGCACCCAGTTCGGACCGATCCGGCTCGGCGTGATGGCGCCCGGCGAGCTGCGCGAGCTGACACCCGCCGAGGTGGGCAAGCTCATGCACATCGCGGGCCTCTGAGGTCGACGCCCCGGACCTCCGGGGGACCACCGCGACCGCCGGAGGGTCGCCCCGGTGCCGATACGATGGTCGCCATGACCACCCGAGCGATCCGTGGCGCCATCACGATTGACCGCGACGAGCGCGAGCACCTCCACGAGCGCACCCGCGAGCTGGTCGCGGCGATCATGCGGGAGAACGACCTCACGACGGACGACGTCATCTCGGTGATCTTCACCTGCACCCCCGACATCGTCAGCGACTTCCCGGCGGCCGCCGCGCGCGAGATGGGCTTCGGAGCGGTCCCGCTGATGTGCGCCCAGGAGATGCCCGTGCCCGGCGCGCTGCCCCTGGTGGTGCGGCTGATGATGCACGCGGAGACCGACCGGGCGCGCGACCGGATCGTCCACGTCTACCTCCGCGGGGCGGTCGCGCTGCGGCGCGACCTCGCGCAGTAGGAGAGACGGCGGCATGAGCGACACGCTGCCCCGCACCCACATCGTCGGTGCGGGACTCATCGGAGCGAGCATCGGCATCGGCCTGTCCGCCGAAGGCTGGCCCGTCACCATCGCGGACGCCGACGCCCAGGCGGAGGCCCTCGCCCGATCGATCGGCGCTGGCGGCACGCTGGGGGAGCAGTCGCCGGACCTGGTGATCGTGGCGACACCGCCCTCGGTCGCCGGTGCGATGGTGGTCCACGCGCTGCGGACCTGGCCCGACGCCGTCGTCACGGACGTCGCGAGCGTGAAGGCGCCCATCGCCGAGGCGGCTGACGCCACGGGCCAGGGCGCACGGTACGTCGGCTCGCACCCGATGGCGGGCCGGGAGCTGTCGGGAGGGCTCGCCGCGCAGGGCGACTTGTTCAAGGCGCGTCCCTGGGTGATCTGCCCGAACGGCGCCGCCGCGGCGGCCGTCGAGCTCGTGCTTCGCGTGCCCGCGGCGCTGCAGTGCGACGTCGTGACCATGGAGGCGGCGGCGCACGATGCGGCGGTCGCCCGCGTGTCGCACGCTCCGCAGGTGGCCGCGTCCGCGGTGGCGGCGGCGCTCGGCGCCCTGCACTCCGACGATGTCGCGCTCGCCGGGCAGGGCCTGCGCGACGTGACCAGGATCGCGGGTTCCGCGCCGGGCATGTGGGCGGACATCGCCCGCCTCAACCGCGGACACCTGGTCGAGACGCTCGACCACATCATCGCCGACCTCGAGGACCTGCGTGAGTCGGACGACATCGGCGAGGCCGTCACCGATCTCATCGAGCGCGGCCGCTTCGAGGTCGCGCGCATCCCGGGCAAGCACGGCGGCGCGACCCGCGACTGGGCGGGCGTCACCGTGATCGTCCCCGACGAGCCGGGCCACCTGCTCAAGCTGCTCGGCGACACGGCGCAGGTCGACGTGAACGTCGAGGACATCACCATCGAGCACTCGCCGCGGCAGCCGGTGGGACTCACGACGCTCTACGTGCTGCCCTCCCGCGCCGCCGAGCTCGTGGCCGCGCTCGAGAGCCAAGGTTGGGAGATCGCCGCATCATGACCGGAGTGTCCGTCGCCATCGATGGTCCCGCGGGGACCGGGAAGTCCACCGTCGCGCGCGAGGTCGCGCGACGCCTCCGCCTCGCCTACTTCGACACCGGCGCCACGTATCGCGTCGGGACGCTCTGGTGCATGCGCGAGGGTGTCGACCTCGCGAACCAGGACGACGTCGCCGCGATGGTCGAGACCATGAACGTCTCGATGGTGCTCGACCCGCGCAACCCCCGCGTGATCCTCGAGGACGACGACGTCACCTCGCTGATCCGCTCCGACACGGTCGCGCTGACGGTCTCGAAGGTGGCGACCAACCTGGAGGCGCGCGCCGCGCTCGGCCAGTGGCAGCGTGACGTCATCGCGGCGGAGGTCGCGGGCGGCTTCTCCGAGGGTCGCGGCGTCGTGACCGAGGGTCGCGACATCACCACGGTGATCGCGCCCGACGCGGACGTCCGCATCCTGATGACGGCGGACGAGGAGGTGCGCGTCGCCCGGCGCGCCGGCGAGGGTGCCGACGCCGCCACCGTGCGGGAGGCCGTGCTCGGACGGGACAAGAAGGACGCCACCGTGGTGAACTTCCACACCGCCGCGGACGGCGTCATCACCGTGGATACCACCGACCTCACCATCGAGGAGGCGGTCCAGGCTGTCATGGACCTCGTGATCGCCGTCCGGCCCGAGCTCGCGCCCACGCCGCCCCGCATCGGCGACGCCGCGGATGCCGACGGCGCCGACGAGGGCACCGCGTGAGCCCTGCCGTCCCGTCCCGGTGGGGGCCGCGCTGGTCCCGCTGGGTGGGCAGGTTCCTCGCGCGCGTCCTCTGGCGCACCGAGGTGCGCGGCCGCGACAACGTGCCGCGCACGGGCGCCGCGATCGTGGTGTGCAACCACCTGGGCCTGATCGATGGGCCCGTGGTCCACGGCGTGATCCCGCGGGGCTCGCACTTCCTCATCCGCATCGAGATGATGACCGGCCCGCTCGGGGGCATCCTGCGTGCCGCGCAGCAGATCACCGTCGAGGGGGCGGGTCGCGAGGCCCTCGCCCAGGGCCTCGCGGTGCTGCGGCGGGGTGACGTCATCGGCGTGTTCCCCGAGGGCACCCGTGGAGCCGGCACCGCGACGGCGGTCCACGGCGGCGCCGCGTGGCTGGCCATCCAGTCGGGAGCGCCGGTGGTGCCGACCACGATCGTGGGCTCCCGTCGCACGGGCGAGTCGGTGAACATCTGGCCGCGGCCGGGACGTCGGCTGCTGGTCGCCTTCGGCGAGCCGGTGGTGCTGACGCCCCCGCCGGAGGTGCGCGGCGGCAGGGCCAAGCAGGAGTGGGCGGCCGAGCGGCTCGCCGAGGCGCTGCGGCAGCAGGTGGCCCGTACCCTTGAGACGACAGACCTCGAGCTTCCGCTCGACGACCCGCGACGCGAGAATCGCGGCGGAGAGGACCAGGCATGAGCGACGAGCTCCCCGCACCCCACGAGTCGGACGCCCCCGAGTCGCTGGACGAGATCCGCGAGGCCGCGCTGCGTGCCGGCCTCGAGGAGTACGACCTCACCCCGGAGGACCTGGCGGAGCTCACCGGTGAGGCTCTTCCGGACACCGAGGAGGCGCTCCCGGTCCTCGCGATCGTGGGACGCCCCAACGTCGGCAAGTCGACCCTGGTGAACCGCATCATCGGCAAGCGGCTCGCGGTGGTCGAGGACAAGCCCGGCGTGACCCGCGACCGGGTCGCGTACCGCGCCGAGTGGGCGGGGCGCGACTTCACGCTGCTCGACACCGGCGGCTGGGAGAAGAACGTCACCGGGATCGACCTCTCGGTCGCCCAGGCCGCGGAGGCTGCGATCGAGATGGCCGACGCCGTCCTGTTCGTGGTGGACGCCATGGTGGGCGCGACCGCGACGGACGAGCAGGTGGTGCGGCTGCTGCGCAAGGCCGAGAAGCCCGTGGTGCTCGCCGCGAACAAGGTCGACGGACCGCAGGGGGAGCTCGAGGCCGCGGCGCTGTGGAACCTCGGGCTCGGCGAGCCGTACCCGATCTCCGCGCTGCACGGTCGCGGCACCGGTGATCTGCTCGATGCGGCCATGGCGGCCCTGCCGACGGAGCTTCCGCAGGTCGAGATCGCGGAGGACGCACCCCGCCGCATCGCGCTGGTGGGCCGGCCCAACGTCGGCAAGTCCTCGCTGCTCAACAAGCTCGCCGGCACCGAGCGCGTGGTCGTGAACGAGCTCGCCGGCACCACCCGCGATCCCGTCGATGAGCTGGTCGAGATCGGCGGCCGCCCGTGGATGCTGGTCGACACCGCCGGCATCCGCCGACGTGTCCACATGACCAAGGGCGCGGACTTCTACGCCTCGTTGCGGACCCAGACCGCCATCGAGCGGGCCGAGGTCGCGCTGGTGCTCCTCGACGGATCCACCCCGCTCACCGACCAGGACCTGCGCGTGGTGCAGCAGGTGGTCGACGCGGGTCGCGCCATGATCTTCGTGTTCAACAAGTGGGACCTGGTTGGCGAGGACGAGCGGTTCCTGCTCGAGCGCTCGATCGAGAAGGACATGGTCCAGCACTCCTGGGTCCCGCGCGTCAACCTCTCGGCGCGCACCGGCTGGCACACCAACCGGTTGCTGCCCGCGATCGATCTGGCGCTGTCGAGCTGGGACCAGCGGATCTCGACCGGGCGTCTCAACTCGTTCCTCGGCGAGCTGGTCGCGGAGCATCCGCACCCGGTGCGCTCCGGCAAGCAGCCGAAGATCCTGTTCGCGACGCAGGCCGCCACGCGTCCGCCGCGCTTCGTGATCTTCGCCTCGGGCTTCCTCGACCCGCAGTATCGGCGGTTCATCGAGCGCCGCCTGCGGGAGAACTTCGGCTTCGAGGGCACGCCCATCCAGATCTCGGTCCGCGTGCGCGAGAAGCGGGGCAAGCCGCGCAAGTAGCGGCCGGCGGGTTCGCGAGCTCACGCCTGCGCGGCTGTCCTGCGGGGCGGCGCGACCGCATCTTCATCCGCATCGGTCGTCGAGCGCCGCATCCCGGCATGCCGCGGTGGCGCTCACCGGGTGGGGTGGCGCCGTCGGGGCGGGGTCATCTGGGTGGCGCGTGCGTCGGATGCGCGCCAGTCGTGGCCGCGGGTGTCGGCGTCCCTCCGGAGGTGGGGGTGGTTCCGGGTGCCGTGGCGAGGTCGAGGTGGAGGGCGGCCCTGCCACCTTGGCGGGGGGTGCGTGCGGGGTCGACCGTGGCGGGCGGGGTGAACCACACGGCGGTATCGGTGGCGTGGACGGTCCAGCCGTCGTCGTGGATGCGGTGGTGGCATCGTGTGCAGAGCAGGACCCCGTTGGCGAGGTCGGAGCGGCCGCCGGCGGACCACGGCCGGATGTGGTGGGCGTCGCACCACGCGACGGGGGCATGACAGAACGCGCAGCCTCCGTCACGTTCGGCCAGCGCGACCCTCTGGGCGGGGGTGAAGAAGCGGCGGGCACGGCCGACGTCCAGGGGCTGGCTCGCTCCGCCCAGGACCACGGGCAGCCATCCGCTGTCGACGGCCATCGCCCGGACCTGGGACACGGTCAGCGGTGTGGAGATCGCATCGCAGGAGCCGATCCCGACTCCGGTGGTGAGGTCCTTGAGTCCGATCCGCACGACCACCGTGGTCGACACCCCTGAGCCGGGTCGGTCGCAGCGCATGCCGTGGCGTGCGAGGTCCACCAGCGCGTCGATGCGCATCCGCCCGGCCTCGCCGGGCTCGGCGCGACCGAGCCCGGCGTCACGGCGGGCGGCGAAGCCTGCCCGGACCTGGGCATCGAGCCACGCCGTTATCGGGGCGGCCGATGCGGGATCGAGTCGTCCCGACAGCGTCACCATCCCGTCGGCCTGCTCGGTCAGCGTCAGGTGCCGCTGGCCCCTCATGGCCTTCTCGCGCTCCTCGTGGCGGCGGTGGTTCCACAACGCGACGACCTGCACGCACACCTTGCGGAGCTCGTCTAGCGTGAGCCGTATCGCCTTGGCGACCAGGCGAGCCTCGATCCCGTCGTCGCCACCATCGATGTCGTCCAGGGTGCGGACCACGAGCGCCGCCTTCGCCGCCGACACCGCGCCCGACGTCACCGCCGCCGCGAGGCGCGGATACCGCGGCGCGCCACCACCCGCGCCATCACCCGGCCCACCAGGGGCATCGTTCCCACCGAAGTCGGCCCCCGCATCGTCCCCTCCGCCGAGGAGCTGGCCGACCGTGATCTGGTCGTGGGCATCCCGGGTCGACCCGCCGGTGTGCTTGGCGACCAGGCGGGCCGCGTTGCGCTCACCACGTCGGCGCGCCATCCCACCCCCGGCACCATCGGAGCGTCGGGCGATCTCGGTGGCGAGGACCGCGGCGGGCACCTGGGCCAGCCGCACCACCCGGGCGGCCGTGGCATGGGCGCGCGCCAGCTCATCCTCGCTGAGATCCGTCACCGGCCCACCGGTGAAGGCGCGCAACGCCTCCACCGCGTCCGTCACCGCTGCCAGCGAGATCTCCATGACCCCATCACACCACCGCCGTCTGACATCGATCTACGATCATCCACCCTGGTAGACATGTGAATGAAGGTGCTAGCGCGAGAGCCTGTGGACATCAGTCGACAGTCGACCCGGATGAACTGTGAGGCGGAAAGGCAGCGCGGCAGAAGAGCAGCGAGGCAGCAAGGCGGCCCAACGGGAACGACGCTCAGCGGGCCGTCGCGTCGTGGTCGCCGCGGTGGAACGTCACCTCGGCGAGGTCGGAGAGCACCTCCCGGTCGAGGTCCTCAAGCCTCTTGACGTACACGCATCCCACCCCGGTGGTGTGCGGTCCCAGGGCGCTCAGCATGGCCTCGCCCTCGGGGGAGTCGCGGAAGCCGTAGAAGGTCAGCTGCGCCTTGCGCGGGGAGAATGCGAGCGGCGGCCAGTCGCCCTGGGTCCCCGCCGCCGTCCGGTAGCGGTAGCTGCCCCAGCCGATGATCGACGGTCCCCACATCACCGGCTCGACCCCGGTCGCCTCCGTGAAGAGGGCGACCACGCGCTCGGCCTCCTCGCGCCGCCAGTCCGGCGTCACTCCGGCGATGAAGGCCTCGACGGGGACATCGGTGGGCTGCGTCTTGTTGGCCATGGCCTCAGCCTCGCACTACTCCCACAGGCCGCGCGAGACCAGCAGCTCCTTGAGCAGGTCGGCACGATCGGACACCAGCCCGTCGACGCCCATGTCGATCAGCTCGGACATCTCGGCCGGGTCGTTGATGGTCCACACGTGCACGAGCGTGTCCGCCGCGTGCGCGGCGCGCACATGGCGCGCGGTCAGCACCGTCGCGCGCCCCGCGCGCCGTGGGACCTGCAGCGCGTCGACGCGCCGCAGCGCGCGCCGCACGGGAAGCCCGACGGCGCCCTGCGAGAAGTAGGCGACCGCCTCCGAGGTGCCGGCGCTGGTCGCGACGGCGCGCGACAGCCGCCGTACCGTCGCCTCCCGTCGCCGCGTCGAGAAGGAGGCGATGCAGACCCGGTCGTGGGAGGCCGTGCGCTCGATCGCGTCGGCGATGGGGACGATGCCGGACACCGCCTTGACGTCGATGTTGACCCGGAGATCGGGCCAGGTGCCCAGCAGGTCCTCGAGCAGGGGCACGGGCTCGATCCCCCCGATCCGCGCGGTGCGCACCTCGCTCCACGGCAGGTCGGCCACGTCTCCGCGGGCATCGGTGGTCCGTTCGAGCGACGCGTCGTGGAGCGCGACGGCGACCCCGTCACGCGTGCCGTGCGCGTCGGTCTCGACGTACCGGTATCCGAGCGCGACGGCGTCCTCGAACGCCCGCATGGAGTTCTCCAGCCCGTCGAGTGAGAAGCCGCGATGGGCCAGCGCCGTGAAGCCCGGCGCGAGGTACGGGTGCGTCGTCATGCGAGCACCTGAGCGAGCCACGCGCGGACGGCGTCGAGGTACGCCGCACGTGGCACGGGGGAGGACAGGGACAGCTCGTGCACCCCGCCCTCGATCACCGCCTCCTGCACGCGGGGTCCCAGCCGGTGCGCGAGCCGGGCGATCTCCCGCACGTCGACCACGGTGTCCTGCACCTGGAGCAGTGGATTGTCCTCCTCGTCCGGCCCAGAGGTGTGGCTTCTCGCGGCGAGCACCGGGACGTCGATGGAGAGGCCGTCGCGCACGCGTGCCTGCCCCCGCTGCACCGCGGCGAGCCAGGCTGCGCGGACCGGCACGCCATCGGGGTTCTTCCATTCCGTGTCGAAGTCCCATCGGCCGCCGTTCGCGACGTGGAGATGACGCGCGTAGATCGAGGGATGGCGTCGGACGACCATGAGGGGCCGGGCGCGGGCGAGCAACGGGACGGCGCCGGTCGCGACGCGCTGGCCCCGCGTGGTCGGAGCCTTGAAGAACGGGCTGTCGAGGATCAGCCCCGCGAGCTCCGGCGCCGGCCGGTCCGCCGCCCACAGGCAGGCGGCGAGCCCTCCTGTCGAGTGCGCGTGCACCACCAAGGGCAGTCCCGGGTGGAGATCGGCCACCGCCGCGGTGGCCGCCGCGAGGTCGTCGCCCAGCTCGTCCAGGTCCCGGACCAGGTGCGGGATGTCGCCGTCGCGAAGCGACCTGCCCGCACGTCGGAGGTCGACGGCGAGGAACGCGAGGCCTGCCTCCACGAAGAAGCGCGCGAGGTGCGTCTGGAAGAAGTAGTCGTTGTAGCCATGCACATGGAGCACCGCCGCCCGCGGCACGGCGGGACTCTCGGTCGAGCGAACCAGCGTGGCGGAGCCCAGGGGAGCGGCCTCGAAGCCCTCGAGGACGTCCGGCGACCACGCGAGCGGGGAGTCCATGGTTCGATCGTGCCAGGTCAGCGGCCGAACCGGCGACAGATCAGCCGCGGCCGCCGATGATCTGCTCCCAGGTCAGCGCCGGCGGCGCCGGCTCCTCCGTGTCGGGCCCCGACCCCGCCTCGGCCGCCTGGACCGGCTCATGGGCCTCCTCAGTCGCGGCAGCGGGCTCCGGCGCGTCCATCGACGGGACGCGAGGCGCGACGTGCAGCGGCGCGGAGGCGGGCGCGGGCTCCTCCGGCGCGGCGGTCGCGGCGGCCGCGGTCGCGCGGTCCGGGAACACCACCTGGGTGAAGCTCGGCGAGTCCTCGGGCTCGAGCGCGGGCACCTCGGCTGCGGGATCCGGCTGGTAGATCGGCTCCGAGATGGGCATGAGGAACGGCTGAGTGGCGACGTCCTCGTCCTCGGGATCGAACGATGCGGGGAGCGCCTGAGTGCTCGGCGCGGGGTCGTCCTCGGGCACGGGCACAGGCACGGGCACAGGCGCGGGCGCCGCCTCCAGGTCGGGTTCCGGTGTCGGCGCGGGCGGCGCCACCGGCGCGGCCGTCTGACCTCCGGGCGCGGAAGCGCCCGCCGTCTCCTGCGCGAGGAGGATATGCGCCGCATCGTCCCCCAGCTCCGCCATCACGGTGAGGACGACGATGCGCAGCGCCGCCGCCATCTCCTCCTCCGAGAAGGCGGGCACCTCCGGGCCGAGCCCGAGCGCCGGCGACGCGGGGAGGCGCAGGAGCCCGCTCGGCACGCCCCAGTTCATGAGCTCGCGCTGCACCTGGTAGAAGGTGTGGTTGCCGATGTAGGTGCCCGCGGAGGTCGACAGCCCGCACGGCACGCCAGCGGCGGACAGCCGCTCGACGATCGCGCGGTCGGGCAGCGTGCTCCACAGGCCCGCGGGGCCGTCCTCGACGATCGGCTGGTCGACGGGCATGCTGCCGGCGTTGTCCGGCAGGGTCGCGTCGTCGAGGTTGATCGCGATGCGCTCGACCGCGACGCCGGGCAGCCCGGGCGCGGTCGCCGTCATCACCACGGCGTCCGGGATGTGCTTCGCGATGGACATCCGCAGCCGGTGCGGCGCCTCGCCGAACACCGCGGGCAGCCGCCGCGCGATCACCTCGCCCGGTCCCTCCCAGGTCCGGGCCAGCAGGTCGACGGCGTCCCAGGCGGGATTCACGGTGGCGGGCGACACGGGCTCGAAACCCGTCAGCAGGACTCGGCGCATACGTCCAGGGTACGGGCAGGCGTTCCGACACGCGGAGCCGGATCGGCTTGACGTGACGATGTCATGTCCCTAACGTGAGCCATAACCTGAATCGGGTTTCAGGTACGCAACTTTCAATGGCGAAAGGCAATCCCCATGCGTAAAGAGAAGTCGGCGCTCATCGGCGCCCTGGCCTCCTTGTCCCTCATCCTGGCGGCATGCGCCCCGACCGACGATGCGGAGCCCGCATCGTCCTCCTCCAGCTCCGCGACCGGGGAGGCTCCCGCCGCCTCGGTCACCGTCGGGCTGGTCACCAGCGAGTCGGGCCCGCTCGCGGGCTACGGCGAGCAGTACCTCGCCGGGTTCGAGGCCGGCATGGACTACGCGACCGACGGCACCGGCATGATCGACGGCACCGAGATCGTGATCGAGCACCGCGATGACGCGGGCGACGCCGACAAGGCCGTCACCGCCGCCAAGGAGCTGATCGGCGCCGGCGTCAACATCCTCGCGGGCACGGTGTCGTCGGGCGTCGCGCTCGCGCTCGCCGAGCAGGCCGCTCAGAACGAGGTGCTGTACATCTCCGGACCGGCGGCCGCGGACGCGATCACCGGGATCAACGAGTACACGTTCCGCTCGGGCCGCCAGAGCTCGCAGGACGTGGCGACGGCCGGAACGTTCCTCGACGACATCTCCGGCAAGTCCGTCCTGGTCTTCGCCCAGGACACCGCCTTCGGTCAGGGCAACTTCGCCGCCGTGGACGCCATCCTCGGCGGACAGGGCGCCGAGGTGTCGTCGCTGCTGGTCGCGGAGGACATCACGGAGTTCACCACCTTCGCCCAGCAGGTCATCGATGCGTCGCCCGACCTCGTGTTCGTCGCCTGGGCGGGTGCGACCTCCGGCTCGATGTGGCAGGCGATGAGCCAGCAGGGCGTGCTCGACGCCGTCCCGGTGGTCACCGGCCTGGGTGACGTCGCGACCTACGGCGCCTACGGCGATGCGTCGGAGTCCATCTCCTTCCTGAACCACTACTTCGCCGGCGCGACCGACAACGCGGTCAACATGGCGATGGTCGAGCACATCGAGGGAGCGGGCGGCACCCCCGACCTGTTCAGCCCGGACGGCTTCAACGCCGCGCTGATGGTGGTGCAGGCCATCAAGGAGGGCGCCGGTGACGTCGACGCGATGATCGCCGCACTCGAGGGGTACGAGTTCGAGGGCCCGAAGGGCACCATGACCGTCCGTGCCTCCGACCACGCGCTGCTCCAGGACATGTACCAGGTGAAGCTGGTCGCCGACGGCGACGCGTACATGCCCGAGCTGATCGGCACCGCGGCCGCCGCGGACGTCGCACCCGCCGAGGCCGCGGAGTAGGCCGCCGATGACCGCTGCAGTCCCGCCCGCGCTCCGTGTCGAGGGCCTCGGCCTTCAGATCGGCGGCGCGACCATCCTCCAGGACGTCGACCTCGACGTGCCCGCCGGATCGCTGGTCGGCGTGATCGGCCCCAACGGGGCCGGCAAGACCACGCTGTTCAACACGATCTCGGGGGTGGTCCGGCCCACGGCCGGCCGCATCCTGATGGACGGCCGCGACATCACGGGGACCTCGATCCCCGCGAGGGCGCGGGCGGGGCTGGGGCGGACGTTCCAGACCTCGAGCAACTTCCCGCGGCTGAGCGTGCTCGAGAACGTCCGCATGGCGGCGCAGGCCACCACCGGTGGCAGCTACTCGCTGCTGAGGTTCCCCGGTCGGGGGGACGATGCGACGCGTGCGGCGATCGAGTCGCTCGAGGCCGTCGGCCTCGCCGACAAGGCCCACCTCGCGGCGGGGGACATCTCCCACGGCGACAAGCGCAAGCTCGAGATCGCCACCCTGCTCGCCACCGACGCGAGCCTGATCCTGCTCGACGAGCCCATGGCGGGCGTGGGCTCCGGCGACGTCGCCGGGCTCGTCGAGCGCATCCGTGACCTGCACCGTACGAAGGGATGCACCGTCCTCATGGTCGAGCATCATCTCGAGGTCCTGATGGGCCTCGTCGACCGCGTCGCGGTCATGGTGTCGGGCAGCATCATCGCCTTCGACACCCCCGAGACGATCATGGCCGACCCGCGGGTCCAGGCCGCGTACCTGGGGAGCGCCGCATGAGCGCGGTGCTCGAGGTCGTGGGCCTGAGCGGCTCGATCGCCGGACAGCAGGTGGTCGAGGACGTCTCCTTCACCGTCCCGGACCGCGGCATCACGGCCGTCCTCGGACGCAACGGCGTCGGCAAGACGTCGACCCTGCGCTCCATCATGGGTCTCATCGATCGCCGCGGCGAGGTGACCCTCGCGGGCGAGCGCATCGACGGCCTCCGCACCCACCGCATCGTCCAGCGCGGCGTCGGCTACGTGCCCGAGGACCGCGAGGTCTTCAGCCGCCTCACCGTCGCCGAGAACCTGCAGCTCGCCGTGCGCCAGAAGAAGCCCAACTGGGAGCTGGTCGACTCGCTGTTCCCCGACCTGGTGGCGCGGCGGTCGCAGATGGCAGGCACCCTGTCCGGCGGGCAGCAGCAGATGGTGTCGCTCGCCCGCGCGCTCGTCAACGACAACCGCATCCTGCTGGTCGACGAGCCGACCAAGGGCCTCGCGCCCCTGATCGTCGAGCAGGTCGCGGCGGCCCTCGCGGAGGCCGCGACCACGGTCCCGATCCTGCTGGTGGAGCAGAACCTCGAGGTGGTGCGTCAGCTCGCCGGCGACGCCGTGGTCCTCAGCGGCGGGCGCGTGGTGCACACCGGCTCCGCCTCCGCCATGCTCGCCGACGACGAGCTCACGCACCGCCTCCTCGGGGTGGGCGTGGCTCCCGCGACGGGAGGCGCCCGATGAGCACGCTGGTCCTGGTCCTCCTCACCGGCATCGGCCTCGGTGCCCTGTACTTCCTGGTCGCGTCGGGGCTCAGCCTCATCTACGGCCTGATGCACGTCCTGAACTTCGCGCACGGCGCCTTCCTCACCTTCGGCGCCTTCATCGGCTGGGAGGTCGCGCGGCGGCTCGACTCGACCTCGTGGTGGGCCTTCGCAGTCTCCATCCTGGTCGGCGGCCTCGTCGGCGCCGGCGTCGCGGCGCTCACCGAGCTCGCGCTCATCCGGCCGCTCTACGAGCGTCACATCGAGCAGGTGCTGGTGACCGTGGGCCTGGCGTTCGCGGCGGTGGCGCTGTACGAGGGGATCTGGGGCTCCGACCCGATCTACATCTCGGCACCGGCATGGATGAAGGAGACCACGAGCGTGCTCGGCGCCTCGGTGCCCAACACGTACTGGGTCCTCATGCTCGCCGCGACCGCGCTGCTCATCTCGCTGGTGGTCTTCCTCCGCTACACGCGGTTCGGCACCATCATCCGCGCGGGCGTCGAGAACCGGGCGATGGTCACGGCCCTGGGCATCGACGTGCGCACGGCGTTCCTGCTGGTGTTCGCCATCGGCGGCTCCGCCGCGGGCGTCGGAGGCGTGCTCGCCGCGCACTACACGGGCTACGTCTCCGCTCACCTGGGATCGACGCTGCTGATCTTCGCGTTCATCGTCACCGTGATCGGCGGGCTCGGCTCGCTGCCGGGCGCCGCGATCGCGTCGGTGCTGGTCGCCGTCCTGCAGCAGTTCGCGAACTACTACATGGGAGGCACCGGCGACATCATCGTCGTGGTCGCGCTGGCCGGCGTGCTGCTGGTGCGACCCTCGGGTCTCCTCGGAAGGAGGTTCGCGTGAACGCCGCCCGCGCCGCCGCGCGCCGCCTGCCGCTCGCCGCGATCGGCGGGGTCGCCCTCGTCGTCCTGATGGCGTGCCTGCCCCTGCTGAACATCTCGATCCCGGGCGTGCTCCCGACGCCGACCTATCAGCCGGGCGCCCTCGCGCTCCTGTCGCTCGCGATGATCTTCGCGGCGCTGGCGCTGACCTACAACATGCTGCTCGGCACCTCGGGCATGCTCTCGTTCGGCCACGCCCTGTACTTCGGCGCGGGAGCGTACGGCCTCGGCATCGCTCTCGAGAACCTCGGGGTCCCGTTGTTCCCGGGCGTGTTCATCGCGCTCGTCGGCGGGCTGATCATCGCCCTGGTGACGGGCGTGGTGGCGATGCGGGTGTCCGGCATCCCGTTCGCCATGGTGACGCTCGCGTTCGCGCAGGCCGGCTCGGTCCTGGTGCGGCGCAACTCCGCCGTGACGGGCGGCGAGGAGGGCCTGTCCCTCAACACCGAGGGCGTGCCGGACTGGCTCGTCGGCGTCGCCGACACCCGGAACCTCTACTGGGCCACGCTCCTGGTGCTCGTGATCGTCTACCTGGTGGCGCTGTGGGTCGACCGCTCCCGCCTGGGCCACCTCGCGCGTGCGACCAGGGAGAACGAGCTGCGCGTGCGCGTGCTGGGGCTCGAGCCCAACCGCGCGCGGCTGATCGTGTTCGTCATCGCCGCCGTGTGCGCGTCGCTCGTCGGCGTCGCCTACATGCTGCTGCAGTCGGGGACCGTGCCGCGCGCCGTGTCCGCCGACCTCACCATCACGGTGCTGGTGATCGTCGTCCTGGGCGGCGTGGGGTTCCGTTGGGGTGCGATCGTGGGAGGCGTGATCTACACCCTGCTCGACCAGCGCCTCACCGTGCTGGCCAACTCCGACGTGATCGAGTCGCTGCCGTCGGTGCTGCGGATCCCGCTGTCGGAGCCGCTGTTCATCCTCGGCACGCTCTTCATCCTGGTCGTGATGTTCCTGCCGGGCGGCATCGCGGGCACCGTCGACAGCCGGCTGCGCCGCTGGCGTGCGGGGCGCGCCGGTGGGGACCAGGTGGACGGCTCCGCCGTCGAGCGCCTCGAGGACGCCGACGCCGAGCCGGCCCGTGAGGAGGCTCGTTCGTGAGCGGCGAGCACACCCTCGGCCGGTGGCTTCTCGATCGGGCCGCCCGGTCGCCCGAGCGCATCGCGATCGACGACCGTGGCCTGCGGCTCGACTACGCGACGCTCGGCGGACGCGCGCAGGCGCTCGGCGACGCCCTCACCGCGGCGGGCTACGGGCCGGGCGACCGGATCGCCACCATCTGCTCGTCGACCGCGGACCACGTGGTCGCGTTCTTCGGGTGTGCGCTCGCCGGCGTCGCGTTCGTCCCGCTGTCGTGGCGGCTGACCGCCGAGGAGCTCGCCGAGCTGGTGGCACGGACCGCCCCGGCGCTCGTGCTGTCGGACGATGCGCGGGACGCCCTGGCGGCCGAGGCGGTGGCGGGTGCGGCCGAGCGGGGATGCGCGGTCCGCCTCCTGCCGGCGGGCAGCGCAGGCATCGAGGCCCACGTGCCCGAGCGACCGGGTGCCGCGGTGCCGCGCGAGGTCAGGGACGAGGACCCGCTGCTGATCGTCTACACCTCGGGCTCGGAGGCGAGCCCGAAGGGGGCGATCCTGTCCCACGAGAGCTGCTTCTGGAACAACCTGGCGCTCGCTCAGGCGCTGCCGCTGCGTCAGGACGACGTGGTGCTGGCGATGCTGCCGCAGTTCCACGTGGCGGCGTGGAACGTGCAGCCGCTGCTCGCCTGGTGGGTCGGCGCGACCGTGGTCCTCGAGAGCTCGTTCCAGCCCTCCCGGATCCTGCGGCTCATCGCCGAGCGCGGCGTGACCTGCACCATGGGGGTGCCGACCCAGTACAGGATGCTCTGCGATGAGCCCGGCTGGGACCAGGCGGATCTCACCTCGCTCCGGCTGTGCCAGGTGGGTGGGGCGACGGCGCCCCTCGACCTCCTCGAGGCTTGGGCGTCGCGCGGCGCGCCGCTGACCGCGGGCTACGGCCTGACGGAGGCGGGACCGAACGTGCTGTGCCTGCCGGCCGGGGAGCAGCCCGAGAGGCTCGGCTGCGTGGGGCGTCCGTACCCGGGCGTCACGGTCCGGATCGTCGACCCTGCGTCGGGCCTTGAGCTCGACGGCCCCGGGGTCGGGGAGCTCCAGGTGCAGGGACCGAGCGTGTTCTCGGGCTACCTGGGAGATCCGCCGGCGAGCGCGGCCGCGCGCGACGGCGGCTGGCTCCGCACCGGCGACCTCGCCGAGCGTGGCGCGGACGGCGCCTTCCGCATCGTCGACCGGCTGAAGGACATCTTCATCTCCGGGGGGGAGAACGTCGCACCCGCCGAGGTGGAGGCCGTGCTCGAGCGCCACCCGCTGGTGGCGGCGGCGGCCGTCGTGGGCGTCCCCGACCCGGTCTGGGGCGAGCGCGGCGTCGCGTACGTCGAGGCCCGAGCCGGAGCGGCGCTCGGTGCGGACGAGCTCGCGGCGCACGCGGCCGCCCACCTGGCTGGCTTCAAGGTCCCGGTGCGGTTCCACCTGGTCCCGGAGCTTCCGCGCACCGGGTCGCACAAGGTCCACCGCGAGGTCCTGCGTGCGCAGGCGCTGCGCGAGAGTGCGGAGGTGCGCGATGAGCGTCGATGAGACGGATGCGGTCGAGCCGCTGTCGGCGGCCGGGAAGCCGCTGACCAAGCGTGGTGAGGCCACGCGGACCCGCCTGCTCGAGTCCGCCGAGCACGTCTTCGCGGAGCTCGGCTACCACGAGGCGTCGATCGTGCGGATCACCGAGCGCGCCGGGATCGGCCTGGGCACGTTCTACCTGTACTTCGACTCGAAGCAGGCGATCTTCGAGGCACTCGCGATCGACCTCAACCGCCGGGTGCGGCACGCCATGTCGGACGAGATGGCGGGGGCGACCACGCGCATCGAGGCGGAGCGGGCGGGCTTCGCCGGCTTCTTCCGATTCACCGCTGAGCACCCGGCGCTGTACCGGGTCGTGCGCGAGTCCGAGTACGTGTCGCCGGGGACGATGCGGCTGCACTACCAGCGGATCGTCGAGGGCTACGAGGAGGGTCTGCGCGCGGCCCAGGCCGAGGGCGACGTCGACCCCGGGCTCGACCCGGAGGTCACCGCGTGGACGCTGATGGGCATCGGCGAGCTGATCGGGATGCGCTACCTCCTGTGGGAGCGGCCCGAGGGGCAGGTGCCGCGCCTGCCCGACGGAGTGTTCGAGTCTGTGATGAGGGTGGTGCGCAACGCGCTCGCACCCGGGGAGGAGCGACGATGACGGGCAGCCAGGAGGTGCGGAACCTCGAAGGCCGCAAGGCGCTGGTGACGGGCGGCGCGAGCGGTATCGGTCGCGCCTGCGCGGTCGAGCTGGCCGCGCGCGGTGCCCACGTTGTCGTGGCGGACATCGACGGTGCCGCGGCCGACGCGGTCGCCGCCGAGGTGGGCGGCTCGGCGTGGCAGGTGGACCTCTCGCGCACGCGTGAGCTCGACGACCTGACGCTCGACGTCGACGTGCTGGTCAACAATGCGGGTCTGCAGCGGGTGTCGCCCATCGAGAAGTTCGAGCCCGACGCGTTCCGGCTGCTCCACGCGATCATGCTCGAGTCGCCCTTCCTGCTCATCCGCGCGGCGCTGCCGCACATGTACGCGAAGGGGTGGGGCCGCATCGTCAACATGTCGAGCGTCCACGGCCTCCGCGCGAGCGCCTTCAAGTCCGCCTACGTGTCCGCCAAGCACGGCCTCGAGGGGCTGTCCAAGGTGACCGCGCTCGAGGGCGGCCCGCACGGCGTCACGAGCGTCTGCATCAACCCGTCCTACGTGCGCACCCCGCTGGTGGAGAAGCAGATCGCCGATCAGGCCAAGGTTCACGGCATCCCCGAGGAGGACGTGGTCGCGAAGGTGATGCTCACCGAGACCGCCGTCCGCCGGCTGGTCGAGCCCGGGGAGGTCGCGTCGCTCGTGGGCTGGCTCTCGACCGACCTCGCGGGGATGGCGACCGGCTCCTCGTACACGATCGACGGCGGCTGGACGGCGAAGTGATGCCTGCCCGCTACCGACGCACGTCGGTCCCCGTCGAGGGCGGCGATCTCGCGGTCGGCGTCTGGGAGCCGGACGGCGATGCCGTCGGCGAGGCGCTCCTGATCCATGGCGTGACCTCGTCGCACCTGGCGTGGGCGCACATCGCGGCGCTGCTGCCGGGCATGCGGCTGGTGGCGCCCGACCTCCGCGGTCGCGGCGGCAGCCGGGAGGTCGCGGGTCCCGCCGGGATGGCAGCGCATGCCGCCGACATGGTCGCGGTGATGGATGCGTTCGGCATGGACGCCCCACTCGTGGTCGGACACTCGATGGGCGGCTTCGTGGCGGTGGTGCTCGCCGACGTGGCGCCGGACCGGGTGGGCCGGCTGCTCCTGCTCGACGGGGGCCTTCCGCTCGGAGTGCCGGCGGGCCTGACGCCGGAGGACCTGGTGAGGACGGTGCTCGGCCCCACGGCCGCCCGGCTGTCCATGACCTTCGCCGACACCGCCGCCTATCTCGAGTTCTGGCGCGCGCATCCCGCCTTCGCACGGGACTGGACCCCCGAGCTCGAGGACTACTTCGCCTACGACCTGGTCGAGTCCGGAAACGGGCTGCGTCCGGCGACCACCTACGAGACCACGGCCGAGGACACCGTCGACCTGCACACGGGCGACGCGCTGCGCGTGGCGCTCGATCATCTGCGGGTGCCGACCACCCTCCTGACCGCTCCGCGGGGGCTTCTCGACGAGGCGCCCGGACTGTACGCGGCCGAAAGGCTCGAGGAGCTGCTCCGGCTGTACCCGAGCGTCGCGCACCGCGAGGTGCCGGACGTGAACCACTACACGCTGGTGATGTCGCCCCGGGGTGCCGAGGAGGTCGCACCCGACCTGCTCGCCGCCGCGGGTGCGAGATCAGAGGAAGGAGCAGGACGATGACCGCTGTGATGGAGGGCCTGGTGGCCCACACCGTGGAGACTCCGCGCCTGGCGGCGCACGTCATCGAGCGCGAGGCCGCCGCCGCCCGCCGCACGCTGGTCCTGGTGCACGGGAACGTCTCCTCGTCGCTGTTCTGGCAGCCGACGATGCTGGCGCTGCCGTCCGACGTGAGGGCGTTGGCGATCGACCTGCGCGGCTTCGGAGGGTCTGCGACGCTGCCCGTCGACGCGACGCGCGGGGTGCGTGACTTCAGCGATGACGTGGTCTCGGTCCTGGAGACGCTCGGCACGGGTCCCGTCGACCTGGTCGGGTGGTCGATGGGCGGGGGCGTGGTCATGCAGCTCCTGATCGACCGACCGGACCTCGTCCGGTCGCTCACGCTCGTCGCGCCCGTGTCGCCGTACGGCTTCGGCGGCACCGCTGCCGGGGGCCGGCTGCTCCGCGACGACTGGGCGGGGACCGGGGCCGGAGGTGCGAACCCCGCGTTCGTCGCCGCGCTCGCCGCGGGAGACACCAGCGCCGACGAGCCCGTGTCTCCCCGGTCGGTGTTCCGCACGGCGTACGTCGCGGCCGGATCCGAGCCCCAGGTGCTCGAGGATCTCTGGGTCGAGTCGATGCTGTCGACCGCGACCGGGGTCGACAACTACCCGGGCGATGCGGTCGAGGCCGAGGGTTGGCCGGGATTCGGGCCGGGGGAGCGGGGCGTGCTCAACTCGATGGCACCCCGGTGGTTCGACACGACCGGCATCGTCGGCGTCGAGCAGAAGGTCCCGGTGCTGTGGATCCGCGGCGACCAGGACGCGATCGTCTCCGACACCTCGTTCTTCGACCTCAACCACCTGGGTGCGATCGGCGCGATCCCCGGATGGCCGGGGGCCGATGAGGCGCCGGCGCAGCCGATGATCGCCCAGACCCGCGCCGTCCTCGACTCGTATGCGGCGGCGGGTGGGGAGTACCGGGAGGTGGTGTTCGAGGGCTGCGGGCACTCGCCGCACCTCGAGCGCCCCGGAGCCTTCCTCGACGCCCTGGTCGAGCACCTCGGGTGACGCCTGCGCCCGCTCGCGCGAGACTCGCGGCTCGAATGGTCGTCCGGTCCCCCGAAAGTCCGGTAATCTAGTCGGGCTGTCACGGGCTGTGGCGCAGCTTGGTAGCGCACTTGACTGGGGGTCAAGGGGTCGCAGGTTCAAATCCTGTCAGCCCGACGGTGTAGGGCCCTGTACCAGGGGAGACTCTGGTGCAGGGCCCTCTTTCATGCCCCCAGACTGCGGACCGGGGACATTCCGGGGACACGATTGAACACCGATCAGCGCGGGTTTCACCATGCCTGCCTGAGGCACGGGGCGTGTGGGAGTATGCACAGGGTCCCGCTTCCACTCGTCGTACCTTCAGGGAGAAACTGTGACCGGCGTACTGGCCGATGTGCTCCGAGTAGTAACGGAATCTTCCGGCTATTCACTCAGCGTGCTCGCGGACGCAGATGCGGCAGAGCACGCCGTTGAACTCGTCGGCGGTGAACGTGTGATCATCGCAGACCGGTCCGACTCGCCGAGCCTCCAGGGCAATCCTGGCGGGCTGGTGGTTGTGCCCACGTGGTTCGGGCGCCATCACGCGCCCGAAGGCTCGCCTCGTGCGCTGTCGGTGGCGATCTCCACGGCTCCCGAGATCCTCTATGTGGTGGTGCCTGAGGGTGCGCTCCGCGACAACCGTAGGGAGCCGATGCTCGGTCCGATCTGGGCCGGATGGAGCCCCGAGCTTGTTGTCTCGGGCGGCGTGTTGCGATCTTCGTCGATGGCAAGCTTGCGAGTGGCGCTGGTCGGTCTCGTCCCCGATGAGAACTTCGGCGGGATAGTCCGGTTCTTTCGGCTTCCCCCACCGGACGGCGGAGCGGAGGCGCACGCGGCTGCTATCGCTGACTTCCGGCGACTCCTGGCTCGAAGGGGCGGTACGACAGAATTCGGGTTCGTACATCGAGGATCGATTCATGGGCTGCCATGGGACCAGGACCGCTATGACCCTGCGCTGGCCGAGCGCCTGTCGGATCTCCAGGCGTTGGGCCAGGTGACAACAGTCGACGCCGTCTTTGTGTCGATCTGGCCCAGTCGCAGGACGATGACTGAAGTGGGTCCCGAGGTTCCCATTCTGAGGGGGTCCGACTTCTCCACGCAGTCCAACACCTTGAGCCCCATCTCCGTCGCGCAACAACGCGCCGCGGACGGCGACGATGAGCATCGGCGGGGCACAGACGACCTACCGCGGGGTCTCCTGCTTGAAGCGGGCGACATTCTGGTGCCGCGGGTCATCGGATCAGCGGGACGCGCAAGGGCTGCCGCTGTGCTTGAGGAGATGCTCCCCTTGGCAGCGTCGAACAGTGTGCTTGTCTTGCGCCCGCGCCGACCCCTCCCGAACGTTCATGTTCGCTACTACGAGGCATACTTCTCCTCGCGTCGGGCGGTTGATCTCGCGGAGAAGTCGGTTCTCGGAGGACGGGTCATGCTGCGGAATCTTCGGGCGGCGCCGCTGCCGATTCCCGACGATGATCTGGTTGACGCCCTTGAGCAAATCGATGCCGCGCGCGCGGCACTGTCCTCTTGGCTCGAGGACGCGAGCGAGGTGGACTCTCAGATCTTCGATACCTCGTCTGCTGCCGAATCGCGCGCATCGCTCCTCGAGCGCGGGCGCTTGCTGCGGCAGCGCATCGAAGCGGGCGGCAGAGTCGAAACATTGGGATACCGGGTATCTCAGTTCTATCCGTTCCCCATTGCGGGCCGTTGGCGCACCGCGGAAGTCGAGTTTGCGGCGGGGCGATGGGCCAAGGCATATCGTGCAGTGCTCGACTGCTTTGAGAGCCTCGTCACCTTCGCGGCTCTCCTCACGCTTGCCATCGTGAGCAGTCGCAATCTTCGCTTGGGGTCGGCGTCGGACCTGGCGAAGAAGCTTGCCGAAAGAGGCCACGGCATAAGTCTGGGCGACTGGGTCCAGCTGCTCACCGAAGTGGCGACAAGTAGGGTCGTGCGCGACTTGCCCGACGACGACGTGCTCGTCATGCTCGGGCGAGGATTCGACGCGAGCGAGGCGACCCGTGACGCAAGAGTTCGTCTCACGGCAAGGCGAAACGATGAGGCGCACGGTCGTGCTGTGGTCGACCATGAGCTCGAAGCTGAGACGCGCGGCGCGCGGCGCGAACTCGAGACCGTCGTTGAGTCGCTGGCGGTTCTTGCAGACTGCAGAGTGGTTCAGGTGGAACGCAATGAATGGGACTCGATTGAGGGGCGCGGGCTTGCGCACGCCGAGGCTCTGGTCGGAGACCATCCGGTGGGCACAACCCTCAGCGCCGCTCACGACCTGGCGGGTCTCGAAGTGGGTTCCTTGTACCTGATCGCCCCGAACGGCGGCTGGCACCTACTGCGGCCCTTTCTTGTTCGAAGGACTTGCCCGGAATGCGGAGTCAAGTCGGTCTACTTCCCTGACCGCGGTACGTTGCAGGGCCTGGAGTTCAAGCCGCTTGAGCACGGCCACAACACTGCGGTGATCATGGACGAGTCGCGGGTGGCTCTGGCTTCCGTGGGGTTCTTCACAGAGGAACAGGCGGGTCGACTTGCACCGGGCCCTGAAGAGGAGCGCTGAAAGTCGTCGGCCCGTGCGTGGCCGTTCTCCGATGCGTGTCTAGCACTGAGGAAAGCGTGTCGATCCGGTCGGGCCACAGGTGCGCATAGGTGTTAAGTGTCTCGGTTGCATGGGCATGTCCGAGCATGTGCTGGATGAGCATCACGTCGGCGCCGGTCGAGATCGCGAGGCTAGCCGCGGTATGGCGTAGTCCATGCGGCGTGAGCCGCTCATCTATGTTGGCGTCGGCCCGGGCGAGGTTGAAGACGCGAGTGCGCCAGTTGTGGGCGTTGAGCGGCCCGCCGCGCGGCCCCTGGAAGACGAACTCGTCGGCGTCCATATGCGCGGTGAGCTCCCGGAGCATGTCGACCACGAAGGCTGGAATGCCGACCTGCCGCTGCTTGTGCGTCTTCGGGGTGCCGAGACGAGGCTTGCCGTCGAGGCCCGCGGACCATGTCTCGCGAACCACCAGGCGGCCCCGGGCGAGGCTGAGGTCTCCGACGCGCAGGGCCAGTGCTTCGTTAATGCGGAGCCCCGTGTACGCCAGGAGGTAGATGAGTATCCGGTCGCATTCTCTGGCGGTGACTCCGTACGCGGAGTCCGCCAGAGTGTCGACATCCGCGTGGTCGAGGTACACATGCCCCATCTTCTGCGGGCGGGGGAGCCGGACTCGGCCTACGGGGCTCACTCCGAGAAGTCCCGTATCCACCGCCCAGGCTAGGACGGCAGAGACGATGTGCACGAGGTGCTTGATGGAGTTCGGGCTCAGGGGTCCCCGCATCGTGGAGTGTTGGTCACCGGGGTTCAGGCCATTGGTGCGAGACGAATACGCGACCGGTGCCGCGCCGCGTGCCAGATCGCGTACCCAGTCCTGAACGGCCCGCGTGTTCATCGCCCGTAGTGGTGAGGTGGACCACCGGGGAAGCACATACGTGGTGAGGTCGCGGGTGTAGCGGTAGCGCGTCGAGTCTTTGAGTTGGAGCTGAGCGTCGAGCCACCCCTGGGCGGCCTCACCGAACGGCGTCTCGGGCTTCTCCGGGGAGACGTAGGTGTGGGTGCGATGGGCGTGCTCGACGGAGGCGAGGAATCGCTCGGCCTCGGACTTGGTTCGGAAGCGTTTGCGCCTGCGAACCGTGAAGCGACCGCTGCCCTCGTCCGGTTCGAGCCAGTAGGCCTGCCACCGTGAGCCCTCGCCGTGGCTGGACGTCGGTCTACCGTTCTTGTCTTTCCAGCGGTCCTCTATCCATGAGCGCTGCACGTTCGCCTCACTTGAAGGACATCCAGTCCGCTACGAACATCGAAGAGCGGCTGGCCGCTGCGGTCGCCTCGTTGGTGGCGTGGAGGCTTTGAACGAAGGCGGCTCTCATGGTGTCGAGCATCGTGGCCGTGGTGGCTGCCGCTTCGGCCATCGGGCCCTCGTCCCGGCCTGAGGCGATCTGCCGCGCTAGCCATGACGACACGACGCTTGCTGCCTCCCGGTCGGCGTCGAGGGACTGGATGCCCCTCTTGAGATCCGTGGCGTACCGTGCGGTGCCGCGCGAGACTCTCTCGAGCGTTCGGACGTAGTCGTCGCGCGAGGACGCTGACTCGTCGGCCATTCCCATGAGCTGGTGAAGGGTTCGATTGAAGAAGCGGGCGACCACCACAGCCTCGTTGAGCCCCACCTTGCGCTCGCCGTTCTCGATGCGGTTGACCTGCTGAGGGTGCCACCCGCGTCCGTCGACCGGCGGGAGGCGGCGGGCCAGTTCGTTGAGCGAGAGTTCCGCCTCCTGGCGCAGTGCACGCAGGGAGCGGGCGAACGAGGCCTCCCAGTCGATGTCGACGGCCTCAGATGGTGATCGGTTGTCCATGCCCCGAGCGTAACACTTGCGGGATGCCATCCCGAAATGTAACAGTGGGCACCGAGTCGGAGAGATCACGCCGCAGAAAGGAAGCCACCCGATGCACGCATTCGCGAGTCACGCTGAGCTGATGTCATCAGCGGCACGCTCGGGCGTGAACCTCCTGCCGCGTGCACAGCAGAGCCAATCCTGCGGGTGCGGCGGGGCCCAGGAGCCAGGCGCGCACATGCCAGAGGCGCCCCAGGAGGCTCCCCTCTCGAGCCGCGCGGGTTCCCGTCGCACTGCGCGCTCCGCGGCATCGCGGAGTAGTGGGGGCCAGGGGACGGGCGCCCACCTGGGGCCCCTCACGCGTCACCTGCACGTCAACGGGGGGAGGTCTGCCACTACCTAGTCTCGCTCGTCCACAATCTTGGGTCGGTTGGTCGCCGCATGAAAGCGACTTCCCGGCCCTTTCTGTTTCCCAAGGAGAACCTGAAGTGAATCAGCACCCCATGAACGGTGTTCGGCGCAGGCTGCTCAAGGCCTGGGCCTCCGTCGCCGCCCACCTCTCCGGCGCGCACACCGAGGCGAAGTCCCCCGACCTCGACGAGAGCCCGTTCGCTCCGCCGTGGGATGACCACGACTGCGCCTTCCCCGACAGCCTTAAGCACGTGTGCGTCCCCCACGGCGGGACCTGTCCTGGCTGCGACCACTACCTCTACGAGTGCCAGGACGTCTCCTCGGTCGACTTCTACGGCCAGCGCTCGGTCGGGTGGCACAGCGACTGCGCTCTTCACGTCACCGTCCTTGCGCCCGGCGATGTCTAGTCACGTCACGAATTCGTGGGACGGGCTTCGCCGCTTCGTGGAGGGTCGGCGTGGGCCCCGGCGAGCATCTGCTCGCCGGGGCCGTGCCCGCCGACGCGTGATTGGGACGAACTTGGCGACCATGGCTGTGCAGAACTCGGTCCGTATACGAGTGGAGTGTCCGCTCGAGTTCGGAGTTCAACTATGTCCAACCACGACCACGAGGTGTTCCTGACGCCGGTGCAGCTCGCCGCGCGCTGGCAGGTCGATGCGACCGTGCTCGCCAACTGGCGCTACCAGCGCCGGGGCCCGGCCTTCGTCAAGATCGGCAGCCTCGTGCGCTACCGCCTCGACGCCATCCAGGCATACGAGGCTGACAGCGAGGTAGCGTGATCAGGGTCCATCTCCGCCAGCGCTCAGCGGGCGGCCCCTGCCACCTGGCACACGACCTGTGCGTCGACGCGGGCGTTCTGGCGCTCCTTCGGCAGGTCGCGTGCTAGCGGCGCGGCAACCCGGGCGGCGGGATCGGCACGGGGGCACGCCCGGCACTCCCACCGCGCTCGACACTACGGTGGCGGCCGGGACTGGTGGGCACGGGGCTGGCAGCACGAGCGCGCGCACGCCACTCGGTGCTCGGCGCAGCCCGGCAGCACCCGCGAGGGCTGTGCGCCTTCGGCTGACCGAGCAGCTCGCGAGGGACGACACGGCCCGGGTGCTCAACGACGCCAACGAGCTTGTCGCTCGGGTGTCGCTCGATGACGCCGTCGAACAAGATCTACCGTTCTTCATCCGCGTCGAACGCGACGTGCTGGCCGCGGACTTCGACAAACCGGGCGCGCTTGCCGACGCGACTGACCTCTACTTCCGTCTTCGCCTCGCCGGGCACCCCGCCGTTCTATGCACTAGCGGGGCGTATGAGAACCGCAGCCCTCGATGCCACGTGTTCGCGGTGATCGACGCAGACGCCGAGCGTAGGCGCTGGTCTGAGGAAGCGAAGAGCCTCCGTGCGGATGTGCGCAACGAGATCCGTCCTCCGTGGGTACTGCACCGCTCGGGCACGGCCAGGTCCACGCCCATGAGGGGAATCGCCGAAGAAGAGGTGCTGCACCGGCTCAGTGGAGAGGAACCAGTCCAGCCGCTGAACGCGGCAAGCCTGGCATTCATCGCCGATGGTGTCGGGGACAGCGGGGACAGGTCAGCTGACATCTTCAGGGCCACGGTCATCCTTATCGAGCACGGATGGCCTCAATGGGAGGTGCTGTTCCTCCTGCAGCACTCTGATACGTGGCTCGCGAGGAGGTACGGCGAGGCGCTTGATAGGCGCAATCACCCGGGCGACACCTGGTTCGCCCGCTACGTATGGCCCGACGCCGTTCAGCGTGCGTCCACGGAGCGCGAGCGGCACCTGTCGCGCGTGAGACGGCTGCGCACGCTGCGTCTGCGACAGCTGCTCGGTGACGCCCAGCATCGCGCCACGCGAGCCACGGACGTCAAGGTCCTCGAGCTGTTCCTGCAACGTGTCGAAGACGTGATGCAGTGGGACATCACGATGGCATCGCGAACCCTGCAGGATGACGCCAACATCGGCTCGCCGACCACTGCGACTGCGGCGCTTCAGCGGCTACGTGACAGGGGGCTGATCCGGCGCAGTCGCCAGAGCCGCGTCGTCGATCCGCGCCTGCGCGCGCGTACCTTCAGAGTTCTCAGCGCCGCCGATGAGGACCTCGACGGTCTACCCGAGACTCCGCGTCTCGAGTTCCTGTTCGATGACGTGTTCCGTCAGGGCAAAGGTGATGGGCCGGGCGCAGGGCTGACGTACTGCCTGCTCCTGGCGAGCGAAGGCGGCTGCACGGTCGAGGAGCTCGCCAGCCGACTCCATGCCGACAGACGGACCATCCACCGTCACATCGACCGTCTGCTCGAGTCGGGTCTCGTGAGGCTCGAAGGGGATCGATACGCGGTGACCGGTCTGACCCCCTATCCGGGGATGTTCGCGGAGGCCACTATCGCGCGCCAGGATGCGCGCCGCCGTCACGAGCATGAACGCGACAGCTGGCGGAGCAGACAGTGAGCGCATCAGGGCACATCGACCGATGGTGTTGCGGTGCGCCAAGACTGAACCACTTCTATGTGGGGGGGTGTCAAAACTGGTTCAGTCTTGGCAGCCCAGTTCACACGGGCCGCGATGCGAGAGCGGATTCGTGTGGTGCATACCCGTACAACTCGTCACACCGCGAGCCAGGTTCACAGTGAGCCTCCGGCCACCCTGCGACCGGCCCCGACCACCCTGCGATAGCCATGCCGGGACACCCAGTGCAGGTCATCGGTCGGGGACATGCGGTTGCGCCGTGGGCGTCCGACGTGCGAGACATTCAATCCCGAGCCGTGGGCGCGGGCTCGAGCTGACGTAGTCGTGTGTACACCTGCGCTAGTGTCGACATGAGGATGGGGGAGGCAGATCTCGCGTCCACTGGGGGCTGTGTGGGGGTGCCGGGTCTTGGTCGATGAGAGCGAGTATTCTCCGCGTCTGAGAAGTTTCGTGGCACGAGTGCTTGACCCTGGAGAAACGGTCGTTGCATCGGCCTCGACGGACCGGCCCGGCCACTACCTGGTGCGCACCGATGCCCGCATCCTGCATTGCGGTCCGAAGAACCCCCGATTGCCACTAGCTCCCGGAGAATCATTGCGGCTCATCGCAGACGAGCACGGCAATGCCCGGGTTCGCGTGCGCCTTGCCGGGTCGTTCAACTCGGCTCGCGCGGACAGCTGTCGGGTATTGCTCACGGTGCCGGGGCAGGCTGGCAACGACTTCATCGACATCGGCACGCTCTACGGCCCGCTGTATCGCGGTGCTGACCTCAAGCGACAGCCGTTCGCCAGAGCGCTTCGCAGGCTACGGTTCGACGACGCAGTCATCAATGCAGTCTGCTCATCCATCGCAAACCAGATCACGTGGACCCGCAATCCATGGCTCGACACAACCGATGAACCGGTGTGGACCAAGGAGTCTGTGGAAGGTAGCGGCAAGGAGCGCTCTGACATCACCCGCGCGATAGCACGGCTCGAACACGGGACAGGCGCGGTAGCCCCTCGCCTGGGGCGCCTCGCCAATCGGTTGGAAGCCGGTGAGTACGTCTACGCACTGTGCGGGGCAACCGTCGTCATGTCGCGATACGAGAAGCAATGGGGACTGGCAGCTGTCACCAACCGTCGCGTGATCGTCATGGGGGTCACGGTCGTCTCCGCTGACGACAATGCCGTTGACCTGCGGGGACTCACCGCTGCGTCGCTGTCACGTGACGGTGACGGGGAAAGGCTCGCGGTCACGGGTCACGCCATCGACCCCGCGAACGGGATGCCCCTGCTGCACCCCAAGACCGGTGAACCGTGGGCATTTGAGCGCCAGTACCTGTGTCACCTCGACCCCCTGGACGCCCCTCAGTTCTTCGTCCGTCTTGAGCGCCTCATCGCCGCTGCGGCACTGCCCGGTGACGAGGAGCCCCTGATGCAGGCCCAGCAGTTCCGCCCTGGCAAGCTTGACGGCCCATCGCTGTTCGCTCGGCTCTATCCAGACCGGCTCGAAGTAGATTCCTTTGAGGTCTCTCCGGGGCGGGCAACGGCGCTAGGCGCAGGCCTGCTGTTAGGGCCAGGCGCTCTGGTACCTGCGGTCATCGGTGGCATTCACAGCCCGCGCCGGACGGCGACGTTGAGGTTGAGCGAGGTCACGGACGTCCGCACGACGCCCCAGAAATCCGGCTTTCGGGTCACTGTTCTCGGCGATGGTCGTCGAATCGCGTTCGACGCGCCACGCGACTTCTCTGACCGGCTCCAAGCCCAAGTCGAACAAGCACGGAGCAACGCAAAGATGCCATCGGCCCAGGTGTTGCCTTCAGCGGGAGGCGGCAACGATCTCGCCGACTCGCTTGCGCGCCTTGCAGCTCTTCATTCCGCTGGCGCCCTCACCTCAGAAGAGTTCGCAGCAGCCAAGGCGCGCGTACTCGGCGATTGAAGCGCCTTCTGTTGCGGTTGGCATGTGAGCGATCCGCAATCCGATAACGCCGTCCCTGTTGGTACCGTGCGCCCATGCTGAGGGGAATCAAGTACGCGCTCGCCGCGATCTTCGCGACCGTCGCCATCGCAAACCTGGTCCATGGCCCCGGATCGCCATCGTTGTTCGGAGCCTGGGGTATCGCGCTCAACATCGCCTGGGTGTTGGACGTGACCCTGCAGTCAGCGGCTGCCGTGGGGTGGTTCCTGTGGGCGCGTCGAGGCCACCTGCGCCCGCGAAGTGACGACGAGCAAGATCCGCGCCCGCGTACTTCTCGCGCGCGCAAGCCCCTGTGGGTTCCCGTAGTCACCACCGCCACCGCCACCGCAGTCATCCTCGGGCTTTCCGGATGGGCGCTCGTCGACACGGGCCTCAATAACGCCTACTCATTTGAGGTGGTCGACCAGCAGGCGCGCTCAGCAACCACTCACACCGCATACGCGGGCAACTATCGCCTCATCGGTACGGGTGACTATCTATGCGGCGATGACGAAGACTTCTACGGATGCCTGTCGCAGCACGTGGCGATGTACAACACCGTGTGTGTGGGCATGGCGCTCGACTCGACGGCACAGGACCGATGCGAACAGCTCAGTGACTTCATCGACGACCTCAACGAAACCTACTCGACCTGCGGCTACGGCTGCAGGACCCGCACCGATGACCAAAGATGGGGCTGGGACCGCCAGAAGCTTGTAGCGAACACTGTCAGCGCCTCGAGTGACAACGCCGTCGCGGAGATCACCCACCTCGAGCACTGCTACTTCGAACTGGGCTCACTGACCATCGGGAACTGCCCGGCGGGGGCACGCACGCGTTGACGTTGCCACGTGCAACACCGCGAAACCATACGATCCGCAGTTACTGTCGAACCATGGGCGCGTCGAGAGTCGGTGACGGAGAGCGCGAGTACTTCGCTTCCCTCGACAGGGCTCTCGAGGCTCAACAGCTTCCTCTAGAGAACAGGCCGCTGGTCCGCGAGATCGCAAGCAAGATCCCGTACGACCGGATATACGTGCCGCGCCAGTCTCGCGCCTACATCGCTCTCGTCGAACCGGACTCGGGCAAGATCGTTGCCGCGATCCATTCCGGCTACGTCTCGATCCACACATCCGTCGCGGGTGCGCTCGAGGACTACACGCTGTACGCCGACACCGAGGCCAGTGCGTGGTGGTGGATCGAACTCCCGGTGAACAGCATCCGCGACGGCGGACAGACGATGACCGCGCGGGAGCCCAGAGACCACGGCACCTGTCCGACCTGCTTCGTGGCTTTGCCTGCGACGGGTCGATGCGACACCTGCGACTGAGGCGAAGCGCGGTCGAGACCCCGAGGGCAAGAACAATGTCCCGGAACGCAAGAATGGCCCTGACCCCCGGTCTCGCCCATGGCGAGACCGGGGGGTCAAGTGTCAGTTCGCCCAATCCAAGGCGTGGCCGTAGACATCCAGCGTCGTCGATGCGCGGGCGTGGCCAAGCCTGCGCTGGATGGTGAGCACGTTCTCGCCGGAAGCGATGAGGGACGAGGCGTAGAAGTGTCGGAGGTCGTGCAGACGCAACGCGTGTGGCAGCCCGCACGACGTCTTCTGGTGCTTCCACACCCGGGCGACGCTTCCGGGGTGGACAGGTTCACCCCCAGCGCCGGGCACGACGAGCTCATTTTTGGGCGTCGGGCGCCGTGAAAGCGCGTCGAACAGCGGCGCGCTCATAGGAACAACCCTGTACGACCCATACTTCGGTGGAGTGGTTTCGAATCCGCCCCCTGGGACAAGGCGACTTTGTCGTTGGACGCGGATGGTGCCCGCTTCTTGGTCGATATCGCTCCAGGTGAGGGCGCGTGCCTCTCCGAGTCGCAGACCGGCGTACGCGCAGATTGCGAACAGCCGGTCGTACGGTGCGGGCGACGTTCTGACGAGCTGGTCGACCTGCGCAGGGGTAGGCATGCTTGCGGTGGTCGCCCGGCCCTTGGCGCGAGGAAGTCTCACACCGGTGCACGGGTTGTGTGTGATCGCTCCGTCCCTCTGGGCGGCGTAGAGGATTGCTCGGATGTTGGCGAAGCGCGTGCGGATGGTGGCAGCCGCCAACCCTTTGTCGTGCATCTTCTTGACCCATGTCTCGATGTGCACGGGTGTCAGGCGACGCATCGGTACCTCTGCGAAGGGGAAGGCGCGTGCGGCGAGGTCGACGGCGCGAGCGGTTTGTGGCGACCAGATCTGTCGCGTCGTGTAGTCCGCGTAGTACTGCCGAAACGTGATGGTTCGGCGGCGCGCCCCTCGCAAGGAACGGTTGTCGCGGCGGTGTGGCGTGGGGTGCATGGTGGTGCCTTCCTGGGGTGTCGCCGCGCTGCGGCACGGCGACACCCCGTCGTGGAGTCAGCTGCGGAGGGAGTCCTGCATGGGTGTGGTGGGGGTGAGGCTCATGGCAATGAGCTCGGCGAGCCGGTACTCGTGGTCGGCGATGAGGGCCTCTTCGAGGTGCCGGTTCGCTGTGGCACCGTCGCCGCGCCACCACGCGATCAGCGCGAGCAGACATCGCGCTGGTGCCTGATCGGTGGGGTCGAGGTGGGCGACGATCTGGGTGAGGAGGGCTTCGTGCTGGTGGGCCTCCGCTGTCGGAGGCGCCGATCTGCGCAACAGGACGCTCAGTGCCTGCGTCGCGAGGTCTTCACTGAGGCCGTCGTGCTCGAGGATCTGCATGTCGGGTAGGGAGACGCCAGCCATGAGGATGACAACGACGTCGCGCCACAGCGGCGACCTGAGGCAGGCCCCGGCTGCGCCCACCATGGCGGCGGGGATGTACCTGGCATGGCGGACTCGCTCGAGGGCCGCCAGATAGTCCGAGAGGGAGGGAGTCGTCTCGCTGAATGCCCGCGCGGCCCGCTTGACTGCTGCGGGGTGTGCGGGAGCGATGGCTGCCAGGTCTCGACGAAGGACGCCGGTCGCCGGTGCGTCGACGAGCACGGTGCGGGCGCGCGTCGTGCCCGCAGCCTCGAGTGCGTGTGTGAGTTCCTCGTCGAGCATGCGAAGCGTGGCCGCGTCACGCTCGGTGAAGTAGGCGACGACAAGGTCGGTCACTCCAGCTGCGCTGAGTTGTTGCACGACCCGGGTCGCCACTTCTGTTGCTCCACCAGCGAGCAACGGTGCAAGATCGATCCGCGCTACGCAGCGGGTAGGTGCTGTGGGCAGAAGTACGAGTGAGTCGTCAGGGGTGAACCCGCACGCGGCGACAGCGATGGCGGGCCAGTCAGTGAGTGTTTTGGGCGACATGGACATGAAGAATCCTTTCGGTTGGCATGGCAAAGGCCTCGTCGCGCCTCTGGAGGGAGGCGCGACGAGGCCGGGCTGAGGAGATCTACCTCGCTGCGATGACTTGCGTGAGGGTGGTGTGAGCCGCGCTGTCGAACTTGTCGAAGTCTCCGGTGACGCTTCGAAGCATGTTGCGCTCCGCGCGGGAGGCTCCACGCACCGCACGCGAGTGGTGTTCGTAGGTGTTGACCGCCTGGATGACGCCGTGGGCGGTGCCATGCCAGGGCGCCACGCGCGGATCTGAGTTCCACAGGGTGTGGAGGACGTCGCGCTTGGAGTTCGCAGCGGTGAGTGAGCGTCCCGCGAGCGGGTCGCCGCGGGAGTCAGTACGAGGCACCCAAGCGTCGACGAAGGCGCCGAAGGTGCTCTCCGACACCGGCACCTGGCACAAGGAGTGCACCTGCGCGGAGAACGCGTCGGCGGTGTCGTACACCATGGCCAGGGCCGTCCTGGCGTCCGCCAGGCGAATCGTGGAGTTGCGGGAGTGCTTCACCCGCACGGTGGCGCCGGACTCGGCGAGCGCGACCGCACGGGTGTTGTCGCACACGACATCGGTCACAGTTCGCTTGTAGGTGGTCGCGAGCGACCCGTCGAAGGCGGTCGTGGCGAGCAGGTTGGGGCGGAACTCGACTCCTTCTGGGGTTGTAATCGCCTCGGGGATCGAGACCTCCACCCATGCGACGGCACCGTCACGGAGGAGACCGGCGGAGCTGATCGCGAGGTCATCGTCGAGGAGGTTGGCGACGGTCTCGAGCAGCCATGTCCTGTAGGGGTGCGGCTGGTAGGCGTCAGTGAAGATGCCCATCACATGGCCGTCTGAACGGTCCGAGCGGACGATTGCCTGACGGCCTTCGACTGTGACCCATCGGACGGGCGAGCCGTTCGCATCAAGGTGGGTCATGGTCGTGACTTCTGCAGGCCTCTCGACCGCGATGGGGCGCGACAATGCCTCCCAGTCGAACAGTCGGCGAGCGACATCGGCGACGGGGACTTCGCCTCGATAGTGGTTGGACTCAGCGCCCTGGAGTTCGGCTCGGTAGTGCCAAGCGGTGCCCCGCGAGGCTGTGTGGCCGATCAGGGTCTGGGTGTTGAGGTGCGTGAGAGTTTCTTTGCTCATGGTGTCCTCCTTGGACATGACAAAGCCCCGGTCTCCTCAAGGGAGCCGGGGCTGGTGTGGTGGGGCGGTTCTTAGAAGCTCGACTCGAACGCCGAGGGATGCTCGAGCATGTTCGCGACGCTGATGATCAGGTTCCCGAGGGCAGCCGCGAGCATGAGGACGGCTGCGCGGGGTCCCTGCATGATTGCTGCAGCGAGGCCGCGCAGGAGCTCGCGGAAGACTGATGCGCGGAACCGCGGGCTGTCGTGCCATTGCGCGCGTGCCTCGCCTGCGAGTCTGTACGCGTCAAGTCCGAGCACGCGGATCTCGTCGCGGGCCACGGCTAGCCAGGCCGCGGCGGCAGTCCAGGCATCGGTATGGGGGCTTGTCATTGGTCCTCCAGACATGAAGAAAGCCCGGTCGCGGATGCGCCGGGCAGTGGGTCCACACCGACCACATGCATGGTGACGGCCCGCTTCGGGCAGACCTTCGGTGCTTTCCTCTATTCTACCATTCGACTGTCAAATAGCGTGCCTCTTCTTGTGAGGCTCGAGATACGTAAGCGGCTCATTACCTGGGAATAGGCAATCCATCGATAGTGTCATTGCGCCAAGGCCTGTCAGGGTGTCGCGATATCGCGAAGGCTTCAATCGCCCAATTTTCGTGCTCGGCTGGCATCGTCGATTCCGGTCCATAATGAGCACGTGGGCATCTTCCTTCTCGCTGAGGGGCGTGGTTTCGATGGGGTTCCTTTCTGATCTGGTCAATGGCGCCGTCAAGAGCCTGGGATACGAAGGTTCGGCAGGCGAATACCTGGGGTCCCACGCAACACCTTTTGCCACCCAATGGTTGTCGGGATTTGCTGACGGCTGGGTCGGAATCACCGGTGAAGCTTCGGAAGAACAGAAAGCCCGGTTCGAAGCGGTGCGCGTTGTCGGGGATGTCGGAAGCGAGAGCGTGCTCGAGTTTGAGGCTCCCTTCACTATCTCGGGAGCCTTGTGGCGTGTGATCGACTCTGGGACAGGCGACACCCTGAAGCGGGGAGACTCGATTCTCGTGAGGCACATTCAGTACTCCGGCGAGGGCGACGTCGTCGACTCAACTTGGGGAGAGCCTGAGGCGGAACTGGTCACCATCGGAGACGACGGTCTGGACATTCTGGAGACAGTCGAAGGCGAGCAGGTGGGTGTCAGGATGCTCGTCACCTGGCCCATTCGTCACGGCACGAAGGTTCTGACGCTCATCGACCTCTTTGACGTGGTTGCGCTCGCCCCGCAAGAACCGACAGGACCGGATCCTTCACCCGCGGTTCCAGGTGACCTGGTGCAACCCGCCGCGCCCCAACCCCACAGCGCGCTGGTCTCGGAGCTTCGGGAGCTCGCGGCGCTGCGTGACGAAGGGATTCTTACCGACGAGGAGTTCGCGGAAGCAAAGGCGCAGCTTCTGCGGCGTAGCTAGTGCGGCGTCCGGCTCGCATGACTAATGTTCGCTGAAACTCCGCGGGGCTACCCACGCGCGCGAACTGGGGCGGCGCCGGTGTGCTCTATCCGATGCCAGGTGAAGTGCCGCCTCGTCGGGACAACCACTGACCGCCCGCAAGAAAACGTGTGTTGGTCGGTCTCGCGCACAGGTTGCTCAGAGCGTGACGCGTCCGTAGGAGACACGTGACGGAGGCGCGCTTGTTCACGTCGGCTCACGGTAGGAGCGAATGAACATCCTCGCGACGACGTGTCGGTGGTCGGTGCCAATATTCTTGCGGGCGGGGGACGCCCTGACTGAGGGGAGTGATGTGGTGGTGTCTGAGATTGATGGCAGTAGGGTCGCACGAGTTCTGGGGACTGGAGACGAAGCCCGAGGCAGGGCTGTCGGGCATCTTCGGGAGTACTTCGGCAACGAGGGCGAGTTCTTCACCGGATCACTGTTCGAGACGTTCGCCCAGGCTGAGTCAGACCCGTACAAGATCGGCACAGGCGACCTGCTGGCGCTGTCGATGCTTTCCGTCGCCGTCACTGGAGAGGGTGCGGCGTATATCATGAGCGACGCGTTTCAGGCCGAGGCGACCGCGCTACTGAAGAAGATCCCGGTCGACGTCTCGTTCGAGGATGAGGCCGCTGCCGTCCATCTGCGTGAAGAGGGGGAGTCGGCAGGGTCGCAACTGTGGACGCTCGTTGGCAAGGCTCCCGGGATGGGGCTTACGAAGACCAGCAAGTTGCTCGCCCGCAAGCGCCCCACCCTGTTCCCGGTGTACGACAAGGTCATTGACCAGGTGCTCGAGCTGGGCGGTACGCACATGATGTGGGCGAAGTACCGCAGCTGGCTGCTCAAGGATGATCCAGCGCACGGCAAGACACTCATCGCTCACGCCGGAGACCTTGCCGCCGCGGCTGGGATCCCGAGCCATATCTCTCCGCTGCGCGTGGTCGACGTGGTGATCTGGATGGAGTTCCGCTCTGAGGTGCTGCGCGCGTGAGTCAGTCCCCTGAAGTGCATCGCGGCGGTGAAGACCGCGCGCACGGGATGGTCGAAGCCGCATGGGCGCTCTCAAGTCGTGCGCATCTGCACAGCGTCCACGGCAACGCGGCGGGCCGGGCAGCGGCTCTCGAGGCGGCGGTCGCGCTCGCCCGGGATTCGGTAGGCGCAGTCGATCCTGACCCTCAGGCGCTCAGAGACTTGCCTCTCCATCTGGCCAACCTCGCAGCCTGCTACCTCGACCTCGGGCGAGCCGTCGAGGCCCTGGCTGCCATCGATGAGGCCATCGCGGCTGAGGAAGCGGCGGTTCGCGAGGGAGCAGAGAACGCGCGGGACCTTGCCATCGTCATGCGTACGCTCCGCGAGGATCGCGACACGGTCGCTACCCTTCTGCGCGATCACGAGCCCCAGTCGAACCCTGGCAGGTCGAACCCCTGCTAGCGGTCCGGTCAAGTCATGCGCCGGAACTTCAGGAGCATCCTGGGCAGGGGGCCGCCATCTTGTCGGACGGAACTCAGCGCGGATAGATCGGCACAGGCTTGGTGCCCCAAGTCGACCTCACCAGAAGGCTCAAGCCTGTACCCCTAGATCTCAGGGCGGTGTCGACCCCGATTGTCAAGGCCACCTCCGGCATCGCGAAGAGGGTCTGCATTGAACGCACCGGAGTCCTACGACAGGGCCATGAAGCCCGTCCAGTGACTAGATTCCGTACCTGCTGGGGCGACGCCGAGGGCGAGCTCACCGCCAGGGAGTCTTCGACCGCAAGAACCGAGTTCTGCACGATCCGCGTGACTGCGCTCTAGAAGGCCATCACAGGGATGTTTGCAATAGACGCGACGATGAAGCTGACAACCATTGGTCCCACTCTGAGCTCGGGGCCGAACAGGCCCCCCGACCACGATCCCCGTTGCGATGAACCATGCAGCGAACCAGACGACGATCCAGCCATGCGAGCCGTAGTTGGTCCGCTCGATTCGCGCGTCATGTTGTCCGCCATTGTTGCCGCCTCACGTGTGCGCTTGGCAGTCCGAGACAAACTGGATGAGAAAGATCTGGAGCGAGCAGACGCGCCTCCGACGCCTACCGGTCGGGCTGGCCGATGCACCCAGGGCCGCTGTCGGCGCGTGGGCGAGTCCGGTATCGCGGAGTCAAGGGGTATGCGTCAAGCGGGCGTGTCCGCCGACGCCCGCTCGCAGCGGTGCACCGTGACCTGATCGCCACGGACGTGAACGAAGGCGCGGCTCGCCAGCCGCGAGACCGCTGTGAGGGTCTCACTGGAGAACTTGTCGGACTCATCGACCATGAGGGTCACGATCTCGAACTGGCGGGGCGTGAACAGCCGCTCCGTCAGGGCGTGCTCGATGGTCGTCGGGTAGAGGCGAGCCACCTTGGGGTGCTTGCGCACTAGCTGGTTGAGCATCGGTGTGCTCGGGTCCACGCCCGCATAACGGTCTGACAGCGCCAGCCCGAGATCGAGCGCCCGACCCGTTCCGCAGGCCACGTCGAGAACGGAGGGCGGGTAGCGCCCGGCGGCCCCGCGGACGGCTTCGTGAAGCATCTCGACGACCTCCTCGGCCATGGGCCGGTCGATGTCGTAAGTCGTCGCGATCGAGTCGTACTGTGACTCGATGCCAGAGTACGTCGCGGGCGCGTTCTGCACACCATAGAGGCGATCCGTGGTCGTTCGGTTGATGAGATTCGTGTCGGTGACGTTGGCGTCCATCGTCCACCACTTCAGGCGCGCCTCGGGGTTCTCGAGGTAGATGTTCGTTGTGCCGTAGTACTTCCCCGGCTGGCCGAAGGTGTGGATGACACGTGCAGCGCGGACAAAGTCGTCGTGGTGGATCCCAGTTGTCCGGCCCTCGACTACGTAGTGGTGGGGTGCGGTGTCGGCGTAGGTCTTCGCCCACGTCCAGTCCACCTGGGATGCGGTTGCGAGCCACCAGTCGTAGTCATCTCTCGTAATCATCGCTGGCTCCTTGTTGGACACGGCCCACGAAGTCCGTGCCGCACCAGTATCACGGTCACCTCTGACACCGGTGGGGCATAGGCGGCACGACTGTCTGACGTCGCGCCCCCGCGGGTCCACGGCGTCGCCGCAGGTCACTACGGCAGCGTGCGAGCTAGCAGACTTCATTGCGCTGTGAAGTTGGCGGCTAGCCTAGGTAGGGTCAAGAGCGCGGAAACTGAGGACTTGGAGTGTGGCGATGCGGCCTGATCTCGTGTCTTACCTGCTTCCCGTGCTGGGTCGCTCGACGGACGTCGGCTTCAACGTGTTCGATGTCATGCACCACGGACAGCACGAGAAGCAGATCTCGAACGTCTTCCGATGGCTCCTCGATGCCGACGGCACCCATAGTCTCGGAGGCTCGGTCGTGCGGATCTTCGTCGACGCGGTCAACAACAGCCGCCACGACGAGGATCCGCTTCCGACAGGTGGCTACTGGGTGCGCCAGGAAGTGAACATGTCACTGCCCGGTGAGGGTGCAGACGTCGCCGACCTTGTGCTCGAGAGCGACGACGCGGTGATCGTGATCGAGAACTACGCCACGTCCGACGGACACGGCCATGGCTACCACAACTACCGTGCGTACAGCACTCGTGACGGCAAGACGGGCGCTGTGGTGTTGCTGTGTCACGACGAAGACCGCGCCCTGCAAACCCGCGGCTGGGAGAACGCTGCGGTAGTCACCTATGCGGCAGTGCTGGGGCCGCTGAAGCTCGGACTCGACGCTGACCGCCAGTATCAGCGCAAGAATCCCGAGGCGTACTGGTTCGTTCAGCAGATGCACCGCAAGTTCGCGAAGGGCAAGGGTGTCATGGAAGAGGGCGGGACGTTGGACTTCGTGGTCGCCATGTGCGAGACCGGCGAGGCTGGTCGATACCAGGGCCGAGCACAGGTCGCCGCCGAGCAGTTCGCTAACGACCTTGCCGAGCAGGCGGTCGAACGCTTCGGTGAAGGGCGGGAACTGCTGCAGCGGGTCAAGGACAGGCTCAAGGCATATGCCGCCGGTCCGCTTGCGATGCAGTTGAAGGAAACGTTCGGGGAAGAATCGGTCAAGCCGCCGAAGGCCAACCTCCAAGGGATCTTCCAGTGGACGATTCGCATAAGGGTCGGTGAGGACGTATCTGCGGAGGGCGCGAGCGTCGTACTGAAGTTCGGCCCGTCCGCGTGGTTCGCGGTCGAACGCGATGACTACTGGAGCGTCGCTAGTTCAGCTGACATCGACTACTCGCGGGTGTTCGTAGGCGGTGGCCTGCCCTTGGAGATCGGGCCTTCATCGGTGGCTTTGAGCGAGGTCCTCGACGGTCTGGAACCAGACGACACGCGACTGCACGACGCGATCCTCGCCCGGCTTGGACCACCCACCGCTTCGACACGCGCATAGCAGAAGGCCTTCGTGTGACGAGTTCATAGGGAACTCGTCACAACTCGTTCACTATCCAATCCCGCCGTGCCACGACGATGGAGTCCGCGTCGAGCACAAGTTCGAGACGGTTGCCCGCGAGCGCGAAGGCCGACGCAGCCTCCACGCAACATCTGTTCGTGACGTCAAGGACCATGTTCACGCCGTCGGGGACCTCGGCTGATGGATAGAGGATGCCGTCGATGCGCTGCGGGGGCTCGGCCATCTGGCCCATGGCGTGCAAGACAAACTCGGTAAAGACCTGGGTGGGCACGTAGTCGATACCACGACGTCCCGGATCCTCGGACGCGGGCTTCCTGACCGTCGAGACGAAGTCGTCGAGAAAGCTTGCGTCGTAGTACGCCTGTGCTGACGGGTCGGAGGTGTCCATGAAGACCGATGGCTCCGCGGGGACTACGACATTGGTCAGGTCCAGCACGACGAGCTCACGTGTGGCCTGGAAGCTCGCCACCGTCGCGTGATCGTGGTGTGGATCGCCGTGGCGGGTTGCCTCCGCGATCGCAGTGTCTCGCTCGAGAGACCCGTAGAACATCGGGACTCCGGGAGCGCTCATTCGATTCGGCGAGAAGGCCTTGTCCTTGGGCACGGTGCCCAGCCTCGTGCTCGTGGCACCGCCCTCGATGTCAGGTCCCCGGTGCCCCTGAGCGCGCCAGACATTGACTTCGGGCGCGATGGACCGGACCAGTCCGTGTGCATGGAGACGTCGTGCGAGGTCATCGAGGGCGGTGACCGGGCTCCCCCCGTACCAGCGCTCCTCGCTGTTGTTCAGCGACTCAGAGTCCGCCCAGAACATGTAGCGCGTGCGGTGCATGACGAAGTTGGAGAACCGCTCCCACGGATCACCGAGAATCTCGTCGTCGTCACCCCAAGATTCGGCGACCAGCTGCGGGGAGAACGCTTCCAGAACGTCGCTCATGAGGTCGCCGTCGTCGACATAGTCGCCCAGAAGGTCCTGCTGGACATCCCATAGATCACGGGTAGGAAACTGATAACCGCCATCTGCCGTGGAATACACGCCGGGTATTGAGGCAGCGTCCTCCCAACGACTCGCCACCGCGATCTCGACGAGCTCAAGCAAGGTGTCGAGGGGTGCAGCCCCGGTGCGCCCGCAGTACGAGCATTCCTCGCTGTCGATACCGGCGCTGCGTAGCTTGTCGATGAGGTAGTCGTCGTTGTGTACGCAGCGCCAACACACGTTCTTGTCGGAGGAACTCCACGATCCAGGGCTGTCGTCCACGGTCAACTCCCTTTCAGAAGGCTTCTATCGATAAGTGGTTCAGGACCCGCCGGGCGGAACGTCATCGGAGCAGTCGCAGCTACGTGCTTCACCCCGACACCGCGCTCGCAAGAGTGCTTGGACCAGCCCCGGTTGGGATGTGCGTTACACAGGCGGCCCCACCTCGCGGTGATCACAGCAACGTCCTACTCGAAGAAGTCGTCGTCGACCTCGACAACAGTGAAGGTCTGTCGCTCCTGCACGCCAACACCATGCTCGACTAGGAGTTCGCCGAGTTCCTTCCCGTTGATCAGAACTACTCGCGGCTTGGCGGAAGCAGCGAATTCCCGTGCACCGGACGAGAAGTCGCTGGTGGTGACGAAGATCCCGCCAGATGCACCGGCGTGGTGGAGGGCGCCGAGGAAGCCCTGGACATCGGGCCTGCCGATGGTGTTGCCGTCGGCGTACCGCTTCGCCTGGATGTAGATGCGGTCGATCCCGAGGCGGTCTTGGTTGATGACGCCATCGAAGCCACCGTCGTGGACTCCGCCTGTGTGCTCCAGCGCGCCCGCGGTGCCTCCGTAGCCCATGCGGCTGAATAGCGTCAGGAGGGTGCGCTCGAGAAAATCTGGGGCGGCTTCGCGGATGCGCTGCACGAGGTCCGCAGCAACCTCCCGGTTGAGCTGTTCCGTCGCGTCCGCCGCGAGTTCAAGGGGCGAGGACTCTGCGTCGGTCGACAATGAGCTGGCGGGGGAGTCCGTTGCGCGGGAGTTGGCCTTCGCCTTGAACTCTCGGAACTCCTCGTACGTCTCGAGGGCGGATAGGCCGAATCCGTCGGGATACCGCGCGAGGAGATCGCGTCCTCGTTCCGCGATGGAGAAGACGCCTCTCTGGGGCTTCGACACAGCCCTCGCGTGGTAGAGGTAGCTCAGTGCCCAGTTCACTCTATTGTCGAGGCGGTTCTGGCCACTGGGGATGCGTCCCGCGCGCTGCTCGTCGGTTAGCTCGAGCAGGTCCGCGACTGCGGTTGTGATGTCGCGTGACCGCATCGGGCTTGTCGAGCTCAAGACTCGAAGCGCGGGGGCGAAGTACTCATGGAACTTCGGGATGTCGGTCATGACTCCTCCTCGGTGGAGTGGGCGGTGAGGCCGAGGTATCGCTCCAGGAACGACTCGAGGCGGGTGAGCACGCGCTGCTTCTTCTCGCCGTGGTCGCCCGTCGGGGAGAACCGGGATGCGGGCGGCAGGATGGTGGTGATGGCCGTGCCGGTCCGGCGGATCGCGCCGTCGCTGAAGGCCGACCGGATGAAGTCGTGGGTCTCCGCGGTGCGGAGGTTCTCCTCGTTGATGATGGCGTCGAGCTCGGCCTGACGACGCGCGGAGATGTACGCCTGCCAGTCGGCGTCGATGGTGGAGTCGGTGTTGATGGTGTCGACGAAGTCCTCGATGAGGTCCTTCTTGTTGCGCAGGCTGGGGGAGGAGTCGATGGCGCGGCTGATCTCGGCGCGGATCTCCTTGTCCTCTCCGTCGCCGTGAGCGTCGCGGTAGCGCTGGACGAGCATGAGGATGTAGTCGACGTTGATCTCGACCTGCTTGATGAGCTCGATCTCGAAGACGATGTCGTCGTTGATGGACTCCTTGTCCGCCTCCTTGTTTTTCCGGAACTCGGCGTACAGGTCGAGGTAGATGCTCTTGTAGTCCTGGCTCTGGCGGGGGGTGAGGATCTCGTTGCCGGTGAAGTCGTCGAAGGAGCTGAGGATGTTGGTCAGGCGCAGGATCGCGCCGTAGAGCTCGATGAACGCCTTCTGGGCGCTCTCGCCGACGATGGTCGGGCCGAGGGGGAAGCGGGTGAGCAGGTCGCTGACCTCCTCGGCGTAGTCGTCGTAGTAGTCCCGGTACGGCTTGAGGAGGACGATGCCTTGGGCGTCCTTGTTGCCGAACAGAGAGATGGCATCGTTGGTGGCGTCCTCAAGGTCACGGAACGAGACGATGTTGCCGTAGGTCTTGACGGAGTTGAGGATGCGGTTGGTGCGCGAGTAGGCCTGGATCAGACCGTGGGCCCGCAGGTTCTTGTCCACGAACAACGTGTTGAGCGTGGTGGCGTCGAAGCCGGTGAGGAACATGTTCACCACGATCACAAGGTCGATCTCGCGGTTCTTGAGCCGCAGCGACAGGTCCTTGTAGTAGTTCTGGAACCGGTCGGCGCTGGTGTCGAAGGACGTCCCGTAGATGTCGTTGTAATCCTGGATGGCGTCCTCGAGGAACGAACGGGAGTCCATGTCGAGGGCTCCCGTGTCGAAGCCCTCCTCCTCGAGCGCACCGTCCTCAACAGGCTCGTTAGCCCCATACGAATAGATGAGCCCGACCTTCAGCTTCTTGTCCGACGGCAGTCCCTCTTGGGCGAGTTGGAACTGGTTGTAGTACATCCTCGCTGCCGGGATGGAGGCGGTGGCGAAGAGGGCGTTGAAGCCCCGGACGCGGCGCTCACCCAGTGTGTAGGAGGAGTTGCGGCGGGTCTTCTGGTCGAAGCGCTCGAGCGTGTAGTCCACCACCTGGGAGACGCGCTCGGGTGAGAGGAGCGCCTTCTCGGTGTCGATGGCGGAGACCTGCTTGTCGGCGACGTGGCCGATCTTGATGGTGTTGACGTAGTCGATGCGGAACGGCAGCACGTTCTTGTCGGTGATGGCATCCACGATCGTGTACGTGTGGAGCTTGTCCCCGAAGGCCTGCTCGGTGGTCTTGAGCTGGACGTTCCCGCCTGAGGAGGCGTTGGCGGCGAAGATCGGGGTGCCGGTGAAGCCGAAGAGGTTGTACCGCTTGAAGGCCTTGGTGATAGCGGTGTGCATGTCGCCGAACTGCGAGCGATGACATTCGTCGAAGATCAGGACGACGTGGCCGCTGTAGATGGCGTGGCCCTTGTTGGCGGCGATGAACGTGGACAGCTTCTGGATGGTGGTGATGATGATGCGTGCGCCGGGGTCCTCGAGCTGCTTCTTCAGCACCGCTGTCGAGGTGTTGGAGTTGGCCGCGCCCTTCTCGAAGCGGTCGTACTCGCGCATGGTCTGGTAGTCGAGGTCCTTGCGGTCCACGACGAAGAGCACCTTGTGCACTGAGGGCATCTTGGAGGCGAGCTGCGCGGCTTTGAATGAGGTGAGGGTCTTGCCTGACCCGGTGGTGTGCCAGACGTACCCTCCGGCGTCGGTGGTGCCGAGGGTCTTGTAGTTGGTGGAGATCTCGACCTTGCTGAGGATCCGCTCGGTCGCGACGATCTGATAGGGCCGCATTACCAGCAGGAGCCTGTCAGCGGTGAGCACGCAGTACTTGGTGAGGATGTTCATCAGCGTGTGCTTGGCAAAGAAGGTCCTAGCGAACGCGGTCAGGTCCTGGATGGGCTTGTTCTGGGCGTCGGCCCACCAGGAGGTGAACTCGAAGGAGTTCGACGTCTCGCGCACACGCTTCGACCCTGACGCTTCAGACAGGTGCTGGCGGCGGGTGGTGTTGGAGTAGTACTTGGTGAGGGTCCCGTTGGAGATCACGAAGAGCTGGACGTATTCGAACAGGCCCGACCCGGCCCAGAAGCTGTCGCGCTGGTAGCGGTCGATCTGGTTGAACGCCTCACGGATGTCCACGCCCCGGCGCTTGAGCTCGACGTGCACCATGGGCAGGCCGTTGACAAGGATTGTCACGTCATATCTGTTGGAGTACCGGGCTCCCTCGGCCTGGTCGACCTCGTACTGGTTGATCACCTGAAGTCGGTTGTTGTGGATGCGCGCCTTATCAATGAGCAGGATGTTCTTGGTAGACCCGTCATCACGTTTGAGCAGCTGGACGTGGTCCTCCTGGATTCGGATGGTCTTCTCGACGATGCCGTCATTCGCGCCCGAGATGCGCTCCGTGAAGAACCGCTCCCACTCGGAGTCCGTGAAGAAGATCCCATTGAGAGCCTCGAGCTGAGCACGGAGGTTCGTGACCAGGGCGGACTCGGTCGTCAAGGGAAGAAACTCATAGGCCTGCGACTGCAGCAGACGGATCAGCTGCCGCTCGAGCTCAGACTCCGACTGGTAGGCAGACCCGGACGATGCGTCGGGCTCATACTCCGCCACAACGGTCGACTCCGATGAGATCGCGATCGGGTCGTACCTGCGCACGGGTGACTCGCTCACGACTCCAACTCCTTGAAGGTCAAGAGCCGGTCGCGGTAATACTCGTACTGCTTCCGACGTGCTGCGAGCTCGGCCGGAAGGCCGACGGAGATGTCGTTCACTAGCGCCTCAAATTCATCCAGGACCCTCGCGACGCGCGCTTGCTCGAGTCGGCTGGGTACCGGTATGGACACCTTCGCCAGGCGTACTTTGGAGACGTTGAATCGCGTCACCCCGCTCGCGGTCTTCGTCAGTTGCTCGCGCAGCGGAGTGGATCGGAACAGGTGCTTGGTAAACCCTGGATCGAACATCTCCGGGTCGTGGAAGCGGTACCCGATGCAGAAACTGTTCAGATGTAGCGGCTCTCGTGGATCCTGTGTGAGGACGGAAGACATCGCGACTTCCGCAGCCGACTCGGATGACCCGGTGAACAGCACGTCGCCCTGCTGCAGTTCACGTTGCCGCTCGCCGGAAGCGACCTTGACGAAGTCGTCGCGCGTGAGGTCCACGGCGATGTTGTTGAACACGTTTACGTAGGAAACGAACCGGTGATTGCCGTCCGAGAAGTCAGCCTTTGACTTGCCGGTCAAGCCGCCGAAGACGACCCCGGCGTCGCCCAAAGAAACCCAGCGAGCGCCGTCCGTAGTCTTGAGAGTCTCATCGCGGTAGTGGACGTACTGGGTGCGCCGCGCCTCCAGCTCAGCCTCCAGCTCAGCCTCCAGCTCAGCCTCCAGCTCCGTGAAGGTGTCCAGGATGCGCACAATCTCCCGCTGCACCTCGAGCGGCGGAACCGGGACCTTGTAAGAGCGGATCATGGCGAGGTTGAGCCCCCCACGCGTCCCATCGCCTGACGACAGGTCACGGAGGCGCGAGTACTGCGTGCGAAGGAAGTGGAAGAGGAAGTCGCCGTCGAGGGCCTCGTCCGGGACAATCGCCGCGAGCGACTGGTTGGTGCAGCACTCAAGTCTTGTGCGGGCCACTGTGCCACGTGTCTTGCCCTGTCCCGCAAGCGCCATGACGACCGCCCCGGACGGGATCAGCTTGGTGCTGCAAGAGTCGTAGCCCGACTGAGAAATCAGCGTGTCTGCCTGATAGATCGTTCCCTTGTTGACCTCGCCGGAACTCAACCAGGGGATCGTGCCATCGACCCAGTACGCGGCCACAGACTTGGACGGAGTCGCACCTGCCGAGACGGCGGCGACCTCGCCGATCGTCTCGAATCGCACGCCGCTTGAGCAGTGCTTGGAAATGAGATCGTTGATGTGGCTCACTTGGTGCCTTCGAGGTCGGCGACGATGGCGTCAATGGCGGTGCGGAGTTCGGCCTGGCGGGCGACGATGCGGGCGATCTCGATGTTGAGCTCGGTGATGTCGACGACCTCGCGGGTGTCCTCGGCATCGACGTAGGAGGACACGGCGATGTTGTAGTCGTTGGCCGCGATCGCATCGTTGCCAACGACTTTGGTGAAGTGGCCGACGTCCTCACGTGAGGTGAACGCGTCAAGGATGGCCGTGCGGTGGGCATCGTCCAGCTTGTTCTTGTTGCCCGAGCGCACGAACTGTGCTGATGCGTCAATGAACAGCACCGCGTTGTCGGTCTTGGACTTCTTGAGCACGATGATGCAGGTCGCGATGCCGGTGCCGAAGAACAGGTCCGGGGGAAGCTGGATGACGGCGTCGACGTAATTGTTGTCGATGAGGTATTGGCGGATCTTCTTCTCCGCGCCCCCGCGGTAGAGAACCCCGGGGAACTCGACGATGGCGGCGGTGCCATCGACTCCAAGCCACGACAGCATGTGCATGGTGAACGCGAGGTCGGCCTTGGACTTCGGGGCCAGGACGCCTGCGGGGGAGAAGCGCGGGTCGTTGATCAGGAGGGGGTTCGCGTCGCCGTCCCACTTGATGGAGTACGGGGGGTTAGACACGATGGCGTCGAACGGCTCATCGTCCCAGTGAGCCGGGTCGGTGAGGGTGTCGCCGTGTGCGAGGTTGAACTTCTCGTAGTTGACGTCGTGCAGGAACATGTTGATCCGCGCGAGGTTGTAGGTGGTCAGGTTGATCTCCTGACCGTAGAAGCCTTGGCGGACGTTGTCCTTGCCCAGCACCTTGGCGAACTTCAACAGCAGCGACCCCGATCCTGCAGCGGGGTCATAGACCTTGTTCACGGTGGTCTTGCCGACCACGGTGATGCGCGCCAGGAGCTCGGAGACTTCCTGCGGGGTGTAGTACTCGCCGCCGGACTTGCCTGCGTTGGCGGCGTACATCTGCATCAGGTACTCGTACGCGTCACCGAAGAGGTCGATGGTGTTGTCTTGGAAGTCGCCCAGGGGAAGGTCGCCGATGGCGTCGAGGAGCTTGGCGAGCTTCTCGTTGCGCTTGGCGACGGTGGGGCCGAGCTTGGAGGAGTTTACGTCTAGGTCGTCGAAGAGTCCCTTGAGGTCATCCTCGCTCTCGGTGCCGGTGGCGGAGCCTTCGATGTGAGCGAAGACCTTCTCGAGGGTCTCGTTGAGGTTCTCGTCGTTCGCGGCGCGCTTACGGACGTTGGTGAAGAGTTCCGAGGGCAGGATGTAGAAGCCCTTCTCGGCGACGGTCTCTGCGCGCCCGAACTCGGCGTTGTCGTCGGGAAGCTTGGCGTAGTCGAACGCAGCATCACCGGCATCGTGCTCACCCTTGTTGATGTAGGCCGTGAGGTTCTCAGAGACGTATCGGTAGAAGAGCATCCCCAGCACGTAGGTCTTGAAGTCCCAGCCGTCAACGCTGCCCCGAAGGTCGTTGGCGATGCGCCAGATGGTCTTGTGAAGCTCGGCGCGCTGCGCCTGGCTCGTCGTGGGTGTCACCGGTGTCTCCTGAAGCGCGAAGGCTCAGAGGGTCCCCCCGGAGCCGCTTCTGACACTCTATTGACATTGGCAGACAACGAGGTTGCATGCCACGCGCGTTGACAGCGGTCGGCCACGGGGGAGGTGACGGGCATGGATCAACTCGTCGAGGGAGCCTGCGCACAGCTTGCGGGTCCGGGACTGCTTTTGGAGGATCTCGTCGCGCGCGTGCCCCACGCCCCAGGGCTCTATGCGTTCCATGCTCGAGATGGATTCCTCGAGCGCTTTCCGTGGGACGTCCCCGTGGAGGGCCGTCCCGTCTATGTCGGCAAGGCCCAGAAGAGTCTCCATGCGCGCGACGTGAACCAGCACTGGGAGAGCGGCAACACCGGGTGGTCCACCGTGCGGCGTTCACTGGCCGCCATCCTGCAGGCGGAACTCGGCCTCGTACCTGCGCCCAGGAACCAGACTCTCCCTCTGCGGGCCGCCAACTACGGCCTCACCGCCGACAGTGAGGAGCGCCTGACGGCCTGGATGGTTGAGCATCTCAGCATGTCCTTCTGGGTCTGGGATGGCGAGGGCCTGGGGGACGTCGAGACCCGCGTCATCCGGCACCTGGAGCCGCCGCTGAACCTCGTCAAGTCTCTACACCCCTCACGCGCACTCAAGGCTGCGCGAGCGCGCCTCGCAGAGCAACTGCGTGCGTCACAGTTGCTCACATGACACGCGCCGCAGTCGTCGCTCGGGTGAGCGCTCGCGCCCTTGGGCGTGAGGATGCCGCCGGGGACATTCCGGGGACATGCCATCTGAAACGGGGATGATGTTGAGTGACTCGCCACCGCGGATGGTTCCTACAAAGTACCTGCTAAAGCAAGCGTGACGGTGTCCGGAGTGATCGTCGGTGAGCCCCCGTGAGGTCCGCATTTCGGGTCAAGGGGTCGCAGGTTCAAATCCTGTCAGCCCGACGGTGTGGGGCCCTGTACCAGGGGAGACTCTGGTGCAGGGCCCTTCTTCATGTCCGGATGGTGACCAGGCGGGCATCCAGTGCTGACATGGTCGCGCGTGGGTCGCGTACCTGGCCGCAGGGTGAACCTCGCACATCTCGTTGTTGCGCAGCAACCCTGTGAACGTGAGCGACCGCATGAGCATCCGGTCCGTCTCCCTGGTGGGGGTGGGTCAGGAATCCTGCGCACCCGCCTCCACGTGCTGCTTGATCCGGCCGAGCCTCGCCTGGATCATCCGGTGTGCGGACTTCTCCCCGAAGTGGTCGAAGAACGAGGGCCTGCTCATCTCTGCCGTGAACAGGAGCCGGGTGCCGCGCTCCTCTGGGGTGAACGTCCAGGTGAAGGTCGACGGGGTGGTCGCGACCGGCCGCTTACGGATCCCCTTGAACCGGAGCGTGGGGCGCACCTCGAAGCGGATGAGCTCATCGGGCACCGCCTCGGTGTACTCGAACTCCACGCGTTCGTCCACCCACGGCGGAGCGACGCCCTTGAGGTGAGCGACAGTCCCGACCCCGCCAGATCGCATGGTCACGTCGGTGACGGTGACCGGGTCGCCGTCGTGGATCCGCCTGGGGTCCAGGCAGTACGTGTAGACATCGTGAGGCTGGGCTTCGATGTGCACCGACTCCTCGACGACCGGGCCTTTCTCGTCCATCGCTCCGTCTCCTTCCGGGCGTCGCCCGCACACGAGCGCGGCACGCGCGGACCCCGTTGGGCGGCCCGGCTCCGGGCGGCTCGACCGCCGGGAGGCCTGGGTCGCTCGCGCGCGGCACACTTCCGGCCTACGCCGCCACTCCGCCGCAATCAAGAGACCTTGGTCCCAGCGCCGAGGTCTCCCCGGCACGCGCCTCTCCTGCACGGGGCCCGCGGGACGCCGCCGCGAACGTCATCGCACCAGGCTCCCGCCACAAGCCCTCATCTGCCACCGACGGTGCAGGGTCCTGCGTCAGGGGAGACTCGGGTCCAGGCCCTGCCTCTGCTCGAGAGCGGTCGTCCTGGTGAGGCGCGTGTGATCGCCGGCGGGCGCAGCCCCTCAGAATCCCGGGCGTGCGTGGTGCGGCGCGGCTCGCGCGGGCGTCGCCGGCGGCTCACGCCAACGCGGATGCGAGAGCCTCGAGCGTCTCTGTGGTGCCGGCGTCGATCTTGACGTCGGCGCGGCGGTCACCCTTGGTGGCGCCCCGGTTGACGATCACGATCGGCGCTCCTCGGCGATGGGCGCGTGAGACGAGCCGAAGCCCGGAGTTCACGGCGAGCGACGATCCGGCGACCAGGAGGGCTTCGGCATCGTCGACGACCTGTTCGGCGGCGCGGGTCCGTGCGGCGGGAACGAGCTCGCCGAAGAAGACCACGTCCGGCTTGAGGATCCCCGCGCACACGCTGCAGTCGGGGACCGTGACGTTCTCCCAGGACTCTGGCATCACGTCGCCGTCCGGCCCCAGCTCGACACCGCCGGGGAGCGCGAGCGCCGGGTTGTCGCGCTCGAGCCGCACCGCGACCTCCTCGCGAGAGAAGCGGGTGCGACAGTCGAGGCAGGTCACGCCGCGCATGTCCCCGTGAAGCTCGACCACGTCGCGCGAGCCCGCTTGCAGGTGGAGCCCGTCCACATTCTGGGTGACGAGCCCGGTGACGACGCCGGCCGCCTCGAGCCCGGCGAGCGCGTGATGTCCCTGGTTAGGGCGCGTGGTCGAGAAGGTCTTCCACCCCAGGTGCGAACCGACCCAGTAGCGCCGACGCTTCGCCTCGTCGCCCACGAAGTCCTGGAGGGTCATGGGCGTGCGCCGAGGAGCGCCGTCGCCGCGATAGTCGGGGATGCCGGAGTCCGTCGACACCCCGGCTCCGGTGAGGACCGCGATGCGGCGGCCCGCGAGGACCTCGAGCGCGCGGGAGATCAGCGGAGCGACAAGCTCACTGCTCTGCGCTCCCACAGTCGTCACGCGGCCCCTCCCGGTGGTTCGTTGCGTCGTCCCGTGCTGACGATGGTCGCACGACCGCCGCGGCGCCGGGGCTTGGCTGGGACTCGGATCGGTCGGTGGCGGGGTCTGCCGCTCCGTTCTCGTGTTCGCTCAGAGCAGAAGCTCGCCAGGGGTGCATCCGAAGGGCGGTTTGGGGCGGAAGTAGGGGGTGAAGCGGTCGCACCGGGTGACCGCCGATGGAAGGAGAAGCCCAATGAAGCGCATCATCGCCACCGGATTCATCACCGCCCTCGCGCTGGTCGGATTCGCGGGGACCGCCAACGCCGCGCCCGCGGACGCGGCCTGCTTCGGTCAGATCCACAAGGCCGTCAACGCCGGCGCCGTCGGCCTCGACAACGTCGGCCAGCTGGTCCAGGCGTCCGACGGCAAGGGCCAGGGAAAGAACGCGCTCGCGCGTGAGCTGGCCGCGGGCGGCTTCTGCGACTGACCCACGGCAGTCGTTCGTCGAACGCTCCGGCGGCTCGGACCAGGAGGTCCGAGCCGCCGCTCTTGATCGGAGAACGAATGCGGATGCAGCCTCGAGCAGGTGGGCATACGGTGACGTGCCGCCAGCTAGCGGATACGCTCGAACGGTACGACTCGCCTGATCCCAGACTGACCGTCAGGATCCGGTGGCCACGCCACCGTCACCGCTCGATGAGGAGGACGCTGTGGAGACCGCAACCGAAGGCGTGTTCGACACCGCCGTGCCGCCGAGCGGACCAGGCTGCCTCGAGTGTGAGCAGACCGGCGGATGGTGGTGGCACCTGCGGCGCTGCGCACGGTGCGGACACGTCGGCTGCTGCGACGGCTCGCTCAGCACCCACGCGCGCCGTCACGCGGCGTCCACGGGACACCCGGTGGTGCAGAGCTACGAGCCGGGCGAGGACTGGTTCTGGGACTACGGTGCCGAGAGCTTCCGCGACGGGCCGACCCTGACCCCGCCGACGAGCCACCCGGAGGACCAGACCGCGCCCGGACCCGCCGAGCGCGTTCCCGCGGACTGGCGCGAGATCCTCGCCGCGCGGTAAGACGCTCACGGAACTGCCGCGGAGTCGGCTAGCCCTTCACCGACCCGGACATGAGGCCGCCGATGAAGTACTTGCCCAGCAGGATGTACACGATCAGCGTCGGGGCCGAGGCGAGGATCGCCCCTGCCATCGACGCGCCGTAGTTCGCGAGGATGGAGCCGTTGGCGAGGTTGTTCAGCGCCAAGGTGACGGGGCCGTTCTGCGCGGACGAGAAGAACACCGCGAACAGGAAGTCGTTCCACGCGGACGTGAACTGCCAGATCAGCACCACGACGAAGCTCGGGATCGACAGCGGCAGCACGATCGACCAGTAGGTGCGCAGCATCCCGGCCCCGTCCACGCGACCGGCCTCGACCATCTCCGTCGGGATCGACTGGTAGTAGTTGCGGAAGATGAGCGTGGTGATCGGGATGCCGTAGATGACGTGCAGGATGATCAGGGTCGGCACGCCGCTCGGGAGACCGATGCCCAGCACGAGCTGAAGCAGAGGGATCATCACGGCCTGGTACGGGATGAACATCCCGAAGAGGATGACGGTGAAGACCACGTCGGCGCCCTTGAACCGCCACCGCGACAGCACGAAGCCGTTCATCGAGCCGAGGATCGCGGAGATGATCGACGCGGGGACCACCATCATCAGCGACCGTCCGATCGCCGGTGCAAGCGTGGTCCACGCCTCGCTCCAGTTGTCGAGCACCCACTCGGACGGCAGGGCCCATGCGCGTGCTGCGGTCGCGTCACCGGATCCCTTGAAGCTGGTGACGAGGAGCACGTAGACGGGGATCAGGACGAGGACCAGGAAGAAGAACAGCACCAGGTACTTGACCGTGCGGCCCAGAGCGTAGCGGGGGTCGATCTCCCGGCGCCGCCTGGGCGCGGCGGTGGTGGCCTCTCGAGCGTCGGTCACGGCCATCGTCTATCGCCTGCCCTCTCGCGCGACGTGGACCAGGTACGGGACGATCAGCACGGCCACGATGACCAGCAGGATGGCGCCGACGGCCGCCGAGTTGGCGTAGTCGTACTGGCTCTTGAAGAGGAACATGTCGATCGCCGGAACCTTGGTCTGGTAGTTCGCGGGCTTCGAGATGGACATGATCAGGTCGAACACCTTGAGGGACATGTGCCCGATCACGATCACCGCCGACAGCAGGATCGGTGTCAGCTGCGGGAAGACCACCATCCGGTACAGCTGGAACTCGGATGCGCCGTCGACCCTCGCCGCCTCGCGCAGCTCCTCCGGGATCCCGCGGAAGCCCGCCAGGAACAACGCCATGATGTAGCCGGACAGCTGCCAGATCGCGGGGATCGCGATCGCCGTGATGCCCACGTTGACGTTGTTCCACCAGCCGTTCTGCAGGAAGCTCAGGCCGACCATCTGGAACAGCCGGTTGAGCCCCGTCGCGTTGTCACCCGTGTTCGCGTTGAGCAGCCATCGCCAGACGACTCCGGACGCGATGAACGACACGGCCATGGGGAACAGGTAGATCGAGCGGAACACACCCTCGTACCTGACCGGACGGTCGAGGAGCCAGGCCCACATGAACCCGAAGAGGAGCGCGCCCCCGAGGAAGACGACCGTGTACAGCCCGAGGTTCTTGAGAGAGTGCTGGAACGAGTCGCTCCCGAGCAGTTCCCAGTAGTTCGCCAGTCCCACGAACTCGACGGGCGCGCGCCCGGTGGTCTGCGCCGCTGTGTGCATGTCCGTCATGGACGTGTAGGTGTTGACCGCGATGAGGCCGTACACGAATACGCCGACGAGGACGAGCGACGGCGAGATGAGCAGCACCGGCGGGCCCCACCTGCGGATGTCGCGAAGCATGGCACCTCCTCGGTCGCGACGATGCGGCGCGGCGGGCGGCCCGCCCGACGCTCGGATCGGGCGGGCCGTGCCGTCGCGTCAGCCGGCTGCGGCGGCCAGCTCCGTCTGGAAGGTCGCCAGGTCGGAGCCGCCGGTGGTGAACTTGCTGGTCGCGTCCGAGATCGCGTTGAGCTGTGCGATCGGGGCCGCGGCGCCGTGCATCAGCGAGGGCACGATCGTGTCGGACGCGAAGTCCGCGATCGCGCTCTGCTGGTACGCCGTGAACAGGCTCTCGTCGGCGTCGGTGCGCGCGGGGATCGATCCCTTCGCGACGTTGAAGTCGGTCTGACCTTCGAGGGATCCCACGACGTCCAGCCAGGCCTTCGCGCCCTCGGGGTGCGGGGCTCCCACCGGCATGGTGAAGGAGTCGGCGAGGAAGTCGAAGACGCCGGCCGTCCCGGGGACCGGGAAGTAGACGTAGTCCGTGCCTTCGGTGAGGGACTGCGCGTCGAGCTCGCCCGCCGCCCAGTCGCCCATCACGTTGAATCCCGCGGTGCCGTCGACCACCATCTGGAGCGCATCGGGCCAGTCGAGGCCGTCACGGTCCGTGTTGGTGTAGCCCATGAGCGTCTCGAAGTCCTCGAGCGCGCCGGTGACGTCGCTCCCGGTCCAATCAGTGGTGCCGTCCCACAGCCCGACGTAGGCGCCGGCGCCGAGGTCGGAGATGAGCACCGTCTCGAGCAGGTGGACCTGGGTCCAGGTGGTCGCGACGGAGAGCGCTGTCTGACCGCTCGCCTCCACCGCATCGAGCGCGGCGAACCAGTCGTCCATCGAGGCGTAGGTCGCGGCCGGATCGAGCCCCGCCGCGTCGAGCACGGTCGGGTTCGCCCAGACCACGTTGGCGCGGTGGATGTTCGCCGGCACCGAGTAGATGGCGCCGTCCACGGTGAGCAGATCCAGCAGGTCGGCGGGGAAGGCGTCGGTGAGCCCGAACTCCGTGTAGAGGTCGCTGATGTCCTCGACCTGTCCCGCCGCGATGTAGTCGTCCAGCTCGGCGCCCGCGTGGGCCTGGAACGTGTCGGGCGGGTCGTTCGCCTGGAGCCGCGATTGCAGCAGGTCCTTGGCAGCGGATCCCGCGCCGCCCGCCACCGCGCCGTTGATGAACTCGACGTCCGGATACTTCTCCGCGAGGACGCTCACCAGCCCGTCGAGGCCGGCCTTCTCGCCGCCCGACGTCCACCAGGTGAACACTTCGACCTCGGTCGCGCCGTCCATGCTGTCGGACGTCGTCCCGGTGGGGCTCTCCGTGGAGGAGGAGCCGTCGTCGCCGCTGCACGCCGTCAAGGCGAGCCCGGCGGCCAACACGCCGGCGATGACACCGGCGTACTTCCGTGATGTGTACATGATCTTCCCGCGCCTCCATCGCCGCATTGGGTAGGGAGTCGCGCTCATGACGCCGGGCCGACACGTGCGGCTCCACCTTCCGGCATACGCCCGTTGCGCCCGTGCGTCAAAACATGCGGAGCATCGATACCGACCTGCAACGTCCGGTGTGTGTCCAGGACCGGCGTGTTGTCGAGTCGCGGGCCCCTAGACGGTGTCGAGGTAGCGATGGATCGCGGTCACCGCGACCGAGCCCTGCCCGACGGCGGACGCCACCCTGCGCACCACGTCGTGACGGACGTCGCCCGCCGCGAAGATGCCCGGCACGCTCGACTCCATGAGCAGCGGGTCCCGTCGCAGACGCCAGCCGCGCGGCCTGCGCCCGCCCGCCAGGAGGTCCTGCCCGGTGAGCACGAAGCCCGCATCGTCGACCTCGACCAGGTCGCGGACCAGGTCCGAGCGCGCCATCGCACCGACGAAGATGAAGATCGCGTCGGCGCGCACGGTCGTCGAGGTCTCGCTCGCGCGGTCGACGAGCGTGACGGTCTCCAGCGAGTGCTCGCCCGTGACGGCCGCGATCTCCGTGCTGGGGCTGACGGTGATGTTCTCCGTGCGCTCGATCTGGTCGATCAGGTACTGCGACATGCTGTGGCGCAGCGAGTCCTTGCGCACGAGGATCGTGACGGAGCGGGCGTATCGTGACAGGAACAGCGCTCCTTGGCCAGCGGAGTTCGCGCCGCCGATGACCAGGACGTCCCGATCCTGGTAGTTGGCCGCCTCCGACGTCGCCGCGCCGTAGTACACGGAGGCGCCCAGCAGCCGCTCGAGCCCGGGGGCGTCGAGGGTGCGCAGCGCCACGCCCGTGGCCAGGAGGAGAGCGTGGCACCTGAGCTCGCTGCCGTCGTCCAGCGTGACGATCCGGTAGGGCCCGTCGACCCGCACGCCGGTCACCTCCTGGGCGACCAGCAGCTCCGCGCCGAGGCGCCGGGCCTGCGTGGCGGCCCGGCGAGCGAGGTCGGCGCCCCCGATGCCCTGAGGGAAGCCGAGGTAGTTCTCGATCCGCGCGCTGGTGCCCGCCTGCCCGCCAGGCACCTCGCGCTCGACGACCGCCGTCTTCAGGCCCTCCGACGCGCCGTACACCGCGGCGGCGAGCCCCGCGGGTCCCGCGCCGATCACGATCAGGTCGTAGAAGGGCTTGAGCGCGGGCGCTCGGAGCCCCACCTTGTCGGCCAGGACGTGCATGTCAGGGTCCTCGAGGAGCGTGCCGTCAGGGAAGAACAGCACCGGGAGGACGCTCCTGCCCTCCGTGGACGCCTCGACGAGCGTGCGGGCCTCGTCGTCCTTCTCGATGTCGAGCCACTGGTAGGGGATCTGGCCGCGGGCGAGGAACTCCTTGACCTGGTGCGACCGCGGCGACCAGAGCGTGCCCGCGACGCGGATGCCGTCGTAGGGCACGGGCACGTGGGCGGCCCATGCGTCGAGGAGGTCGTCGAGGACGGGGTAGAGCTGCTCCTCCGGCGGGTCCCACGGCTTCATGAGGTAGTAGTCGAGGGCGACCTCGTTGATGCTCGCGATCGCGGCGTTGGTGTCCGCGTACGCGGTGAGCAGGACCCTCTTCGCCTCGGGGTAGAGGACGATCGCCTCGGCGAGGAGCTCGATGCCGCTCATGCCCGGCATGCGCTGGTCGACGACGAACAGCGCGACGGCCGTACCACGGCGCTTGAACTCCTGGACGGCCTCGAGCGCCTCCTGGCCGGAGAGCGCCTTGACGATGCGGTAGTCGCCCCGGTACCGCTCCTGCAGGTCACGGGCGACGGCGTTGAGGACGTGCGGCTCGTCGTCGACGGCGAGGATGATCGGCTTGGCCATGGCGGACCTCTACTGTTCCGGCGGGGTGTAGTCGACGGGCAGGCGGACCTCGAAGCAGGTCTGACCCGGCCGTGAGGTGACATCGATCTCGCCGTGGTGCTTCTGCACCACGATGGAGCGCGAGATGTTGAGCCCCAGACCGGTGCCTTCGCCCGGGCCCTTCGTGGTGAAGAACGGGTCGAAGATCTGGGATCTGACCTCACGGGGGATCACCGGGCCGTCGTTCTCGATCTGGACCACCACCCAGGGGTCGCGGTGGAAGGCCCGGACCACGATCCTCCCCTCGCCCTGCATCGCGTCGACGGCGTTGTCCACGATGTTGGTCCAGACCTGGTTGAGCTCGCTCGCGAACGCCTGGATCCGAGGCAGGTCCTCCTCGTACTCCCTCACCACGGTCACGCCCTTCTTGAGCTTGTTGTGCAGGATGATGAGCGTGTTGTCGAGGCCCTCGCGGACGTCCGTCTCACGGACCGGGGCCTGGTCCATGTAGGTGTACGTCTTGAGCGCCTTGACCAGCTCGACGATGCGGCTCGTGCCGACCGCGATCTCCGAGAAGAGCGAGTGGATGGTGTACGTGAACCCGATCCACTCGACCACGATCGGGAGCGCCGCGTCGTCGAACGTGTCCTCGAGGCGATCCAGGTCGTCGGTCGTGAACCCGAGGCTCACCAGGGACGCCGCGACGTCGCCCGCCACGCCGCCGTCGAGCCGCTCCAGCCAGTCCTCGAGCTGCTCCTCCCGATCGCTGCGGGTGACGGCGTTGAGCTCGGCGGGTCGCAGCGCGCGCTCGACGATGAGGCCGTCGAGCCGGTCGATCTCCTCGCGCTCCGGCCTCCCCAGCTCGACCGTGCACAGGCGTCGATGGATCCGGTCCAGACGGGTGAACGCCGCCCGGAGCTGGGCGGCTCCCCGCTGCGCGGAGGCGGCCGGGTTGTTGATCTCGTGCGCCATGCCCGCGCTGAGCTTGCCGAGCGAGGCCATCTTCTCCTGGATGACCAGCTGGTCCTGCATCTCGTTGAGCCGGGCGAGCGTCTCCACCAGCGCATCGTTCTTGCGCCCCAGCTCCTCGGTGCGCTCGCGCAGCTCGGCCTCGCTGGTCCGCAACGCATCCTCCGCGCGCTTGCGCTCACGGATGTCGCGGATGATGCCGGTGTAGTACCGGGTGTCGCGCACAGTCCAGGTCGAGAGCGACAGCTCGATCGGCAGCTCCTCCCCGGAGCGGTGGATCGCGGCGAGCTCGACGGTCTTGCCGATGACGTGCGCCTCGCCGGTCGCCGTGAAGCGGGCCATGCCCGCACGGTGGGCCTCGTGGAACCGCGGCGGGATGATCATCTCGAGCCGGTGTCCGACCACCTCCTCCTCGGTGTAGCCCAGGATCCTGGTCGCGGCCTTGTTCCAGCTGATGATCTCGCCGGAGTGGTCGGCGGAGATGATCGCGTCGATCGCGGACTCCGTCACGGACCGGAACTTCTCCTCGGCCTGCTTGCGCTCGCTGATGTCGCGGATGATCCCGGTGTAGTACCGCGCATCGTCGAGGAACCAGGTGGCGAGCGACAGCTCCACCGGGAACTCGGTGCCGTTCGCGCGCAGCCCGGACAGCTCCACGGTCTTGCCGATGACGTGCGTCTCGCCCCCGCCGGACACCCGGTCGACTCCGGTGCGGTGCGGCTGCCGGTACGACGGGGGGATGATCAGCTCGAGCGGGCGCCCGATGACCTCGTCCTCGGTGTAGCCGAAGAGCGCGGCGGCGGCGGTGTTCCACGAACGGATGCGTCCGCGCGCGTCCGCGGAGATGATCGCGTCGATCGCGGACTCCATGACCGACCGGAACTTCGCCTCCGACTCGCGCAGCGCCATGCGCACCTTGGCGACGGTGACCTGACGCTCCACGCGCGCGAGCACCTCCCGCGGATCGAACGGCCGGCTGACGAGGTCGTCGCCCGCCTCGAGTCCGAGCATGCGGGAGGTCGGGTCGTCGGCGTTGGCGATCAGGATGACCGGCGTGTCCTGGGTGCGGGGATTGGCCTTGAGGTCCCGGATGAAGGTGTGCGGGTGGATCCCCGACATGCCGGGGTCCACCATGACGAGGTCGGGCGAGACGCGCATCACGGCGTCGAGCGCGAACGCGCTTCCGGCCGCAGTGGTGACGGCGTAGCCGCCGGCCTCGACCACCTCCTGGAGCTCTGCCGCGCAGGCGGGATCGTCGCCGATGATGAGGATCAGGCCGGTGTCGGGGATGATGCGGCTCCTCACGGGTGCGGCGCCACGGCGCCTCGCAAGTTTCCTCCAACGTAGGGGAGGCCTGGCAGACCGTCAAAAGATCGTGCGCGCCGCCCGGTCAGACGAGCCAGCCCCCGTGCTCGAGCATCGCGTGCAGCGCGTCCCCGGGGCTGTCGTACAGGCGCGCGCCCAGATCGACCTCGCGGTCGTACTCCGTCGCGAACTCGACCCATTCCCAGGCGCCGTCGGTCGGTTCCAGCATGCCGATCTCCATCCCCGTCGGACCGGACACCACATAGTGGGACCCCTGCCATCGGGCCAGGTGGCCCGCCTCGGTCACGTCGTCCATGAGCTCCTCCGCCTTCCCAGATCGTCTCGGCATCGTCCCCCCCATGACTCCACCATCGCACCGGCGGCCGCGGGCCGCCCGGGGGAGCGCGCAGCCCCGTCGACGTCACGAGGCCTCCGGCTCGACGACGATCGTCACCATGAAGGTGTCGAGGAGGACGCCGTCAGCCTCCAGGCTCATGCGCACGATCGACTCCCCAGGCGCCACGCCCGTGATCACGACCTCCCACTCCGGAAGGAACGTGTGGGAGACCACCCACTCGACCGGCCCGTAGTCGCCCTCCTCGCGCGCAGGGCTGAGGGCGACGGGCTCGGACACGGAGACGACGGCGTCGTCGTACGCGTCGACCCGCCACCGCGCATCCGGATGGAGAGCGGTGGCGGCGAGGCGCACCGCGGTGGTCGTGTCCGGCGCCATCGGGAAGCGCTCGGCGTAGCGATCGGCGGAGAGGATCTGCGGCATGTACGTGAAGCCGTCCCCTCCGCAGCGGTTGGCGACCGCGGCCGTGGCGGCCGCGCACGAGTCGTCCACCACCTCGACCGTGTACTGCGCGATGTCGATGCGCGCGTCGTCGGCCAGCAGCTCGAAGCGCAAGGCCGTCGACCCCGGACCCGCGCCGACGAACGTGAAGTGGCTGAACGTCGCGTCGACCCTGCTCTCTCCCGGGTCCTCGGCGACCTGGGGGAAGCGGGGCGGCTCGAACTCGGAGCCCTGCGCGGACAGGACCGCGGGGTCGAACTCGACCACCGCCCATCGCGCGTCGGGGTAGGCGTTGCTGCCGAGCAGATCGACGCTGAACTCCTCGTCGGGCTCCACCGCGAGGAGCCAGCCATGATCGCCCTTGACGACGCTGAGCCGCTCGCGGCTGAAGTCGCTGAGACCGCAACCGGTCAGCAGGATCGTGAGCGCGAGAAGCAGCGCCAGCGGGAGCGCGACCGCCGCGGGCACGCTCATGGGGGACCGGCCGGAGTCGTCGCGGGCGATCATGATGCGCCTCCTGTCGGCGCCACGATCCGGAGGTGTCCGGGCCCACGGGCGGAAGGGGCGTGAGATCGCTGTCCTCTCTCAGGATATTCCGGTCCGACGCACGCGCGTGGCCGAGCAGGGGCCGTGCACGGGATCAAGGTCCTGGCCCGCCGGAGCGTCGCTTGGTAGTTTCGACAACAGGTCTGCGCGACGATGCCGGACCGGCGACGTGCCCCGAGGAGCGGGTATCGCCTCCGTCGGCACGTCCTCGTCCCCGGCCGGACGGGAGGGTTCCATGAGCACGGACGACGTGGTCGTCGCGACCCGCGGCCTCACCAAGACCTACGACGGTGTCGACGTGGTCCGTCAGCTGGATCTTCGCGTGCCGCGTCACTCCATCTTCGGGTTCCTCGGCCCTAACGGCGCCGGGAAGACCACCACCATGAAGATGCTGCTCGGTCTCATCCGGCCGACCGGCGGCACGGGCACCATCGTCGGGCTCGACATCGTCCGCGACAGCCCCGACATCCGCGCGCGGATCGGCTATCTCCCGCAGGAGCCCCGGTTCTACGAGCACATGACATCGCGCGAGACGCTCCGCTTCGCGGCGGGATTCTTCTTCGCGGGGCCGCGCGAGGGCATCGACGCACGGGTGGCGCACATGATCGACCTCGTGGGCCTGAGTCGCGTGGCCGACCGCCCGGTGAAGAGCCTCTCGGGCGGCGAGCGGCAGCGGCTCGGCATCGCGCAGGCGCAGATCCACGCGCCCGAGCTGCTGATCCTCGACGAGCCGGCCGCGGCGCTGGACCCGTTGGGCCGCCGTGACGTCCTCGCGATCCTGGAACGGTTCCGCGAGACCTCGACGGTCGTGTACTCCACCCACATCCTCGACGACGTCCAGCGCGTGAGCGACACGGTGTGCATCCTCAACCAGGGTGAGATCGCCGCCCAGGGGCCGATCGGCGACGTGCTCGCGAGCGGATCCGGACTGGTCTACTCGGTCGAGGTGGAGGGCGACGTCGCACGAGCACGCGATGCCCTGCTCGGGCAGCCGTGGGTGGACGAGGTGCAGACCTCGATCCGGGGAACGGCGGCGAGGCTGCGCGTGACGGTCTCCGACGCGGACGCGGCGGAGTCGCAGCTCCAGCGCGTCCTCCTCGCCGACGACGCCCTCGTCGTGAGGGAGTTCGGCCGCCTCACGACCGACCTCGAGGGGATCTTCATCGACCTGGTGGAGGGGGGACGGGACGATGACTAGCGGCACGGTCGAGGGGCTTGTCCGGCTCGACGAGTCCGGATGGCGACGCGGGCTCTCCACGCTCATGCGCGCGGGCTTCGCGTCCTGGTGGCGGACCCGCACGTGGTGGATCCAGGCCCTGCTCTGGACGGCCGTGATCAACGGCGCCCTCGCCGCCATGATCTGGGGCGATGCGCCGGAGGGTCCGTCGGTGTTCTCGCTGTTCGGGGTCATGACCATGTTCGCGGCGATCGCGGTGGCGATCGTCATGCAGGACGCGATCGTGGGGGAGAAGCGGAGCGGCACGGCCGCCTGGGTGCTCTCGAAGCCCACGTCACGACCGGCGTTCATGCTGTCCAAGCTGGTGCCGAACGCCGTCGGGACCACCGCGACGATGCTCGCGATCCCGGCGGTGGTCATGTACCTGCAGGTGTCGCTCGCCGGCATCGAGGTGTCGCCCCTGAGATTCGCGCTCGGGACGGCCGTGGCGGCGCTGAACCTGATGTTCTACCTGACGCTCACCCTGATGCTCGGCACTCTGGTCGCCAGTGCGGGCGCGGTGATCGCGGCGCCGCTCGCCTTCGCCTTCGGGCAGCAGCTGCTGGGGTCGAGCATCAGCGCCGTCCTGCCGTGGGCGCTGGTGGTGCCGGTCGGCGAGTCCGACGTCAGCGTGGTCGGCGCCCTCATCGACGGGACGCCCCTCGACTCGGTCGCCCCGATCGTCGTGACGGCGGCGGCATGCATCGTCTTCACCGTCGTCGCCTTCTGGCGGTGGAACAGGACGGAGCTGTAGGACCTCGCTCCCGCGCGACGACGGGCCCGCCCCCGAGAGAGGGGACGGGCCCGCCGCCTTGCGTCGCGAACCGTCAGCCGCGTGTCAGGGGTTGACCACCGACACGGTCATCGGTCCGCCCGTGACCTGCGACAGGACGGTCACCTCCACGCCATGACCCGCGACCATCACTCCTGCGAGCGGGTTGGTCTCGCTGAAGAAGGCGGCGGGGTCGGCGTCCGAGAATGTCGCGTCCTGGATGGTGGTGCCGTCGGCGCCGACCGCCGCGACGGACTCGACGGTCTGGCTCTTGCCCTTGCCGACGAGCACCTCCTTGTGGAGGGACACCGCGTCGATGGGCTGGAGGCCGAACGTGGCGTCGAACACCTGGCGACGGTTGCTGGGTGCCGTGCCGTCCGGGAAGGTGAACTTCACGGGGTTGGCGTCGACCGGCAGCGCGAGGCCGTGACCCACGTGCTCCCGGGTGTTGTTGTCCGAGTAGGCCTCGTCGATCGCCCAGACCAGCAGACCGTCCTGGAACGGGAAGTGCTCGACGTGATCGGGTGCGGTGTACGCCTTGTCGAAGTTGTACGGCCCCACCTCGAGCGTGGCGTCGTAGCCCACGTAGGTGCGGTTCTCCGCCAGGTAGTAGCGGTCGCCCTCGCTGGTCTCCGTGCCCGTCGAGCGGGCGAAGCCGCCGGCCGCGGTCCAGCCGTTGTCGCCGCCCTCGACGTCGTCGCTCAGCAGCGTGGTGCCGCCGCTCTTGATGACGATGTCGTCGAGGAAGGCGCCGGCGTAGTGGACGCCGCCGTCGGTCTGGTAGCGGAATCGGAACATCACCGGCTCGCCGCCGGGCACCGAGTAGCGGAGGTTGCTCCAACGGCCGTTGGACGAGCCGTCGAGCGGCTTGCCGACCTGGGTCCAGTTCGCCCCGCCGTCCGTCGAGTACTCGGCGTAGAGGTAGTCGTAGCCTGCCTCGATGTCGTACCAGGCCTTGGCCGTGACCGTCGCCGACCGGATGCCGGTCAGGTCGAGCTCACGGGTGAGCGTGGTGTTGAGGTCGTCCGCGCTCCCGGTCCACCAGGCGTAGTCCCCGGAGAGCGGGGCCGTGTACTGCGTGGTGATGCCCGCGTCCGGGACGTCGATGACGAGCGCCTGCGCCTGGCCGTCGACCTGCGTCGCGGCGGGGCTGAGCGTGAAGGTGCCGGCGGCGCCGGCGCCCGCGCTCACGACCTCGTAGTCGAGCCAGCCGAGCTGCAGCTTCTCCCACGGACCGAAGTGATTCGGAGTGGTGCCGATGTCCTCGACGCCGTCACCGAGCCACGATCCGCTCGACATGAGCGTCCAGAAGCCGGACGAGTTGTCGCCACCCGAGGTGTCGTAGAAGTCCGGCAGGCCCAGGTCGTGGGCGAACTCGTGGGCGAAGACGCCCAGGCCGCCGTTCTCCGGCTCGACGGTGTAGTCGCCGATCCAGTACCCGGTGTCGCCGATCTCCGTGCCGCCGAACTTGACCTGGGTGCCGTCGACGGTCGGACCGGTCTGGCCGAAGTCCGTCGAGTTGACGTACCAGCGGTGCGACCAGATCGCGTCACCGCCCTGCGCGCCGCCGCCGGCCTCCTCGCCCTCACCGGCGTGGACCGCCTGGAAGTGGTCGAGGTAGCCGTCCGGCTCGTCGAAGTCGCCGTCGCCGTCGTAGTCGTAGCGGTCCCACACATCGAACGATGCGAGCTCCGCCTGGATCTCCTCGAGGGACTTGCCAGCAGCGACCTGCGCGTCGTACCAGGCGTTCCCCGTGTCCTCGATGAACTGCCAGGCGCCGCCGTCGTCCTCGACGCTGTTGTCGCCGTAGGTGGAGGCGTTGCCGGGCAGCTGCACCCAGTCGCTCACCTCGCCGGCGACCGTGTAGGCGCCCGACGACTGCTTCGTGTAGAAGTCCGCGAAGGACTCGCCCGCTCCGAAGAACAGGTCCTCGTAGAACGCCTGCGAGAAGTCCTCGACCCACTGGGTGGTGTTGTCCACCGTGCGGTCGGGCTGCGCGATCTGGTTGTGCAGGGGGCCCGGCTCGTTGCCGAGCTTGCCGCTGCCGGAGTCGCCGAACTCGGACAGGATCGTGAACACCTGGCCCGTGCCGGTGACGGCGGCCTGGTAGTACTTGTCCTCCGCCAGCTGGACGACGCCGTCCTCGCCGGGGCTCGCCTGGCCGGACAGGATGAGCTCCTGCGCGACCTTGCGACGCTCGTTCTGACGCTCGGTCAGGGGACCGGGTCGGTTGTCGGGCCGGGCCGTCGCCGAGGTCGGCGCGTCTCCCGGTCCGTCGTTGTCAGGGACGGCGACCGCTGCCGGCGCGATGCCGGCTCCGACCGCCATAGTGGCTCCCGCTGCTGCCACAGCGAGCCATCCACGCGTGAATCGCTCCACGTGCACTCCTTACCAGGGTATAGACCGTGAGTTGCCCCTCAGCCACGGTGAATCGGACGCTAACACGGGGTGCCGGAACTCGCAGGAGATACGTGGTGAAACGGTGATATTTTGCGTGAAGCGGAGGAATCCGCCATGTGGTACGGACTGACGAGTCGCGCGTGCCGGCACCGCCGCCAGGCCCGTGGGAGGCGTGTCCCGGGCGTCCGGCCGGGGACGGAGGGAGAGCCGCTAGGCTGGATGTACCAGGGACGTAACATGCGTTAACGAAGAATTCACGTGTCCGTAATGGGTGGAATCGTGCGTATGTCCGATTCGGCCTATACATCCGATCGGGACGGGTTTACGGTGTCGGCAGACAGCGTCGCCGCGGTACTGGGGGGTTCCGGGTGAGGAGGCTCGTGTGAGGCGAGTCGGCCCGGGATTACCACGCCGCTGTGCTGGTCCACGGTCGTAGAGGCATACGGTCCGGGGGCGGTGGGGGCGCTGTGCTCGAGAGCACAGGACCAGGAGCGTCTCAGCAATGGCTTCTTCGAACGCAGGCCCGACCGCACCGTTTCCGAGCGCACCGCCACGCACCGCGCTCATGATCGTCCCCACCTACAACGAGGCCGGCAACATCGCGGCGCTCCTCGACGAGCTGTTCGCCCTGCGGACGCGGGAGCGCACCGGCTGGGACCTGCACGTCCTGGTGCGTGACGACCGCTCGCCCGACGGCACCGGGGAGATCGTGGAGGAGATCGCATCCGGGAAGCACCGCGGCAAGGTCATCCTCTCCCGCGGCACCAAGCAGGGCCTGGGCAAGGCGCTCGAGCTGGCGTTCGCCGAGGCTCTCGACCGCGGCTACGAGGTCGTCATGACCATGGACGCGGACTTCTCCCATGCACCGGTCGACGTGGTCCCGCTGCTGCAGGCGATCGAGTCGGGCGCGGACGTGGCGGTGGGATCCCGGTACACGCCGGGCGGCCTCATCCCCGGCGACTGGCCGCTCAGCCAGATCGTCCGGACCCGCGTCGCCGGCACCGTGGCGCGCGGGGTCGGGGGCATCGACCCCGGCCTCCGGGAGCTGACCACCAACTTCCGCGCCATGCGCCGCGTCGTCCTCGAGTCGATCGACTTCGACCGGGTGCGTGCCCGCGGCTACGGCTTCCAGATCTTCCTCGCCAACGCCTTCACCACGGGAGGGTGGAACGTCACCGAGGTGCCGATCAGCTTCCACACGCGGGCGCACGGCGTGTCGAAGGCGAGCGTCAAGGACGTGCTCGAGTTCGTGCGGATCGCCGTCCAGCTGAACGACGACTCACCGTTCAAGCAGCTCGTCCGGTTCCTCCTGGTGGGGGTGTCCGGCACGCTCGTGAACCTCGGCTCGCTCTGGCTCCTGCGCCAGATCTTCATGCCGGAGGACCCCGTGGGCGACCGCGTGTGGCTGCTCTCCGCCGCCGCCATCCAGATCTCGATCCTGTGGAACTTCATCTGGCACACCGCGTTCACGTTCAAGCGCTACCGCCGGGTCGGCGGCGAGCTCGGACCCCGGCAGATCCTGGTCAACCTCGCGAAGTTCGAGGGGGCCTCCGCCCTGACGCAGACGGTCATCTTCGGCGCCTTCGTCGTCTTCTCCAACCTGGGCGTGTTCTACCTGATCGCGCAGGCCCTCGGCATCGTGATCGCGGTGGCGGTGAACTACTGGGTCAGCAGCCACTACATCTGGGACTGGCGTCGCCGGCTCTCGGACGTCGCGGCTCCTGCGCTCGCGAGTCCTCAGGAGCTCCGCCGTGCCGCATGACATCCTCACGCTCGCCGTCCTGGCCGTGGCGGTCGTGCTGCTGGTCCAGGCGGTGGCCAGCCTGGTCCAGACGCTCTACATCTGGGACTCCCCGGATCGCATCCGTGCGGCCGGCAAGCCGGACACCTACGAGAAGCCCCAGCACGGCTTCACCGTCCTGCTGCCGGCGCGCCACGAGGCGGAGGTGATCGGCGAGACGCTCCGCAGGCTCGGCGAGGCGCGGTACCCGCGTCGCCTGGTCGAGCTCATGGTCATCTGCACGGCCGACGACACGAGCACGATCCAGGCCGCGGAACGGGCCCGCTTCGAGCACGACCTCAGCAACGTCACCGTGCTCGTGTTCGACGGGGAGCCGGGGAAGTCGCGGGCGATGAACCTGGGGCTTGCGGCCGCCAAGCACGAGCTGGTCACCATCTTCGACTCCGAGGACGACGTGAGCCCGGAGATCTTCTCGATCGTCGACACGATCTACCAGCGGCGCGACGTCGACGTGCTCCAGTGCGGCGTCCAGCTCATGGACCATGACAGCCACTGGTTCAGCGCGCACAACGTGCTCGAGTACTTCTTCTGGTTCAAGTCGCGCATGCACTACTTCGCGGAGCGGGGAGCGGTGCCCCTCGGCGGCAACACGGTGTTCTTCCGCGCCCGGGATCTCCGCGATGTGGGCGGCTGGGACGAGCACGGACTCACCGAGGACGCGGACCTCGGCATCCGCCTCAGCATCGAGGGGAAGCGGTTCGGCGTGATGTACGACGCGGCGCACGTCACCCGCGAGGAGGTCCCGCACTCGACCCGGGCGTTCGTCAAGCAGCGCACCCGGTGGAACCAGGGCTTCCTGCAGATTATCCGCAAGGGGGAGTGGCTCCACCTGCCCGGGCTCCGGAAGAAGATCCTGGTCGGGTCGGTGCTGACCGCCCCCACCTTCATGGCGATCGTCATCGCCTGCGCACCGCTCTTCATCCTGATCGGCATCACCACCAAGCTGCCGGTGATGGTGAGCCTGCTCAGCTTCGTCCCGCTCCTGCTCGCGGCCGTGATGCTGTGCACCAGCGTCGTCGGCCTCTACGAGTTCGGCAAGGATCAGGGCCTGCGGATCGGTCCCCATCGCTACCTGCTCCTCGTGCTGAGCTTCATCCCCTACCAGGGGCTGCTGATGGTGAGCGCCGTGCGGGCGACCTACCGCGAGCTCACCGGGCGCCGGGGCTGGGAGAAGACGGTCCACACCGGCAACCACCGGATCGCAACGCCCGCGCCCAAGCCCGCGCTGGTGCCCGTGATGGCGTCGGAGGCCGCGTGAGCGTCCTCCAGGCCGCGCCCGAGGCGGCGGCCCCCGCCGCGCCCGCGAGGCCGCCGTTCTGGCGCACCCGTGGCGCGGAGGTGCTGCTGGTCGCCACGCTCCTGATCGTCAGCGGGCTCCTGCATGCCTGGAACATGCTCGGCTACCCGTACTTCGAGAACGACGAGGCGACGTACCTGTCCCGAGGCTGGGCCTTCATCACGGAGGGTCAGCTCGACGTGGCGACGTACCGCTACGACCATGCTCCCCTGGGGTGGATGGCCATCGGATCGTGGCTGGGGCTCACGGGCGGCGGCGCGATGTTCGGCGGCATGCTCGAGGCGGGCCGCGTCCTGATGCTGCTGGTGCACCTGGTCAGCACCGTGCTGGTGTACCTGGTCGCGAAGCGCCTCGCCGGCGGCCGCATGACCGCCGGCGTCCTCGCCGTCCTCGTGTTCGCCATGTCGCCCGTCGGGATCTACTTCCAGCGGCGCGTGCTGCTCGACAACCTGATGGTGCTCGGCGTGCTGCTCGCGCTCCTGCTGCTGCTGCGACGCCCCCTGACCCTGGGGGCCACCGTCGCGAGCGGGCTGGCGTTCGGCGTCGCGGTCCTGGTCAAGCTCAACGCGATCTTCTTCGGCGTCGGCTTCGCCGTGCTCCTGTGGGTCGGAGCGGTAGGCGCGCAGCGCAAGCACGCGGTGCTCCAGTGGTTCGCGAGCGCCGGTGGCACCGTCCTGCTGTTCTTCGTGTACGCGCTCCTGAACGAGGAGCTCTTCCCGGCGCCGGTGGATGCCGACGGCGAGCCCGCGCACGTCAGCCTGGTCGACACGTTCGAGCTCCAGCTGGGGCGCGGCGACTTCGCCTGGCCATGGCAGCCCGAGTCGAGCTTCATGGAGGCGGTGGGGTCGTGGGTGGGCAAGGACTCGCTCACGCTGACGCTCGGTGCGGCCGCCACGGTCGGCCTGCTGCTGGTGCTGGCGGCGCGTCGGTTCCGCGACCCGTCCGCGTGGGCGGTGCTCGCGCTCGTCGGCGGATACGTCGCCTTCCTCGCGCGCGGCGGGATCGTCATCGACCTGTACGTCGCCCCGCTCATCCCGTTCCTCGCGATCGCGGTCGGCCTCTTCGCGGCTCGGATCACGGACCGGGTCCCGGACGACTGGCGGCGCCCCGCCGTGGGCACCGTGCTCGCCGCGGCGCTGGTGGCGGGATACGTGCTGACCTCGGACCGGCTCTACCTCACCAAGGACGAGACCTCGAACCAGGACGCCGCCCTCGCCTGGATCGAGCAGGAGGTCCCGACGGACGCGCTCATCGCCGCCGACAACTACGTCTACCCGGAGCTGGTGCAGGAGGAGTCGTACACGGGCGCGATGTATTTCTTCCACGCGGAGTACGACCCCGAGCTTCGCGACACGTACGCGGACGACTGGCGCGAGATCGACTATCTGGTGCTCACCCACGAGGTGGTGGAGCAGATCTCGCAGGGCACCGTTCCCCGCATGGCCGAGCTGCTCGAGCATTCGACGCTCGCCGCCAGCTTCATGGACGGCTCCTCCGCCTTCGTCGACCTCGACGCGGGCATCTCGACCAACGGCGACTGGGTCCAGGTGTGGCAGACCAAGAGCCGCAACCAGATCGTCCTCCAGGATGCCTGGCAGCGGTTCCGCGACGACTGGATCGTGAGCTACGGCCAGGTGCTCGAGGACGACGCCGTCAGCACCACCTCCCTCGACCAGGTGCTGGCGATGGAGCAGGCGCTGGCCGAGGGGGACGAGGCCGCGTTCCGCGGCGTGTGGCAGTGGACCACGGACCACATGCGGCACCGGGAGGACGATGCGCTGACCTCCTGGCAGTGGCTGACGGACGAGGACGGCGAGGGCGAGCTCGGCAGCAGCGACACCGTGTGCTCGGCCGACCAGCGGTTCATCGGGCTGCTCCTGGAGGCCGACTCGACGTGGGGTGCGCCGGACCTGCGGTCCGAGGCCGCGCGCATGGCGGACGACTGGTGGGAGCGCTGCACCTTCACCCTCGACGGGCTCAGGCTGGTCGACTCGTCGGCGGACGGCTCCGTCGACGACCAGCTGATCAACCCCTCCTACTTCGACCCGACCCTGTACAGGACGTTCGCCACCCAGCTGCCGGGGCACGACTGGGACCGCCTGATCGACGACGGCTACGCGTTCCTCGCCCGCGTGCTCGACGAACGCGGCACCATCCCCAACTGGATCGTGCTCACCCAGGAGGGCGACCTTGCCGCCGTGGGCGACCTGGTGGACGGGGAGGGCGACGTGATGGGCGAGGACACCCTCCGCCTGGTCCCCACCCTGCTGCGCGAGGAGATCGCGGGGGAGCCCCGCGCTCGGAAGCTGCTCGACGGCCTGGTCCCGCAGGTGGTCGGCTACGCGGCGGACGCGCCCGGGCTGCCGTCCTCGGTCGCGCTCGCGCTCGTCGCGCAGGTGCGCGACATCGGGGCCGACGCGCACGAGATCTATCTCGCGAGGATCGCGTCGCAGGTCGACCCCGAGACCGGCACCTGGGACGGCACCCTCGCGGACTTCGCCTGGACCTACTCCTGGCACCGATTCCAGGAGCGCGTGCCGCCCGCGCTCGCCGTTCCGATCAGCTGACCCACCGGACCTGGAGGCCCACATGGATGCCGTCGCCCTCACCCCCGCCCGATCCGGGCAGCTCCGTGCGCTGCTCGCGCGCTATCGGCGCTTCCTCCTCTACGCGCTGATCGGCGGGGGTGCGGTCGTGGTCGACGTCGGGCTGTACGCGGTGCTCGCGGTTCCCGTCGGCCTGCACCCGATCGCGGCCAACACCACCTCGACCTTCACCGCCATGGTGCTGAGCTTCGCGGCCAACAGCGTCCTCAACTTCAAGGTCACCGACCGGATCGTCGCGCGGTTCCTGTCCTTCGCGCTGGTGACCGGCGCGGGATACGTCGTCAGCACGCTGATCCTGCTGGTCCTCATCGACGGGCTCGGCGCCAACGCGCTCGTGGCCAAGGGTGCGACCCTCCCGGTCGTGCTCCTGCTGCAGTACACGCTCAACAAGAAGATCACCTTCGCCACCGCGAATGAAAGGACGGCATCATGACCGAGCCCAGCGTCACACCCGCACGCGTCGCCATCGTCGGCGGCGGATTCACCGGCCTCACCGCCGCGTACGAGCTCGCGAAGGAGGGGCACCTGGTCGAGGTCTACGAGGCGGCGCCCACCTTCGGCGGACTCGTCGCCGGGTTCGAGCTCGAGGACGGATTCCCGCTCGAGCGGGCGTACCACTTCCTGTACACCACCGACGAGTGGATGATCGGGATGGCCGAGGAGCTCGGCATCCGCGACAAGCTCACCTTCCACCCCAGCTCGATCAAGGCGTTCCACGGCGGCCGGACCTACGGCTTCACCACCCCGCTCGAGCTTCTCTCCTTCTCGCCGCTGTCCTTCGTGGACCGCGTCCGGACGGGTCTGACCGGTCTCCGCACGCTGTCGCTCAAGAAGTGGCAGCCGCTCACGACCATCACCGCGTACGACTGGCTGTGCAAGGTCAACGGCAAGCGCGCGACGGACATCGTCTGGAAGCCGCTGCTGGTGGGCAAGTTCGACGTCTACTGGGACAAGGTCACCATGGCGTGGCTGTGGACCCGGATCCACGTGCGGCAGACCTCGAAGATCAAGGGGGAGCAGACCGAGCGGCTCGGCTACTTCGAGGGCGGCTTCCGGATCATGGTCGAGCGATGGCTCGAGGAGCTCTCCGCCAGGGGAGCGGTGCTGAGGCCGGCGACGCCGATCCAGTCGTTCACGGAGGTGGACGGCAAGCCGGCCCTGGTGATCGACGGCGAGACGCGGCGGTTCGATGCGGTCCTCGGCGCGATCCCGAGCAACGCCCTCGCGCGCGCCGCGCAGGATCACCCGGCCATGACGCCCGAGTACTCGAAGCAGCTGACGGACATCGACTACCTGGGCGCGGCGCTGATGGTCATCACCACCACCGAGCCGATCACCGACACCTACTGGCACCAGATCCACGACCTCGACGCGCCGTTCCTCGTGTTCCTCAGCCTCGACTCGCTCATCGGGGTCGAGAACACCGGCGGCCGCTACATCTACTACGTCGGGGACTACGTCCAGAACGACGACGAGGTCATGACGATGGACGAGGACGAGCTACGTGAGCGCTGGTACGCCGGGCTCGAGAAGCTCCTGCCGGACTTCTCGCGCGACCAGGTCGCGGAGTCGCACGTCTTCCGCTTCCGCAACGCCCAGCACATCGTCGACGTCACGTTCGAGTCGCGCATCCCCGAGATGAAGACGCCCCTGCCCGGGTACTTCCTCGCCAACTTCTCGCAGGTGTTCCCCGAGGACCGCGGCACCAACTACGCGGTGCGTGACGGCCTGAAGGTCGCGGCGCTCATGAACGCGGCGCTCGCCGCCGACGGCTCGCGCGTGGCGCAGCAGGAGGACGGCGCGGCGCTCCGCGTCGAGGCGGCGGCGTCCTGATCCGACCTAGTCGCCGTACGCGGAGGCCAGCTCCTCCGCGTACGGCAGGTCGTACGACCCGGCGCCGTAGGCGTCCCAGTAGTGATGAGCCTCGTACCTGAAGTTCTCCGCCGGGTCCACGATCCAGCCGGTGGGGTGCGTCGTCGACCACCGTGCGAGGCTCGACCAGTCGTACCCGGCGATGAGCAGCAGGTGGCTGTCCCCGGCTGACCGGAGCGCGTCGACGGTCGCCTGGGTCATGTCCTCCCACGCCTGGGCGGCGCCGCGCTCGTCGCCCCCTCCGAGGTCATGGGGCTCGTTCATCATCCCGTACCCGAGCACCGCCGGGTGGTCCCCCCAGGCGTCGGCGATCCGCAGCCAGACGTCCGCGAGCAGAGAGCCCGGGAGGTCGTCGGACCCGAGCGTCACGACGCCGGAGGGCGAGGCGAAGGACCCGTAGTTGTGGAGGTCGAGGATCACGTCGATCCCTGCGGCGGTGGCCGCATCGAGCTGCGCGGACACGACCGCGACCTGAGCCTCGTCGAACGCGCTCCCGGGCTCGGGCTGCAGGCGCTCCCACCGGATCGGAAGCCGCACCAGGTCGATGCCGCGTCCCGCCAGCCACGCGTAGGACGCCACGGGCTCGGCGAAGTACTGGACTCCCAGCTCGCCGGGCGAGGCGCTGCTGAAGTCGGCGCCGGTGCCGAACTCGAGGCCCGCGAGGTTCACGCCGTGGCGTGCATCCGAGGCAGTCGAGGCGGCGTCGCGCGTCGACTGCAGCTCCTCGATCACGGTCGCCTGGCTGCTCGACGTGTCCAGCGAGCCGGTGCCGCCGTCACCGTAGGTGATCAGCGCGTAGTGATCGGGCCAGTGGCTCCCCGCGGCCCAGGCGGTGGTCCACAGGCCCTCCTGCTCGGCCACCAGGTACCAGTACCGCCCCAGCGGCTCCCACCCGGGATCGGAGGTGGGCCAGCCGACCTCGCCCACATACCCGGCGGCGTCGTTGTCCGCGAGCCAGGTCACGAAGCCGCGAAGCTCGTCCAGCCGCTCCGCCTGGAGCGGATCCAGCTCGACCCCCTCGAGCACGTCCGGAATCGGCGTGGCCGAGGGCGACGGGCTCGCGGCGGCGGTCGGCGACGCGACCGTGGAGCCGGTCGGAGCGGGCTCCGGGTCCCCGCCCGCGAGCGGACCGGCGAGCGCGAACGCGACCGCGCCGATCCCGAGCACCACGGGCCAGACGGCGTGCGGGCTGACGGTGCGTCGGACGGGTGGATCGGGCAGGCTCACAGAGGTCACCTTTCGGGCGATCCGGTAGGGATCCGGACCTCAGGGATCGACGTCGAGGGGTGCTGCGGGCGGGGCGGGTGAACGCGTACGGCGATGATACCGGGGGCCTGCCCTATTCCCCAGGCCCTCCCGCGGATCCGCCCTCGGCCTCCGCGACGATCCGGTTCACCATGCCGCTGAAGACCAGCCCGTGGAACGGCAGCATCGACAGCCAGTACAGGCGACCGGTGAGACCCCGGGGGAAGAACACCGCACGCTGGCGGTACTCCGATCCGTCCTCCGCCGGCTCCACCCCGAGCTCGAGCCAGGCCTTGCCGGGGACCCGCATCTCCGCGCGGAGGCGCAGCAGCCTGCCGGGCTCCACGTGCTCGACGCGCCAGACGTCGATCGCGTCGCCCTCGGTGAGGCGGTCGTAGCGCCTCCGGCCGCGCTTAGACCCCACGCCGCCGGCAATCCTGTCGATGAGCCCCCGCGTGGCCCACAGCACCGAGGCCGAGTACCACCCGGTCGCGCCGCCGACCTGGGTGATCACGTCCCACACCGCATCCGGGGGTGCGGACGTCGCCTTGCTGCGGGCGTCCTGGAACACGGTGCGGCCGGCCCAGTCGGGGTCGCTGGGCATGGGGTCGCTCGGCGCCCCGATCACCCGGGAGTCGACCCAGCTGGTCTCGACCGCGTCGATCTCGATCCGGCCGAGCGCGAAGCGCACGGCGTCGCGGTAGCCCATGAGCCCCTCGGGCGGGGGCGGGATGAGCCCGTCGATCGCATCGTCCTTCATCACGCACGAGTGGAGCAGCGACTCCACCAGCGGTCGCGCGATCTGGCGCGGCACGGGGGTGACCAGCCCCACCCAGTGGGAGGCGAGCCCGGGGGTGAGCACCGGGAGCGCGGTGATCCCGCGCCGGGGGAGCCCGGCGACCTCGGCGTAGCCGTTCATCATCTCGGAGTACCGCATGACATCGGGGCCACCGATGTCGAAGGCGTCGTTCACCTCGCCCTCCACCCGGGCGGCGGCGAGCAGGTAGTACAGCACGTCCCGCACGGCGATGGGCTGGATGGTGTTGCGCACCCACCGCGGGGCCGGCATGTACGGGAGCACCTCCGTGAGATGCCTGATCATCTCGAAGGAGGCCGAACCGGAGCCGATGACCACGCCGGCCTGCAGCACGATCGTCGGGGTCGCGGACGCGATCAGGATGTCTCCGACCTCCTGGCGGGAGGCGAGGTGCGCGGAGAGCTCGACGCCGTCGGGATGCAGCCCGCTGAGGTAGACGATGCGGTCCACGCCGTGCGCCGCCGCCGCCTTGGCGACGGTGAGGGCGATCGCGCGGTCGAGCCGGCCGTAGTCACGTCCGCTGATCATGGAGTGCACCAGGTAGTAGACGATGTCGACGTCGGCCATCGCGCGCGCCATCGCGTCCGCGTCGGACGCGTCACCCTCGATCACCTCGACCTGGTCCGCCCACGGCAGGGCGGCGAGCCTCCGGCCGGACCGGGTGAGCGCCCGCACGCGGTAGCCTCCCGCGAGCAGCCGCGGCACCAGTCGGCCGCCGATGTAGCCGGTGGCGCCGAGCACCAGCACGCGGGGCGCCCGGCCGTCGGCCAGCGGCACGGCCCGGAGCGCCGGCTCGGTCCCGAGCGGGCTGCTCAGGGCCTCGACATCCACCTCGGCGGCCTCGTTGTCACCCATGGTGGCCCCTTCCTCGTGCCTGCACCGGTCCCGGGTCTCCGTGGGGTGAACCGCGCGAACCTCCGCGGGCATTCCCGACGTGCCCGGGGCGCGCGGCGGGAGGATGATGGAAGGTGAGGACGCCGGGCGAGGGACGACGAGCCGAGGTGATCGCCATGGCACGGGAACGGTGGGGCAGCCTGGCCCCCACGTACGACGAGGACCACGCCTACATCTCGGGGACCGACATGGTCCGGCGGGTGCAGCGGTGGCTTCGCGTCCAGGTGCCCGATGGCGAGGTGATCGAGCTCGGGTGCGGGACCGGCCTCTACACCCGGGCCTATGCGCCGCGGGCACGGCGCGTGATCGCCACCGACATCTCGCAGCCGATGGTCGACTTCGCGTCGGGACGGCTCGAGCACCACGAGAACGTCGCGGTCCGACGGGCCGACGCCTGCCGCACGGGTCTGCCGTCGGCCTCCGCCGACGCGGTCGTCGCGGTCAACCTGCTGCATATCGCGGAGGATCCCGAGGGGATCGTGCGCGAGGCACGGCGGCTCGTGCGGCCCGGGGGACGGCTCCTCGTGGTCGACTTCACCTCCGAGGGCCTGCCCGTCAGGAAGGTGCTGTCGGGAATGGTGCGGGTGCTCCGGCGATGGGGACCCATGCCGCAGCCCAAGGGTGCCCGGCACCTCGACCTCGCGCGGCTCCGGCGCCTCGTGTGCGAGGCCGGCTTCGAGGATGTCGACGCCCGCCTGCTGGTCGGCGAGGCGATGGACGCGGATGTGCTGGTCGGGCGGGCTCCCGGCCGGCCGACGGGGCGCGGCTGACGTCGCGCCGGGAAGGAGGTCGGCATGCGCACGACGGAGACTCGCGGTGGCCGCCGCGTGGTGCAGGTGCTGAGCTGGGTCCTGGGCACGATCGCCGCCGCCGCCACGCTGTGGCTGCTCTTCCTCCTGCTCGTGATCGCGAGCGAGTGGTCCGGGTACGTCGGCCACGAGTCGAGCACGGCGCTTGCCATCCTGACGACGGTCGGCGTCGTGCCCGCGGTGCTCGCGTGGATCGGGTTCGCGATCGTGCGGATCGTCGCACGGCGCGCCACCCGTCCGCCCGGCGACGGCGATGAGGCCTGACGGCGCCGCGAGCGACTCGCGAGGCGCCCCCGGAGGGGTGCGCTCCCGCGCACCCCTCCGGGGCGGTGGCTAGGCCGGCTCGATGTTGTTGTTGACGCGGAACAGGTTGCCGGGGTCGTACATGCGCTTGACCGCCTGCAGCCGGGCGAGGTTGCCGCCGTACTGCTGCTCGATCACCCGGCGGTCGGTCGAGTCGTCCGCGGAGAAGTTGAGGTATGCGCCGCGGGCGCCCTGGAGGGCCCTCGCCCCCTCGACGGACTCACGTACCCAGTCGCGCACCTTGCCGAAGGCCGCGGGGTCGCGGGTGCCGCCGTCGAAGCTGAGCATGAACGGCGCGTTGCGGTCGCCGAACGCGGTGTCCTCCGCAGCCGCCCGCGCGGTCGCGCCGCCCATGATCGGCATGTGGATCAGCACGGCGGGATCCGGCCGGTCGAGGGCGCGGTCATGGACGTACGCGATCGCCTCGTCCGAGAGCTCGTCGAGGTACAGCGACTTCCAGTACGAGTACAGGTTCTCCGTGAGCGCGTCGAAGCCCGCCTGGAACGCGCGGTAGGTCGGGATGAAGCCGCTCATGTCGAACAGCGGATCGCCCAGGCGCGTGAACTCGTCGATCACCTCCTGCCCCTCGCTGCGGTCGCCGGCCCAGAGCGCGGCGACGATCATCACGTCGCGGCCCTGCACGGGCGGCGGCAGCTCGTCGACGGGCGGCATGGACCAGTACAGGGCGCGCGTCGTGACCTCGTCCCCGACCGACAGCGCGAGGTCGCGCCACGCGGGGACGATCTCCGCGCCGGCCTCGATCGGATGGAACACGGTGGCGAGCGCGACATCCGGGCCGACGGGATGCGCATGGAACGTCAGGTCGACGGCCACGCCGAAGTTGCCGCCTCCTCCCCGGATCGCCCAGAAGAGGTCGGGGTTCTGGTCCTCGCTCGCCGTCACGAGCTCGCCGCTCGCGAGCACGATCGTCGCCGAGACGAGGTTGTCGCAGGCGAGACCCCACCGTCGATGCAGCCAGCCGATCCCGCCGCCGAGCGTGAGCCCGCCCACGCCGGTCGTGGACACGACGCCACCCGGCACCGCGAGTCCGAAGACCTGGGTCTCCCGGTCGACCTGGCCCCAGGTCGCGCCACCCTGGACGCGAACGGTGCGGTTGGCGGGGTCCACCCACACGCCGTTCATGTTGCGCAGGTCGAGTACCAGCCCGCCGTCCACGCTGCCGTGACCCCCGACATGGTGGCCCCCGGAGCGGACGGCGAGCGCGTACCCCCGTTCTCGCGCGAGGTTGACGCCGTCGATCACGTCCGCCTCGCCGGAGCAGCGGATGATGAGCCCGGGGTGGCGGTCGATGGCGAGGTTCTGCACCCCGCGGACCGCGTCGTAGGAGGGATCGTCGGGGCTGAGGACCGCCCCGCGGAACTGCATGCTCAGCGCGCTGAGCTCCTCGGCGTCAAGGTGGACCTCGCCGCCGGCGTCGTGTGCCAATGATGTGGCCATGATGGTGACCGTTCCTGGTCGCTGTGCCGGCCGCGATGGGGACTGGCCTCGCCCGGGCCGACAGCTGATCGTCGCTGACCTGGGTTTCGGGCGTGGTGTTCGGCGCGTGGGACGCGACGCGGCGGTCGCGCCGGGTGCGCCGGCGTGCGGGGTGCGGCGGTTCACGGAACGCGCGGCGACCGCCGGCGACGGTCATCAGCGTGACCATGCCGGCACCTGGCCTCCGGCCGGCAACGTCGTCGTCGCCGTCCATGCGCATCCCCTCCCCAGTGGATCGCGCGTCTCCACCCTCCCGTCCAGTGGAGCACCGCCGCCACCGGCCGTCAAACGCAGCGTCTCACCCCGACGGCGAACGCTCCCACAGGGCCTCGATGGGGAGAGCCCGCCCGAGCACGCGCTCCGCCGCGCGGTGCCCCGACAGCATCGCGGCGGGCACGGTGGCCGGGTCGTCCGTCCACGTGGCCTCGCCCGCGAGGTGCAGCACACCGCCGACCGGGGTGGCCAGCGCGTCGTGGTCGCTCGTGGTCGAGCCCGGCACCATGTAGGCGTAGGAGCCGCGCGCGAACGGGTCGGCGTGCCAGGCCGTGATGTCCACCCGGGTGGGGTCCGGGATACCGTCGCCGTAGAGCCGCCGCAGCTGCTCCATGACGGACTCGGCCACCGCCGCATCGTCCCACCCACGGATCGCCCTCGCCGTGGGTCCCGCGGCGAAGGTCAGCAGCGTCGGCACGCCGTGGAGCCTGCTCAGGTCGTACCAGGAGTGCCACCGGCGGCCCGCGGGACCCTGCTGGCGGATCGCGTCGACGTCGGGGTCCCAGAAGCGGGTCGGGAAGCGCAGCACGAGCTTCTCGAAGGCGTTCATCTCCAGCCGCTCGAGCGCTCCCGCGACGGGGTCCGGCAGAGGAGGCGAGAACCGGAGGTCGCCCGACTTGAGCACGCCGACCGGCACGGTGATCACGGCGGCTCCGGCGTGGAGAGCCGCGTGCGGGGTCCGCACGGTCACGCCCGCGCCCGACCACTCCACCTCCGTGACCACCTGGCCCAGCCGGATGTCGAGCCCCGTTGCAAGCGCCCGGGGGAGGGCGTCGTAACCGTCCGGGAACACCACCTCGACCCCGTCGACCGCGTCGTCGTCCAGGCCGTGGGCGGCGAGGTCCTCGATCCAGGCGCCGTACTGCTCCTCGGTCCGATGCTCGAGGAACTCGCGCACCCGGGCCGCCCGAGCCTCGTCCCAGCCGAGGCGCGCGAGCGCCCCCTCGACGACGTCGCGGTAGGTCGCGTTCGGGGCGGAGGATGCGACGACCGGCTCGAGCGCCTCGAGCGCGGTCTCGACGTCGCGGACGAATCCGCCTGCACGCTCGTCGGACATCCTCGCGCCGTCCGGATCGAAGTACGCGATGGGACGTCCGCCCGGCTGGTAGCTGCCGACCGTGAGCTCCTCGGTGCGCATGCCGAGCGCGCGCGCGGCCGCCGCCACGGGGCTGCCGTCGACGCCGTGGATCCACGACGCACCCAGGTCGGTCGCATGGCCGCCGGACCGATCGGTCCAGACACGGCCCCCGACGCGGTCGCGGGCCTCCAGCACCACGACGCGGCGACCCTCGAGCGCGAGCAGGCGCGCGGCGGCGAGGCCGGCCACACCGGCCCCGACCACGATCGTGTCGACGGATTCCATCGGTCCGACGCTAGCGAATCGGGGCGCCCCCGAGACTGGGCGATCCGGCTGGATCTGCGGCGCGTCCGGATCCTCTGTCCGGCACCGTCATCCCGCCGCGGCGAGCGCCTCGAGCTTGACCACGGCCTCAGGAGCCGCGTCCTCGATGCGGGCGAGGATCTCCGTGAGCGCGGGCGAGCGGTCGGCCGCCGCCGGCAGGCGTGCCGGGTTGAGCGTGGTCGACTGCGTCCACGCCGCGATGTCCGGCTCCGCCATGAACGCCGCGGTGGCGCGCATGCCGTGGGCCATCATGTCGACCCAGTCGCGCGGGGTGTCCGCCAGCGGGGAGGGTGGGCACGTGGCGTTCTTGAGCGCGTCGTCGTCCGGGCGCGTGGCCTCGACGTACCCCACGAGCGCCGCACCGAAGCAGGGGAATCCCGCGCGCACCGGCTGCAACGTGATGGCCCGGTCCGTCCAGATCGGGATCAGTCCCGGGCGACGCAGACCGTCGGCCGCGCAGTGCACCGTCAGCGTGCCCGGCTCGAGCGGGAAGGAGCCGCGGTCGAGGTCGACGGCTCGGGCGCCGACGCCCCGGATGCGGCCGGCCCGGATCACGCGGTCGACGGTCCGCAGCAGCGCGAGCTCCCAGCGCGCCAGGGTCGGGGTCTTCGCCATGGTGGGGGTGATCGCCGTGTCGATCCGGACCACCGCCCCGGAGTCCTCGAGGCGCAGCAGCAGATCGTCCGGAGTCGTCGCGACCAGGGCGGCCTCGACGAGCGACGCCACCATCCCCTGGAACGCGACCGGGTCGGGCTGGACCGCGGCGCGGTCGAGCATCCACGGCTCGCGGGGGCGTACCCAGCTGATGGCGGACGGGTCGACTCCTGCTGACAGCAGCCAGACGATGGCGTCGGTCGCCGTCTTGCCGCAGCCCGCGATGAGGAACCGCTCGTGCTGCGTGGCGCGGGACGGCAGGTCGGCGACCGGGGAGACCGCCGCATCGTCCGTCGCCGCGAACGGAGCCGGCGTGTCCGCGGGTGTCCGCGGCGAGAGGTAGCGGGCGTCGACCACCCGTGTCGTGCCGTCGAGCTCGACCGTCGCTCCCGTCTCGAGGTCCCGCACCACGCGTCCCCCGAGGTGCTCGTGGCCCGCGAGGAACACCACGCGGTCCGTCTCGCGGAGCCGGCCGAGGACCGCCTCGAAGTAGGCGAGGACCTCCGCGCCGGTGGCCCGCTCCTGCAGGCCGGCCTCGGGGCCGGCCGACTGGACCCGGCCGGCGCCGAGCATGGTCGACGCCACGCCGTAGAACTGCGACGCCTGGTGCAGCCGCACGAACGGATAGGCGTCGCGCCAGTGGCCTCCGGGGCCGGGGCGGCGGTCGACCATCGCGACGCGGGCGTCGCCGTGGTGCACGAGGGCGTCCGTGAACGCGAGGCCAGCGGCGCCGGCCCCCACCACGAGGTAGTCGACGTCCTCGGCGATGGACATGCCACCATCGTCGCACCACCTGCGTACCCTGACCCCATGCATCGGATCTTCACCATGCCGTTCGCCGACGTGTACCCGCTCTACGTCGCCAAGCTGGAGCGGAAGGGCCGTACGGCCGAGGAGCTCCACCGGGTGATCGCGTGGCTCACCGGCTACGACGACGACGCCCTCGCCCGGGTGCTCGAGGAGCGGTCGACGTTCGCGGACTTCTTCGCCGGCGCGGAGCTGAACCCTCACGTCGACCTCATCACCGGGGTGATCTGCGGGGTGCGCGTCGAGGAGGTCGAGGACCCGCTGATGCGGCAGATCCGCTACCTGGACAAGCTGGTGGACGAGCTGGCGCGGGGCAAGGCGATGGAGAAGGTGCTGCGCGCTCCCTGACGCCTCGCGGGATCGCGCTAGGGTCGAGGCAGACCCCACCGCTCGAAGGAGAGACTCCATGCCCACTCTTGCGATCATCGGCGCCGGACCCGGCCTGGGTGCGGCGGTGGCGCGCCGGTTCGGACGCGAGGGCTTCGCGATCGCGCTGGTGTCCCGCGACCAGGCGAAGCTCGACGCGCTCGCCGACGAGCTCGCGGGCGACGGGCTCACGGCCCGCGGCTACGCCGCCGACGTCCGGGACGCCGCCGCGCTCACGGCCGCGCTCGAGCGGGCCGCCGCCGAGCTGGGCCCCGTCTCGGTGCTGCAGTACAGCCCGCTGCCCGCGCGCTCCTATCTCAAGCCCGTGCTCGAGCTGGATCCCGAGCTCGCGGCGGAGGCGCTGAGCTTCTCCGCGCTCGGACTCATCGCCGCCGCGCGCGCGGTGCTGCCGGCCATGCGGGCCGGTGGAGAGGGGAGCATCGTCCTCATCAACGGCGGCACCTCCGTGAAGGCGCGCCCCGACTTCGCCGGCACGTCGGTCGCCTTCCCGGCGGAGACCGCCTACGGCGAGATGCTCCACGATGCGCTCGCGCCGGAGGGCGTGCACGTGTGCCAGCTGGTGATCCCCGGCGCCATCCCGATGCTGCCGCTCGAGCGCGGACTCGAGGATGTCGCGGACCGGATCTGGGACATCCATGCAGGTCCGGGGGAGTTCCGCACCATGCTGATCCCGCTCGACCAGGGGCGAGAGCCCGACCACGACTGACCCTTGCCGGGACGCCCGTGCGGACCTACGTTGGGGCCATGTTCATCCTGATGTCGATCCACCACCCGCACCCCGAGCACCGCGACGCGCTCATCGACTCGATGCACCGCTACGGGGCGGCGATCAGCGGTGAGCGCGGGCTGCGGTCGATCCACACGCTCGCCGACGCGGGGTCGGAGCGGTTGGTGGGCCTGGCGATCTTCGACAGCCGCGAGGACTTCGAGCGGCTCGCACCGAGGGCGCGGGCGGCGGTCGCCGACGACCCGTTCGAGGTCTGGGAGCAGGTGCCGATCGATGGGCTCGCGCTCACCGAGATCTGAGACGGGCGGGCGTCAGGCGAGCTCCCGGAAGGCCGGCAGCGCTGCCTCGATCGAGGGCATGGTCGCGGTGAGGCTGATCCGGAAATGGGCGGGACGGTCGAAGAGGCTGCCCGGCATGACCAGCACGCCGCGCTCCGCCAGCGACGCCGCGAAGGCGTCGCCATCCCCACGGGGCGCATCCCCCCACAGGTAGAACGTGCCCTCGGGACGCGTGAGGGTGTAGCCGGCCTCCGCGAGCGCGCCATGCATGCGGTCGCGCTTCGACTCGAGCTCCGCGAGGTCGAGGCCGACGTCCTCGAGCGCGGGGACGGCGTACTGCATCAGCGCGTCGGGGAAGCCCCAGCCGATCGCGAGCTGGACCGGGTCGTAGGCCTCCCGGATCTGATCGCGCTCACCGCGCGGCAGCAGTGGGGAGAGGGCGAGGTAGCCCAGTCGCTGGCCGGGGGCGAGCAGGATCTTGCCGTAGCTGTAGTCGATGAGCGTCCACGGGTAGACGGCGGCGGGGCTCACGAAGGGCACGCCGGAGAAACGGATGCGCCGGTACGGCTCGTCCGACAGGATCCAGATCCGGCGGCCGATCCGTGCCGACTCGGCGTCCAGGAGCAGCGCGAGCGCCTCGAGCTGGTCGCGGGGGAGGACGCGCCCCGTGGGATTGGCCGGGCTGTTGACGACCACGATGCGCGTGCGCGGCGTGATCGCACGGGCGATCGCGTCGAGGTCGAGGTCGAACGTGTCGTGCGCGAGGTCCGCAGGGACGGGCGTCAGCGCCGACGCGCGAAGCATCGGGGGATAGCAGAACCACCCCGGCACGGGCACCACCACCTCGTCGCCCGGGTCGGTGAGCAGGTGGAATGCGAGCGAGATGGCGCCGAACGCCCCCTGGGTCATCGCGACGTCGCCCGGCTCGAACTCGAGACCCAGCTCGGCGGACAGCCCTGCCGCCACGGTCTCCCGCGCCGGTTGCTGGCTGGTGGTGTAGGCGAACCAGGTGTCCGAGCGCGGCTCGACCTGGCTCCGGATCGCGTCGACGAGGCCGTCCAGCGGTGGCTCATGGGGGTTGCCGAACGTGAAGTCGAGGGTCCCCGGCACGGCGGCGCGCCTGCCGATCTGTTCGAACAGCGACAGCACCGACGCGATCTCGTGCTGAGCAGACAAGGCTCGGCGTGCGAGCTCCATGGTGTTCCTCCCTCCGTCCGCACCGTGCGGACGCCCCGTACCCATCGTGGCGCGGACCGTCGGGCGGTGCAGCGTGAGCGCCGCGGTGAGACGATGGAGGTGTCCCCGATGCGACCAGGATCGGAGGTCATCATGAGCACGACAGCGCACGGCGCGCCGGTGGTGCGTCCCGGCCGTCGCCTCCGTCGGGCCGGCATCGCGATGCTGGTCCTCGGGTTCGCCTGGTTCGCGTGGGGCGGGCTCGTGGCGTGGTTCTCGGCCGACTACGGGAGCCAGCCGTCGGGGTCTCTCCAGCAGCAGATCGCCCAGGTCGGACCGGAGGACCCGCAGGGAGATCCGGACCTCTGGGTCGGCATGGATGAGCAGGGCACCGTGATCTGGCAGGGCACGCGGGAGGAGTTCGAGGATCTCACGGCGTCCGGTCGGCAGGACCTCCAGGACGATCTCCGGATCAGGTATCTCTACCCGGGCATCGCCGTCATGGCGGCCGGCGCGGGCATCACCGTGGCATCCGTGGTGGTCGCGCGGCGTCGGTAGGCCGGCCCGGGTCAGGGCGTGGCGACCAGGCCGGGGGCGACGATGCGCATGACGGACCGCACGAAGCGGTCGTCGAGCGGCGCACCGGTGTAGAACGCGCGCTCGTACACCGGGGAGAAGACGGCGTCGATGGCGGCCTCGACGTCGAGGTCCGAGCGGAGCTCGCCGGTCGCGATCCCCGCGGCGATGATCTGTGCCGCGACCTCGCGCCGGGGTGCGAGCCAGTGCTCGTGGAAGCGCCGCCGGATCTCGGGATCCGTGGCCGCGCCGGAGGCGACCGCGCGCAGCGCGCCCTCGGTCGACGGGTCGGTCATGATCCGCACCAGGTCCTCGAGCTGCGCGGTGAGCCGCTCGATGGCGCTGCCCTCGGCGTGATCGAGCGACCAGTGCGTCCGCTCCTGCAACGCGTCGATGAGGAGCTCGTGGGCGGCGGTCCACCACTTGTACAGCGTGGTGCGGCTGACGTGCGCCTGGGAGGCGATCCGCTCCATGGTGACGAGCCGTGGGTCCTGGGCCGCGAGGTCGGCGGCGGTGTCGAGGATGCGGGCGCGGCGCACCTCGTCGCGTGGGCGGCCGGGGCCTCGTTGCACCGGCGCGGAATTAATGGACATGCTGTGCAGTTTAGCGGGAGGGGGCCCGCCCGGGCATCCCGGAACCGCCAGTGAGGAGCCACCATGTCCCGCAACGTCGCCCAGCTGTTCGTCGACACGCTCGTGGATGCCGGGGTGAGCCGCGTCTGGGGCCTGCCGGGGGACTCGCTCAACGCCTTCGGCGAGGCGATGCGGCGGGACGGTCGTCTCGAGTGGATCCATGTCCGCCATGAGGAGGTCGCGGCCTTCGCCGCCGGGGCGGACTCGGCCGTGGCGGGCGGGCTCGCGGTCGCGGTCGGATCGTGCGGACCCGGCAACCTGCACTTCATCAACGGCCTGTACGACGCGCATCGGAACCGCACCCCGGTGCTCGCGATCGCCTCCCACATCCCGCTCGAGCAGATCGGCTCCGGCTACTTCCAGGAGACCCACCCCCAGGACCTCTTCCGGGAGTGCAGCGTGTACTCCGAGCTGGTGAGCGACGCCTCCCAGCTGCCGTGGGTCCTCGAGACCGCGATGCGTGCCGCGGTCGAGAACGACGACGTCGCGGTGGTCGTCGTCCCCGGCGACGTGTTCTACGCCGACGCCCCGGACCGGCGCGCGTCGGCGCCCATCCGGCGGAGCCGGCCCGTGGTGGTGCCCGGCGACGACGAGCTGCGCCGTGCGGCCGAGCTGCTCGACGGCGCCGACAGGGTCACGATCCTGGCGGGCGCCGGAGCGGCGGGCGCGCATGACGAGGTGGTGGCCCTCGCGAAGCGCCTCCAGGCGCCCGTGGTCCACGCCCTGCGCGGCAAGGAGCATCTCGAGCACGACAACCCGTACGACGTCGGCATGACCGGCCTGATCGGATTCGCCTCCGGCTACCGGGCGATGCTGCGGGCCGATGCGCTGCTCGTCCTCGGCTCCGACTTCCCGTACCGGCAGTTCTACCCGGAGGACGCCAGGATCATCCAGGTCGACCTGCGCGGGGAGCAGCTCGGTCGCCGCACGCCCATCGATCTCGGGCTCGTCGGGGACGTGGGTCCCACCGCGACCGCGCTGGGGCGCCATCTGCGGGCGCGGACCGACGGGGACCATCTGGAGGACTCGCTGCGCCACTACCGCAGGACCCGCAAGGAGCTCGACGCGCTGGCCGACGACGACGGCAAGGCGCCCATCCACCCCCAGTACCTCACCCGGCTGCTCTCCGACCGGGCCGAGGACGATGCGGTGTTCACCGCCGACGTGGGCAGCCCGACCGTGTGGGCGGCGCGGTATATCCGGATGACCCGCGACCGCCGGCTCCTGGGCTCCTTCAACCACGGCTCGATGGCCAACGCGCTCCCGCAGGCGCTGGGCGCCCAGGCCGAGGACCGTGACCGTCAGGTGATCTCGCTCTCCGGGGACGGCGGCCTCGCGATGCTGATGGGGGACCTCATCACCGCGGTCCAGAACCACCTGCCCGTCAAGGTGGTCGTGTACGACAACGCCTCGCTGAACTTCGTCGAGCTCGAGATGAAGGCGGCCGGCCTGCCCACCTACGCCACCGACCTCGAGAACCCGGACTTCGCCGCCGTCGCGCGGGCGATGGGGATGACCGGCATCCGCGTCGAGGACCCGGCGGATCTGCCCGACGCTGTCGATCGCCTGCTCGCGGCCGACGGACCCGCGCTTCTGGACGTGGTGTGCGCGCGGGAGGAGCTCGCGCTGCCGCCGTCGATCGAGGCCGCACAGGCCAAGGGCTTCGCGCTCTGGGCGCTGCGCACCGTCATGAGCGGGCGCGGCGACGAGCTCCTCGACCTGGCCGACACGAACCTGTGGCGCCGGCTCGCCTCGCGGGGAGGCGCGATCCCCGCCCGGTGATCCGACGGCGACGGCGGACGGCAGAATGGTGCCGTCCCGCCGTCCCGCCGTCCTCGACCAGGAGCGATCCATGTCCGACCTGACCATCGCCACCACCACGTCCGGCTCCCTGCCGCGCACGCCCGCGCTCGTCGCCGCCACCGCGGCGCTCGAGCTGGCGGACGACGGGTTCACCCTGATCCAGACGGACGAGTACCGCGAGCTCGCGGCGGCGGCCGTGGTCGACCTCGTGCGTCGCCAGGTGGACGTGGGGATCACGCTCGTCGGCGACGGCGAGTACGGCAAGGCCATGACCGCCGCGCACGACTTCGGCGCATGGTGGTCGTACTCGTTCCAGCGCACCGCCGGGCTCGCCCTGCCGCCCGCGGATGCTGCGCCGCCCGCGCCGGTGCGCTCGACCCCCGGCGACATCCGGCTCACCACCATGCAGGACCGGCGGGACTGGGTCCGGTTCGCGGAGGCGTACTTCGATCCGACCTCCGGTGTGCTGATGGGCGAGCCCCCGTTCTGGCCCATGGCGGTCGGCCCGCTGTCCTACCGCGGTCACGACGCGATCGCGGCGGATGTCGCGCACCTGCGCGCCGGCCTCGACGCCTCGGGCCTGGACACCGGGTTCCTCACGTCGCTCGCGCCGGGCAGCGCGGCCCGCATCGGCAACACGTACTTCGCGTCCGAGGAGGAGCACATCTGGGCGTGGGCCGACGTGATGCGCGAGGAGTACCGCGCGATCGTCGAGGCCGGGCTGATCGTGCAGATCGACGACCCGTCGCTGGCCGAGAGCTGGGACCAGATCAACCCCGAGCCGTCGGTCGCGGACTACCGCGCCTTCCTCCGGACCCGGATCGACGCCATCAACCACGCGATCGCGGGCCTGCCGCGCGACCAGGTGCGCATCCACCTGTGCTGGGGCTCCTGGCACGGCCCGCACACCACGGACCTCGAGCTGCGGCACATCGTCGACCTGGTCGCCGAGATCGACGCGGCCGAGATCTCCTTCGAGGCGGGCAACGTCCGCCACGAGCACGAGTGGAAGGTGTGGCGGGACGTGGAGCTGCCCGCGGGCACTCGGCTCCTCCCGGGCGTGGTCAGCCATGCCACGAACGTGGTTGAGCACCCGGATCTGGTCGCCGAGCGGATCGTGCGGTTCGCCGAGATCGTGGGTCCGGAGAACGTGATCGCCTCGACCGACTGCGGCCTCGGCGGCAGGGTCCACCCGCAGATCGCCTGGGCGAAGCTCGAGTCCCTCGGCGAGGGGGCGCGCCGCGCCGCCGCCCTGCTCGACGGCTGACGGACCCCGTCAGGTGGCCGGCACCTCCCTGTCGGCTCCCGCATCGTCCCGCCGTCGCGTGCCGCCGAGGGAGAACGACGCGGCGAGGCCGATCATCAGGAACCCCGCCGCGGTGAAGGCCGCGTACCGGGTGCCGTCCGAGAACGCCTCCTGGGCGGCCCGTCCTGCCTCCGCGGTCGCGGGGTCGGCGACCAGGCCCGCGATCGCTGCGCCGGCCGAGTCGACCACCGCGGTCACCACCTGGTCCGCCTGCGCGGCGGGGACCCCGGCAGTCTCGAGCCGGTCGCCCAGGACCGCACCGGTCGACGTGAACAGGACCGTGCCGAGGATCGCGACGCCGAGCGCCGAGCCCACCTGGCGCGACGTCGACTGGGTGCCGGAGCCCTGGCCTGACATCTCGACGGGGACGTCCTGCAGGATCACGCCCGTCAGCTGCGCGGTGGCGAGCCCGACTCCCATCCCGTAGACGAGCAGGGCGGGCACCAGCCAGCCCCAGTGCGCCTCGGGCCGCACCACCAGCCCGGTCCACACCACGCCGGCGATCTCCAGCGCGAGGCCTGCCCGCACCACCGCCACCGGCGCCACCCGGCCCGCCATCGCTCCGGCGAATCCGCTCGCGAGGAACGAGCCGCCGGCCAGCGCCAGCAGGATGAACCCGGTCTGCAGCGCGTCGAACCCCAGCACGAACTGCAGCCAGAGCGGCAGCGACAGGATGATCCCGAACTCTCCGAGGGACACCACCAGCGCCGCCACATTGCCGTTGCGGAAGGAGTGGATGTCGAACAGGCTGAGCTCCAGCAGCGTGGGACGCCCGGCGCGGGAGCGGGCTCGGGCCCACACCAGCGAGGCGACAGCCGCGGCGAGCGAGATGCCGAAGGCGACCGGGATGGGGGACAGCGCGAACGGCCACGCGAAGGAGCCGGCCGTGAAGGTCTGGGTCGCGGTCCACCAGCCGTAGGTGCGGCCCTCGATCAGGCCGAACACGAGCGTGCCGAACAGCACCACCGAGAGCGCCGCGCCCACGACATCGATCCCGCGCCTGGCGGTCTCGCGCGACTCCGGCACCGTCGCGAGGACCCCGGCCACGATCAGGATGCCCAGCGGCAGGTTGATGCCGAACGCCCACCTCCAGGAGAAGTCCGTGGTGAGCCACCCGCCGAGCAGCGGCCCGACGGCGGCCATGCCACCGATGGTCGACCCCCACACCGCGAATGCGATCGCTCGCTCGCGACCGCGGAACGTCGCGTTGAGCAGCGAGAGCGTGGTGGGCAGGATCATCGCGCCGCCGACTCCCTGGACGAAGCGGGACGCGATCAGCAGCTCGCCGCTCGGCGCCGTGGCGGCGAGCAGGGAGGACACCGTGAAGATCGCGACGCCGACCAGCAGCAGCCGCCGTCGGCCGAAGCGATCCGCCATCGCACCGAACAGCAGCAGCAGCGACGCGAACACCAGGGTGTACGCCTCCTGGACCCACTGGACCTCGGTGGAGTCGATCCCCAGGTCATCCACGATGGACGGGATCGCGACGTTGACGATGGTGGAGTCGACGATGATGAGCGCGACGGCCACGCTGATGAACACCAGCGCGGCCCAGCGGCGCCGTCCGGATGCGGGGGGCGGGGTGGAGGTCACCGCCCCAGTCAACACCCCCGGACGGGGGGCGTCAGGCAGCGCGGTCGGCGCGCGCCTCGACCAGCGTGTCGAGGATCGAGCACAGCAGGTCGAACGAGGTCTGCGGGTTCACGATCGCGAACCGCAGCACCGGCTCGCCGTCGTGGGAGCTGGGGACGACGAACGCATGCTGCCTCTCGAGCAGGCGCTCCGACCAGCGGCCGTAGTCCTCGGACGCCCAGCCGTCGACGCGGAACACCACGACCGAGAGCTGGGGCTCGCGGACCAGCGTGAGCCCGGGTCGTGCGGCGATCTCGTCGGCGATGCGCCGCGCGAGGGCGATGCCGTAGCCGATGGCGGAGCGGTACTCGTCGGTGCCGTAGGTCGCGAGCGAGAACCACAGCGGGAGCCCGCGGGCGCGTCGGGTGAGCTGGACGGCGAGGTCGGAAGGGTTCACCATCCCCCCGTCGGCGAGGGTGTCCAGGTACTCCGCGTGCTGGGTGTGCGCCCGGAGGGCGGCGCGCGGGTCGCGGTAGATCAACGCGCAGGCATCGAAGGGCGCGAAGAGCCACTTGTGGGGGTCGACGATCACGGAGTCGGCGCGCTCGACGCCCCGGTACGCGGGGCGCATCTCCTCGACCAGCATCCCCGCGAGGCCGTAGGCGCCGTCGACGTGCAGCCAGACGTCGCGCGCGTGGACCGCCTCGGCGATCCCGCCGATGTCGTCGATGATCCCGAAGTTGGTGGTGCCCGCCGTGGCGACCACCGCGAAGACCGCCTCGCCGTGCTCGTCGAGCGCGCGCTCGACCGCGTCCGCGTGGAGGCGGCCGTCGGCACCCGGGCGGATCCCGACCACGTCGATGTCCATCACGGACGCCGCCGACGCGATCGAGGAGTGGGACTCGGCGCTGCAGACGACCACCCACCGTGACGGGTTCGGCCTCCCGGCCGCCGCGTTGCGCCGCCGGGCCACGTCCCGGGCCGCCACCAGGGCGGACAGGTTGCCGATGGTGCCGCCCTGCACGAAGACGCCGCCGGCCTCCGGCGGCAGGCCGAACTCCTCGGCGAGCCACGCGATCACCTCGTTCTCCGCGTACACGGCGCCGGCGCCCTCGAGCCAGGAGCCGCCGTAGATCGAGGAGGCGGAGACGATCAGGTCGAACGCGATGGACGCCTTGCTCGGGGCGGACGGGATGAAGGAGAGGTATCCGGGATGGTCCGTCGACAGGCAGGTCGGCGCGAGCTCCTGGTCCCAGAGCCGCAGCGCCTCCTCGGCCCCGATCCCGGTGCGGGTGATCGAGCCGGAGGCACGAAGCGCGAGCCGCTCGGGTGAGTCGGGGAGGTCGAGAGGGATGTCCTGCCAGAGCGCGCGGCGGCGCGAGTAGTCGATCACGGACTCGACGATCCGCCGCGCCTCCTCGGAGATCGCGTGCATCCTCTCGGGCTGTGCGGGACCCACCCCCGTGCTGTTCACGGGAACAGGATAGGCGGCTCCCTACGCGTGAACCGCGCGCGAAACCTCCGCATCATGCCCAGATGCATGCGTTGGGAAGGCCTCGTGCGACGTTTGCGTGCGTCGAAGCCGCGGTGCGAACACGATCGCCCTCTGGACGGCGAAGGAGATGGCGAAGAGCACCAGGTCGGTGGCGACCTTGGCGGCCAGCAGCGGGATCCCGAGCGCGGTGAGGCCGGCGACGCCCGCGTACCCGGCCACGAGCAGCGCCGCCGCGAGCACCGTGTAGCGCGCCAGCTGAGGGAGCACGCGACCGTCCGAGCGGAACACCGCGCGGCGGTTGAGGGCGAAGTTGGTGCCCGCGCTGAGCACCCTGGCCCCGGCGAGCGCCACCGCCAGGTTGCCGGTGGCCGCGTGGAGCACGAGGAGCGCGGCGGTGTCCACGCCGAACGCGACCAGCGACGACGCGGCGAACGTGGCGACCGGCGCCAGGACGCGGAGCGAGTCCGCCAGGGGCCGGAAGTGTGACGACGCGTTCCCGTCCAGGTAGACCGTCTCGATCGGCACCTCGACGAGCGCGATCCCCCGGCGCGTCGCCTCGAGCAGCACGCGGAGCTCGTAGGCGAAGCGCTCGCCCGGGACGCCGCGAGCCCACCGCAGCAGGCCCGGTGGGATCGCCCGCAGTCCCGTCTGCGTGTCGGCGATGCGGGCACCCGCGGCCACGCGCACGAGCGCCGATGTCGCCCTGTTGCCCACACGGGAGCGCAGCGGTACCTCGCCGACGAAGGCCCGTGAGCCCAGGACGATCGCGTCGGGCTCGCCCGCCGCCAGCCGCCGGACGGCCTCCGCCCCCACCGCGCGGATGTCGCGGGCGGTGTGCTGGCCGTCGCTGTCCGCGCAGACCACGATGTGTCCGGGGGCGTGGCGCTCGGCCCAGGCGAATCCGGTGCGCAGCGCCGCTGCCTTCCCGAGGTTGCGAGGGTGACGGAGCACCACCGCGCCAGCCTCGCCGGCGCCGTCGAACACCGGGGTGAACGCGGGTCCGGAGCCGTCGTCCACCACCAGCACGGGCCATGAGACGGACAGCGAGCGCACGAGCGCGACCAGCCGGGTGTCCGGCTCGTACGCGGGGATCAGGATCCACATGGCGTCACCCGATCCAGAGGATGTCGGAGGTGCCGCGCTCGTTCCCGGAGCCCCCGGGCCAGTTCACCACCTGGCCGTCGCTCACCATGGTCGAGCTGCCGCCGCCGTCGAGGTTGTACGCCTCGGTGGCGCCCAGGCCCGCCATGATCTCGGCCAGCTCGGTGAGGGTCACGCCGGCGCTCGAGTCGGAGCGTCCGTCGACCACGACGAACACGTAGTGGTTCGCGGAGATCATCCCGATCGCGGTCCGCGGCTGGTCGCCCTGGATGGAGTGGTTCCCGACGTTGGTGTCGACCTCGACCGACTCGATGCCGTCCACGATCGCCCCGTCGTCGACGAGCGCGGGGCCGAAGGACAGGGTCAGCCACGCGCCGGCATCCACCAGCTCCTGCGCGGTGGTGGCGGTCTCGTCGTAGATCTCCATGGTGCCGTCGGCGTAGATCACAGCGCCTGTGCGCGCGCCCTCGTCGCGGTAGATCACGCCGTTGCGGATCTCGATGCCGGTGTCGCGGAAGCCGTAGTAGTCGCCGTTGATCGCGAAGGACGCGCCGACGCTCTCGGCGATCTCGGACGGGTCGGCGATGATGTTCGTCCCGAACTCGTTGTTCGCGAACGCGCTCTGCAGCTGGGTGATGTCGTCGAAGGTGACGTCCGCGACGTAGTAGGTCGCCGCATCGTCCCCGGTGCCGTAGGTGTACTGGGTGATGGTGACGTCGGCGCCGTCGCTCGTCGAGGTGGACGATGCGGTGGACGTGGTCACGTCGTCGGCGGTGGCCCCCGTGGTCGACGCCTGCTGCGCCGCCTCGTAGGCGGCGACGTCCGCGATCTCCACATGGTCGATGACGAAGCGGTCGAGCGCCCACGCCGTGATCGATCCGAGGATCAGGAGCAGGACGGCGACGGCGGCCAGGATCCTCCGGCGCAGTCGGTGGCGACGAGGCGTGGGCGTCGTGACGGGCGGCTCCGGGGGAGCGGCGGGGTGCCAGGTCGGGGCTGTCATGCCATCGACCGTAGGAAGCGGAACCCACGATTCGCTGAGGACGGGCCGGGGATCGGCTCGGACACCAGGCACGTTGCCCGGGAGATCGGAGCGGGTTCTCAGGGAACTCTCGGATCCGGTCCCTAGCGTCCTGGCCATGACCCGTTCGCCCGTCCTCGCCCGCCGCCCGCTGCGCCTGATCGCCGTCGCGGCTGCCGCGATGCTCGCCCTCGCGCTCGTGCTCGGTGCCGCCTTCATGGGCGCCCGCCTCGCGACCGCGGAGGCCGACGCCGCCGCGCCCTCGGCCGCGGCGTCCGCCGCTGCGGCGGAGGACGCGGAGGAGCCGACCGTCGCGGACGTCTACGCGCTGGTCGCGCCCTCCGTCGTGGTGGTCGAGACGGGCGAGTCGACCGGCAGCGGGGTGGTCGTGAACGCCGACGGCTCGATCATGACGGCGCTGCACGTGGTCGACGGGGCCTCATCCATCACGGTGACGTTCTCCGACGGCACGCAGGCGAGCGCCTCGGTGGCATCCACGGACGAGTCTCAGGACCTCGCCACGCTCACGCCGGACGCGTTGCCCGAGGTGGTGGTGCCCGCGACCCTGGGCGGCGGCCTCGACGTGGGTGACGCCGTGCTCGCGATCGGCACCCCGCTGGGCCTCGCGTGGTCGGCGTCGTCCGGCATCGTGTCCGGCCTCGACCGCACCTTCGACGCCGACGGCACGGAGCTGGCCGGGCTGATCCAGTTCGACGCCGCCGTGAACCCCGGCAGCTCGGGGGGACCGCTGGTCGACTCCGACGGCACGGTCGTGGGGATCGTGGTCGCGCTGCTCACCACTGGTGACGACGACACCTTCGCGGGCGTGGGCCTCGCCGTCCCCATCCAGTCCGCGCTCGCCGGCTCCGGCGAGGACGGCGAGCCCGGCGACGGCGGGCCCCAGCAGTGACCATCCCCGATCCGCACCCCCTCCACCCCTCGACCCCTCCCATCACCGCATCGTCCGACCGGAAGGACACCCCCATGGAAACCACCCCCCAGGCCACGCTCGAGCAGGTGCTCTACGAGGTCAAGAAGACGATCGTCGGTCAGGACGAGCTGCTCGAGCGGCTCCTGGTCGCGCTCATCGCCAAGGGCCACATCCTGGTGGAGGGCGTGCCGGGTCTGGCCAAGACCCTCACCGTGAACACGCTGGCGAAGGCGATCGGCGGCCAGTTCCAGCGGGTCCAGTTCACGCCCGACCTGGTCCCGGCCGACCTGGTCGGCTCGCGGATCTACCACCAGGGCACGGGAGAGTTCCAGACGTCGTTGGGCCCGGTGTTCGCGAACCTCCTGCTCGCCGACGAGATCAACCGCGCCCCCGCCAAGGTGCAGAGCGCGCTGCTCGAGGTCATGCAGGAGCGCCAGGTCACGATCGGCCGCGAGACCCACCGCGTCCCTAGCCCGTTCCTGGTGATGGCGACGCAGAACCCCATCGAGAACGAGGGGACGTACCCGCTGCCCGAGGCGCAGGTGGACCGGTTCATGATGAAGGTCGTCGTGGACTACCCCTCGCCGACCGAGGAGTTCGTGATCGTCGAGCGTGCCGTGACGCCGGGCGCCGCCCCGCTGCAGGTGCTCGACCCCGACGGGCTCGTCGCGCTCCAGGAGGCGGCGCAGGGGATCTACGCCGACCCCGCGATCCTCGAGTACGCCGTCCGTCTCACCGCGGCGACACGTGAGCCCGCGCGTCACGGGATGGGCGACCTCGACCGCTACGTCACCTTCGGCGCGAGCCCGCGCGCCTCGATCAACCTGGTCCTCGCCGGTCGTGCGCTCGCCCTGCTCCGTGGCCGCGACTACGTGCTGCCCGAGGACCTCCAGCACTTGGCGCTGGACATCCTGCGCCACCGGATCGTCCTCAGCTACGAGGCCCTCGCTGACGGCGTGACCGCCGACGACCTGGTGCGTCGCGCTCTCGCCGTGGTGCCGGTGCCGGAGCCGGCGAAGGTGGCCGGCTGACCATGCTGACCGCACCCGAGCGCCTGCTCGCGCGCCTCGAGTGGACCGTCCTCCGACGGCTCGACGGGCGCCTGCTCGGCGCCCACCGCTCGCTCGCGCGCGGGCACGGCATCGACGTCGCCTCGGTCCGCCCGTACGTGCCGGGAGACGATGCGCGCCACATGGACTGGGCGGTCACCGCCCGATTGGACGAGCCCCACGTCCGGCGTCACGAGGAGGACCGCGAGGTCACCGCCTGGCTCGTGATCGACTCGTCGGCCTCGATGCGGTTCGGCGCCGCGGAGCGGGACAAGTCCGCGCTGACCGCGGAGCTCGCCACCGCGATCACCCGGCTGCTGACCAGCGGGGGCGACCGCGCGGGCGCGATCCTCTACGACGGGGGACAGGCCCGGGTCCTGCCCGCACGGTCCGGCCGCGACCAGGCACTCCTGGTGGCCCGCGCGGTGACGGAGGCTCCGGACCCGAGGCACGGCGGCGAGACGGACCTCGCCGCCATGCTGCGCCTCGCGGCGACCTGCGTGCGCCGGCGCAGCCTGATCGTGGTCCTGTCCGACCTGCTCGGCGCGGAGGGCTGGGAGCGCGACCTCAGGCGCCTCACCCACCGTCACGAGGTGGTGGTGATCAGGATCACCGACCCCGTGGAGGACGAGCTGCCCGAGCTGGGCACCGTCGCGCTGGAGGACGCCGAGACGGGGGAGCAGCTCCTGGTCGACGCGTCCGATCCCGCCTTCCGTGCGCGCTACGCGCAGGAGGTGGCCGCCCGCGACGCGGCGCTGCGCACCGCCGTCCGGCGCGCCGGGGCGGAGGGGCACTCCGTCTCGACCGGCGAGGACCTGGTGTCCATCCTGGTGCGCGTCGTCGAGTCCGCGCGCTGGCGACAGGGGAGGCGCGCATGAGCTTCCTCGCACCCCTCTGGATCGTCGCCGCGGCGGTCGTCGCGGGCGCGTTCGCGGTCGCCTTGGTGCTCGTCGAGCGCCGTCGCCGGGAGGTCCTCGCGGCCTCGGGTCTCGTGGTGCGCCGCGGGGGCGGGCGGACCGTCGCGATCGCCCTGGCGATCGCAGGCATCGCCCTGCTGCTCGTGGCGGCGGCGAGGCCGCAGGCGGTGGTGACCATCCCCCGCGCCGCGGGCACGGTCGTGGTCGCCGTCGACACCTCCGCGTCCATGACAGCCGAGGACGTCGACCCCACCCGGCTCGCGGCGGCCCAGGCGGCCGCCGTGTCCTTCATCGAGGCGCAGCCGACCACCGTCGACATCGGCGTGGTCTCCTTCGCCGAGGGCGCGCTCGCCACCCAGACGCCGAGCGAGGACCACCTCGCGGCCGAGGAGGCCGTCGATTCCCTCAGCGCGACCGGCGCCACGTCGCTCGGGCAGGCGATCCTCGCCGCGCTGAGCGCGATCACGGGTGAGACCGTCACGCTCGACGGCGCGACGGAGTCGGGGGAGTCGGGCACGGAGACCACGGCGACCGCGGCCTCCACCGGCACCGCCGCGTCGACCTCCGAGACCGACGACCCGGGCTACTGGGGCGACGCCACGATCGTCCTCATCTCCGACGGGGAGGACACCGCTGGACCGGACGCGCTGGCCGCCGCCGAGCTCGCCTCCTCGCTCGGGGTCCACATCGAGACGATCGGGGTGGGCACCGCAGCGGGCACCACCCTCGAGGTCGACGGTTACACCGTCACCACGGCGCTCGACGAGGCGCTCCTCACCCAGGTCGCCGAGACCACCGGCGGGAGCTACCACGAGCTCGCCGACGCGTCCGAGGTGGACGACGTGGCCGCGGGCCTGGACCTGCGGGTCACGGCCCAGACCGAGGAGACGGAGGTCACGGCGCTCGTCGCGGGCGCCGCGCTCGTCGTGCTGCTCGTGGGCGGCTCCCTCATGATCATCCGCACCGGAAGGCCCCTCTGATGTCCCTCGCCTGGCCGTTCGCGCTCGCCGCGCTGCTCGCGGTCCCGCTGCTCGCACTCGTGTGGCTGGTCATGCGCCGTCGTCGGCGCCGCACCGCCGTCCGCGTCTCCTCGCTGCGCCTCGCGCGCGCGGCGAACGGGCCGTCGTCCCGTGCCCGGACGTGGGTGCCTGCCGCGCTGCTGGGCGTCGGCATGCTGCTCGCCGGCGTCGCCGTCGCCCGCCCCCAGACGACCGTCGACGTCGCCACGAGCGAGTCGACCATGATGCTCGCGATCGACGTCTCGAGCTCGATGTGCACCACCGACGTCGACCCGAACCGACTGATCGCGGCTCAGGAGGCGGCCGTCGAGTTCATCGAGGCGCAGCCCGAGGGCACGCGCATCGGGATCGTCGCGTTCTCCTCGATCGCCGGCGTGGTGGCCTCGCCCACCTCGGACAAGGACGACCTGGTCGCGGCCGTGGACTCCCTGACGACCTCCCGGGGGACGGCGATCGGGCAGGCGATCCTCGCCTCGATCGACGCGATCGCCTCGATCGACCCGGACGTGGCTCCCACGGGCGTGGAGGTGGAGGCGACGTCCACGAGCGCCGACCAGGACGACGACGCCGGCTACGCCGCCGAGACGATCGTGGTGCTCACCGACGGCTCCAACTCCACCGGAGTGGAACCGGTGACCGCCGCCGAGGAGGCCGCCGCCCGAGGGCTGCGCGTCTACACCATCGGCTTCGGGACAACCGAGTCCGCCTCGTCGTCCTGCAGCGCGGGGCAGGTCGACACCTCCCAGCTGATGGGCGGCGGCGGGGGAGGCGGTGGTCAGACCATCGACGTCGCCACGCTGCAGGAGGTCGCGGATCTCACCGGCGGCGAGTACTTCTCCGCCGACGCGGCGGACTCCCTGACCGAGGTGCTGCTGGATCTGCCCGAGGTGGTCGACGTGCAGCAGGAGAAGGTCGACGTCGGGAACTGGTTCGTGCTGGGCGCTGCCGGCTCGGCCGCTGCCGGCGTCGCGCTCTCCCTGTGGTGGGGTCGCACGCGGCGACCGCAGCGCGCGGCGACGACCCCCTAGGGGCTGCTACCAGCGGTTGCCGCGGCCCCTGCGGTCGCCGTCACGGGAGTCGCGGCCGCCGCGGGTGTCGCGCCGCGGCCCGCCCTTGCCCCGCGGCGCGTCGTCGCGGCCGTACCGGTCGGACCGGTCCGACCCGCGGCGCGCCCCGCCGGGCCCGCGGTCCACCTGGATCTCGATCAGGCGGCCGCTGATGCGCGTGCGTGCCAGGCGGTCGAGCACGCCCGCCGGCATGGACGCCGGCAGCTCGACCAGGGAGAACTCCGGCTTGATCGTGATCGCGCCGAAGTCGTCACGTCCGAGCCCGCCCTCGTTGGCGATCGCGCCGACGATCTGTCGCGGGTCCACCTTGTGACGGCGGCCGACGTTGATGCGATAGGCGACCCAGCTGCCTCCGGAGCGGGCCTCGCGACGGCGGTCTCCGCCGCGCTCGCCGTCGCCCTCGCGGCCCGGCCGCTCCTTGCGCTTGTCGGGCGCGAGCTCCATGCGCTTCATCTCGTCCGCATCGTCGAGCAGCAGCTGCGTCTCGCCCTGCGCGACCACCGCGAGCGCGGCCGCGACGTCCGCCTCCGGCACATCATGGTGCTCGACGTAGTGGTTGATGATGTCGCGGAAGCGGTCGATCCGCGTCGACTGCTCGAGGGCCTCCGTGATCGAGTCGTCGAAGCGTGACAGGCGCGAGGCGTTGATGTCGTCCACCGTGGGCAGGTGCATCTGGGTGAGGGGCTGCCGCGTCGCCTTCTCGATCGCGGCGAGCAGTCGACGCTCCCGCGGGGTCACGAAGCTGATCGCGTCGCCGGTGCGACCCGCACGACCGGTCCGACCGACCCGGTGCACGTAGGACTCGGTGTCGATCGGCAGGTCGTAGTTGAACACGTGGGTGATCCGCTCGACGTCGAGGCCCCGCGCCGCCACGTCGGTCGCGACCAGGACGTCGAGCTTGCCGTCGCGCAGCTGGTTGATGGTGCGCTCGCGCTGCGCCTGCACCACGTCGCCGTTGATCGCGGCCGCGGCGAAGCCGCGCGCCCGCAGGCGCTCTGCGACCGTCTCGGTCTCATTCTTGGTCCGGGTGAACACGATCGCCGCCTCGAAGTTCTCGACCTCGAGGATGCGGTTGAGCGCGTCGAGCTTCTGCGGGTACGAGACCACGACGTAGCGCTGGGTGATGGTCGAGGAGGTGGTGGTCTTCTTCTTGACCGTGATCTCGACCGGGTCGTTGAGGTGGGTCGCGGCGATGCGGCGGATCGACGACGGCATCGTGGCCGAGAACAGCGCGACCTGCTTGCCGGGAGGCGTGGAGCCGAGGATGGTCTCGACGTCCTCGGCGAAGCCCATCTTGAGCATCTCGTCCGCCTCGTCGAGCACCACGTACCTCAGCTCCGACAGGTCGAGCGTCCCGCGGTCGAGGTGATCCATGATGCGACCGGGGGTGCCCACCACGATGTGCACGCCGCGACGCAGCGCGGACAGCTGCACCCCGTAGGCCTGACCGCCGTACACGGGCAGGACGTGGACGCCCTTGAGGTGCGACGCGTAACGCTCGAAGGCCTCGCACACCTGGAGCGCGAGCTCACGGGTCGGTGCGAGCACGAGCGCCTGCGGCTTCTTCTGGGTCCGGTCGAGCCGCGCGAGGATGGGCAGCGCGAACGCGGCCGTCTTGCCCGTGCCGGTCTGGGCGAGGCCCATCACGTCGAGCCCGTTCAGCAGCAGGGGGATGGTCTGCGCCTGGATCTCGGACGGGGTCTCGTAGCCCACGTCCGACAGCGCCTTGAGGACGGGGCCCTCGAGCCCGAGGTCGGCGAAGGTGGTCAGCGGGGTCTGGTCGGCGCCCTGCGCCTCGCCGTTCTCGGAGCTCATAGGACAACGGTAGGCGGTCGAGGCGGCCTTCGGGGCGCTTTCCTGGTCAGATTCGCTGGGTCGAGCCCAGCCCACGCGTCACCGGGCGCGCCTCATGGGGCCGCGCCTGTGCCGGAGCAGGTGCGGGCACGGGTGCCATGATGCGCCCCCGGAGGGCACCGAGCAGGTGAAGGATGCCGGCGACGATGACGCCGGTGGCCGCGATGCCGAGCAGGGACCCGGCCACGGCGATCGCGCCGCGAGCGGGATCGAGGAAGGGATAGGGCACCCAGCCGTCGACGACGCCCCTCACCATCAGGTAGCCGAGCCACATGCCGGGCAGGACGAGGACCGACCACAGGTGCCGGCTGGTGAGGCGCCGGCGGGTGCCCACCACGAGCCAGTCGAGCACGAGGATGACGGCGGAGCCGCCGTGGATGACCGCGTTCGCCCACGGGAAGATCGGCTCGGTGAAGGGGGCGAGCACGGCCCAGTAGACCGCCCCCACGATCACCAGGTAGGTCGCTGCGTTGACCCTCATGATCGCGACCCAGCGGGGCTCGGTGCGGCGCCGGTGCCCGACGGATCCCAGGAGGGCGACGATGCCCGCGACGTTCGCGAGCGGCGTGAAGTAGCCGGGGAGCTGATCCCAGGTGAAGGTGCCGTAGGACAGGTCCGCCCAGGCCTGCGTCGCCAAAGCCGAGGCAATGCCGAGGGCGGCGACGATGCGGGTGATGGTCAAGGCGGCTTCTTTGCTCACAAAAGAAGACTTTACACAACCGTGATGGAAACGTGACATTCGCCGTGGCGTGTGTCGGGACCCCGGCGGTCAGCCGTCCGGCGGGGCCTGACCGTCCAGGAACTCGTACACGGCGACGCGATCGATGCCGGTGGCGTTGCCCGAGGGCGTGGCGGCGAGCAGCGACGAGTTGATCCGGGCCGCGGGCCGCACCTGTCCGTCCCAGCGCTCGGAGAGATCGTGTCGCGGCTCCCGGCAGCACCCGGGGTCCGGGCACGTCGAGGCGCGCCGCGTGGTCGTGTCGCGTCCCCGGAACCACTTCGAGTGGACGTACTGGGTACCGACCGACACGGAGTGGTCGCCCGCGCCGGTGGTCTGCACCGCCGACGTGCACCAGTAGGTGCCGTTCGGCTTGTCGGTGTACTGGTGGTAGATCCCGTACCGGTCGGCCCGCTCGAACACCTGGCGCGCGCTCCACTGGCGGCACACGCGCTGACCCTCGACGTTGCCGAGCGCGTCCTGGGGGAACTTGGCGCCGTCGTTCTCGTAGGCCTTGGAGACCACCCCGGCGGAGCTGACCTTGAGGAAGTGCACGGGGAGGTCGAGGTGCTCGGTGGCGAGGTTGGTGAAGCGATGGGCGGCCGACTCGTAGCTCACCGCGAAGGCGTCGCGAAGGTCCTCCACCGACAGGTCGCGCACGGCCTTCGCCGCGGTGAGCAGGTCGACCGCGGAGCGCTCCGGCATCATCAGCGCGGCGGCGAGGTAGTTGGCCTCCACCCGCTGGCGGAGCAGGTCGCCGTAGTCGCGCGGCTCCTCGTGGCCCAGGACGTGCGCGGCGAGCGCCTGCAGCAGGACCACCCTGCGGTCGGCGCCGTCGCTGCGGATGGGCAGGTAGAGGCGGCCGTGCCGCTCGTCCGTCACCGATCGGGCGGTGACCGGGAGGTCGTGCACGTAGTGCAGCGTGAAGCCCAGGTGCGACGCGAGCGAGGAGGCGGCCGAGTGCGACAGCGGTCCTCCGTGGTGCCCGATCGCGCCCAGCAGGCCGGCGGCGACCCGCTCGAGCTCCGGGTAGTGGTTGTGCTGCTCCCGCTGGGTGGCGCGGAGCTCGGTGTTCGCGCGGCGCGCCTCCTCCGGGGTGGACGCGCGACGTTCGTGCAGGCGCACCAGCTCGGCATGCATCGCCAGGACGGTCTCGAGGGCGGCGTCGGGGAGCGAGCGTCGCACCTGCAGCCGCGGGATCTGCAGGGCCTCGAACAGCGGGCCGTCCTGGGCACGCGCGAGCGCGATCTCCAGGGCGTCGCGCCGGGACGGCGGCTCGGGGTCGAGGAGGTCGTCGAGCGAGGCGCCGAGAGCGGCGGCCATCGCCTGGAGCTCCGACACTCGCAGCTCGCGGTGCCCGTTCTCGATCACCGAGATCTGCGAGGCCGCCCGTCCGAAGGCCTCGCCGAGCTGCTGCACGGTCATGCCGCGCGCGGTGCGGAGCGCGCGGATGCGCCGGCCGATGGTCAGGGGCGTGGGGCCGGCCTCGTGCTCGGCTCCCGTCGTCGTCGACGTGCTCATGCCGCGACTCTGCCACACGAGCGTTTCGAAGGCCAGAAATTCGCGAGAAGTTCTGATGCCTCACCCCGCGAATTCGGGTGAACGTGCCTCCTACCGTGGTCATACGGACACCCCGAGGAGCAAAGGAGCTTCCGATGACCAGCATGATCCGCCCCGGAGATCAGACCCAGACCGCAGCCGAGCTCGAGTCCGAGTGGGAGTGGGACCCCCGGTGGACCGGCATCCGCCGTGACTACACCGGCGCGGACGTCGTCGCGCTGCGCGGTCCGGTCCGGGAGCAGGCCACCCTCGCCGCCCGCGGGGCGGAGGCGCTGTGGGACATGATCCAGGTCAACCGCGAGCGCCCGGACCAGTGGGTCGCCGCGCTCGGGGCGCTCACCGGCAACCAGGCGGTGCAGCAGGTCCGTGCAGGCCTCAAGGCGATCTACCTGTCGGGCTGGCAGGTCGCGGCGGACGCCAACCTGTCGGGCCAGACCTATCCCGACCAGAGCCTGTACCCGGCGAACTCGGTGCCGGCCGTCGTCCGCCGCATCAACAACGCCCTGCTCCGCGCCTCCCAGATCGAGCACGCCGAGGGTGGCACGACCCGCGACTGGCTGGCGCCGATCGTCGCGGACGCGGAGGCCGGCTTCGGCGGTCCGCTCAACGCGTACGAGCTGATGCACGGCATGATCGCCGCCGGAGCCGCCGGCGTGCACTGGGAGGACCAGCTCGCCTCGGAGAAGAAGTGCGGGCACATGGGCGGCAAGGTGCTCGTGCCCACCGGGCAGCACGTCCGGACGCTCAACGCCGCGCGCCTCGCCGCGGACGTCGCGGGTGTCCCGTCGGTGGTGATCGCCCGCACCGACGCGCTGGCGGCGACGCTGCTGACCTCGGACGTCGACGAGCGCGACCGCCCCTTCCTCACCGGTGAGCGGACCGCGGAGGGCTTCTACGAGGTGCGGAACGGCATCGAGCCGGTGATCGCCCGCGGCCTCGCCTACGCGCCGTACGCCGACATGATCTGGGTGGAGTCGGCCGCTCCGGACCTGGAGCTCGCCCGGCGGTTCGCAGAGGCGGTGCACGCCGAGCACCCCCACAAGCGTCTCGCCTACAACTGCTCGCCGAGCTTCAACTGGCGGCGCCACCTGGGCGAGGCGGAGATCGCCTCGTTCCAGCGGGAGCTCGCCGCCATGGGCTACGCCTTCCAGTTCATCACCCTCGCCGGCTTCCACTCGCTGAACCACGGCATGTTCGAGCTCGCGCGGGGGTACGCCGAGACCCAGATGAGCGCCTACGTGGAGCTCCAGGAGGCGGAGTTCGCCTCCGAGGCGCACGGCTACACCGCGACGCGTCACCAGGCCGAGGTGGGAACCGGCTACTTCGACCGGGTGGCCACCGCCCTCAACCCGACGGCCTCGACCCTGGCGCTCGCCGGGTCGACCGAGGCCGAGCAGTTCTAGCACCGACATGCATCCCTAGGAGCCATCATGTGCCACACCACGATCACGACGAACGCGCCCATGGGCCCGCGCTACGCGGAGATCCTGAGCCCCGAGGCGCTCGACTTCATCGCCACGCTCCACCGGCAGCTCGCCGGCGAGCGGGCGGACCTCCTGCAGGCCCGTCACGCTCGTCAGGAGGCGATCGCCGCGGGAGCGGACCTGGGCTTCCTCGCGGAGACGGCGGCCGTCCGCGACGACCCGCATTGGCGCGTCGCGGGACCCGGGCCCGGGTTGGAGGACCGCCGCGTCGAGATCACGGGTCCGACGGACCGCAAGATGACCATCAACGCGCTGAACTCGGGCGCGCGGGTGTGGCTCGCGGACCACGAGGACGCGAACACCCCGACGTTCGCGAACATGGTCGAGGGCCAGCTCAACCTCCGCGACGCGATCCGTCGAGAGATCTCCTACACGTCACCCGACGGGAAGGAGTACACCCTGGGCGAGACCACGCCGACGATCGTGTTCCGTCCTCGCGGCTGGCACCTCGCCTCGCGCCACCTCATGCACGTCGACGAGCACGGCAACCGCTTCGCGTGCTCGGCCTCGATGGTCGACGCGGGCCTGTACCTGTTCCACAACGCGAAGGAGCTCATCGCGCGCGGCTCGGGACCGTACCTCTACCTGCCGAAGATCGAGGGGCACCGGGAGGCGCGTCTGTGGGACCACCTGTTCACGCTCGCCGAGCAGGAGCTCGGACTCGAGCACGGCACCATCCGCGCGACGGTGCTCATCGAGACGCTGCCGGCGGCGTTCGAGATGGAGGAGATCCTCTACGAGCTCCGCGATCACTGCGCCGGGCTCAACGCGGGCCGGTGGGACTACATCTTCTCCATCATCAAGACCTACCGCGAGCGGGGCGACGAGCACGTGCTGCCCGACCGGGCGCAGATCACCATGACGGTGCCGTTCATGCGCGCCTACACCGAGCTGCTGGTGTCGACCTGCCACCGGCGCGGCGCCCAGGCGATCGGCGGCATGAGCGCGTTCATCCCCAACCGGCGCGACCCGGAGGCCACCGAGAAGGCGCTCGCCCAGGTCGCCGCGGACAAGCGCCGGGAGGCCAGCGACGGCTTCGACGGCTCCTGGGTCGCCCATCCGGGTCTGGTGGCCGTCGCGCAGGCGGAGTTCGACGCGGTGCTCGGCGACCGCCCGAACCAGCTCGACCGCCAGCGGTCGGAGGTCTCCGTCACGGCCGCGGACCTGCTCGACACCACGGTGCCCGGCGGCCGCATCACCCTCGCGGGCGTGCGGGCCAATGTGTCGGCCGCGCTCAGGTACCTCGAGAGCTGGCTGCGGGGCGTGGGGGCGGCGGGCATCGACAACCTGATGGAGGACGTGGCCACGGCGGAGATCAGCCGGTCCCAGCTGTGGCAGTGGATCCGCACCGGTGCGACGACCTCTGAGGGGATCCCGGTGACGCGGGAGCTGGTCGCGCAGATGCTGGCGGAGACCATGTCGACGGTCGAGCGCCCCGACGGCGAGCTGTTCGACCAGGCGGCGGCGCTGCTCGCGGAGGCCTGCCTCGAGGAGGCGTACCCGTCGTTCGTCACGCTGCCCGGCTGCACCCGCTACCTGACCGACCGCGTGCCGGTCGCCGCCTGAGGGGGGCTGGGGGGCATGGTCGAGGGGTGCGGTCCTGCTGGGGCCGCACCCCTCGACGGCTCCGGTCAGCGGGTGTCGCCGCCGCCGGTGGCCACCGCGGCACGGCCCGCCTCGAGCCGCGCGACGGGGATCCGGAACGGGGAGCACGACACGTAGTCGAGCCCCGCCTCGTGGAAGAAGTGGATCGACTGCGGGTCACCGCCGTGCTCGCCGCAGACGCCGAGGCGCAGGTCCGGCCGGGTGGCGCGACCCTCCTCGGCGGCGATCCGCACCAGCCGGCCGACCCCTTGGCGGTCGAGCGACTCGAATGGCGACACCGAGAACACGCCCTTCTCCGTGTAGTCGTGGAAGAACGCGCCCTCGACGTCGTCGCGGGAGAAGCCCCACGTCGTCTGGGTCAGGTCGTTGGTGCCGAAGGAGAAGAACTCGGCCACGGATGCCATGCGATCGGCGGTGAGCGCGGCGCGTGGCAGCTCGATCATCGCGCCGACCGGGATGTGCAGCTCGACACCGGTCTCGGCTGACACCTCCGCGATGATGCGCTCGGCCTCGTCCCGCACCAGGTGGAGCTCCATGATCGACGCGGCCAGGGGGATCATGATCTCCGCGTGGGGGGTGCCCCCCGCCGTGGTGCGCGCCGCCTGCGCCTCGGCGATCGCGCGGATCTGCAGGGCGAACAGCCCCGGGATGACGATGCCGAGCCGCACGCCGCGAAGGCCGAGCATCGGGTTCGCCTCATGCATCCGGTTCACCGCAGCGAGCAGCACCTGGTCGCGCTCGACCTCGTCGCCCGTCTCCCCGCGCTCCTTGGCGAGGGCGACGCGCACCGCGAGCTCGGTCAGGTCCGGGAGGAACTCGTGCAGGGGAGGGTCGATCAGCCGGATCGTCACCGGCAGCCCGTCCATCACCTCGAGCAGCTCGGTGAAGTCCTGGCGCTGGAGGGGGAGCAGGGCGTCGAGCGCCTCCTGCCGCGCCGCATCGTCCGCCGCGAGGATCAGGTGCTCGATGAGCACGCGCCGCTCGCCGAGGAACTGGTGCTCGGTGCGGCACAGCCCGATGCCCTGCGCGCCCCACATCCGGGCGCGTGCCGCGTCCTCGGCCGTGTCGGCGTTCGCCTGGACCCCCAGGCGCCGAGCGGTGTCGGCGTGCGACAGGATCGCGTCGACCGCGCTCACCAGTTCCCTCGTCTCCTCGTCCTCGGGCGCGAGGTGGGCGAGCGCCGCGTCGAGGCCCTCCTCGAGGTAGCGGACCACCGGCGACGGCACCACCGGCACCTCGCCCAGGAAGATCTCGCCGGTCGACCCGTCGATGGCGATGATGTCGCCCTCGTGCACGACGGTGCCGCCGACGGCGAAGCTGCGCGCCTCGACGTCGACGTCGAGGGCCTCCGCCCCGACCACGCAGGTGGTGCCCATGCCGCGTGCCACGACCGCGGCGTGGGAGGTCTTGCCGCCACGGGAGGTGAGCACGCCGACCGAGGCGATCATCCCGCCCAGGTCGTCGGGGTTCGTCTCCCGTCGGACCAGGATGGGCGTGCCGCCACCGGCCGCCCACTCGATCGCGCGCGCCGAGCTGAACACCGCCGCGCCCACGGCCGCGCCGGGCGACGCCGCCATGCCGGTCGCGAGCAGGTTCCTGGCGGCCTCCATGTCGAACTGCGGGAACATGAGCTTGCTGAGCTGGGCGCCCGTGACCCGCTCGAGCGCCTCGTCCATGGTGATGAGGTGCTCGTCGACCAGCTGCTTGGCGATCCGGAAGGCCGCCGCCGCCGTGCGCTTGCCGACGCGGGTCTGGAGCATCCAGAGCTTGCCTCGCTCGATGGTGAACTCGATGTCGCAGAGGTCGCGGTAGTGGCTCTCGAGCCGCCGCATCACCTGGCGGAGCTCCCGCGACGATGCGGGGTCCAGCCGCTCGAGGTCCGCGAGAGAAAGGGTGTTCCGGATGCCGGCGACGACGTCCTCGCCCTGGGCGTTGGGCAGGTAGTCGCCGTACGAGCCCGTGCGGCCCGTGGCGGGGTCGCGGGTGAAGCACACGCCCGTTCCCGAGTCCTCGCCGAGGTTGCCGAAGACCATGGCGACCACGTTGACCGCGGTGCCCAGGTCGTCGGAGATGCGCTCGCGCCGCCGGTAGAGGCGCGCCCGCTCGGTGTTCCAGGAGCCGAACACCGCCTCGATCGCCATGTCGAGCTGCTCGCGCGGCTCCTGCGGGAACTCGCGGCCCGTGCGATCGAGCACGATCCCCTTGTAGTCCTCCACCAGGTGGCGGAGGTCGTCGGCATCCAGGGCGGTGTCCGCCGCGACGCCGCGGGCCGCCTTGCGCGCGTCGAGCGCGCCGGCGAACAGTTCGCCGTCGATGTCGAGCACCGTCTTGCCGAACATCTGGATGAGCCGGCGGTAGGAGTCCCAGGCGAAGCGCTCGTCGCCGGCGTAGGCGGCGAGGCCGTGGACCGAGCGGTCGTTCAGGCCGACGTTGAGGACCGTCTCCATCATCCCGGGCATCGAGAACTTGGCGCCGGACCGGACGGAGACGAGCAGCGGGTCGTCGGGGTCGCCCAGGTGGCGCCCCATGGCGTCCTCGAGCCGACGGACCGCCATGGTCACCTCGACCCGCAGCTCGGGCGGCGCGGCTCCGTCCGCCATGAAGGCCCGGCAGGCTTCGGTGGTGATGGTGAAGCCGGGCGGCACCGGCAGGCCCAGGCGGGTCATCTCGGCCAGGTTCGCACCCTTGCCGCCGAGCAGATCCTTGAGGTCCCTGTTGCCTTCGCTGAAGTCGAAGACGTACTTCACCATCGCGCACCTCCGCGGACACGTCGGCCCCGTTGCCGACACCACCAGTCTGTCCATCCCACGAGGCACGAGCCAGGACCTATGGCCCGAGGTCCCGGTCGAGGTCCCGGCGCGGGAGGCCGGCGCCCGGCTAGCCTCGGAGCCTGTGACGCCGTTCTACGACCCGCTCCGTTCCTACGAGGACAACTATGCGAACGGACCCTTCGGGGCGTTCGCCGAGCCGGGCGTCGCCGCCGTCGCGCCGCCCGCGGAGCGCTTCCTCGGCCGTCCCGTCCACCGGGCGTTCGGCATCCCCGCCGGCCCCCTGGTGAATGCCGCGTTCTGCGCCGCCGCCTTCCGTCACGGGTACGACGTGAACGTCTACAAGACGGTCCGGACGCGCAGCCACCCGAGCCATCCGTTCCCCAACACCCTCCGGGTGCACGTCGGCGGCGACCTGTCGCTCGAGACGGCACGCGGAGCGATGCTCGCCGACGCGGACTTCCGCGGCACGGCCAGCATCTCGAACTCCTTCGGCGTCCCATCGCGCGACCCCGACGAGTGGCAGCCCGACATGGCGGCCGCGGTCGCGGCGGCAGGCGACGGGCAGCTGCTCGTCGGCTCGTTCCAGGGCACCCACCCGGCACCGGGGGCCGCGGACCGGGTCTCGGCCTACGTCGCGGATCACGTCGCCGCCGCCTCCCTCGTGGTCGAGACCGGTGCGCCGGTCCTCGAGATGAACCTGAGCTGCCCGAACGAGGGCACGGCCGACCTCTTGTGCTTCGACACCGCCGCGGTGGTGCGGATCGCCGGCGCGATCAAGGAGAAGGTGGGTGACGTCCCGCTCCTGCTCAAACTGGCGTACTTCGCGGACGACTCCGCGCTGGCCGCCCTGGTCCACGCCACCGCCGGGATCGTCGACGGGTACGCCGCGATCAACACGATCCCGGCCCGCCTCGTGGACGCCGCCGGGCGACCGGCGCTGCCCGGGCCCGGCCGGGAGGTGGCCGGCGTGTGCGGCGACGCGATCCGCTGGGCGGGCCTGGAGATGGTGCGCCGCCTCGCCAGGCTCAGGGACGATGCGGGCGCGGGCTTCGCGATCGTTGGCGTCGGGGGAGTGATGGAGGCCTCGCACCACCTCGCGATGCGTGCCGCCGGCGCCGACGCCGTGATGAGCGCGACCGGAGCGATGTTCCGTCCCGGGCTGGGCGCGGAGGTGCGGGCCGCGCGCGGCGCCTAGTCGTCGAGCAGGGAGTCGACGGGCTCGAGGAGCTCGAGCGGCTCCACCTCGAGCTGGCCCACGCCGGGAGCGACGAACTCCAGGTGCCAGGCCTCCGGCTTGCTGCCGCCGACACGGGCCCAGGTGGGGTGCACCCAGCCGAAGTCGGCGCCGTTCGCCCGCAGCCATGCCGAGGAGGCGGCGTCCAGGTCGACCGCCATGCCCCAGCCGTGGTTGGACGTCCCGGGCGCGGCGGCGAGCCCGGCCCGCGCCGCGCGGGTGCTCACCTGCGCCGCGTACGACCGGTAAGAGCTCAGGACCACCAGGTGTCCGCCCGTCTCGGCGTGGTAGGCGTCATCCGCCGCGATCAGGGCGGTGGCGGCGTCGCAGCTGAGCTGCGCGCTCGCGGCGAACGGGAGCGGGCAGAGCGCCGCGGCGGGCAGGCGCCCGTTCGCGTAGGACATGCCGGCGGGCTGGCCGGACCAGCCGGCCTGATGCTGAGCGACGGCCGCGAGGTAGCGCGCGGTCCGCTCGTCGACGGCCGCCGCGACCGCGCGCTCATGGGTGTCGCGGCGTGCAGCGTTCTCCTCCGCCCGGCGCGCGTTCTCCGCGCTCACCCAGCCCGCGTGCGAGTCCTCCATCACCGCGTAGGCGTCCTCCAGCGTTCGGGTGGCATCGGAGAGGGTCTCGCGCCCGCGGGCGACGGCATCGGGGTCCTCGACGTCGACCTCCGTAGCCGCGACGCTGCCGAGAGCGGTCGCCGCGTCGAGGACGGCCTCGACCGCCGCGCCGTCGAGGACGCGCTCCGCCACCAGGTTCGCGTCGTCGCTCATGTCGGCGGCGAGGCTCTCCGCGTGGGCCTGCGCCTCCGCGAGCGTCGCGACGTCGCGTTCCAGCGTCGCGCCCGCGGCGGCCTCAGCGAGCCGGTCGGCGGTGTCGTCGATCTCCCGCGCCGCCGACTCGAGGTCCGCGGCCGCGCGCTCGAGCCGCTCGGCGGCCGCGTAGGCCTCGTCCGGTGACGCGATGTCGCCGGAGAGGACCTGGACCACCGCATCGTCGTCGACCACGGGCGCATCGAGGTCGGCCTCATCGTGACCTGCGGCCATGGCCGCCTCCGTCTCGACCGGGGCGTCCGCGGTCTGCTCGTCGGCCGAGGACGAGTCCGAGGACGTGGCGGTGGGCTCGTGGAGCCCGGCCAGCACGGACGCGCCGGTCGCGGAGCCGTCGACGGCGAGCGGCACCGGCAGCTCCAGCGCGAGCGAGGGGGTCTCGACCGCGACCTGGTGTAGCTCCGCGGCGCGCGCGGCCGCGTCGGCGCTGGTGGCGAGGGCGACGCTGGCGTCCACCACCTCGCCCGAGGCCGCCACCGTGGCGGCGTCGGCCGCGACGGCCTCGGCCCGTGCGAGCGACCCCTCGAGCCGCTCTCGGCTGGCTTCGACCTCGTCGGCCATCGCCCTGGCGTGGGCGACGGCGCGTGTGACGCGGTCCTCGTCGTAGACGGCGCCGGCGGTCACGCCTGCCGTGAAGAACACGACGGCAGCCGCCGCGGCTGCCGTGGGTCGGGGCGCGCGGGGGAGGAAGGGCATCAAGCAGCGGTCTCTGATCGGGAACGGGGAGCGGCCGCGCGGCAAGAGGCCTGCGCGGGCGGATCATGACAGTGTAATCGCTTGCATCCGCCGGGGTCCGGGACCTCCGGTCCTCGCTGCCGCGAGCCGACACGCCGGGGATGTCGTGATCCGGATGATCAACGGTCGTGCGTGCACGAGGGTTCCCGCGGCCGCCCGGCCGCGGGCCCGAGCGTCCGCCAGGGACCAAGGACCTAGATGCCTCATGACACGAGATCTAGTGTGTCCGACGGCGGGAAGCACTACATGTAGTGGTTGGTTGCCGCCGAAGCCGAGGTCGAAGGAGCCGGAGGGAGCATCATGAGCATCGTCGAGATGGAGCGCGCGGGGGCTATCCGGGAGGGCGGCACGCGCCACGCGCTCACCGTGGTCAAGCGCGACGGACGGACGCTGCGCTTCGACGACTCGCGGATCGGCGCGGCGGTCGCGAAGGCCTTCGTGTCGGTGCACGGAGAGCTCACCGCCGAGCACGAGCAGACCATCGACGCTCTCGTCGCACGCATCGACGCCGAGCTCGACCGCAGGTTCGTCGACGCGGTCAAGATCTACGAGATCCAGTCCGTGGTCGAGCACGAGCTGCTCGAGGCGGGGGAGTACGAGGTGGCGCGCGCCTACATCGACTACCGCGTCTCGCGCGACATCGCCCGCTCCAAGGCGACCGACCTGAACCACTCGATCCACCGCCTCCTGTCCAAGGACTCCGCGGTGGTCAACGAGAACGCGAACAAGGACGCCGAGGTCTACAACACCCAGCGCGACCTCACCGCCGGCATGGTCGGCAAGGCGATCGGCCTCAAGCTCCTGCCCGCGCACGTCGCGAACGCGCACCAGAAGGGTGACCTGCACTACCACGACCTGGACTACCACCCCTATGCGCCGATGACGAACTGCTGCCTCATCGACTTCCCGAGCATGCTGTCGGCGGGCTTCCGGATCGGCAACGCACAGGTCGAGCCCCCGCGGTCGATCCAGACGGCCACGGCGCAGATCAGCCAGATCATCGCGAACGTCTCGTCCAGCCAGTACGGCGGTTGCACCGTCAACCGCATCGACGAGCTGCTGGCGCCCTACGCCGCGCTCAACCATGCGAAGCACCTCGCCGACGCCGAGCACTGGATCGACGACGAGGAGCGGCGGGAGGAGTTCGCGCGCGACAAGACGCGCAAGGACATCTACGACGCCATGCAGTCGCTCGAGTACGAGATCAACACGCTGTTCACCTCGAACGGCCAGACCCCGTTCACCTCGGTCGGCTTCGGCCTCGGCACCGGGTGGTACGAGCGCGAGATCCAGAAGGCGATCCTGCGGATCCGCATCCGCGGGCTGGGCCGGGAGCAGCGCACCGCGATCTTCCCCAAGCTGCTGTTCACCCTCAAGCGGGGCCTCAACCTCGCGGAGGGCGACCCGAACTACGACATCAAGGAGCTCGCCGTCGAGTGCGCGACCCAGCGCATGTACCCCGACGTGCTCAGCTACGACAAGATCGTGGAGATCACCGGCTCCTTCAAGGCCCCGATGGGCTGCCGGTCCTTCCTCCAGGGGTGGACGGACGAGGACGGCCAGGACGTGGTCGACGGCCGCATGAACCTCGGCGTCGTCACCCTGAACCTGCCGCGCATCGCCCTCGAGTCCGGCGGCGACCTCGACCGCTTCTGGCAGCTCCTGGACGAGCGCCTCGAGACCCTTCACGACGCGCTCGTGTTCCGCATCGAGCGCTGCAAGGAGGCGCGCCCGGGCAACGCGCCGATCCTCTACCAGTACGGCGCCTTCGGTCGCCGCCTGTCCGCGGGCGAGGACGTCGACCAGCTGTTCCGCGACCGCCGCGCGACGGTGTCGATGGGCTACATCGGCCTGTACGAGGTCGCGACGGTCTTCTACGGCAACGCATGGGAGTCCGACCCCGAGGCCAAGGAGCTCACGCTCGAGGTGCTGCGCGCCATGAAGCGCCGCGCGGCCGCGTGGGCCGACGAGACCGGCTACCACTTCTCCGTCTACTCGACCCCGTCGGAGTCGCTCACGGACCGCTTCGCTCGCATGGACAAGGAGCGGTTCGGCGCGGTGCCGGACGTCACGGACAAGGACTACTACACCAACTCGTTCCACTACGACGTCCGCAAGAACCCCACGCCCTTCGAGAAGCTCGACTTCGAGGCCGACTACGCGCCCCTCGCGTCCGGCGGCTTCATCCACTACGTCGAGTACCCCGTGCTGCGTCAGAACCCCAAGGCGCTCGAGGCCGTGTGGGACTACGCGTACGACCGGATCGGCTACCTCGGCACGAACACGCCGATCGACCGGTGCTACGACTGCGGCTACGCGGGCGACTTCGACCCGACCGCCCGCGGCTTCGCGTGCCCGGCGTGCGGCAACGCCAACCCGGGCACGTGCGACGTGGTCAAGCGCACCTGCGGCTACCTGGGCAACCCCCAGCAGCGGCCGATGGTCCACGGCCGCCACCAGGAGATCGCGTCGCGCGTCAAGCACCTGCCCGGCGACGTGCGCGTCGCGCCGGCGCTCGAGGACCGCGAGTCGCGGCCGGAGGGATAGGGACGATGCACCGGTCGCCGACGGAGGACTGGCGGGCGGAGCGCGTCAGCCAGGGCTTCGTCGCGGACTACAAGCCCTTCAGCTTCGTCGACGGCGAGGGGGTGCGCTGCAGCCTCTACGTGAGCGGGTGCCTCTTCGCCTGCGACGGATGCTTCAACAAGGACGCGTGGAGCTTCCGCTGCGGCGAGGAGTACGGCGCGGACCTCGAGGACCGGATCCTCGCAGACCTGGCTCACCCCTCGGTGCAGGGCATCTCGCTCCTCGGCGGCGAGCCGTTCCTCAACACGCAGGTCTGCCTCGCCGTCGTGCGCCGCATGCGTCGCGAGCTGCCGTCCAAGGACGTGTGGTGCTGGTCGGGGTACACCTTCGAGGAGCTCGTGACGGGAACCCAGGACAAGCGCGACCTGCTCGCGCAGGTCGACGTCCTCGTCGACGGGCCGTTCGATCTCGCCCGACGTGACCTCCGACTGGCGTTCCGGGGCTCGACGAACCAGCGGGTGCTCGACGTCCCGCTCTCCCTCGCGCGCGGGGTCCCGGTGGCGTGGGCCGGCCTCAGGGACGGGTGAGCGCGGGCGCCAGCGCCGTGAGGGCGACCTGCGCGCGCAGGGGGTTGCCCGTGGCGTCGAGCGGCGGGCTGAACGCGGCGGCCGAGCCGCGACCGGGTGCCACCATGACCATACCGCCGGCGATCCCGCTCTTCGCGGGAAGGCCCACGGCGCCGCGCCAGGCAGCCGTGCCCTCGTAGAGACCGGCGAGCGCCATCGCCTCCACGGCGACGCGCGCCGCCGCGGGGCTGACGACGCGCACGCCGGTGACGGGATCGACCCCGCCCGCGGCCAGCACCGCTCCCATGCGAGCGAGGTCGGCGACGGTCACGGCGAGGCAGGACTGGAGCGTGTAGAGGTGCAGCGCGTCCTCGACAGCGGTGCCGAGCAGCCGCCGGGCGGCGAGCGCGCCGGCGAGCTCGCGGTTGCGGTGGTTGGTCGCGTGGATCGCCTCGACCATGGCGGCGTCCGCGACCAGGTCGCGACCCGCGAACGCGGAGAGCCCCGCGCGCAGCCTCGCCTCGCCGGCGCCCGCATCGTCCTCTCCGAGGAGCGACGATGCGGTGATCGCGCCGGGGTTCACCATCGGGTTGGTGCGCCCGCCCGGTCCCGCGTGGATCGCGCGCACGTCGTTGAACGGCAGCCCGGTCTCGCGCATCCCGGTGAGGGAGAGCACCCGGTCCTCCCCGTGGAGGTCGACCGCGAGAGCGAGCACGAACGGCTTGGCCGCGCTCATGAGGATGAACGGATGCGCGGCGTCCCCGCCCACGTCCGCCGCCTCGCCGAGGCGATGCAGCGCCGCCGCCAGGAGGTCGGGGTCCGTGGCCGCGAGGCTCGGATAGACGCCGGTGACCGCGCCGCCCGACACCGCGCGTGCCGCGGCGAGGGCCGCCGCGACGGCGTTCACGCCGCGAGCGCCGCGCGGATGTCCGCCTCGAGGGCGGAGGGCTCGGTCGTGGGCGCGTAGCGGCGTATCACGCGACCGTCCCTCCCGACCAGGAACTTGGTGAAGTTCCACTTGATCGCGTCCCCCATGAGCGAGCGGGTGGAGGACTTGAGCCATCCGTACAGCGGGTGCTGGGCGGGCCCGTTGACGTCGATCTTGGCGAACATCGGGAAGGTCACGCCGTAGTTCGCCTGGCAGAACTCGCCGATACCGTCCGCGTCCAGCGGCTCCTGTCCGGCGAACTGGTTGCACGGGAAGCCGAGGATGGCGAGACCGAGCGGTCCGAGCTCGCGATGGAGCGCCTCGAGGCCCTCGAACTGCGGCGTGAGCCCGCAGCGCGACGCGGTGTTGACCACCAGCACCACCTGTCCCTCGTAGGCGGACAGGGGCTGCTCCTCGCCCCTGAGCGTGGCGGCGGAGAAGTCGGCGATGGTGGTCATGTCCACCAGTGTCGCACCTCGCGTGGTGGAGGTCAGGCGGAGCCGCGCTCCGCCTCAATCTCCCGCAGCGCGCGGCGCAGCACCTTGCCGACGTTGGTCTTCGGGAGCTCGTCGATGAACTCGATCTCCTTGGGCCGCTTGTACCCCGTCAGCCGCTCCTTGAGGAAGACGCGCAGCTCCGCCTCGGTGAGCGAGTCGTCGCGCCGCACCACGAAGAGCTTGGGCACCTCGCCGGAGTGCTCGTTGGGGATCGGGATGGCGCCCGCCTCCGCGACCTTCGGGTGCAGCATCGCCGCGTCCTCGATCTCGCCGGGGTACACGTTGAACCCGCCGCAGACGATGATCTCCTTCTTGCGGTCGACGATCCGGAAGAACCCGTCCTCGTCCTCGACGGCGACGTCGCCCGTGAGGAGCCAGCCGTCGTCGGTGATGACGCGGCGCGACTCCTCGGGCTGATTCCAGTAGCCCATCATGACCTGGGGGCCGCGCACGGCGAGCTCGCCGGCGGTGCCCAGGGGCACGGGCGCACCCTCGTCGTCGACGATCCGCACGTCGGTGGACGGCAGCGGCACGCCGATGGTGCCGATCCGCGCGGGGTGGTGCGTCGGGTTGACCGAGACGACGGGGGACGCCTCGGTGAGGCCGTAGCCCTCGATGATGTCGTTGCCCGTGACGTTGCGCCAGCGCTCCGCCACGGACGAGCGCACCGCCATGCCGCCGGCGACGGTGAGCTGGAGCTTGTCGAAGTCGAGCGCGCGGAACGCGCCGTTGTCGAGCAGCGCGCCCGCGAGCGTGCTCACGAGGATCAGCCCGTCCGGCCGGGACGCGTCCAGCTCCTTGACGAAGGCGGGGATGTCGCGCGGGTTGGTGATCAGCACGTTGTGGGCGCCGAAACGGAAGAACCCGAGGCAGTTCACGGTCAGCGAGAACACGTGGTACAGCGGGAGTGCGGCGATGATCACCGACTGGCGCTCCTCGCCGAGCGTGGCCCGGATCTGCCCCATGAACTGCTCCTGGTTGGCCAGGAGGTTGCCGTGGGTGAGCACCGCGGCCTTCGCGCCGCCCGTGGTGCCGCCGGTGTACTGGAGGAAGGCGACGTCGTCGAGGCCGAGCCCCGGGTCGGCCCAGGTGTCCTTCGCACCGCGGGCGAGGGCGTCGCGGAAGGGGATCTCGCGGGGAAGGTGGTACCGCGGCACCATCTTCTTCACCTTGCCGGCGACGAAGTTGACGATCTGCCGCTTGGGTGCGGGCAGCAGGTCGCCGACCTGGGTGACGATCACGTGCTCGATGGTCGTCGCGGGAAGCACCTGCTCGACCTTGTCGGCGAAGTTGGCCAGCACCACGATCGCCTTGGGCGCGGCGTCGCGGAACACCCCCTCCATCTCGCGGACCGTGTAGAGGGGGTTCGCGTTCACGACCACCAGCCCGGCGCGGAGCGCGCCGAAGAGGGCGACCGGGTACTGCAGCAGGTTCGGCATCTGCAGCACGATCCGGTCGCCGCGGGCGAGGCCGAGGTCATGCTGGAGGAAGGCGGCGAAGCGGGTGGCGAGCGCGTCGACCTCGGCGAAGCTGAGCGTGCCGCCCAGGTTGGAGAACGCCGTGCGATCGCCGTACTCGGCGGCCGCGTTGGCGACGAGCTCCGGGAGCGAGCGCGCCGCCGGCGGGGTGATGACACGGCCGACGCCGGGGGAGTAGAAGCGGTACCACGGGCGGTCGTCGCCGCCGACGGGGTCCATGCCGCTCGGGGTGTAGTGCGGGTGCATCTTCACATCCTCGTTGATGGTCGATGGGGGACGGGGGAGGGCGCGCGGCGCCTCGGGGACGAGCCTAGGCCCGGGCGCGCTCCGTGGAGGACACCGACATCAGCAGGTGCGGCTTCGCGCCGTCGCGGGACGTCACCGCGACGCTGTGCACGCCGTCCGCGAGCGCCGCGTGGAACCCGACCGAGCCGGGCAGCAGCACCGGCTTGGTGAAGGCCACGTCGGTGCGGTACGCCTCGGGCAGCCGGCCGTCGAGGGCTGCGAGCGCGCGCGCATGCGTCCACATGCCGTGGATGATCGGACGGGGGAAACCGAAGGCGCGCGCCGCGAGTCGCGACGTGTGGATCGGGTTGGGATCGCCCGAGACGCGTCGGTAGTCCCGTCCGAGGCCGGCGTGCAGGCGCCAACGCGCGTGCGGCACCACAGCCGCGAAGGGCTCGCGCGGGAGCTCGACGGGCTCGCCGGGAACCTCCATGCCGGAGGCCAGGTAGGTGCTGACCCCCTCCCAGACCGTCTCGCCGGCGACGCGGATCTCGCCCACGAGGTCCAGCAGCGCCCCGCGCTGATGCGGTCGCAGGCCGCGCGCGGCCACCTCGATCGCCAGCTCCTCGCGCACCGAGACGGGGCGGTGCAGGGTCATGGAGTTGGACACGTGGACGGCGCCGACGAGCCGCACGGAGGACCGGCGGTCGCCGAGCAGGTGCACGTGGAGCGGGAAGGTGAGCACGTGAAGCCAGGTCGGCGGCACGGTGTCGCGCAACGGGAAGCCGCAGACCCGCGCGTAGTCGGCGAGCCGCGCGGCGTCCTGCCGGTATCCCTCCAGCCGCACCGGATCCTCGGGCAGACGCGCGCCTCGCGCGCGTGCCGGAACCATCGCCCGAGCGAAGGCGGCGCCCATCCCGGGGGCCTCGGACAGCACCGCCACGGCCATCAGGCGCCCACCAGGTTCTGCCCGCAGACGCGGATGACCTGGCCCGTGACGCCCTGGGCGCCGGGGGAGAGCAGGTAGGCGATGGTCTCCGCGACGTCCACGGGCTGGCCGCCCTGGCTCAGGGAGTTGCTGCGCCGGAACACCTCCCGCTGGATGAAGGGGATGCGCGCGGTCATGTCCGTCTCGATGAACCCGGGTGCGACGGCGTTGGCGGTGATGGCCCGCGCCGCGAGATCCGGGGCCATCGCCTCGACGAGGCCCGCGACCCCGGCCTTGGAGGCGGCGTAGTTGGTCTGCCCCTTGTTGCCCGCGAGGCCGGACGTGGACGCGACGCCCACGATGCGCCCGCCGTCGGCGATGCCGCCGGGGGTCGCCGGCTCGAGCAGCACGGCGTTGATGCGCATCTCGGCGGCGAGGTTGACCTCCAGGACGGACCGCCATCGATCGGCGTCGGTGTTGGCGAGCAGCTTGTCCCGCGTGATGCCGGCGTTGTGGACGATCCCGTGGAGCCGCGCCCCGCGCCCGGCGACATGGGCCGCGATCCTGGCGCCCGCATCGTCCGCCGTGATGTCGAGCTGCAGCGCGGTGCCCGCGATCTCGTTCGCCACCTGGGCGAGCGCCTCGCCCGCGGCCGGGATGTCCACGGCCACCACGTCGGCGCCGTCGCGGGCCAGGGTGCGCGCAATCGCGGCGCCGATGCCGCGGGCCGCGCCCGTCACGACCACCGTGCGGCCGTCGAGGGGCCGGTCGGACGGGCGCTCCTCCGCGAGCCCCGCCGCCTGCACCGTCCATGCCTGGCCGTCCACGAAGGCGGACCGCCCCTCGAGGACGAACGCGAGGGTGGTCGCGAGGTCGCCCGGCCCGGCGTCGGCGCCCACGCGGATCATCGTGGCGGTGGCCCCCTTGCGCAGCTCCTTGCCGACCGTGCGGGTGATGCCGTCGAGCGCCCGGGTCACGGCGCGTCGCTCCCAGTCGCCGGTCGCCGGTCGGGCGAGCAGGATCACGCGACCCGACGGCTCGAGCGAGCGCACCGCGGGGCGGAGGATCGCGCGGATGGCCTCGAGCTGATCGACGCGCTCGAGGTCCGTGGCATCGATGACGACGGCGCCGATCGGGGCGCCGTAGCCGGGCGTGGCGGAGCCGTCGTCGGTCACGGGGGCCTCCACCGGGAGGCCCAGGAGACGCAGGGTGCGGGCCCCGAGGGTCGAGTCGCCGAGCGAGGCGTGCACGATCGGTCCCGCGGGGAGCCGGCGGCCGCGGCGCAGGCGCGGCGGCTCGTGGACCCCCGCCTTCCGCGCCACCGCCTTGCCGACCGGGGTGCCGTAGATCCTCTCGAGAGCCGACATCACATGCCCTCCAGGATCGCCACGACGCCCTGCCCGCCGGCGGCGCAGATCGAGATGAGGCCGCGCGAGCCCGGACCGCGCTCGTGGAGCAGCTTCGCGAGGGTCGGGACGATGCGCGCCCCGGTCGCCGCGAACGGGTGACCGGCCGCGAGGGACGAGCCCGTCACGTTGAGACGGTCGTCCGGGATGGAGCCGATCGGCCCGTCGAGGCCGAGCGCCGCGCAGTGCTCTGGGTCGGCCCATGCCTTCCGCGTCGCCGCGACCGTGGAGGCGAAGGCCTCGTGAATCTCGACCAGGTCCATGTCGGCGATGCCGAGGCCCTGCCGCTCGAGCAGCCGGCCCGTCGCCGCGACCGGGCCCAGGAGGAGGTCGTCGCCTCCGGGGTGATCCACCGACGCGACCTCCGCGTCCACCACCTTCGCGAGGATGGGCAGGTGGTGCTCCCGCGCCCAGTCCTCGGAGGCGAGCAGGACCGCGGCGGCGCCGTCGGACAGCGCGGTCGAGTTGCCTGCGGTCATCGACCCCTCGGGCCCGCCGAAGGCGGGGCGCAGGGTCGCGAGCTTCTCGACGGTGGTGTCGGGACGCAGGATCGCGTCCCGCGTCACGCCGAGGTACGGCGTCACCAGGTCGTCGAAGAAGCCTCGGTCCCATGCCGCGGCGAGGCTCCGGTGCGAGTCCGCGGCGATCCGGTCCTGCTCCTCCCGCGTCACGCCCCAGCGCTCGGTGGTGAGGGCCTGGTGCTCGCCCATCGACAGCCCCGTGCGGGGCTCGGCGACCCCGGGGGCGAGGGGGGCGAGGTGGCTCGGGCGGATGCGGGCGAGCACCTTGATGCGCTCCGCGGCGCTCCGGGCGCGGCTCGCCCGGGCGAGGATCCGCCGCAGCGGCTCGCTGACGGTGACGGGGGCGTTCGACGCGGAGTCGACGCCGGCCGCGATGCCCACGTCGATCTGGCCCAGGCGGATCTTGTTGGCGATGTACACGGTCGCCTCGAGGCCCGTGCCGCAGGCCTGCTGGAGGTCGCACGCGGGCGTGTCGGGGGCGAGGGAGGTGCCCAGCACCGCCTCGCGGGTGAGGTTGAAGTCGCGCGGGTGCTTCAGCACCGCGCCTCCCGCCACCTCTCCCATGCGCGCGCCCGCGAGTCCGTGCCGCGCGATCAGCCCGTCGAGCGCGGCGATGAGAAGATCCTGGTTGGAGGCCTCCGCGAGGGGTCCGCCGACCTTGGCGAACGGCGTGCGGTTTCCTCCGACCACCACAGCGGTGTGGTGCATGGTGCCTCCGGGTTCCTGTCGTGGGGGACTATCCGATACGGACAGTAGCAGATACTGCGAGTACTGGGTACTGTGGTGTCATGACCACCGCAGACGGGCGCGACACCCGTTGGGAGCAGCACCGCCAGGACCGACGGCGCGAGCTCGTGTCGCACGCTCTCCGGGCGATCCGCGTGCATGGCGCGCGGGTCGGCATGGATGAGATCGCCGCCCGCGCGGGCACGTCGAAGACGGTGATCTACCGGCACTTCGGCGACCGCGCGGGGCTCTACGACGCCGTCGTCGAGTCGGTCCACGCGTACATCCATGCAGGCCTGACACGCACGCTGCAGGACAGCGCGGACGGCGACCTGGGCCACCTGATCCACGACCTCGCCGACGCGTACCTGGCGCTGGTCGAGCGCGATCCGCAGATCTACCGCTTCGTGCTCGAGCGCCCGGTGGCCACGGCCGACCACCCTGGCGACCCGGCGGGATCCCTGCCGTCGCTCATCGGGGACCACGTCGGCCAGGCCATCGCGGCCCACCTCACCGCGACCGGTCGAGACGCGTCCTGCGCCGGGACCTGGGGCCACGGCATCGTCGGGTTCGTCCGCGCGGCGGCCGACCGCTGGATGGCCGGCGATCCGCGGGCTCCCCGCGGCCAGGTGGTCGCCGAGATCGACGCCCTGCTCGCCGGCGCGCTCGCCGACGCCCGTCCACCCGCCCCGCTCGGGGCCTGATCCCTACCCACCCCGACCACCCCCTACCGAGGAGCAACGATGACGTTGACCCACGAGACCCCGTCGCCCATCGCCGAGGAGCAGCTGACCGTGCTGGGCGCCCGCCTCCGCGCGGCCCTCGACGGGCCCTTCGCCGCCGAGAGGGCGGTGGGCCGTGCGACCTTCCCCGCCGACGGGATGCACCTGGACCCCGCCGCCGGGATGGAGGATGCGCGCGAGTGGACGCTCGCCCGGCTCATCGAGCTCGAACGCCGGGGCTTCGGCCACTCGGGCGTCCCCGACGGTGCGAACGCGGTGTCCGACCCGCTCACCGCGGTCACCACCTTCGAGATGCTCGCGCATGGCGACCTGTCCGTCACCATCAAGTCCGGGGTCCAGTTCGGGCTGTTCGGCGGGGCGGTCACCAACCTCGGGACGGAGTGGCACCACCGGACGTTCCTCCCCGGCATCACCGACCTGACGCTGCTGGGCGCCTTCGCGATGACCGAGCTGGGCCACGGCTCCGACGTCCAGCACCTCGAGACGACGCTCACGTACGTGCGGGAGACGGACGAGATCGAGATCCACTCGCCCACACCGAGCGCGCGCAAGGCGTACCTGGGCAACGCTGCGAGGCACGGCACCATGGCCGCCGTCTTCGGCCAGCTCGTGGTCGACGGCGAGCAGCACGGGATCCACGTGGTGCTGGTCCCGATCAGGGACGACCATGGCGTCGACCTGCCCGGCGTCACCACCGGCGACCACGGGCACAAGGGCGGCCTGCTCGGGGTGGACAACGGCACGCTTCAGTTCGACCGGGTCCGCGTGCCGCGCCGGATGCTGCTCGACCGCTACGGCGGGGTCACCGACGAGGGCGTGTACTCGTCGCCCATCTCCAGCACCAGCAAGCGCTTCTTCACCATGCTGGGGACGCTGGTGCGCGGTCGCGTCTGCATCGGCGGCGGCGCGGGCATCACGGCCCGACGCGCGCTCTCCATCGCGGTGCGGCACGGGCTCCGCCGCCGCCAGTTCCCGGCGGCGGGCCGGCCGGAGGGCGTGCTGCTGCTCGACTACCTGACGCACCAGCGTCGCCTCCTGCCCAGGGTCGCGGAGGCCTATGCGTACGGGTTCGCGCAGAACGAGCTGGTCGAGCTGCTCGTGAAGGTCCAGGGCCCGGCCGACCACACGGAGGCGGACCAGCGGGAGCTCGAGACCCGCGCCGCCGGGCTCAAGGCGCAGACCACCTGGTTCGCGAACGCCACGGTGCAGGAGGCGCGGGAGGCCTGCGGCGGCTTCGGCTACATGAGCGAGAACCGGCTCACCCAGCTCCGCGGCGACGTCGACATCTTCGCGACCTTCGAGGGTGACAACACGGTCCTCATGCAGCTGGTGGCGAAGGCCCTGCTGACCGGGGTCAAGGAGTCGTGGAGCGCGCTCGACCGCTCCGGTGTGGTGCAGGCCACCACCCGCATTTTCGGCGAGGCCATGGTGGAGCGGACCGCGGCGAACGTGATCGTCGAGCGCGTGGCCGACGGGGCGCGCAGGCGTCCCGAGGAGACCACGCTCGTGGACCGTGGCTGGCACGCCCTCATGTTCGAGGAGCGCGCACGGCACTCGCTCGACTCCCTGGCGCGTCGGATGCGCGCGGCCTCGAAGAGCGGCGGCGACCAGTTCGAGGCGTTCAACCGGCTGGGCGGGCACGTGCAGTTCGCCGCGCGGGCGCACGTGCAGCGCCAGGTGCTCGGCGCCTTCATCACCGCCCTCGAGCAGGACCTGGACGCCCAGACGCGCGAGGTGCTGGAGAGGCTCTGCAGCCTCTATGCCCTCGCCTCGATCCACGAGGACCGCGCCTGGTTCGTCGAGCATCACCGCATGTCGCTCGGACGCAGCAAGGCGCTGGGCGATCAGATCGACGCGCTGTGCCGCGAGCTCCGCCCCCACGCGCTGCCGCTCGTCGAGGGCCTGGGCGTCCCCGAGGCGTGGCTGGGGACGGCGTTCCTAGAGGACTGACGCGTGGCCGCGGGCCCGGCCTCCCTGGGTGTGCGAGGCTGGGCCCGTGCCCTTCGACCCCCACGCGCCCCGGGATCCCGGCGACGCCTGGGCCGAGGCGCCGGACGGCACGCGCTACTGGGGCCGCTTCGGAGCCGCAGGGCTGGTCGCCCACGACCCGGACCGCGGCGTCCTCCTGCAGCATCGCGCGCTGTGGAGCCATCACGGGGGCACCTGGGGCATCCCGGGAGGCGCCCGCCACGCGGGCGAGGCTGCGGTGCCGGGGGCCCTCCGCGAGGCGTGGGAGGAGGCCTCGGTACCGCCCGGGTCGCTGCGCGTCGCGGCGACCTCGACCCTCGAGCTGGGCTTCTGGTCGTACACCACCGTGGTCGCGCGCGTGACCACGCCGTTCGAGCCGCACGCCACCGACGACGAGAGCCAGGAGCTCGCCTGGATCCCCGTGGACCAGGTCGCCTCCCTCGAGCTCCATCCCGGCTTCGGCGCCGCATGGCCCCGCCTGCACGGGATGCTCGGGCTCGCGCCGGCCGTGGTGGTCGACGCCGCGAACGTCGTCGGCTCCGTTCCCGACGGATGGTGGCGCGATCGCCGCGGCGCCGCCGAGCGGCTCGCCGGCCGGGTGGCCGAGTGGGCGGCCGCGGGCATCGACGCGGGAGCGCTCGACCTCCCGGAGGGGCGATGGTTCCCTCGCGTCGAGCTCGTCGTCGAGGGCCGGGCGCGGGGCGCGCGAGCGGACGGCGTCGACGTCCATGACGCTCCCGGCGAGGGGGACGATGCGGTGGTCTCGCGGGTGGAGGCACGCCACGCCGCGGGGGAGCGCGTGACGGTGGTCACCTCCGATCGTGGTCTCGCCGCGCGGGTCGGCCCGTTCGCGGACGTCCGCGGAGCGCGGTGGCTGCTCGACCAGCTCCGTCCCGGAGCGGGCGAGGGGCGCGCGCCCGCGGAATAGGATGCGGGCGTCGCGACGTTCCGGTCGCGACAACCGCGAGCTCGACGGGGAGCGCCGCCCGAGAAGAACGGTGCCCCTGTGTCAGACCTCAGCCCCGCGCGCACGCGCCTGGCGCTGCTCGCGCTCGCCCTCGGCGGATTCGCGATCGGTGCGACCGAGTTCGTCGCGATGGGCCTTCTGCCCGAGATCGCGCGCGACCTGCTCCCGGACCTCGCGGGCGAGGACCCCGAGGCGGCGATCGCGCGCGCGGGCCTGCTCATCTCCGCCTACGCGGCGGGGGTCGTGGTGGGCGCGCCGACCATCGCCGCGTTCGCGGCACGCCTGCCCCGCACCCGCCTGCTCATGGCCCTGGCGGCCGCGTTCACCCTCGCGACCCTCGCCTCCGCGGTCGCACCCACGTTCGGCACGGTCGTCGCGGCCCGCTTCGTCGCCGGGCTCCCGCACGGGGCGTACTTCGGCGTCGCCGCCCTGGTGGCCGCGCAGCTGATGGGTCCCGGCAGGCGCGGCCAGGCCGTCGCCTACGTCCTGTCCGGCCTCGCCATCGCGAACGTGGTCGGGGTGCCCCTCATCACGGCGCTCGGCCAGCAAGCCGGATGGCGCATCGCGTACGTGGTGGTGGCCGCGCTCTTCGGGGCCACGCTGCTCGCCATCGCGCTGCTGGTCCCGCGGGTCCCCGGCGACCCGCAGGCGACCGTGCGGAGCGAGCTGCGCGCGTTCCGACGCCCCGCGGTCTGGCTCGCGCTGGGGACGGGCGCGCTCGGCTTCGGCGGGTTCTTCGCCGTGTACTCGTACATCTCCCCGCTGGCCACCGAGGTCACGGGCACGGCCTCGGGGCTCGTGCCGCTCGTCCTCGTCGTGGTCGGCCTGGGCATGACGGCAGGCAACGCCTGGGGCGGGCGGCTCGCGGACGGCGGCGCCGTGCGCGCCATCTTCATCCTGTTCGCCGCCTTCGCGGGATCGCTCGTCCTGCTGGCGCTGACCGCGTCCCATCCGGCGGGTCTCTTCGTCGGCGGGTTCCTGGTCGGGGGATCCGCCGCGGCGCTGTCGCCCGCGATCCAGACCCGCCTCATGGACGTCGCGGGTGACAGCCAGACCATCGCCGCGGCCGTCAACCATTCGTCGCTGAACCTGGGCAACAGCCTGGGTGCCGCGCTCGGCGGAGCCGTCATCGCGGCCGGCTGGGGCTACGTGGCGCCCACCTGGCTCGGACTCGCGCTCTGCGTGCCGGGCGTGCTGCTCGCGTGGGCGGGGGCTGCGCTGACGGCCCGGTCCGCGCGCCGCGAGGCCCTCCCGTCGACGGCGCGCGTGCCCGTCGGCGCGCGCTGACCGCTCGTCCTCGCACCACCGGGCATGATGGCGGGGATGAGGGAGGCCTCGATGGAGCGGACCTGGGTCATGGCGCTGCGGCGTCTGTCGCGCCGGATGTGGGGACGGCTGACGCTGCAGTCGCTCGCCGCGGTCGCCTTCGTGATCGTCGCGGGCGCTGTCGGACAGCGCGCCCCGGAGCTGGCGGGCATCGACCTGGGCCAGGACTCGGTGACCACGATCCTCTCGGTGCTCGCGTCGTCGATGCTCGCCGTGACCACCTTCTCGCTCACCGCGCTGATCTCCGCGTACTCGTCTGCCGCCCGGGCCGCCACTCCGCGCGCGACGCGTCTGCTGATCGAGGACCCGACCTCGCAGAACGCCCTCGCGGGCTTCCTCGGCGCGTTCGTGTTCGCCATCGCCGGGATCGTGGCCCTCGCCAGCGGTTATGTCGCGGAGCGCGGGAAGATGCTGGTCTTCATCGGCTCGCTGCTCGTGATCGCGTGGGTCGTGGTCACGCTCGTGCGATGGATAGAGCACCTCACCAGGTTCGGCCGGATGGCCGACATCCTCGATCGCGTCGAGGATGCCGCGGCGGACACCCTGCGCGCGCATGCCCGCCGCCCTCACCTCGGAGGAGAGCCCCCGAGCGACCCCGCCGGACCCGTGGTGGCCGTGGGCGCCGAGCGCACGGGATTCCTCACGGTGGTCGCGATGGACCGGCTCGCGGCGGCCGCGAAGGAGCACGGGCTGCGCATCCACGCCCGTGTGGTGCCGGGCGACGACGTGCGCCCCGGCGACACCCTCGCGCTCGTCGAGGGTGGCCCGGGCGAGGCCGCACGGACTGCGGTGCGTGACGCCTTCCTCGTCGAACGTCACCGCACCTACGAGCAGGATCCGCGGCTCGGGGTCGTCGCCCTCGCCGAGATCGCGAGCCGCGCGCTGTCGCCGTCGACCAACGACCAGGGAACCGCGATCGAGGTGCTCGGGGCCCTGCAACGGGTCCTCGCCGACGTGCAGGGTGTGCCCGAGGAGCGGGAGGTCTCCCATCCGGGGGTCCACATGGCTCGCGTCGAGCTCAGCGACCTCCTGGTGGACGGATTCCGACCGATCGCGCGGGACGGTGCCGGTGTGGTCGAGGTCGGCGTGCGCCTCCAGCACGCGCTCGCCGGACTCGCGCACGCGGCGCCCGGAGAGAAGGCCGAGCCGATCCGGGCGATGGCGGAGGAGGCGGCCCGCAGGTCGCTGTCCGCGCTCACCGATCCCGTGGACCGGGACGCGATCGCCGAGGCCGCCGCGGCGCTGCTCGGCGGGCCTCCTCAGGCGAGCTGAGCCGCGAGGAACGCGCGCACGTCGCCCATCTCCTCCTCGTGAACGGCGTGCCCGAGGCCCGGATAGACGTGGCGCGTCGCGACGGTGTGCGCGTCGATCCACCGCGCGGTGCGCGCGACGGCCTCCGGCCAGATCACGGGATCCGCGTCCCCGCGCCCCCAGAACACCGCGGGGCGCGTCCCCAGGAGCGCGGCATCGGCGGGCTCCTCGCCCTCGTGGACGAACCCGGCGAGCACCACCGGGGCGACCACGCGCTCCGGGCGGCTCCGCAGCAGCTGGAGCGCCATCAGGCCGCCCTGCGAGAAGCCCATGGGCACCACCTGGGCGTCGTCGGGCAGGGTCGCGTCGACCCACTCCCAGACGGCATCCGCCGCGGCCCGGATCGCGGTGACGTCCATGACCCCGTCGGTGGAGAGCGGGAACCACGCCGCGGCGCCGTAGCCCATCTCGAGCGGCGCCCGCAGCGACGCCCAGGGGAGGCCCCGCGGGAGGAACGCGGCGAGGCCCGGCAGGTCGTGCTCGTGCGAGCCGAAACCGTGCAGGAGGAGCGCGACGCGGTGAGGCGACGCGGCCGGGCCGGGCCAGCCGGGGGAGAGGACGGAATTCAGCAGAGGCATGTGCCCAGTATCGCGGTCGTCGGCCGTCGCCCCGTCCGCGTGGAAGGATGGCGCCACCGACCGTGGAGGGACCCCCATGACCGACACCGACGCCCACGCCGCAGGCCAGCGAGCCGAGCGGGACCGCATCGTCGCCTATCTCGCGTTCCACGAGGCGAGCGCGCGCGCCAAGGCCGACCAGGCCGAGACCGACGAGTCGCGCGTCTACCAGGGCACCATCGCGAACGCGATGAAGGCGATGGGCGAGGCGATCGCCGGCGACTTCCACTGGAAGGCGCCGCTGTAGGGCGTCGGCTCAGGGCACGGTGTGCCCGGCGGCGCGGAACATCTCGTACCACTCGGACCGCGCGAGGTGGACGTCGGCGCCCTGCGCCGCGGCCACGACGCGCGCGGGGGTCGTGGTGCCCAGCACCACCTGCATCTGCGCGGGATGACGGGTGAGCCACGCCACCGCGATCGCCTCGGCCGGCACCTCGTACTTCCAGGCGAGGCGGTCGATCACGGCGTTCAGCTCCGCGTAGTTCGGGTTGCCCAGGAAGGGGCCGTCGAAGAAGCGGGACTGGAAGGGCGACCAGGCCTGCAGGGTGATGTCGTTGAGGCGGCAGTAGTCGACGATCCCGTTGTCCCGGTCGATCGACTGGTCCAGGTCGCCCATGTTCATCGCGATGCCGCTGGCGATCGACGGGGCGTGCGTCACCGAGAGCTGGATCTGGTTGGCGACCAGCGGCTGGCGCACCGAGCGCTTGAGCAGCTCGATCTGGCCCGGGGTGTGGTTCGAGACGCCGAAGTGGAGCACCTTGCCCGCGGCGTGCAGGTGGTCGAAGGCGCGCGCGACCTCGTCGGGCTCGACCAGGGCGTCGGGACGATGCAGCAGCAGGATGTCGATGCGGTCGGTGCCGAGCGCCTCGAGCGAGCCCTCGACGGAGTCGACGATGTGGTCGTAGCTGAAGTCGAAGTACGGCCCGGGCTGGCGGATGCCGCACTTGGTCTGGATGGTGAACGCGTCGCGCTCGGACGGGCTCAGCCGCATCGCCTCCGCGAACCGGCGCTCGCACCCGTGGTACGGCGGACCGTAGAGGTCGGCGTGGTCGATGAAGTCGATGCCGGCATCGCGCGCGGCCGCGACGAGCTCGCGCACCTCGTCGTCGCTCTTCTCGACGATCCGCATGAGCCCGAGCACGACGGCGGGTGCGACGATCTCCGTCCCCGGCATGGCGATGGTCTTCATGGTGGTCCTCCTCGACGTCGGCGTCGGCCCGCGACGGGGCCCTGTCCCCAGGCTAGGCCCGCGCGGCGTAGGCGCGTGACGCCTCGACGAACGCCTCCCACAGGCCGACCTGGCCCGGGTCGTGCTCCGGGTGCCACTGGACGGCGACGCAGAAGGCGAGCGCCGGGTCCTCGATCGCCTCGATCAGCCCGTCCACGCTGCGTGCGGACACCACCAGGCCGCGCCCGAGCCGGTCGATCGCCTGGTGGTGGTAGACGGGCACGGCGCGCATGGCGGGGTGGCACCGCGCGAGAACCGTCCCCGGCTGGAGCGACACCTCGACCGGGCGGAACACCGCGTCGCCCCGCTGGTAGCCCGTGTGGCCGACCACGTCGGGCACGTGCTGATGGAGCGTGCCGCCCCGCGCCACGTTGAGCAGCTGGGCGCCGCGGCACACGCCGAGCACGGGCATGCCGCGCTCCACGGCCGCCGCGAGCAGGGCGAGCTCCCACGCGTCCCGGTCCGCGCGCGGGGCGTCCGTCTCCGGGTGGCGGGCGGCGTCGTACAGGGCCGGATCGACGTCGTAGCCTCCGGTCAGGTAGAGCCCGTCCATGCGGTCGAGCGCCGCGCCGGCCCGGTCCGGCGCGTCGGGCGGGAGGACGGCGGCGGTGCCGCCCGCGCGCCGCAGGGGCGCGAGGTAGGCGTCCGGCAGCCAGACGGCCTCCTGGGTCCAGATGCCGGTCGACGCGACCTCCCTGTACGTGGTGGTCGCGATCATCGGGGGCGTGCTCACGTCGGCAATCTAGCCGGGTCGCGCGGCTAGGCTTGACTGCCGTGACCACCCCCGACTCGTTCCACGTCCCCGACGGCCCTCACGACATCCGGCTGGTGGTGTGCGACATGGACGGCACCCTGCTGGACGCGGCCAAGCGCATCCCCGACGCGCTGTGGCCGCTCGTCGACCACATGCGCGAGCGCGGGATCGTGTTCGCGCCCGCGAGCGGGCGTCAGCACGCCACGCTGGCGCGCCAGTTCGAGCGGCTCGGGGAGGGGCTGGTCGTGATCGCGGAGAACGGGTCGTACGTGGCGCGCGGCGGCGTCGAGATCTCCTCGTCGCCGCTGCCGGATGGCGTGCTCGGCGACATCGTCACCGCTGTGCGGGACCACGCGCGAGCGGGCTTCGACGTGGGAACCGTCGTGTGCGGCAAGCGTTCGGCGTACATCGAGCGCGACGATGCGGCGTTCGTGGAGAAGGCGTCGCCGTACTACGCCGCGCTCGAGATCGTGGACGATCTCGCGGCGGTCGACGACGCCATCCTCAAGGTGGCGGTGTACGACTTCGGCAACGCGGCGCACGACACGGCGCCGGTCCTGGCGCGCTTCCAGGGCGACCTCGCCGTGGTCGTGTCGGACCGGCACTGGATCGACATCATGCGCACCGGCGTGCACAAGGGGGTCGCGGTCGCCCGTCTGCAGGAGGCGCTCGGCGTCACCCCCGAGCAGACGGTCGTGTTCGGCGACTACCTCAACGACCTGGAGATGATGGACCGCGGGCACCTGTCGTTCGCGATGGCGAACGCGCATCCGGACGTCGCGCAGCGGGCGCGGTACCGCGCCCCCTCGAACGTCGACGCGGGCGTGATCACCACGCTGCGCCGTCTGCTCGACCACCCGCTGACGTCGTCCTGATACCCCCTGGGGTATATTCCTCCCATGGACGTCCTCGACGCGCTCCGCGCCTGGCCCGCCCGCCGCTGGATGGTGGCAGCCGCCACCGCCGCCGCCACCTATCTGCTGATCGCCCTCCCGACCGACCTGATCCCCAACCCGGTCTTCGGTAGGGAGATCCCCCCGACCGCGTGGTCGTACTGGGCGCTCGGCCTGTCCGCCGTCCTGTCCGGCCTGGTGACGGCGACCTACGTCGCGACGCCCGAGGAGGCGCAGCGTCCGCGCGAGGGCCGGCTCGGCATGGCGGGTGCGCTCGTCACGTTCTTCGCGGTGGGCTGTCCGGTGTGCAACAAGCTGGTGCTGCTCGCGCTGGGCTACACCGGCGCGATCCAGTTCTTCGAGCCCATCCAGCCGTACCTCGCCGCCGGCGCGATCGTGCTGCTGGCCTGGGCGTTCGTCGCGCGGGTCCGACGCGAGAGCTCCTGCGTGCTCCCTGAGCGGCCGCTCACGCCGGTGAGCTGACCTCCGCGGCGCCGGCACGCACGCCGATGCGGGAATGTTCCGCGCGGCGCTAGCGTGACACCGAGGGCGCGACCGACGCGCCGGCCGCGCGCAGCGGCCCTCACCCGGAGGAGGACTCATGGAGATCGCAAGCAAGGCCGCAGGCGTCTGGAACGGCGGGCTCAGCGACGGAGCCGGCACCGTCGCGCTCGGCTCGGGCAACGGCGAGTTCGCCGTCACCTGGAAGGCGCGGTCCGCGGGGCAGGAGGGCGCGACCACCCCGGAGGAGCTGCTCGCCGCCGCGCACGCGTCCTGCTTCTCGATGGCGCTGTCGCACGCCCTCGAGGGCAACGGCACCCCGCCGGACGCCCTCGAGGTCGGCGCGGAGGTGCGTTTCGAGGCCGGCAAGGGCGTGACGGCGAGCATCCTGACGGTCCGCGGGACCGTGCCGGGCCTCGACCAGGACGCCTTCGCCCGGTTCGCCGACGAGGCGAAGGCCGGATGCCCGGTGTCTCAGGCGCTCGCCGGCGTGCCGATCACTCTGGCGGACGCCACCCTGGTCGGCTGACGAGTCAGCGGGCGTCGTGCACCACGGCGCCCGCGACCGTCGTCAGCGCGACCGGGATCCGCCGCAGCGCGTCGCCGTCGGCCGCCAGCGGGTCCTGGTCGAGCGCGACCAGGTCCGCCGGAGCGCCGGGGGAGAGGTCGTGCCGCGTGGAGGCGGCCAGCGCCTCGACCACCGTGATCGCCTGCTCCGGATGCCAGGGCGCGCGTCCGTCGCGCGTGCGCGCGACCGCCGCGGCGATCGCGATCCACGGGTCCAGCGGCGCGACCGGCGCGTCGGACCCGAGCGCCAGGCGCGCCCCCGCGTCGAGCAGGGAGCGCAGCGCGAACGCGCGGTCGGCCCGATCGCCCCACAACGTGTCGGTCGCGTCGCGGTCGTCGAGCGCGTGCTCCGGCTGCACGCTCGCCACCACGCCGAGCGCGGCGAACCGGGGCAGGTCGTCCTCCGCGAGCAGCTGCGCATGCTCGATGGAGCCGCGCGCACCGGAGGCCGCGAACGCGTCCAGCGCGATCGTGTTCGCCCGATCGCCGATCGCGTGCACCGCCGCGTGGATCCCCCCGGCATGGGCGCGAGACAGCAGCCGCGCCAGCTCCTCGCCGGGGACGTTCTGGATCCCGTGCCCGCCCGCGGGGTAGGGATCACGGCAGTGCGCCGTCAACGTGTTCAGCGAGCCGTCCGTGATGACCTTGAGCGGTCCGTGGACGACCAGCCCCCGGGTGCCGGGCACCCCGAGGCCCGTGGTGGCGCCCTGCGCGATGCGCGAGTCGAGCAGCTCGCGGTAGAAGCCGGCCACGACGCGCAGCGGCGGCGCGCCTGCCTGCACGCGCTCGGTCCAGACCGCGGCGTTGTCCGCCATCTCGAGGTCGACGATGCCGACGAGGCCCCGGGCGTGGGCCGCTGCGATCACCGCCGCGAGCGCCTCCGGCGCGGGCGGGGCCGCGTCGAGCACCCGCTGCGCCGCGAAGGCCTCGTCCTCTCGCAGCACCCCGGCGCGCGGCAGCCCGAGCTCCCGCGCGGCGGCGCTGTTCACCCATGAGGTGTGGAGGTCGCCCGACAGCACCACGGTCGGGGCGGCTCGTGCAGCGTCCAGCCCGTCGAGCGTCGGCGGCTGCTCCCAGGTGGCCCACCGGAAGCCGAAACCGACCAGCAGCCCGTCCGGCGGGGCGAGCGCCACGGACGCGCAGACCTCCTCAGCGGACGACGCGGCGGACACGTCGAGCCGCCCCCAGGTGCGGGCCCACTGGGTGAAGTGCACGTGGCGATCCCACAGTCCCGGCACGACCCACCGGCCCTCGAGGTCCACGACGTGGTCGGCGGGTCGCGCGGGGTCGTCGACCGCGACGATCCGTCCGTCCTCGACGGCGAACGCGACCTCGCCGTCCCTGCCGACCGGACGGGCGCGGGTGAAGGTGATGCGGGCCAAGGGAGCACCTCCGGGACTCACGACGTCACGAAGCGTAGCCCCGCCGGACCCTGTCGCTAGCATCGGCGCATGTCCGCTCCCCGGTCCTCCGCGTGGTGGCGCGAGCCCGTCGAGGGCGTGCGCGCGGCGCTCCGAGGGCTCCGTACGTGGGCGACCGATCCCCGCGCGATGCTGCTCGGCGCCGTGCCGGGGATCGTGTCGCTCGTGGTCCTCGCCTTGGTCGTCGCGGTGGTCGTGTCGCGCGCCGACTGGCTCGGTGACCGGGTGGGCCATGGGATCGGGGGAGACGGCTGGTGGGGCGACCTGCTCGCGATCGCGGCAGCCATCGCGGTGGTGGTCGCGGGCGGGCTGGTCGCGGTGCTCCTGTTCGCGACGCTGACGCTCACGATCGGCCAGCCCTTCTTCGAGGCGATCTCGAGGCGCGTCGACGAGCGGCTCGGAGGGCTGGTCGAGGCGGTCCCCGACGAGCCCTGGACGCGGGTCACGATCCGGGGCGTCGGGGAGGGCCTCATCACGGTGGCCATCTCGATCGCGGTCTCCCTGGCGCTGTTCGCGGTCGGGCTGATCCCGATCGCCGGCTCGGCGACGGCGTTCGCGCTCGGCGCGCTGATCGGCGGGCGCCTGCTCGCCCTCGAGCTCACGTCGTACCCCTTCGCCCGGCGGGGCGTCGTGAGCAGGCGGGAGCGGATCAGCGCGCTGCGCCCGTACCGGGCCCGCACCGTCGCGTTCGGCGCGGCGGTCTTCCTGCTGTTCCTCATCCCCCTGGGCGCGGTGCTCGCGATGCCCGCCGCGATCGCGGGCGCGACCGTCCTCGTGCGTGGCGTGACCCCGGGCCCGTCGCTCGAGCCCGAGCGGCCGGACGCGTAGCTCAGCCCGCGACAGCCTCCTCGAGGGCGCGCCGCACGCGGTCCACCGCCCCGTCGTCCGCGGTGGACTCGCGCATCGCGGTGAAGATGGTGCGCAGAGGGGCGCCCGGCAGGGGGTGGGTGTCCTCGAGCAGTCCCGCATGCTCCGCCATGAGGCCCGGCAGGATCGCGACGGCGAGACCGTCCCGCACCAGCTGCACATGCGCCTGGAGGTCCGGGGTCACGAACCGGATGTCCGGCTCGAACCCGGCGAGACGGCACGTCTGCTCGGCGAAGTGCCGCGTGCCCGTGCCGGCGGGCTCCATCACCCACACCGCGTCGGCCAGCGCCGCGACCGAGGTGGCGGTGACCCACCGGCCCCCGACCGCCAGGCGCAGCTCGTCCCGCGTGAGGTCCCGGCGTACCACGCCCGGGTAGTGCGGGGCGGAGTGGTGCGGGTACTCCTCCGCGACGACCAGGTCGTAGTCCCGCGACCACGTCTCGGCGAGCGCCGCGCCGGGCTCGCTCTCCGTGACCACCGTGCGGATCAGGGGATCGGTCTCGCGCAGCATGGCCACGGCGCGGGGGACGATCGTGAGGGACGCCGACTGGAACGCCGCGACCCGTACCGTGCCGGCGGGCGCGGTCCCCGAGCGCAGCTCCGCCTCGGCGATCTCCATCGTGGCGAGCAGCTCTCCCGCGCGGGAGACGAGGCGCTCGCCGGCCGGCGTGAGCCGGAGCCCGCGACCCGCGCGCCTGGTGAGCGGCACGCCCGCCTGGCGCTCGAGCGCGGCGAGCTGCTGGGAGACCGCCGACGGCGTGTAGCCGAGGGCGTCGGCGGCGGCCGCCACGGTCCCGCGCTGGGCGAGCTCCCGGAGCGTGGCGAGGCGGACCAGATCGAGCATGATGACAGTGAAGCAGAACTTAACGATGTGCGGAACCAATGCGCGCTGGTGGTTCATCCTCAGCTGTCTCACACTGATGCCGGAAGGGAGCGACATGACCATCGACACGCCCGGCATCGCGACGGAGGCCCCGACGGCCGCGGAGGTCGCCGCCCAGGTGCATGACTGGCTCGCGCGGTCGCGCGCGCACCCCGTCGACGGCTCGGCGCGGATGCTCGCGCGGCTCCTGGGCGACCCCGGTGGTCTCCCGTTCCTCACGGCGCTCGTCGACGGCGTGGTCCGGCCCGAGGACCGGCGCGTCGCCGCCGCCTCGCTGCGACGCGTCGTCGGCCGCGACCTGTCCTTTCTTCCCGCGTATCAGCGCGGCCTGCTGGCAGCGGGCTCGGCGGCCTCGCGCGTCGTGCCCGGGATCGTGGTGGGCACGGTGAGGCTCGTGGTACGCCGCATGGTCGGGCACCTGGTGGTCGACGCGACCCCGGCCCGGCTGGGGCGGGCCCTCGCGCGGCTGCGGCGGACGGGAAGCCGGCTCAACCTCAACCTCCTCGGCGAGGCGGTGCTCGGCGCGGGCGAGGCGGATCGCAGGCTCGCGCGCACCCTCGCGCTCATCGAGCGGGACGACGTCGACTACGTCTCCCTCAAGGTGTCCGCCGCCGTCGCGCCCCACAACCCGTGGGCGTTCGACCAGGCGGTGGAGCAGATCTGCGCGCGCCTCGACCCGTTGTACGCCGCGGCCGCCCGCACCGGCACGTTCGTCAACCTCGACATGGAGGAGTACCGGGACCTGGACCTGACCGTGGCGGTGTTCACCCGGCTGCTCGACGTTCCGCGCCACCGTGAGCTGACCGCGGGCATCGTGCTCCAGGCCTACCTCCCGGACTCTCTCGCCGCGCTCGACGGCCTCACGGAGTGGGCGCAGCGGCGCGTGCGTGACGGTGGCGCCCCCATCAAGGTGAGGCTCGTCAAGGGCGCGAACCTGTCGATGGAGCGCGTCGACGCCGAGCTGCACGGCTGGCCGGTGGCCACCTGGGGCTCGAAGCTGGAGTCCGACGCCCACTACAAGCGGCTGCTCGACCGCGCGCTCGTGCGCGAGCGGACCGCCGCGGTGCACGTCGGCGTCGCCGGCCACAATCTGTTCGACGTGGCGTTCGCGCTGCTGCTCGCGCGCGGCCGCGGCGTGGACGATGCGGTCGACTTCGAGATGCTGCTCGGCATGGGCGAGCACGTGGCCGCCACGGTCGCCGAGGACGTCGGCCCGCTCCGGCTCTACACGCCGGTGGTGCATCCCGCCGAGTTCGACGTCGCCCTCGCCTACCTCGTGCGACGGCTGGAGGAGGTGGCGAGCCGGGAGAACTTCATGTCCTCGCTGTACGACCTCGACCGTGACCCGGGCGTGTTCGCCCGCGAGAGGGCGCGCTTCGAGGCGGCGCTCGCGCTGGCGAGCCGGCCCGCGGTGGCCAGCCACCGGCGCCGCGCGGAGGCCGGACCGGCGGGCGGCGCCTTCCGGAACGCCTCCGACACGGACCCGGCCGTGCCCGATGCCCGGAGCTGGGCCGCCGGAGTGCGCCGCCTGGCCGAGGCAGGTGAGCTCGGGCGCGCGACCGTGACGGCCTCACGGGTGGACGATCCGGCCGCGCTCGACGACCGGCTCGCCACCGCATCCGCCGGGGCCGGCGGCTGGCAGGCGCTCGCCCCGGAGCGGCGCGCCGCGATCCTGCGCGCGGCAGCGGACGCGATGGAGCGCCGCCGCGACGCGCTCGTCGCGGTCATGATGAGCGAGGCCGGCAAGACGCTCGACCAGGGCGACCCCGAGGTCTCGGAGGCGATCGACTTCGCGCGCTACTACGCCGACCGGTCCCTCGACCTGGTGGGCCTCGCGGGCGCGACGCCGGTGCCGCGTGCGGTCACCCTGGTCACCCCGCCGTGGAACTTCCCGGTGGCGATCCCCGCGGGAGGCGTGCTCGCCGCGCTCGCCGCGGGCTCCGCGGTGGTCCTCAAGCCGGCGGAGCAGGCACCGCGCTGCGCCGCCGTGGTCGCGGAGGCGCTGTGGGAGGCGGGCGTGCCCCGCGACGCGCTCGTGCTGGTCGACCTCGACCCCGACGCGCTGGGGGAGAGGCTGGTCGGCGACCCGCGGATCGACCAGGTGATCCTCACCGGCGCCTTCGAGACCGCCGAGCTGTTCCACCGCATCCGCCCGGGCCTGCGGCTGCTCGCGGAGACATCGGGCAAGAACGCGATCGTGGTGACGCCGAGCGCCGACCTCGATCTGGCCGCCCGTGACGTGGTCGCGTCGGCGTTCGGGCACGCGGGGCAGAAGTGCTCCGCGGCCTCGCTCGCGATCCTCGTGGGGTCCGTCGCGACCTCGGAGCGGTTCCTCGGCCAGCTGGTCGACGCGACCCGTTCGCTCGAGGTCGGGGAGGCGACGGACGCCTCCGCGCAGGTCGGCCCGCTCATCGGGCCGGCGGAGGGCAAGCTGCTGCGGGCGCTCACCTCCCTCGAGCCGGGGGAGCGGTGGCTGGTCGAACCCCGCCGCCTGGACCCCGCCGGCCGCGTCTGGAGCCCGGGCATCCGCACCGGCGTCCAGCCGGGATCCTGGTTCCACCTCACCGAGTGCTTCGGCCCGGTGCTCGGGCTGATCGCCGCACGGGACCTGGACCACGCCCTCGAGATCCAGAACGCCGTCGACTTCGGGCTGACCGCGGGCCTGCACTCCCTCGACCCCGACGAGATCGCGCGCTGGTCGGCCGCCGTGGAGGCGGGCAACGTCTACGTCGATCGCGGCATCACCGGCGCGATCGTGCAGCGCCAGCCCTTCGGCGGTTGGAAGCGGTCGGTCGTGGGGCCGAGCGCCAAGGCGGGTGGCCCGTCCTACCTGTACGCGCTCACCGGGTGGGAGCGCGTCACCGATCTGGAGCCGGCGCACGTGGACGATGCGCTGCTGGCCGACACGGCCCCCTGGGTCCACGCCGCGGTCGCGGCCGACGCGCCCGTCTGGGCACGCATGGCCGCCCCGGTCGACCGCTCCGGGCTCGCGTGCGAGCGCAACGCGCTGCGGCATCGTCCCGCGCCCGCCGAGATCCGCTGGGACGGCGCCGACGTCGACGCACTGCTCCGGGTGTGCGCCGCCCGGGTCCGCGTGGGCGGGACGGGGGGCGTGTCGACGCAGGAGGAGCCCGATCCCGATCTGCGTGCCCGGCTCGGCGCCGCCGGGCTGGCGGTGGCCGTCGAGGACGAGCCTGCCCTGCTGGCGCGGCTGGCCGAGGTGCCCGGCGCACGCGTGCGGTGCGTGGGCCGCCCTGTCGCGCCGACGGCGTCCGTCGCGGTCTACGACGCGCCCGTCACCGCAGCCCCCGAGCTCGAGCTGCTGCCCTTCGCGCGGGAGCAGGCCGTCTCGGTGACCATGCACCGCTTCGGCACCCCGTGGCCCGCCGGCGAGGCTGCGCTCAGGCCTGTGGACCGGCCAGAAGACGCGCGATCGTGAGCGCCGTGACGCGGGCCGCGCGATTCGAGGAGATGGTGCTGGCCTGAGGGCCGTACCCGGCGAGGAACAGCCCGGGCTCGTCCGGGACCCGCCCGTCCTCGACCACGATCCCGCCCACCTCGTTGACCACGCCGAGCGGCTGGAGGTGGGTCAGGTCGGGGCGGAACCCGGTCGCCCAGATGATCGCGTCCAGCTCGACGTGCTCGCCGTCGGCGGTGACGGCGCCGGTCGCGTCGAGAGAGGCGAACATCGGCTCACGCCGCAGCCGGTCCTTGCCCTCCAGGCGCCGCACCAGGGGCGAGCGGGGCAGCCCCGTCACCGCCACGATCGACGGCAGCGGCCTGCCTGCGCGCGCCGCCTCGTCCTGGATGCCGACCGCGATGCGTCCGCGCTCCGCGGTGAGCTCCTCCTCCTCGTCGTGGAACAGCGGCACCCGCCGCGTGTACCAGTGGAGGTCCTGGGCGACGTCGCCCACCTCGTCGAGGAACGTGAGGGCGGAGGTCCCGCCGCCGACCACGGCGACCCGGAGTCCGACGAAGGGCGCCGGGTCCGTGTAGTCCGCGGTGGTGATCTGGAGGCCCGAGAACTCCTCCCGGCCCTCCACCAGGGGCAGCCGGGGACGGTTCCACGTCCCGGTGGCGGACACCACGACCCGCGCCCGCACGGCGGTGACCGGTGAGCCGGGCGCGCACTCCACGAGGTAGCCGTCCCCGTCGCGACGCACCGCCGTGACGCGGGCGGGCCGGACCACCCGGAGATCGTGATGGTCCTCGTAGGCGCCGTAGTACTCGGCGACGAGCTCCCGCGCTGGCCGGTGCGGATCCGCCTCGGTGAAGGTCAGCCCCGTGTCGGTCATGCCCGGAAGGTCGTGGAGCCGATGCGTGCCCCCCAGCGTGAGCCCGGGCCACCGGTGGCGCCATGCGCCGCCCGCGCCGGGGTTCGCGTCGAGGACGAGCAGGTCGTCGCCGGGGGTCAGCCCCCGACGGCGCAGGTGGTAGGCGACGGCGAGCCCGGCCTGCCCAGCACCGATCACGACCACGGCGGCGGCGGTCGGGAGCTGCTCGGGCATGGGGACAAGCCTAGGCGGGCGACGGGGCCGCTCGGGACGCGCGCGTCACCGGGCGCTGGGCTCGGCGACACCGAGCGACACCGCGAGGCGGTCGATCTCGACGCGGCACGTGCTGAGGGGGTTGCCGTCGAGCACGCGCATCGCGGTGCGCGCCAGCGCGTCCGTCTCGTCGGGCTCGAGGATGTCCGTGAGCGCGGCCCGGACGGCGTCCGCGTGCACGCGCTGAGCGGCGGCCTCCTTGAGCCGGCCCTGCGACCGGATCTCGACCCACGTGCCGCGCAGGTCCTCGTGGCACGTCACGCGGGACACGAGGTCGCGCGCCTCCATGCGGGAGACGTGGTGCGAGGTGCGGGACTTCTCCCAGCCGAGCATCTCGCCGAGCTCGCCGGCGCGCATGCGTCCGTCCTCGGAGCGCGCGAGGGCGGAGAGGATCTCGAAGTCGGGGACCGAGATGCCGACCGAGGCCTGCAGCCGCTGCTCCAGGATGCCCTGCAGGCGGCGACCCATCAGGGTGAGCGCGCGCCAGAGAGCGGTCTCACGCTCGTCGGCGGCAGGGGTGGTCACGCCTTCATCGTACGGGGGCGCGGCGGGCGTGTCACCGCGCCGCGCGCTGTGGTGGCCGTCGCCGCGGCTCCGGCATAGGCTGGAGACGTCCCTCAGGCAGCGATGGAGGTGCACGATGGGCGAGCAGAGCGTGACGGACACGCGGCACTACCGTTTCGAGCAGATCAGGGCGCGGGAGCTCGCGCGCGGGGCGTCCGAGGACGAGGCCGCGAGGATCGCGGCGGAGACCGTGGACAAGGTCGCCGAGGAGGCATCCGACTCCTGAGCACGCTCGTAGACTGTCGCGCGTGAGCGACGAGTCGAGCGTGGAGGACGGTGCCGCGACCCGGGCCGCGGGTGAGCCGCGGGACCAGGTGTGGACCGTGCCGAACCTGATCAGCGCGGTCCGGATCGTGCTGATCGTGGTGTTCGTCGTGCTGCTCGCCGAGCGCCACGACGGCTGGGCGATCGCCGCGCTGATCGGTGCGGGCGTCTCCGACTTCCTCGACGGCTACCTCGCGCGCCGGTGGGATCAGGTGACGCGGCTGGGCCGCATCCTCGATCCCGCTGCCGACCGGCTGCTCACGTTGGCGGTGGTCATCGGCCTCGCCGCGCGCGGCGTGATCCCATGGTGGCTGACGGCCCTGCTGCTGACGCGCGACGCGGTCGTCGGCATCGCGCTGCTGGTGGCGCGTGCGCGGGGCGTGGAGTCCTCGCAGGTCACCCTCGTGGGCAAGGCGGCGACCTTCGGGCTCTACGTGTTCCTGCCCTGGGCGTACATCGCCTTCCTGGCCGAGTGGTCGATCGCCTGGACCGTGTTCTTCGTCGGCACGCTCGCCGCCACGGTGCTGTACTGGGTGGCGGGGATCGGGTACGTGGTCGATCTGGTGAATCGGTCGCGCGCCACCGTTCCTCCGGCGGGGGCGTGAGCCCTAGGATGGGGATCGTCCGATGGCAGGAGGAGGCGTCATGACGTACGACGAGAGCCCCGTCGAGAGGACCATGTCCCTCGACTCGGCCGCCCCGGTCGATGAGGGCGTGCCGCACCGCCTGAGCGCCCAGGACCAGGCCGCGGTCGACGCGCTCGGTCCGGATCACGCGCTGCTGATCGTGCACCACGGCCCGAACATGGGCGCACGGTTCCTGCTCGACGTCGACATCACCACGGCGGGCCGCTCGGTGAAGTCCGACATCTTCCTCGACGACGTCACCGTCAGCCGCGAGCACGCCCAGTTCATCCGCGACGGCGTGGAGTTCTACGTGCGCGATCACGGCTCGCTCAACGGCACCTACGTCAATCGCGAGAGCGTCTCCGAGCGCCGGCTGGCCGCGGGCGACGAGGTCCAGATCGGCAAGTACCGCCTCACCTTCTATCCGGGTGCCCGGGGCTGATCCCCGCATGGCCTCGGCCGCCGGCGACGCCGCCGCATCGTCCCCACGCGCCGCAGCGCCGTCCTCTCCCGAGCCGCTGGTCGGGACCTGGCCGCACGCGCTCTCGCACGAGCCCATGCTCCGCGTCAGCGACGTGCTCGCGCTCGTGCAGCGGAGCTTCCCGACGCTGACCACGTCGAAGCTGCGGTTCCTCGACTCGCACGGACTGGTGTGCCCGCAGCGCACGCCGTCGGGATACCGGCAGTACTCCCCGGCGGACGTCGAGCGCGTGCGATTCGTGCTCCGGCAGCAGCGTGACCACTACCGCCCGCTCACGGTGATCAAGGAGCAGCTCGACGCGCTCGACAGCGGCCGTCTGCACGAGCCGGTCACGCTCCAGGAGATCGGCGAGGCGCCCTCGGACTACCTGAGCGCCGCGGAGGTCGCGGAGCGCGGGGGAGTGTCGGTGGACGTGCTGGGCGAGCTCGAGCGCGCCGGTCTCGTCGCCGCCACCGTGCCCGACGGCTACGAGCCGGCCGTGCTCGACGTGGTCGTCGCCGCCTCCGCGTACCTGGCGGCGGGCGGGGACGTGCGCGCGCTGCGCACGCTGGTGCTCGCCGCGCGGCGCGAGGCTGATCGTGCGGACGATGCGGCGGCCCCGTTGAGGCGCCGGGGTGGGGGAGAGGCGGACGCGCGCGCCGCCGACTTCGGAGAGGCCGCCATCGCCGTGTTCTCCGCGTCCGTGCGGCTTCGCGTGGGAGGATGAGGGAAGCGGCGCGCGACACGGCCCGCGGTCGTTGACCCGGCCTCGGCCGAGCCCTAACGTTGAAGTCAAGGTTGAACCTAGGAGGAGCGATGACCGACGAGTCCGGCCGCGGCGTGACCCGGCTCGACCAGGGCATCCTCTTCGACGACGGCCTCGCGCACCTCGACGAGAACGCGGGCTACCGCGGACCCACCGCATGCAAGGCCGCGGGGATCACCTACCGTCAGCTCGACTACTGGGCGCGCACCGGCCTGGTGGAGCCCAGCGTGCGGTCCGCCACGGGGTCGGGGACCCAGCGCCTGTACGGCTTCCGGGACATCCTCGTCCTGCGCGTGGTGAAGCGCCTGCTCGACTCCGGCGTCTCGCTCCAGCAGATCCGTTCGGCTGTCTCGCACCTGCGCGAGCGCGGGGTCGAGGACCTCTCACGGATCACCTTGATGTCGGACGGCGCGTCCGTGTACGAGTGCACGTCGGACGACGAGGTCATCGACCTGGTGCAGGGCGGCCAGGGCGTCTTCGGCATCGCTCTCGGCAAGGTCTGGCGCGAGCTCGAGGGTTCGCTCCTGGCGCTGCCCGCCGACCGGCCGGAGGACCTCGAGACCGTGGGCGCCGACGACCTGGCGGAGCGTCGCGCCCGTCGTTCCCAGGCCGGCTGACGCCGGCGTCCCCATGCCCGCACCGGGCGGCGCGTCGTCGCGCGCCCCGGCGCCCCCACCCGCACGTCCCGCCATGTGAGACGCCCCGCACCGCGGCTGACTCGGCACCCGAAACCTGGCAGGATGTCCCCAACGTCGAAGGGAAGCAGATGTTCGCCAAAGTCCTCGTGGCAAACCGCGCAGAGATCGCCGTCAGGGCCTTCAGGGCCGCATTCGAGAACGGTGCCCGCACAGTCGCGGTGTTCCCGCACGAGGATCGGATGTCCGAGCACCGCGTCAAGGCCGACGAGGCCTACCAGATCGGCGAGGAGGGACACCCGGTCAAGGCGTACCTCGACATCGAGTCGATCCTCGAGGTCGCCAAGCAGGCCGGCGCCGACGCGATCTACCCGGGCTACGGCTTCCTGTCCGAGAACGTGGACTTCGCGCGCCGCTGCGCCGAGGAGGGCGTGACCTTCATCGGCCCGCCGCCGGAGGTGCTGGCGAAGGCCGGCGACAAGGTCGCCGCGCTCAAGGCGGCCCGCGACGCCGGCGTGCCCGTGCTGGACTCCTCGGAGCCCTCGCGTGACCCCGAGTTCATCATCGCCGAGGCCGACCGCATCGGCTACCCGGTCTTCGTCAAGGCCGTCGCGGGCGGCGGCGGTCGCGGCATGCGTCGCGTCGAGCGCCCCGAGGACCTGCCGGAGCTGCTCGCCTCGGCGATGCGCGAGGCCGAGAACGCGTTCGGCGACCCGACGGTGTTCCTCGAGCAGGCCGTCCTGGGCCCGCGCCACATCGAGGTGCAGATCCTCGCGGACGCCGAGGGCAACGTCATCCACCTCTTCGAGCGCGACTGCTCGGTGCAGCGCCGCCACCAGAAGGTGATCGAGATCGCGCCCGCGCCGGCGCTCGACCCGGCGATCCGCGACGCGCTCTGCGCGGATGCGGTGAAGTTCGCCACCAGCCTCGGCTACGTGAACGCCGGCACCGTCGAGTTCCTGGTCGCCACCGAGGGCGAGCGCGCCGGCCAGCACGTCTTCATCGAGATGAACCCGCGCATCCAGGTCGAGCACACCGTGACCGAGGAGGTCACCGGCGTCGACCTGGTGAGCTCGCAGATGCGGATCGCCTCCGGCGAGACGCTCGAGGACCTCGGCCTGCGCCAGGACAACGTCCGCGTCACGGGCTTCGCGGTGCAGACCCGCGTCACCACCGAGGACCCCGCCAACGGCTTCCTCCCCGACACCGGGCGCATCGTCGCCTACCGCTCGCCCGGCGGCGCAGGCGTCCGCCTCGACGGCGCGACCGGTATGGCCGGCAACACCATCACGGGCCACTTCGACTCGATGCTGGTGAAGCTCACGTGCCGCGGCTACAACTTCGAGACCGCGATCACGCGCGCCGAGCGCGCGCTCGCCGAGTTCCGCATCCGCGGCGTCACCAACAACATCAAGTTCCTCCGCAACGTGCTCTCCTCGGCCGAGTTCCGCGCCGGCGGCGTCACCACCGCGTTCATCGACCAGCACCCCGAGCTGCTCCAGGTGGGGGAGAACCAGGACCGCTCGTCGAAGCTGCTCGCGTTCCTGGGCCACACCACGGTGAACCGGCCCCACGGCGAGCACGCGGAGGCCGTGGTGCGTCCCGGCGACAAGCTGCCCGCGATCGACCTCGAGGCCGAGCCGCCGGCGGGCTCGCGTCAGCGACTGCTCGAGCTGGGGCCGGAGGGCTTCGCCAAGGCGCTGCGCGAGCAGGAGGCGCTCGCCGTCACCGAGACCACCATGCGGGACGCGCACCAGTCGCTGCTCGCGACCCGCGTGCGCACCTACGACCTGCTCGCCGCGGCCGGCCATACGGCCCGCATGACGCCCGAGCTGCTGTCGGTCGAGTGCTGGGGCGGCGCAACCTACGACGTGTCCATGCGCTTCCTGTCCGAGGACCCGTGGATCCGTCTCACGGACCTGCGCGCCAAGATGCCGAACATCGCGCTGCAGATGCTGCTGCGCGGGCGGAACACGGTCGGCTACACGCCCTACCCCGACGAGGTCGCCGTGGCGTTCGTCGAGGAGGCTGCGGCCACCGGCATCGACATCTTCCGCATCTTCGACGCCCTCAACGACGTCGAGCAGATGCGTCCCGCGATCGAGGCCGTCCGGGGCACCGGCACCGCGATCGCCGAGGCGACGCTGTGCTACACGGGCAACATGATCTCGCCCGAGGAGAAGCTGTACACGCTCGACTACTACCTCAACCTCGCCGACTCGCTGGTCGAGGCCGGCGCGCACATGCTGGCGATCAAGGACATGGCGGGCCTGCTGCGCCCGGCGGCCGCGTACGTCCTCGTGAGCGAGCTCCGCAAGCGGTTCGACCTGCCGATCCACCTGCACACGCATGACACGGCCGGTGGCCAGATCGGCACGCTGCTCGCGGCGGCCGAGGCCGGGGTCGACGCGGTCGACGTCGCGAACGCGGCGATGGCCGGCACCACGTCGCAGCCCCCGATGTCGGCGCTCGTCGCCGCCCTGGAGCACACCCAGCGCGACACCGGGATCGCCCTCGCCGCGGCGCAGGACCTGGAGCCGTACTGGGAGTCCGTGCGACGCCTGTACTCGCCGTTCGAGTCCGGACTGCCGGGCCCGACGGGGCGCGTGTACCACCACGAGATCCCGGGCGGCCAGCTCTCCAACCTGCGTCAGCAGGCGATCTCGCTGGGCCTGGCGGACAAGTTCGAGGCGATCGAGGACATGTACGCGGCCGCCAACCGGATCCTCGGCAACCTCGTCAAGGTCACGCCGTCCTCGAAGGTGGTCGGCGACCTCGCCCTGCACCTGGTCGCGAACGATGCGGACCCCGCGGACTTCGAGGAGAACCCGGACAAGTACGACCTGCCCGACTCCGTCATCGGCTTCCTCGCCGGCGAGCTCGGCGACCCGCCGGGCGGCTGGCCCGAGCCGTTCCGCAGCAAGGCCCTGCAGGGCCGCGATGTCACGCGCACGCTGCCCGAGCTCAGCGAGGGCGACCGCGAGGTGCTGGCGGTCGCCGGCCCGGACCGCCGGCGTCGTCTCAACCACCTGCTGTTCCCGGGACCGGCCAAGGAGTTCGACAAGGCGGTGGACACGTACGGCGACATCTCCGTCATCGATACGTTCCACTACCTGTACGGCCTCACGGTCGGCAGCGGCGAGGAGGCCGTGATCGAGCTGCACCGGGGTGTGCGGATCATCGCGACCATCGAGGCCGTCGGCGAGCCCGACGACCACGGCGAGCGCACCGTGATCTTCAACTTCAACGGCCAGATCCGCCCGATCCAGGTGCGCGACCTGTCCGCCAAGATCGAGGTGGTCCAGCGCGAGAAGGCCGATGCCTCCAAGCCCGGGCACATCGCGTCGCCGTTCACCGGGCTGGTGACGCCCCGCGTGTCGGAGGGCGACCAGGTCGAGGCCGGTCAGACGGTCGCCGTGATCGAGGCCATGAAGATGGAGTCCTCGATCACCACGCCCGTGGCCGGCACGGTCGCGCGCGTCGTCATCGACTCGTCGGAGGCGCTCGGCGGCGGCGACCTGGTGCTCGTGGTCGAATAGGCTGGTGCGGGACCATCGTCCCGTCGCCCGTCCGAGGGCTGCCGGGACCATGGACTGGCCCATCCGAGAAGGAGGACATCATGAAGGTGCTCGTCGCTGTCGGCTCGAAGTACGGAGCCACCCGCGAGGTCGCCACCCGCATCGCCGAGGACATCCGTGCCCACGGCTTCGAGGTCGACCTTCTGGATGCCTGCGACGTGCAGGGGATCCAGTACTACGAGGCCGTCATCATCGGCTCGGCGGTGTACGGCGGCCTCTGGCGCCGCGACGCCTCGGCGCTCATCAAGCAGCACCGTGACGAGCTGATCGCGAAGGACGTCTGGCTGTTCTCGGTCGGCATGGAGACCGTCGTGAAGCCCGGGCAGCCGCTCGACGAGTCCGACGGCTTCGCCCGCGAGGTCCAGGCGCACGACCACGCCCGCTTCCCGGGCGCCATCAACTGGGACCGCCTGAACGTGGGGGAGAAGGCCCTGATCAAGGCGCTCAACCCCCCGATGGGCGACTTCCGGGACTTCACCGCGGTCCGCGAGTGGACCGAGCGCGTCGCCGCCAAGCTCGAGGAGCTCGCCGCCGCGTAGCGCGCGCCGCCCCTGCGATGCGAGAGGGCCGCTCCCCGCAGGGGGGAGCGGCCCTCTCGCATGATCACCGGTGTCGGGGGCGGGCGGAGGCGGTCCTGGACCGCCGTGCGGCGGCGCGCACCATGGCGTCGTCGTCCGCCGCGAGCACGGCGAGCCGCTCACCATGCATCCGGGGGCTCCGGGCGGCGGCGAGGCGCACGATCCGGTCGCCATGATCGGACAGCGTCTCGATCGCCTCGGTGGTCGCGGAGGGGTTGCGGGCGAGGGCGGCGCAGACCTCCTGGTCGCCGTACAGCGCGACCTCGCGCATGGTCCGCGACGCCAGACCGGCGTGGGCGGCGGCGGCGGCGCGCACCTCGGGGTCGTCGTCGGCGACGAGCCTCGACAGGATCACCGCGGGGCACTCGGGGTCGAGCGCGGCGGCGAGTCGCGCGTCAGGGGAGGGATCCACCGAGAGCAGCACCAGGTCCGCCAGGCGGTCGGCCCAGACGCGGGTGTCGACGGAGGATCCGGAGCGGTGCACGATGGGGGACATACCGCCAATCTATGACCGTACGGGCGCGCTCGCCAGGGACCAACGAACTAGATATCTGGCGTGACACAAGTATTGTCCTATGCCAACTACGCGCTCCTCGGTCGCGGCGCGTCGTAGCCGTCGACGGGGGTGGGGCACCCGTGCCGCGATATCCTGGAGGTGGTCCCCACACCCGGCGACGAGGCCGGTGAGATCCATCGCGCCTCGCCGCATGACTCGATGGAGCGCACATGTTCATCGTCGCGGCCGCGGGGGCCACCGCCTCCCAGACCCCGCCCGGATTCTTCTTCATGGTCGCGGTGCTCGCCGCAGGCGCGATCGCCTCCGTGGCGGTCGCGTGGAGGAACCATCACCCGCGTCGCTGAGGATCTACGGGGGAGTCACCCGCAGGACTCGTAGGCCGCGCGGGTCACATCCACGTGCAGCTGCGCGTGTCCGGCGTACTCGTGCGCGAGGTCCAGGTCGTCGGCCTCGAGCGTCAGCGTGGCCCAGCCGACGACGCGCTGGGGATGAGACGGCAGCGACGGGAACGTGTTCCCGCCGGGGGCCCACGCGTCGATCGCCTCGAGCATGATGTCCCAGCGCTCCTGCGGGTCCTCCCAGGAGCCGCCGAGCACGTCCGCGTCGACGCAGGCGTTGAGCGCGGGCGGGCCTGCGAGGCCGGGGGAGCCGTCGAGCCCCGGAAGCAGTCCGGTCGCGGGCTCCACCCCGAGCGAGCCGCTGCCGTCGCCATCCCCGTAGAGGGCCCCCGCGGGACCCACGACGAGGTTGCGCGCATCCTCCGCGGCCGCGTGCGCCCCGGCGACGGTAGCGGCCTCACGCCACGAGAAGACCGCTGCGTCGAGCGCGTCGAGCCGTGCGGCGATCGCCGAGGGGATCGCGGTCGAGGGGAGTTCTGCGCCGTCGGGCTCCTCGGCCGAGCACGCCGCCAGCACCGCAGCCGTCGCGAGCGTCAGGAGCAGCCGTCTCATCGCCACACGGTACCGCCGGCGCTCAGGCCGCGGCGCGGAGGCCGGCGTCGACGACGCCGAGCGCCCGGGACAGGGCCGCCGCGCCCGGGGCGGCGTCCGCGTCGCGAGGGCTGCGCCACCGTGCGGCGACCTCGATCTGCAGGCCGGCCAGCCCGAGGTGCCGCTGCGCGAGGTGGGTGACCGTGTAGTGGGGGCGCGCGTCGAACGGCGCGTCGACTGCGACATCGAAGTCCTCGAGCTCGTGGCGCAGCACCTCGACCGCGAGCCGCTCGAGCGGTCCGGGCCGCGGCCCGGTGCCCAGGCAGAAGTCGGGACCGTGGTGATCGCCCATGCCGTGGATGTCCACCACCATGCGGGCGGGCGGCCGGAGCTCCCTGAGATGGCGGGCGAAGGGGTCGTCCCGCTCGTCCCAGGAGTCCCACGGGGCGTGAGCCCGTGCGGACACGACCGCGGAGACGTCGGCGAGCTCCCCGGCCAGCAACGTGAGCGAGCCCGTGTGGAGGTCGGCCTGCTTCATGGCGCCGGCGCGGTAGTGACGCGTGCCGTGCGGGGCGGTGAGCACGAGCGCGCTGTCGCGGTCGACGTGGAGCGCCGCGTCCTCGTCGCCGTCGCGCGCGTCCTCGCGGGCGACCCGGAACCGTGCGTCGATCGCGCGCCACCGCGAGGAGACGTCAGGCTCGCGCGCATGGAGCGCGACGGGATCGAGTTCGTGCGTCGTCACCAGGTCTCCAGCCTTCTCAGGATGGTGCTCAGGGGTTCTGCTGGCGCCAACGTACCGCGATACTGCTTATATGTGTGGGTGCGCCGCGCCCAGTGACGCATGGGCGTCCAACACAGCACTCCTGACGCCCGGGCGGACGCCCCTGAGGGGGAAGGGGCTCACCCGCCCGCCCCGCGTGCGAACTGACATAATGCACATTATCGGCATCGCGCGCTGGGGCGTGACGTCACGCCCCGATATAGCGCGCGAGGTGCTCGCCGGTGAGCGTCGAGCGGTCGGCCACCAGCGCCGACGGCGTGCCCTCGAACACCACCCGGCCGCCGTCGTGACCCGCGCCCGGTCCGAGATCGATGATCCAGTCCGCGTGCGCCATGACCGCCTGATGGTGCTCGATGACGATCACGGTCCGGCCGGCGTCGACGAGCCTGTCCAGCAGCCCGAGCAGATTGTCGACGTCCGCCAGGTGCAGGCCCGTGGTCGGCTCGTCGAGGATGTAGACGTCGCCGCGCTCGGCCATGCGGGCCGCGAGGCGCAGCCGCTGCCGCTCGCCGCCCGACAGCGACGTCAGCTCCTGGCCCAGCTTGACATAACCGAGCCCCACATCCACCAGCCGCGCCGCGATGGCCGCCGCGGCCGGCACCCGCGCATCGTCCTCGAGGAAGAACCGCGCGGCCTCCGCTGCCGGCATCTCCAGGACGTCCACGATCGAGCGGCCACCCAACGTGTGGGCGAGCACCGCGGCCTGGAAGCGCCGCCCCTCGCACACCTCGCACGGCGTCTCCACCGTGTCCATGGGACCCAGGTCGGTGTAGATGACGCCGGCGCCGTTGCACGCCGGGCACGCCCCCTCAGAGTTCGCGCTGAACAGCGCGGGCTTCACGCCGTTGGCCTTGGCGAACGCCTTGCGCACGGGCTCCAGCAGGCCGGTGTAGGTCGCGGGATTCGAGCGCCGGGAGCCCTTGATCGCCGACTGGTCGATCGCCACCACGCCCTCGCGCCCCGCGACCGACCCGTGGATGAGCGAGCTCTTGCCCGAGCCCGCGACGCCCGTCACCACCACGAGCACGCCTGTGGGCACGTCAACGTCGACGTCCCGCAGGTTGTGGGACGAGGCGCCCCGCACCTCGATGGACCCGGTCGGCGTGCGCACCGCGTCCTTGAGCGCCGCGCGGTGGTCGAGGTGACCGCCGGTGAGGGTGCCGGAGGCGCGCAATCCGGAGAGATCTCCCTGGTAGACCACTTCTCCCCCGCTGCCACCCGCGCCCGGGCCCATGTCGACCACATGGTCGGCGATCGCGATGGCCTCCGGCTTGTGCTCGACCACCAGCACCGTGTTGCCCTTGTCGCGCAGCTGCAGGAGCAGGCGGTTCATCGACTCGATGTCGTGCGGATGCAGGCCGATCGTGGGCTCGTCGAACACGTACGTCACGTCGGTGAGCGCCGACCCGAGGTGCCGGATCATCCGCGTGCGCTGCGACTCCCCTCCCGAGAGCGTCCCGGCGGGACGGTCCAGGGACAGGTAGCCGAGCCCGATCTCGACGAACGCGTCCAGCAGCGCGCGCAGGCCCGAGAGCAGCGGCGCGACCTCGGGCGCGTCGATCGTCCCCGCCCAGGCCGCGAGGTCCGTGATCTGCATCGCGCAGGCGTCCGCGATGCTCACGCCGTCGATGCGGGAGCCGCGGGCGCCGTCGTTGAGACGGGTGCCCGCGCAGTCCGGGCACGTCGTGAACGCCACCGCTCGCTCCACGAAGGCCCTGATGTGGGGCTGCATCGCCTCGAGGTCCTTGGAGAGCATGGACTTCTGGATCTTCGGGATCAGGCCCTCGTAGGTCATGTTGATGCCCGCGATCTTGACCTTGGTGGGCGCCTTGTACAGGAGGCTGTCGCGCTCGCGCTCCGAGTAGTCCCGGAGCGGCTTGTCGGGGTCGAGGAAGCCCGACTCGGTGTACATGCGCACCGCCCATCCGTCGGCGGTGTACCCCGGCACGGTGATGGCGCCCTCGGCCAGGGACCGCGAGTCGTCGAGGATCTGCGTCAGGTCGATGTCGTCGACCCGGCCCATGCCCTCGCAGCGGGCGCACATGCCGCCGACCAGGGTGTACTCCCGCTTCTGCGCCTGCGTCGAGGCGCCCTTCGCGACCTTCACGCTGCCGACTCCCGTCGAGGAGGCGACGTTGAAGGAGTATGCCTGCGGCGACGGCAGCCGGGGCTCGGCCAGGCGGCTGAACAGGATCCGGAGCATCGCGTTCGCGTCGGTGGCGGTGCCCACGGTGGACCGCGAGTTGGCCCCCATGCGCTCCTGCGACACGGTGATCGCGGTGGTGAGGCCCTCGAGGAGATCGACGTCGGGGCGCGCCATGGTCGGCATGAAGTTCTGCACGAACGACGAGTACGTCTCGTTGATCATCCGGCGGGACTCGGCCGCGATCGTGTCGAACACCAGCGAGCTCTTGCCGGAGCCCGACACCCCGGTGAACACCGTGAGACGCCGCTTGGGCAGGTCGAGCGAGACGTCCTTGAGGTTGTTCTCGCGCGCTCCCCGCACGCGGATCGCGTCGTGAGCATCCGCCGGATGCGTCGGACCTGCCATGAGCCGCTCCCCTCCCCCGTGCCGTCGGGCACGGCGTCAGTATGGTCCACCGGGCCCGCCTGGCGCGCCAGGAACAACGTCATGCAACCGTACGTTGACCCCTGTGTGCAGGATCTACCTGCGAGAAGGAGGCAGACATGGCTGATCGCGCACTGCGTGGCATGCGGCTGGGCACCCAGAGCATGGAGTCGATCCACCACGCCGAGCTGGCGGAGCGGGTCGAGGTCCACTACGACTGCCCCAACGGGCACGTGGTCTCGATGCCGTTCTCGGTGGAGGCCGACGTCCCCCTGTCGTGGGAGTGCCACTGCGGCGCCCTCGCACTCCTGAGGGACGGCAACCAGCCCGAGGCCAAGGACGTCAAGCCGCAGCGCACCCACTGGGACATGCTGCTCGAGCGGCGCACCATCCCCGAGCTGGAGGAGCTCCTGGAGGAGCGCCTCGAGCTCCTGCGGGCGAGCCGCCGCTAGGCGCCCCGCTCACGAAGGCCCCGCCACGGCGGGGCCTTCTCCATGTCCGGTCAGCGCCGGCGGACGATGCCGGCGACCTGGCCCGCCCGGTGCGCGAGTCCCCACTGGGTCACCTTGACCAGCGCCTCGCGGATGATCGCGTTCGACATCTTCGACGCCCCGAGGTCGCGCTCGACGAAGGTGATCGGGACCTCGACCACGACCCCGCCGGCCCGCAGCACGCGCCACACCATGTCGACCTGGAAGCAGTAGCCCTGGGACTCGACGTCGTCGAGCACGATCCCGCGGAGCGCGTCGGCGCGGTAGACGCGGAAGCCGGCCGTCGCATCGTGCACCCCGATGCCGAGCGCCAGACGGACGTAGAGGTTCGCGCCCGCCGACAGCACGTGCCGGTGGCGCGGCCAGTTCACCACGGACCCGCCGGTCACCCAGCGTGAGCCGATCACCAGCGCGGGGCGATCGTCACCGGCGGCGGCCTCGAGGAGGCGCGGCAGGTCCACCGCCCGGTGGGAGCCGTCGGCGTCCATCTCGCACAGCAGGTCGTAGCCGCGCTCGAGGCCCCACGCGAAGCCGGCGCGGTAGGCGGCCCCGAGACCCTGCTTGGCGTCCCGGCGCAGCACATGGATCCGGGGGTCCTCCTGCTGCTCCGCCCACGCGCCGGTGCCGTCGGGCGAGCCGTCGTCGACCACCAGCAGGTGGACCTCGGGCGCGGCGGCCAGGACCCCCGCGATCTGACGTGGAAGCGACTCCCGCTCGTTGTAGGTCGGGATGATGACGAGGGTGCCGCTCACCAGTCGTACCTGTCGGCGATCCGGCGGCGGACCGCCATCAGCACGATCGCGACGGGCACGATCAGCAGGCCCCAGCCGATGAACCAGCCGAAGCGGACCGCCGGCGTCGTCTCGGTGCGGAGGCCCACGTGGGCGTACATCGAGGCCGCCTCGAACAGCTCGGTGTCCTGCAGCACGCGGCCGCTCGGGTCCACCACGGCGCTGACGCCCACGGTCGAGGCCTGCACGGTCACGCGGCCGGTCTCGATCGCGCGCAGCCGCGTCATCTGCAGCTGCTGCGTGGACTCCGCCGTCCGCCCGAAGGTCGCGTTGTTGGTCTGCACGATCAGCAGTTCGGCGCCGGCGGCGACCGACTCCCGCACGATCGAGTCGTACGCCACCTCGAAGCAGATGACGGTGCCGATGCGGACGGTGCGGTCGAGCGCCGCCAGCGGCACGTCCATGGTCGCGACGGACGTGCCGGGGATCATGTCGACCACCCGGTCCACCCACGGCGAGAAGTTCCGGGCGACGGACCGCAGCGGGATGTACTCGGCGAACGGTGCCGGACGCTGCTTGGAGTAGGAGTCGATGACCGTCCCCGACGTGCTGAGCAGCAGCGAGGTGTTGTACCGCCCGTCGACCGGCGTGTAGTCGACGGTCCCGAGCAGGATCGGCGCGTCGGCGGCCTGGGCCGCCGTGGTCACGGCCTCGAAGGTGGCGTCGTCGACCCGCGGGTCGTAGTCCGCGGCGTTCTCGGGCCACACCACCAGGTCGATCGGCCCGGGTGCGTCCTCGACCATCCGCAGCGTCTCGTCGAGGTGGTTCCGGGTGACCTCGCGCGCGTTGTCGAACGAGTCGAGCCCGCGGTCCGGGGTGTTGCCCTGGACGATCCCGAGCCGGATGGTGCCGTCCTGGGCCTGTGAGTCGAGCGGCACGACGTAGCCGACGCCCAGGAGCCCGATCGCGATCACGGGCGCGAACGCGGCGCCCAGCGCCCGCCGTCGGCGCAGCGACTCGAACGCGAGCCCCAGCAGCGCGCCCGCGAGCACCACCACGAGCGAGACGAGCGGGACGCCGCCCGCCCAGGCCAGGCGCGCCACGGGCGCGTCGACGAACGCGTATCCGATCCGGCCCCACGGGAAGCCTCCGAACGGCACCATCGACCGCAGCTGCTCGGAGGCGACCCAGATCAGCGCGAAGACCGGCGCCGCGGCCCACGCGTGCGCCTCCAGCATGGCCGACCGGCGCACGTGGGCCCAGGCCATGCCGATCAGCCCGAAGAAGAGACCCTCCGCGACGCACAGCGCGACCCAGGGGACGGGGCCGACGGCGAGGTACGCCCACCACAGATGCGGCAGCAGGAACGCGACGCCGAACACCCAGCCGAGCGCCAGCCCCGACCACGCCGACGCGCGCTCGAGCGCCCACCACAGCAGCGCGACGGCGACCAGCCCGAGCGGCCACCAGCCGGTGTCGGGGAACGCCAGGTTGAGGATGGCACCTGCGCCGGCGGCGAGCAGGAGGTTCCTCAGTCGCAGCAGCACGGACCCAGCCTAAGGTCTGCGCGGGCGGTCGCCCGACGGCGCGCTCAGTACGCGACCACTCCCCTGCGGATGGCGCGGATGGCGGACGCCGCGGTGTCCCGCAGCGCGGCCGACGGGGCGACGTCGTGGATCTGGTCGAGCACGTCGATCACCTGCTTGCACCACCGCACCATGTCGCCGGGAGCGATCTCCGTGTCCTGCAGCACCGCGTCGAGGCCCTTGCCCTGCGCCCACCCGTGGACGGGACCGACGAGCCCCCAGTGCGGTGCGGAGAGGCCCGGGAGGTGCCGCTCCTTCTGCATGTCGTCGACGGCCGACCACAGCCGCACCGTCTCCCGCAGCGCGGTGCCGAGCACCCCGTGGGGACCGCCGGGCACGCGGGGCGCGCGCGTCTCGTCCTCGCGTCTGCCCTCGTACAGCACCGCGGAGACGGCGGCGGCGAGCGCGGCCGCGTTGAGGCGGTCCCAGGCCCCGGTGCGGAGCGCCTCGGCGATGACGATGTCGTTCTCGCTGTAGATGCGGCGCATCATCTCGCCCCAGCGGGTGAGGTCCATCGCGTCGCCCGCCGGCTCGACGTAGCCGAGCGCGGTGAGGATCTCGAGGCGCTTGTCGAAGACCTGGGAGATCGACCCGGTCGCCCGCTGGATCTCGCCGACCACCTTGTCCTTGTCGCGCAGCGCGCGGTGGTACCGCTCGGCCCACCGGGCGTGCGCCTCGCGGTCGGGGCACTGGTGGCACGGATGCTCGCGCAGGAGCCGCCTGGTCTCGAGCTCCTGGTCCTGGGAGGCGCGCTCCTCCGCGTCGTCGCCGCGGCGGCGCCGCGCCGCGGCGTACGAGTGGCGGTTGTCGTGGAGCAGCTGCGCGAGCTCGCGCCTGCTGCGGGCGTTGCGCGCGTCGAACCGGCGCGGGATCCTCACGGTGCCCACCTGCTCGAGGCCATGGTGGAGCTCCGAGATGGCGAGCCGGTGCACCCGGCCCTGGTCCGTGACGACCAGCGGGCGGGGCGCGACCGGGTTGTCGTCGGGGTCGACCACGGCGACAAGGCCCGCGCGACGGCCCCCGCCGACCTTGACGACGTCGCCGCGCACCAGGGCGGCCAGCGTCGCGGCACTGGCCTCCTTGCGCGCGCGGCTCGCGACGCGGGAGGCCTGCTTCTGCTGGCGGTTGAGGCGTTCCCGCAGCGCCGCGTACTCCATGAAGTCGCCGCGGTCGCACGCGGCGGCCTCGGCGTAGCCGGCCAGGGTCGACTCGATCTCCTTGACGCGTCGAGCCTTGCCGACCACGGACTGGTCGGCCTGGTACTGGGCGAAGGACATCTCGAGGACCTCGCGCGCATGCGCGACGCCGAGCGTGGCGACCAGATTGATGGCCATGTTGTAGGTGGGCTGGAAGGAGCTGATCAGCGGGTAGGTGCGGCGGGAGGCGAGCCGGCCCAGCTGCGGCGCGTCGAAGCCGGGGTGCTCGACCACGACCGCGTGCCCCTCGACGTCGATGCCGCGCCGGCCCGCGCGTCCGGTCAGCTGCGTGTACTCCCCCGCGGTGAGGTCCTTGTGCCCCTGCCCGTCCCACTTCACGAGCTTCTCGAGCACCACCGAGCGCGCGGGCATGTTGATGCCGAGCGCGAGGGTCTCGGTCGCGTACACCACCTTGATGAGGCCGCCGGCGAAGAGCTCCTCGACCACCTCCTTGAACAGCGGGATCATGCCGGCGTGGTGCGCCGCCACCCCCGCCTCGAGGCTGTCGCGCCACCGCGTGTAGCCGAGCGCGCCCAGGTCCTCGGGCGGCAGGCCGGCGCACCGCTCCTCGACGATCCGCGCGATCTCGTGACGCTCCGCCTCCGTGGTCAGCACCATGCCGGCGTGACGCACCTGCTCGACGGCGTCCTCGCAGGCGGCGCGGGAGAAGATGAACACGATCGCCGGCAGCAGGCCCTGGCGGTCGAGCACGTCGACCACCGCGAACCGCGGAGGCGCGCGGCGTCCCTGAGGCCTGCGCCCGCCGCGGGTGGGGCGCCCTCGCCCGGCCGGGGCCCGCGCGTCCTCGTGGCGCGCCCGCTTGGCCACGGCCTCGAGCTCGGGGTTGAGCCGCGGCGTCGGCCCGGGGTCCTGCGGGTCCACGCCGGGCGCGTAGAGGTCGTAGATGCCCTCCCGCAGGAGCACGTGCGGCCACAGCGGCACGGGACGATGCTCGGAGACGATCACCCGGGTGTCGCCGCGGACCTCGCGCAGCCAGGCGCCGAACTCCTCGGCGTTGGACACGGTCGCGGACAGCGCGATGATCGCCGTCCGCTCGTGGAGGTGGATGATCACCTCCTCCCACACGGAGCCGCGGTAGCGGTCGGCGAGGTAGTGCACCTCGTCGAGCACCACGACGCCGAGCCGGTCGAGCGTGCTCGAGCCCGCGTAGATCATGTTGCGCAGCACCTCGGTGGTCATCACCACGATGTCCGCGTCCGGGTTGATGGACGTGTCACCGGTCAGCAGCCCCACGTTGCCGGGCCCGTAGGCGCGGGACAGGTCATGGAACTTCTGGTTCGACAGCGCCTTGATCGGTGTCGTGTAGAACGACTTCTCACCGCGGCGGTACGCGTGCCGGACCGCGTACTCGCCGACGAGCGTCTTGCCGGCGCCGGTGGGTGCCGCGACCAGCACCGAGTGCCCGTCGGCGACCGCCTCGCATGCCTCCTGCTGGAACGGGTCCAGCGGGAAGGACAGCTCGGCGGTGAACTCGGCGAGGTCGCCGTGGCGCGCGCGACGGCGCGAGGCGGCGAACCGCTCGGCGGGGCTGGTCATGCCGCCAGGCTATCCCGCCCCCCGGCCTGCGGCCGCCCAGCGCGGCCGCCGCATCGTCGCGCGTCAGGCGGGGGCGGCCACCGCGGCGCCGAGCACCGTCAGCGCGTGCGGCACCACCTTCACGCTCACCGGGGTGGCGCCGATCAGCTCGCCGTCGGCGAAGGCCGGCGGCAGCGGCGCGCCCGCCGGGTCGGGCGTGATCTCGACCTGGCGGACGGGGACGATGCGCACGCGCGGGTCGTCGACGTGCGTGCCCTTCTGGAGGCGCATGAAGAGGCGGATGATGTCGGTGCGCGACATCGCCTCCGCCAGCGCCAGCTCGAGGTGCCCGTCCACGATCGACGACCCCGGCGAGATCGGCAGCCCGCCGCCGAAGACCGCGGCGTTCGCGACGGCGACCAGGGTGCAGGTCTGGGTCCACTCGCGGCCGTCGGCCTTGATGCGGACGCCGTAGGGGCGGTACCGCGGGATCTCGTGGAACGTGGCCGCCTGGTACTTGAGCGGGCCGCGCGGGAAGGTGATCTGCCGCGCGTACGAGGCGACCGCCGCGTCGATGCCGGCGGACAGCACCGCGCCGAAGTACCGGGGTCGGGCGGGCTCCTCGACGCCGCGCCCGTCGACCTTGCCGACGTCGACGCGGGTGGTCCGGCCCGCGAGCCCCTCCTCGATGAGCCGCACCGCGGCGGGGATGTCGTGCCGCGGCAGGCCCAGCGAGGCCGCGATGTCGTCGCCCGAGCCGGCGGCGATGATCCCGAGCGGCAGCCGCCGCTCCGCGCAGACCTGGAGCCCGAGATGGGCCATCCCGTCGCCGCCGACCACCACGAGCGCGTCGATGTCGCGCCGCGCCTTGATCGCCGCCTCGTACGAGGCGGCCCAGGAGCCGCGCGACAGGTCGACCAGGCGGTGACCGCCCTTGGCGAGCTCGGCACGCGCCTCGACGCCCCACCGGGCGCCCCGCCCCGACGCCGATGTCGGGTTGGTGATGATGCCGAGCGTGCTCACGCCAGCCTCTCCTCCTCGGGTGTGCGCCGGCGCACCGCCCGCTCGCGGGCCAGGCCCACGCCGACGGCGGCGAAGTACAGGGCGACCATGGGGCCGGCCATGAAGAGCATGGTGACGGCGTCCGGCGTCGGCGTGAGGATCGCCGCGGCCAGGAAGATGAGGAAGACCGCCCACCGCCAGCCCTTGAGCCAGGTGCGCGCCTTGACGACCCCCGCCCAGGTGAGGGCGATCATCACCACCGGGAACACGAACGCGATGCCGAACGCGATCACGAGCCGCATGGCGAACGTCATGAACGTCTGCGCGTCCAGCAGGTTCGCCGCACCCTCCGGCGTGAAGGAGATGAGGATGTCGATCGCGCGCGGGAACACCCACCAGGCGAAGACCACGCCGCTGAAGAACAGCGGGATCGCGGTGGCGAGGAAGCCGACGGTGTAGCGCCGCTCCGTGGTCTTGAGGCCGGGCGCGACGAACGCCCACAGCTGGTACAGCCACCACGGCGCGCTGATCACCACGCCGAGCAGCACGGACACCTTGAGCTGCATGTCGAGAGCGGTGGCGACACCGGAGAAGTTCACCGTCACGAGCGCGTCGTTGCGCTCGGCCACGGCCAGCACGGGCGCCTGCAGGCCCTCGAACACGGGCGTGTACAGGAACCATCCGGCGACCATGCCCAGGGCGATGCCGATCGCCGAGAGGATCAGCCGCTTGCGGAACTCCCGGAGGTGGTCCGCAAGCGACATGCGGGCATCGGGATTGTCCCGCCGACCGCTACTTCTGCTCACGCGGTTCGTCCGAGGACGACGCGGGCTTCTCCTCGGTGGCGGCGTCGCCGGACGACTTGTCGTCGGTCAGCGTCTTGGTCTCCTCCTTGAGGATGCGCATCGACTGGCCGAGCGACCGCGCGAGCTGCGGGAGCTTGGGTGCGCCGAACAGCAGCAGCACGATCACAAGGATGATGATGATCTCGCGAGGGCCCATGGCCGTCCCGTCTCCTTCGCTAGCGGTTCCCGCCAGTGTACCTACGCCCGATGCGCGTCGAGGACCGCCTGGGCCTGACGATGCAGCGCGCCGCGGAGCTGGGCCGGCTCGACCGAGCGCAGCTGCGGGGCCACGGCGAGCAGCCGGCCCGCGACCCACTCGGCATCGGCGGCGTCGAACGTGGCGATCACGTCGTCCTCCGCGTCCTCGACCGTGAGCCCCGGGATGTCCTCGAGGGCCCAGCGTCCCGCGCGACCCAGCCGCACCGTCGCGCGGAAGGCGGGCGTCAGCGAGAAGCCCGCGCTGTCCCCCGGCGGGGTGGACACCGCGGCGTCGAGCACCTCGACCGCCTCGATCCGGTCGAGCCGCAGCGTGCGGTAGTCGTCCGCGCGGCGGCAGAAGCACTCGAGGTAGCCCACGCCGTCGATCACGACGAGGCGGTGCGGGTCCACCTCCCTGGTGGTGCGGCGGTCGAGGGCGTCGACGTACGTCAGCTCGACGCGGCGGTAGCGGCGCAGCGCCTCCATCAGCGGCTCGGAGACGCCCGCGTCGGCGCCGTCGCCCTCCGCGAGGACGATCACCGGCTCGGCGAGCGCCTCGCGGAGCTTGTCGAGCACCGCGTCGACCACCTCGGGAGCGACGCCCGAGGCGGCGAGGGTCGACAGCGACGCGACCAGCGCGACGGCCTCCCGCGAGGACAGACGGACCTGCGCGACGCCCTGGCCGTCGAGCAGCGCGGCGACGTCCCGGTCGAACGCGTCGGCGTCGAAGTCGATCAGGTCGCCGTGCATGTAGCCGGGAAGCCCGGAGGTCCACAGCGTCGAGATGTCCTTGCGGACCTGCGCGGGCGCGACGCCGAAGTGCTCGGCGAGCTCCGCGAACGGCGTGCTGCCGTGGTGGTCGAGGTAGGTGACGATCCCGAGCAGGCGGACCAGCCGGTCGCGTGAGGTCTCAGCCACGGCCCACCTCCAGCGCGGCGGCCGCGTGCCGCTCGACGGCGAGCGCGAGGTGCCGGGGCTTGACGATCCGGGCGGCACCGCCCAGCGCGAGCACCTCGGCCCGGAGGGCGTCGTCGTGGGTGTACTCGATCTCGAGCAGGTCCCAGCCGGGCTCGACGCCGACGGCGCGGCCCCGCCGCCGCAGGGCGTGACCCGACTCGGGGCGGAGCGCCACCGTCGCGGTGTGAGACGTGTGGGCGGCCGCGAGCAGGCCGAGCGGGATCTCCTCGGGGATCGCGTAGGCACCCGGCTCGCCGACGCGTCGCACCGCGCCGCCGATGCGCTGCACGCGGAAGATCCGCGCGTCCTCGCGGTCGCGGTCGTGACCGACGACGTAGGCGACGCCGCCCCGGAAGACCACCTTCCACGGCTCGATGGTGCGCGTGCCGGTCCCGCCGGAGGCGGAGGAGTACTCGAAGCGCACGGCCTGCCGGTCGGCCACCGCCTCGATCAGCGCGGCGACGGCGTCCTGGACGCGCGTGGCCCGGCCGGCGAAGGGCAGCTCGACGCGCGGACCGTGCTCCGCCGACGAGGCGAGCTTCATCACGGCCTGACGCGCGTCGGTGCCGAGCGCGGCGTCCTGCCAGTAGTCGGCGGCGAGCCCCACCACGGCCAGCTCGGCCGCGGTCAGCTCGAGCGGGGGCATCGCAGCCTCCGCCGGGCGGATCCGGTAGCCGATCTCGTCGCCGTGCGCGGGGTCCACGACGGTCTCCAGCGGGATGCCCAGCTCCCGGAGCGCCTTCTTGTCCCGTTCGAACATCCGCTCGAACGCGGAGTCGGCCGCCGCGGCGGTCTCCTCGTCGGCGCCCGACGGCGCGGGCGCGTACCCCTCGATCGAGTCGCGGATCTGCGCCCGGGTGAGCCGGTGCCGCGTGTTGCTGAGCCCGAGGATGAGGTTGAGCAGGCGCTGCTCCGGGGCGATGGCCGTCATGTCAGACACGGACCGCCAGCAGCTCGGTGGTGAGGATCGCGCGGGCCCCCACCGCGTAGAGGCGGTCCATGATCTGGTTCATCTCGACCCGCGGCACCATGACGCGGACGGCGTGCCAGTCGGAGCCGTGCAGCGGCGTGACCGTGGGCGCCTCGAAGCCGGGCGTGACGGCGATCGCGGCGTCGAGCTGGTCGCCGGGCACGTCGTAGTCGACGAGCACGAACTTGCGCGCCGTCAGCACGCCCCGCAGCCGGCCGGTGAGGATCGCGATCTCCTCGACGGGGGCGTCCTGCGCGCGGATGAGGATCGCCTCGGAGGTGAGGATCGGGTCGCCGAAGATCTCGAGACCGGCGGCGCGGAGGGTGGTGCCGGTCGAGACGACGTCCGCGACCACGTCGGCGACGCCGAGGCGCACCGAGGACTCCACGGCGCCGTCGAGGCGGACCACCGTCGCGGTGACGCCGTGGCCGCCGAGGTGCTGCTGCACCAGGAGCGGGTAGCTGGTGGCGACGCGCTTGCCCTGGATGTCCGCGACCGAGGACGCGACGCCCGGCTGCGCGGCGAACCGGAAGGTCGAGCCGCCGAAGCCGAGCTCGAGGTGCTCGACGGCGTCGGCGCCCGAGTCGATCAGCAGGTCGCGGCCGGTGATGCCGGCGTCGACCGTCCCGGCCCCCACGTAGACGGCGACGTCGCGCGGGCGCAGGAAGAAGAACTCGACCTTGTTGCGCTCGTCGACCAGCACCAGCTCGCGGGGGTCGCGGCGCTGCTTGTAGCCGGCCTCCTTGAGCAGCTGGACGGCAGGATCGGACAGCGAGCCCTTGTTGGGCACGGCGATGCGGAGCACTTCTCTCCCCTACAGGTTCTTGTACACGTCGTCGAGCGTGAGGCCCTTGGAGACCATCATCACCTGGGCCCAGTACAGGAGCTGCGACAGCTCCTCGGCCGCCGCCTCCCGCGACTGGAACTCGCAGGCCATCCAGGACTCGGCGGCCTCCTCGACCAGCTTCTTGCCGATCGCATGGACGCCCTTGTCGAGCATGGCCACCGTGCCCGATCCCTCGGGGCGCTCCTCGGCGCGCCGCTGCAGCTCCTCGAACAGGTCCTCGAACGTCTTCACGCGCACCAGCCTATCGGCCCGGCGGGCTCCGCAGGCCGCGGGTCAGAGGCCGCGGAGCACCAGCGCCGTCGCGAGGGCGGCCTCCACGGCCTCGGCGCCCTTGTCCTCCCTCGACCCCGGCAGGCCTGCGCGGTCGAGCGCCTGCTGGTCGTCGTCGGTCGTGAGGATCCCGAACCCCACCGGCGTGGCGTGGGAGCGGGACACGTCGGTGAGCCCGCGGGTGACCGCGTCGCACACGTACTCGAAGTGCGGGGTCCCGCCCCGGACCACGACGCCGAGGCACGCGATCGCGTCCACGCCCGCGCGCGCGAGGGACTCGGCGACCACGGTCAGCTCGAAGGCACCGGGCACCCGCGTCACGCGGTAGGCCGCGCCCGCCTTCTCGGCGGCGCGGATCGCGCCCGCGACCAGGCCGTCCATGACCTCCGTGTGCCACAGGCTCGCGACGATCTCGATGGTGAGGCCGTTCGCGTCGACCTCGACCACCGGCGCTCCGGCTCCGCTCATGCGTTGTCTCCCAGCAGGTGGCCCATCCGCTCCAGCTTGGTGCGGAGGTAGTGCTCGTTCTCGGGGTGTCGGCCCACCAGGTGCGGGATGCGCTCGACGCAGTCGACGCCGGAGGCGCGCAGCCCCTCGACCTTGGCGGGGTTGTTGGTGAGCAGGCGCACCTGCTCGAGGCCCAGCTGGTGCAGGATCGCGGCGGCCGCGCCGTACTCGCGGCGGTCGACCGGCAGCCCGAGGTGCGTGTTCGCGTCGACCGTGTCGAGACCCTGATCCTGCAGCTCGTACGCCTGGATCTTGGAGACGATCCCGATGCCGCGACCCTCCTGGCCCCGCAGGTAGATCACCGCGCCGCCCTCGGCGACCACGCGCTCGATCGCGGCGTCCAGCTGCGGACCGCAGTCGCAGCGGAGCGAGCCGAACGCGTCCCCGGTCAGGCACTCGGAGTGGATGCGCACGATCGGCACGATCCCGTCCTTGGGCGCGACCGTCAGCGCCACGTGCTCGTCGCCGGTGCGGGCGTCGCGGTAGCCCCGCACGGTCACCTCGCCGTGGCGGGTGGGGAGGCGTGCCTCGCCCTGCTCGAGGACACGGTGCGGGCGCGCCTCGGTGGGCGGGGGGACGTCGCCGATCTCGCGGCGGTACTCGATGAGCTCCGCGATCGAGATGAGCACCAGGTCGTCGCGCTCGGCGATCGCGGTCGCGTCGCCCTGGCGCATCATCGTGCCGTCGTCGTTGACCATCTCGCCGATCACGCCGACGGGCTCGAGGCCCGCGAGGCGGCAGAGGTCGACGCACGCCTCGGTGTGGCCGGGACGATGCAGGACGCCGCCGGGCACGGCCCGCAGCGGCAGGATGTGGCCCGGGCGGATGAGGTCGTCGGCCGTGGCCGTCGGGTCCGCGAGCACCCGCAGCGTGTGGTGGCGGTCCACGGCGGAGATGCCCGTCCCGACGCCGGTCGCGGCGTCGACCGACACCGTGTACGCGGTGCGGCGGGGGTCCTGGCTCGACGGCACCATCAGCGGCAGGTTGAGCGAGTCCGCTCGGTCCGAGGGCATGGGCGCGCACAGGTAGCCGCTCGAGTGGCGGATGCCCCACGCGACCCAGTCCGCGGTGGTGGTGCCGGCGGCCATGATGAAGTCGGCCTCGTCCTCGCGGTCGCGCGAGTCGGACACCAGCACCGGCTTGCCCGCCTTCAGGTCCTCGAGCGCGCGCTCGACGAGCGCACGGGTCTCCGGGTTCATGCCTTCACCATCATCTTCTCCACGTACTTCGCGATCACGTCGACCTCGACGTTCGCCTGGTCGCCCACCTGGAAGGAGCCGAACGTGGTCTCCTCCAGCGTGGTCGGGATCAGGGACACGGTCGCCCTGAGCCCGTCGAGCTCCGCCACGGTCAGCGAGACGCCGTTGAGCGCGATCGAGCCCTTGCGGACCACGTAGCGCTCGAGAGCCGCGGGGATCTCGAAGGTCAGATCATCCCACTCGGGCTGGGAGTCGCGCGCCACGAGCGTCGCGACGCCGTCGACATGACCCTGCATGAGATGGCCGCCGAGCCGTCCGTTCGCGGGCATCGCCCGCTCGAGGTTCACGCGATCGCCCGCGGCGATGCCGGCGAGCGCGGTCGTCTCGAGCGTGATGCGCATGACGTCGGCGGTCCACGAGGAGCCCTCGTGCGCCGCGACGGTCAGGCACACGCCGTTGACGGCGATCGACTCGCCGTGGACCAGGTCGGTGAGGCCGGGGGCCTCGATGGTGAGCCGTGACCGGGCACCCGCGTGCTCCACTGCCACGACGGCGCCGAGCGTCTCGACGATGCCGGTGAACATCTAGATCTGTCCTCTCTGGAAGAAGGCGGTGACCAGCGTATCGACGCCGAGGGCGGTCGCGGTCACATCCTGAGCCCTCAACGCCCCGGCCATGGTCCCGATTCCCAGGTCGCCGACGGCCGCGGTGCCCGCCCCGAGCAGGGCCGGGGCGACGTACACGTGGAGCTCGTCGACCAGCCCGGCCCGCAGGAAGGCGGTCGTGACGGTGGCGCCTCCCTCGACCACCACCGTGCGCACCTCTCGCGAGGCGAGCTCCGTCAGGGCCGCGTGGGGGTCATGGGTGGCCAGCTGCACCGCGTGGGAGTCGCGCCAGACCTTGGCGCCGGGAGTGGCGCCGAGCCCCATCACGGCGCGCAGCGGCTGATGGGCGGCGGCGTCGCCCGGCGGGCGGGCCGAGAGCTCGGGGTCGTCGACCCGCACGGTGCCCGTGCCCACCAGGATCGCGTCGACCTGGGCGCGGACGCCGTGCGCGTGCGCGCGGGCCTCCTCCCCCGTGATCCAGAAGCTGGTGCCGTCCGCGGCGGCCGTCCGGCCGTCGAGGGTCTGCGCCCACTTGGCGATGACCCACGGGCGACCGTGCTCGACCGCGCCGAGCCAGCGGCGGTTGACCTGGGCGGCGGGGCCGTAGGGCACGTGCCGGGCATCGATCCCGCGGGCGAGCAGCACCGCTCCCCCGCCCTGCGCCTCCGGGTTCGGGTCCGCCACGGCGTACCGCACCGCAGCCACGCCGGCGCGCGTGAGAGCGTCGGTGCAGGGTCCGGTGCGGCCCGTGTGGGAGCAGGGCTCCAGCGTCACGTAGGCCGTCGCTCCCGCGACCTCGTGGCCCCGCGCGGCCGCGTCGGCGATCGCCGCCGGCTCGGCGTGCGGGGTGCCGGCGCCGCGATGCCAGCCCTCCCCCAGCATCGTCCCGTCCGCCCCGACCAGGACGCAACCGACGCGGGGGTTCGGGCCGTAGGCGGGCCCGTTGACGGACAGCGCGGTGGCGCGCTCGAGCCACGCGGCGTCGACGGACGTCGCGGACGGGTCGCGGTCAGCAGTGATGGCAGGCCTCCTGGCCCAGCTCCCGGAGCGCGCGGATCTCGCCGCCGCGGTCGTCGGCTCCGTAGACGGCCGAGCCCGCCACCAGGACGTCGCCGCCGGACTCGACGACCGTGGCGATCGTCTCCCTTGCCACGCCCCCGTCGGCCTGGATCCACAGGTCGGAGCCCGCGGCCTCGACCGCGGCACGGAGGGTGCGGAACTTGGGCATCATGTCCTCCATGAAGGACTGCCCGCCGAATCCGGGCTCGACGGTCATGATCAGCACCATGTCGAGCGTGTCGATGAGCGGCAGCACATCCTCGACCGGCGTGCCGGGCTTGATCGCGCACGAGGCCCGCGCGCCCAGGCTCCGCAGGTCGGCCGCGATGGTGCGCGGGTCGCGTGCCGCCTCGAGGTGGAACGTCACCGAGGTGGCCCCCACCTCCGCGTAGCGCGGGGCCCACCGGTCGGGATCCTCGATCATGAGGTGCGCGTCGATGGGCAGCGGCGAGACCTGGGCGATCCGCTCCACCACGGGCAGGCCGAGCGTCAGGTTCGGCACGAAGTGCCCGTCCATCACGTCGACGTGCAGCCAGTCGGCCTCGGCCACGGCGACGATGTCGCGCTCGAGGTTCGCGAAGTCGGCCGACAGGATGCTCGGAGCGATCTGGATGGCCATGATCCGAGCCTAGTGCGGCACGCCTGGCACCACCGACGCGGGGCGGGGTCAGGAGCCGTCGAGCTCCGTCAGGGTCGGAGGGTTGGCCCCGGCGCGGGACACGGTGATCGCCGCGGCACGCGCGGCGCGGGAGACGATGTCCTCGACGGTGGCGGAGTCCACGGCGGCCAGCTCCTGGCGTCCCTGGGGTCCGAGCAGGCGTGCCCGCGCGAGGCCGTCCAGCAGCGCCGCCATGTACGAGTCGCCCGCCCCGACGGTGTCGACCACGTCGACGTGGAGCGGCGCGATCGCGATCATGTGGCCGCGCAGGCAGGCCAGCGAGCCCTCGGCGCCGAGCGTGGCGACCACCAGCGCGGGGCCCAGGAGCGACCACGCGCGCACGGCCTCGTCGGTGTCGACGCCCGGGTACAGCCACAGCAGGTCCTCGTCGGACGCCTTCACCACGTCCGACAGCGCCACCAGGTGCTCGGTGCGCGCCACCACCTCGGCGCGGTCCCCCACCAGCGAGGGCCGCACGTTCGGGTCGTAGGAGACGGTCGCGTGCCCCCGCGCCGCCTCGACCATGGCGGTCACGGCAGCCGCCCCGGGGTCGAGGTGGGCGGCGATCGAGCCGGTGTGCAGGTGGCCGGCGTCCAGGTCGAGCCCGCCCGCCTCGAGGGTCCACGCGATGTCGAACTCGTAGGTCGCGGCGCCGTCGGGGCCGATCACGGCGGTCGCGACCGGGGTGCGCACGGACGAGGGCGCGATCACCGTCGCGACGCCGGACGCGTCGAGGTGCGCGCGGATCGGCACGGCCGCGGCGTCGTCGCCGAGCTCGGTCAGGAGGCGCACCTGCTGGCCCAGCCTCGAGAGACCGACGGCCACGTTGGCAGGGCTGCCGCCCGCGTGCGCCGCCTCGGTTCCGTCGGGCATGCGCACCACGTCGAGCACGCATTCGCCGACCGTGAGGATCGCGGTGCCCAGCGGGCCGCCGTCGCGCAGCGCGGTCGCGAAGGACGGCACCAGCGGCAGCTCGGGCAGCAGCGCCGCCTGGTAGGCGTGGTAGAGGTCCGGCTTGCCGGGCCACACGGTGCCGGCGGGGCGGTTGGCGACGTCGAGCTCGTGGTGCCAGGAGCCGCGCGCATGGTCGATCAGGTGCTCGTCGGCGTACCCCCACCACGCGGCGGCGTCGTCGGCGTAGCGGTCGTCCCCGGTCGCGAGGCCGAGGGCCTGCGCGGCGTTGACCGCCTCGGCGAGCACCCAGTGCATGCGCTCCCGCACCACGGGGGTGCCGTCCCAGCCGGTCGTGTACACGAAGCCCGCGGCACCGTCGGCGTCCCAGCCGTCCGACACGGCGCGGTCGTACAGCGCGACGGCGGCCGCGGTGAGGCCGGCCGGGGCGCGTTCGCCGAGCGTCGCATCGGCGTCGACGAGCAGCCGGGCCCATTCCAGCCCGTGGCCGACGGTGGCGCCGTAGGGCCGGAACGGGTGGGCGGGCTCGTCACGGTTGAACTCGAGCATCGGGGACCAGTCGGCGTCGAAGTGCTCGGGGATGCGCCAGTCGTTGGCGGCGGCCCAGGACGCGACGCGGGCGGCGATGCGGCCCGCTCGCTCGTGCCAGACGGCATCGCCGGTGACGTCACCCGCGGCGAGGTAGGCCTCGACGGTGTGCATGTTGGCGTTGATGCCGCGGTAGGCGTCGAGCGTGGTCCAGGCGGCGTCCCACTCCTCGACGGACAGGCCCTCGGCGTCGTCCCAGAACCGCCGCTCGGAGACGGCCAGGGCCTCCGCGAGCAGCGCCTCGGCGCCGGGCACGCCGGCCGCGGTCGCGGACGAGGCGGCGAGCACGACGAAGGCATGGCCGTACGCCTGCTTGGTCGTCACGGTGGGCGCGCCGTCGACGACGGCCGCGAACCAGCCCCCGTGGGCGTCGTCGTGCAGCGGCCCGTCGGCGAGCGCGGCGACGCCGTGGGCGGCGAGCGCGAGGAGCTCGTCGCGGTCCGGGCCGCCGGCGGCGGCGGGCTCGTCGGCCAGCGCGCCCAGGGCCGCCACGTGGGTCATGCGGCAGGTGATCCACAGCTCGACGGGATGCGACGGGTCGATCACGCCCTCCTCGTCGAGCCAGCCGAAGCCTCCGGGCGCCTGGGCGGCGGGAAGGAAGCGCAGCAGGTTCGCGCGCTGGGTGGACAGGTAGGCGGCGTCGCCGGGACGGGTCATGTCTCTCCCTCGAAAGGCCCTACGAGCGAGACTAGCGCGGACATGACAGCGTTCAGACCGCGGGCTTCTCCAGCAGCGCAAGGAACATCGAGTCCGTGCCGTGGACGTGGGTCCAGAGCTGGACGTGCGGGCCCGGACCCCAGAAGCGGGCCGGCGTGCCGGTGACGGCCGCGACGGCCTCGCGGGCGTCGAGCTGGCGCAGCGAGGAGCCGGCGACGATCTCCCGGGTCTCGGCGACCACCGGCGAGCACGTGATGTAGGCGAGCAGCCCGCCGGGCGCCAGCAGACGCTCGGCGTTCGCCAGCAGCCGCCGCTGGAGCCCGACCAGGTCCTCGAGGTCCTCCGGGTGACGTCGCCAGCGCGCCTCGGGGCGGCGCCTCAGCGCGCCCAGGCCGGTGCACGGGGCGTCGAGGACGATGCGGTCGTAGGCCTCGCTCTCGCCCCACGCGGTGCCGTCCGCGGTGTGCACGGTGACGACCTCCTCGGGCACGGCCCGGACGGAGCGGCGCACCAGGTCCGCGCGGTGCGGGTGGAGCTCGACGGCGTCGAGCGTGGCCGCCCCCTCGGCCGCGAGGGCGCCCAGCAGGGCGGACTTCCCCCCGGGGCCCGCACAGAGGTCGAGCCAGCGCTCGCCGGGCTCGACGGGCTGGGCGAGCGCGAGGGCGCCGGCCACGATCTGGCTGCCCTCGTCCTGCACCGCCGCGGTGCCGTCGGCGACGGCCGCGAGGTCCCCGGGCCGCCCGCCCGCCATGACCACGGACCACGGCGAGTACTCGCCCGCCTCGCCCCCGGCGTCGTGGGCGAGGGCGTCACGGTCGACCAGGCCCGGGCGCGCCACCAGCGTCACGCGTGCCGGCGAGTTGTCGGCCTCGAGAAGCGCGACCGTCTCGGCGGCACGGCCGTCGGCGACCAGCGCTCGCGTCAGCTCCTCGACCACCCACTCCGGGTGGGAGTGGCGCACGGCGCGCGAGGCCGGGGTGTCGCCGGGGGCGACCAGGGACAGCCAGGCGTCGGCGCCCCGCTCGGTGACGCGCCGCATCACGGCGTTGGCGAGCTTGGCGGCCCCGGCGCCCCGCTCGCGACGGACCTGGTCCACCGTCTCGTTGACCGCGGCATGCGCCGGCACGCGCATGGCGAGCGCCTGGTGGCAGCCGAGCCAGAGCGCGACACGCAGCTCGGCGTCGAGGTCCTGCGGGTCGCGCCGCGCGGCGTGGGCGATGATCGCGTCGTACAGGCCGCGCATGCGGAGCGCGCCGTACGCGAGCTCGGTGACGAACCCGGCGTCGCGGCCGTCGAGCCCCGCCCGCTCGAGCAGGGTCGGGAGCAGCAGGTTCGCGTAGGCGCCCTCCGTCGAGACCGCCATCACGCAGTCGTAGGCGACGTCCCGGGCGCGGCTCATGCCTCCCCCAGCTGGGCGCCCTCGCCCAGTCGCGCGCCCCGCCACCATGCGGCGGCGTCCATCGGCTTCTTCCCCGCGGGCGCGATCCAGCCCAGCGCGACCGGTTCCGTGCCCGTGCCGACCAGCACCTCGCCGTCCTCCTGGCGGAGCTGGCCCGGCGCCGTGCGTCCGCGCTGCGGGCGGGGCGAGACGGGGCCCAGCTTGGCGACTGTGCCGTCCGGCAGCGTGGTCCACGCCCCGGGGGCGGGCGTGCATCCCCGGATGCGGCGGTCGACCAGGTGCGCCGACAGGTCCCAGCGCACGTAGGCATCGTCGCGCGTGAGCTTGTGCGCGTAGCTGACCCCGTCGTCGTCCTGAGGCTGGGGGCGCGCGGCGCCGCTGTCGAGCGCCTCCAGGGACTGCACCATCAGGGGCGCGCCCACCTCCGCGAGCCGCTCGAGCAGCGTGCCGGCGGTGTCGGTGACGCGGATCCGCTCGGTGAGCACGCCGATGACTGGGCCCGTGTCGAGACCCTTCTCGATCACGAAGGTGCTGGCACCCGTCAGGTCGTCCCCTGCCATGATCGCGCGCTGGACCGGCGCGGCCCCGCGCCAGGCCGGCAGCACGGAGAAGTGCAGGTTCACCCACGCGAGTCGCACCGCGTCGAGCAGCGCCGGACGCAGGATCTGCCCGTAGGCGACCACGGCCGCCGCGTCGATCTCGAGGGCGCGGATCCGCTCGACCACGTCGGGAGCGGATGCCTTCTCCGGGGTCCAGACGTCGAGGCCGCGCTCGAGCGCGTGCGCCTTGACGGGCGACGGGTGCAGGGTCCTCCCCCGCCGTCCGGGGGCGTCGGGCTGGGTGAGCACGACCACCACCTCATGACCGGCGTCCTCCAGGGCCTGCAGCGTCGGGACGGCGATCTCGGGCGTGCCGGCGAAGAGGAGGCGCATGGCTCCAGTTTAGGGGCGGGACGATGCCCGGCCTCCGTCGGCGTCGGAGTCGCCGGGGCCGTCAGCGCACCTCGAGCGGCGCGTCCACACGGATGCGGAGCTCGCCCTCGCCCGACCGTGAGAGCGCCTGCTGGCGCGCCCGCAGCGCGTCGACGACGGCGCCTGCGACCCGCCGGGTCGCCAGCAGCGTGACGCCGTCCGGGGCGGGCAGCACGGTCACGTCGCGATGGCGCTCGATGCGTTCTCCCTCGACGGGGACCGACGTCGCGAGCGTGATGACGGGCGGCTCTCCCCACAGGCGGATCGCGCGGCGGTTCGGCGGCAGGCCCAGGTCGGCGCGCTCGGCGTACGCATCGACCGCGGCCTCACCCGCACCCCATCCCACCAGCGCGCTGCGCACGGCCGGCGGCAGGTCGCCCACGGCGATGACCTCGCCGCCGTCGCCGCGCGGGCGCGCGAGCGCCGCGATGCCGAGCCACCAGCGGAGCGCCTGCAGCTCCGCGCCGAGCGCGCCGCCCGCCGGCGTGTCGGCGCCGACGATCACGATGCACGCGTAGCCGCCGTCGACGGCGGGCAGGGCGGCGGGGGTCGCGACCACGAAGCCCTCGGTGACGGAGCCGTCGGGAAGGGTCCCGACCGCGCCTGCCGAGACCGCGACGGGCGTGTCGCCGGCCATCGCATGCACCTGCTCCGCGATCCGCTCGACCCCCTGGCGCAGCTGCTTGGTCGCCCGGGCGTGGCATTCGGGGCAGTGCCAGTCGGGGTGCTCGGCACCGCAGTCGCCGCAGCGCAACGGAGCGGTCGCCCCGTCCTTGCGAAGCGCTCCGCCGCACGCGGGGCACTCCGCCCACGCGTCGCATCGTGCGCAGGCGGTGGCCCGCACGTAGCCGGCGCGCGGCACGACGATCCCGACGGGACCCCTGTCCAGCGCCGCGCGGGCCCGGCGCCACACCGACCCCGGCATCCAATGCCAGCCGCTCGCGCCCTCGATGGTGCGGCGCTCGCCGTCCATGGGGTCGATCAGCGGCGTGAGCTCGCGCGCGACCCCGCGGTCGGCGACGGCGCGCACGGCCCAGCCATGCGCCACGAGCGCCATCGCGTCGACCGAGGGCGCGTAGCCCGCGATCAGCGTCCCCGCGCCCGTCTCGTCCGCGCGCATGGCGGCGAGGGTGCGGGCGTGCGGGTACGGGGCGTGCGGCTCGTCGTAGATCGGGGCGCCGTCGTCCCACAGGACCACCAGCCCCAGGGCCGGCACCGGCTGCAGGATCGCGGCGCGCGTCCCGATGACGAGCCGCGCCTCGCCGTGCATGGCGGCGAGGTAGCTCGCGTACCGGGTCTGTGCGCCGTCGTCGGCCTGCAGCACCGTGAACTGGCCTCCGGACCGGGTGCTCCAGCGGGAGAGGCCCTGTCGACGGAGCGCCCCGACGGCCGCGGCGACCGCGCGCGCGTCCGGGAGCACCACGATCGCGCTCTGGCCGTCTGCGGCGAGGCGCGTCGCGGGCGCGAGCAGCGCCTCGATCGGCAGGCCGTGCGAGCGGTCCTGGGCGGGGATCGCGTCCCACACCAGGCGAGCGCCGCGGGCGAGCTCGGCCGTCGGCAGCCCGAGCGCGGCGGCGGCGGGCTCGAGGGCGTCGGCCGCGGCGGCGAGCAGCGCATCGTCCGGCGACACGACGCCCCACTCGCGGGACTCCACGGCCGCCACCCGGGGCGGCGCCATGAGCCGGAGCACGTCCCACAGGCTGCCGCCGTACCGGCGCGCGACAGCTCCGGCGAAGGCGATCGCCTGCGGGGTGAAGCTCGCGGTTCCCGCCGACGAGTGGATCGGGGCGAGCGATCCTTCGAAGTCGCTCGAGTCCGACAGCGCGGTCACCACCCCGGAGACCAGCCGGCCCGCGAAGCGCACCCGCACGCGGGACCCCACGGCGACCTTCTCGATCAGCGTGTCGGGCACCGCGTAGTCGAAGGGCCGGTCGAGGTGCGGCAGGGCGCTGTCGACGCACACGTGCGCGACAGTGCGGGGCGGGGAGGCGGCTATACGACGCTCCGGAGCGCGTCGACGCGGTCGAGCCGCTCCCACGTGAACTCCGGCAGCTCGCGCCCGAAGTGGCCGTACGCGGCGGTGGCCCGGTAGATCGGGCGCCTCAGGTCGAGCGCCTCGATGATCGCGCCGGGACGCAGGTCGAACACCTCGCGGATCGCGGCGACGATGCGGTCCTCGGGGACCGTCGACGTGCCGAACGTCTCGACGTAGAGGCCCACGGGGTGCGCGGTGCCGATCGCGTAGGCGACCTGGACCTCGCAGCGGTCGGCGAGGCCCGCGGCGACCACGTTCTTGGCCACCCAGCGCATGGCGTACGCCGCGCTGCGGTCCACCTTCGACGGGTCCTTGCCGGAGAACGCCCCGCCACCGTGGCGTGCCATGCCGCCGTACGTGTCGACGATGATCTTGCGGCCGGTCAGACCGGCGTCGCCCTTGGGGCCGCCGATCTCGAAGCGGCCGGTCGGGTTGATGAGGGACCGATGCGCGGAGGCGTCGAGCTCGTAGCCCGCCAGCACGGGGCCGATCACGACCTCCTCGATGGCCGCTCGCAGATCGGCGGTGGCGATGCGCTCCTCGTGCTGGGTGGACAGCACCACGGTGTCGACGGACACGGCACGGTCGCCGTCGTAGCCGATGGTGACCTGCGCCTTGCCGTCGGGGCGCAGGCCGTCGACCTCGCCGCTGCGGCGCACCTGCGCGAGGCGCTGTGTCAGGGCGTGCGCGAGGTGGATCGGGACGGGCATCAGCTCGGGGGTGTCGCGGCAGGCGTAGCCGAACATCAGGCCCTGGTCGCCGGCGCCGAGCTCGTCGTTCTCCGAGTCCGTCGCGTGGCCGACGCCCATCCAGATGTCGGGCGACTGCTCGCCGATCGACACGGACACGCCGCAGGAGTCGCCGTCGAAGCCGACCCGCGAGGAGGTGTAGCCGATGTCGTTCACCACGCCGCGGATGGTCCCCGGGATGTCGACGTACGCCTCGGTGCTCACCTCGCCGGCCACGTGCACCAGTCCCGTGGTGACCATGGTCTCGACCGCGACGCGCGAGCCCGGGTCCTGGCGGAGCATCTCGTCCAGGATCGCGTCCGAGACCTGGTCGCAGATCTTGTCGGGGTGCCCCTCGGTCACCGACTCGGACGTGAACAGGCGCAGGGAGCTCATGCCGGTCAGCATAGTGGCGGGGCCCGACGCGCTCCCGTCCGCCCTTGTCTCCCCGCCCTCCGCTCACCCCCTGCCGCGCACGGACCGGACGTGCGCCACCAGATCGACACACGGGAGCCCGTCAACCGGGCATAGAAGACGAGATCCGGTGGCGGACGTCCGACCGTCAGGTGCGGACGGCGACGATCGCGTCGAGGACCGCGTGCGCGACCGCGAGCTTGGTGCCGGCGGCCGTGCCGCGCACCTCTCCCCCGGCGTCGAGCATCGTCACCTCGTTGGGGACGTCGCCGAAGCCCCGGCCGGCGCCGACCGGGTTGAACACCAGCAGGTCCGCGCCCTTGCGCCGCGCCTTGGCCTGCGCGTGCTCGAGGGCGGACGCAGCATCGTCGCCCGTCTCCGCCGCGAAGCCCACGACCGTACGGCCGGGGGCGCCCTCCTCGACAAGCGACCGCAGGATGTCCTCGGTCTCCACGAGCGTGAGCGTGAGGGAGCCCGTGCTGTCCTTCTTGATCTTGCTCGCGGACGTCTCCGCGGGCCGGAAGTCGGCGACGGCGGCGGCCATGATCACCACGTCGGCATCGGCGGCGGCGGCGCGCACCGCCTCCGCGAGCTCCGCGGACGTCTCCACGTCGACGCGGGCGACGCCCTCCGACAGCGGCAGCGTCACGTTCGCGGCGACCACCGTGACGAGCGCGCCGCGCTCGCGGGCCGCCTCGGCCAGCGCGAAGCCCTGGTGTCCCGAGGACCGGTTGCCCAGGAAGCGGACGGCGTCGAGCGGCTCGCGCGTGCCGCCGGCGGAGATGACGATGCGGACGCCGGTCAGGTCGCCCCAGCCGCCGCCGGGCTCGCGGTCGACGGGTCGCATGCGCCCGGCTCCGACGGCGCCGTCCGCGACGGCGTACAGCTCGGCGACGATCGCCTCGGGCTCGGGCAGGCGTCCGGGTCCCGAGTCGGGCCCGGTGAGGCGCCCCACCGCAGGGTCGAGCACGTGGATCCCGCGCTCGCGCAGGGTCGCGACGTTGGCCTGCGTCGAGGGCTTCTCCCACATCTCCGTGTGCATCGCCGGGGCGAGCATCACCGGGGCGCGGGTCGCGAGGAGCGCGTTGCCCAGCAGGTCCCGCGCCTCGCCGTGGGCGACCTGCGCGAGGAAGTCGGCGGTCGCCGGGGCGACCAGCACCACGTCGGCCTGCTGGCCGAGCCGCACATGCTCGACCGCGGGGACGTTGTCGAACGTCTCGGAGGTCGCGGGCAGGCCCGACAGGGCCTCCCACGTGGCGCGTCCGACGAACTCGAGCGCGGCCCGCGTGGGGACCACCCGAACCGTGTGGCCGTCCTCCTTGAGCCGCCTGAGGACGATGGCGACCTTGTAGGCCGCCACGCCCCCGGTGACGCCCAGGAGGACGCGCACGTCGGTCCTACTCGGCGGCGGAGTCGCCGAGGACGAGCAGGTCGCCCTCGCCCAGCTCGCGCAGCGCGACCGAGAGCGGCTTGTCCGTCGAGTCGGCCTCGACGAGCGGGCCGACGTTCTCGAAGTGACCCTCGCCGAGGGCCTCGTAGTACGAGTTGATCTGACGCGCACGCTTCGAGGCGTAGATCACCAGGGCGTACTTCGACTCGACCTGCGTGAGCAGCTTGTCGATCGGCGGGTTGGTGATGCCCTCGGGGTTGGCGATGGTTCCGGCCACGTTCACTCCTTATACGTACGCAAAGACTCGCAGTAGTCTACCCGCTCGCGCGCACCACGCCGAGGAGCTCGGTCGCGGCGCGCTCGACGGTGTCGTTGACGATGGTCTGGTCGAACTCGCTCTCGGCGGCCAGCTCGACCCGCGCGGTGGCGAGGCGGCGCTCGCGCTCCTCCTCGGACTCGGTGCCGCGACCGACCAGGCGGTCGACCAGCTCCTCCCACGACGGGGGCGCGAGGAACACGAAGTGGGCCTCCGGCATCGTCTCCTTGACCTGGCGCGCGCCCTGGAGGTCGATCTCCAGGAGCACGCTCTGGCCGTGCGCGAGCCGCTCGTCGACGGGACCCCGGAGGGTCCCGTAGCGGTTGACCCCGTGCACCACGGCCCACTCGAGGAACTCCCCCGCCTCCACGCGGCGGTCGAAGTCCTCCGGGGAGATGAAGTGGTAATGGACGCCGTCGATCTCGCCCGGACGCGGATCGCGCGTCGTGGCCGAGACCGAGATGTAGACGTCGGGATCGAGATCCCGCAGGGCGCGTACGACCGTCCCCTTGCCGACCGCCGTCGGGCCGGCAAGGACGACGAGTCGACTCATCGGCGCTCGCGTTCGAGCAGGGCGTCGACCTGGTGCTGCCCCAGTCCGCGGATGCGGCGGGCCAGCGAGATCCCGATCTCCTCCATCACGATCTGGGCGCGCTTGGGCCCGATCCCGGGGAGGCACTGCAGCAGGTCCTTGACGCGGATGCCGGCGAGGGCGTCGTCCGCCTTCGCCTTGCGGATGGCCTCACCGAGGCTCATCTCCCCACGCGCGAGCTCCTCCTTGAACACGCGACGCGCGGACCGGACCGCGGTGGCCTTCACGAGCGCGGCGGCGCGCTGCTCGTCGGTCAGTTCCGGAGTGGCCATGGCCTCTCCCTTCCTTGCTCGACCCGGCTGAGGGGGACCTTCAGCGCAGGATGCTGGCGGCTGCGGCGGACGCGTCCAGGACGGCCGTCCGCAACCTCTCGACGTCGGGGCCCGCGGACAGCACGCCCCTCGACTGATTGACGAGCACGCGAGCCTTCGCGTTCCCGAAGACCAGGGACAACTCCGCTGGTCCGGCCCCCTGCGCACCCACACCGGGCGACAGGAGCGGACCGTTGACCCGGTCGAGATCGATGCCCAGACGGTGCACGGCGTCGCCGACGGTGGCGCCCACCACGAGCCCGATGTCACCCATGGGCTCTGCTCCGCTGTTGATCGCGGCCGCCTCGTCGGCGACCACGGCCGCGACGGCTCTGCCGTCCGGCGCGATGGCGTGCTGGACCGATGCGCCCTCGGGGTTCGAGGTGAGGGCGAGCACGAAGACGCCCTTGCCGTGCTCGGCGGCAAGGTCGAGGGCCGGCTTCAGGGACCCGAAGCCCAGGTACGGGGAGACGGTCACGGAGTCCGCCTCGAGGGGCGCGCCGGGCGCCAGGTAGGACTCGGCGTAGCCCTGCATGGTCGAGCCGATGTCGCCGCGCTTAGCGTCGAGGACGGTGAGGAGCCCGAGCTCCCGGGACCGGCCGAGCACGTGCTCGAGCACGGCGACGCCCGCGGATCCGTGACGCTCGTAGAAGGCTGCGTTCGGCTTCACGGCCGCGCAGCCACCGGCGGCGGCGTCGAGCACGGCGTCCGAGAACGCGCGCAGGCCGTCGGCGGTGTCGGGCAGGCCCCACGCCGCCAGGAGGCCCGCGTGGGGGTCGATGCCGACGCACAGGGGACCGTGCCGGTCCATCGCTGCCGCGAGCTGGGCGCCGAACGCCATCTGGAACCTCCCTGACGCGGCCCGGGGCCGCTCATCAATCACTCTACCTGCGAATTTGAACATGCGCAGGGGACGCGCCACGCGGGTGCGAACCCGCCCGGCGCGTCCCCGGGTGCCGCATCAGCCGGCGGCGGCGTCCTGCAGGCTGAGGACGTCGAAGGGGCCGGCCTGCAGCGCCTCGATGGCGAGCACCGCCGCCGAGAGCTGCTGCGTGGTGGTGACCATCGCGATGTCGGCAGCGGTCGCCGCGGCGCGGATCTCGTAGCCGTCGGCGCGCGCGCCCTGGCCCGAGGGGGTGTTGACGATCAGGTCGACGCCGCCCTCGTGGATGAGGTCGACGATGGTCGGCTCGCCATGGGGGCCACGGCCCTCCGAGTTCTTCCGGACCACGGTCGAGGGGATGCCCATGCGCTGGAGGACCTGCGCGGTGCCGGCGGTCGCGAGGATCTCGAAGCCGAGCTGGCGCAGACGCGCCACCGGGAAGGTGATCGAGCGCTTGTCGCGGTCGGAGATCGAGATGAACGCCTTGCCGCCCGTGGGCAGCCCGCCGAAGGCGGCGGCCTGCGACTTCGCGAACGCGAGCGGGAAGGTCTCGTCGAAGCCCATCACCTCGCCGGTCGAGCGCATCTCGGGGCCGAGCACGGAGTCGACCGCGATCCCCTCGTGGGTGCGGAAGCGCTTGAAGGGCAGCACGGCCTCCTTCACGGCGACGCGCTGGGCCATGTCGACCGTGGCCGCGTCGTGCTCGGGCAGCATGCCGGAGGCGCGCAGCTCGGCGATGGTCGCGCCGGCCATGACCTCCGAGGCCGCCTTCGCGAGCGGGATCCCGGTGGCCTTGGCGACGAACGGCACGGTGCGCGACGCGCGCGGGTTCGCCTCGAGGACGTAGAGCACGTCGGACACGAGCGCGTACTGGACGTTCATGAGGCCGCGCACGCCGATGCCCTTGGCGAGAGCCTCGGTGGACACGCGGATGCGGTCGAGCTCCGCCTTCGACAGCGAGAACGGCGGCAGCACGCAGGCGGAGTCGCCGGAGTGGATGCCGGCCTCCTCGATGTGCTCCATGACGCCGCCGAGGAACATCTCCTCGCCGTCGTACAGGGCGTCGACGTCGATCTCGATCGCGTCGTCGAGGAAGCGGTCCACCAGCAGAGGCGCGTCCGTGGCGTGGTCGCCGATCGAGTCCATGCGGGTGCCGTAGTCCTCGAGCTGGGCCCGGTCGTAGACGATCTCCATGCCGCGGCCGCCGAGCACGTACGAGGGGCGCACCAGCACCGGGTAGCCGATGGACTCGGCGATCTCGACGGCCTGGTCGATGCCGTGGGCCGTGCCGTAGGCGGGGGCGGGCAGCTCGGCGGCGTCGAGCACGCGGCCGAAGGCGGCGCGGTCCTCGGCGTTGTCGATCGCCTCGGGGCTGGTGCCCAGGATGGGCACGCCCGCGTCGGCGAGGCGCTGCGCGAGGGACAGCGGGGTCTGACCGCCCAGCTGGACGAACATGCCCTTCACCGGGCCCACGGCCTTCTCCGCCTCGTAGATCGCCATGACGTCCTCGAACGTCAGCGGCTCGAAGTAGAGGCGGTTCGCGGTGTCGTAGTCGGTGGAGACGGTCTCGGGGTTGCAGTTGACCATGATGGTCTCGTAGCGGTCCTTGAGCGTCAGAGCGGCGTGGACGCACGAGTAGTCGAACTCGATGCCCTGCCCGATACGGTTCGGACCCGAGCCCAGGATGATCACGGCCTCGCGGTCGCGGGGCTGCACCTCGGTCTCGGCGTCGTACGAGCTGTAGTGGTACGGCGTGCGGGCCTCGAACTCGGCGGCGCACGTGTCCACGGTCTTGAACACGGGGGTCACGCCCAGGGCCTTGCGGATCTGGAACACCTCGTTGACCTTGAGGCCGCGGAGGTCCGCGATCTGCTGGTCGGACAGGCCGTGCGACTTGGCCTCGCGCAGCACCTTGGCGTCGAGCGCCGTCGCGGTCGCCACGCGGGTCGCGACCTCGTTCATCAACAGCATCTGGTCGAGGAACCAGGGGTCGATGCGGCAGGCGTCGAAGACGTCCTCGAGGGCGATGGTGCCGGCCTCGACGGCGCGCAGGCACTGCTGCACCTGGATGAAGCGCTTCTCCGTGGGGACCGTGATGGCCTCGATCAGCTCGGCGAGGTCGTCGCCCGCGGGCGCCGGGCCGTCCCAGTGGAAGTTCATGCCCTTCTTGTCGATCGAGCGGAGCGCCTTGCCGAGCGCCTCGGTGAAGGAGCGTCCCAGGGACATGGCCTCGCCCACCGACTTCATGGTGGTCGTGAGCACCGGGTCGGCGGCCGGGAACTTCTCGAACGCGAAGCGGGGCACCTTGACCACGATGTAGTCGAGGGTGGGCTCGAAGCTCGCCGGCGTGGAGCCGGTGATGTCGTTCGGGATCTCGTCGAGCGCGTAGCCGATCGCGAGGCGGGCCGCGATCTTGGCGATCGGGAAGCCGGTCGCCTTCGACGCCAGCGCCGAGGAGCGCGACACGCGCGGGTTCATCTCGATCACGATCAGGCGGCCCGTGTCGGGCTCGACGGCGAACTGCACGTTGCAGCCGCCGGTGTCGACGCCCACCTCGCGGATGATCGCGATGCCGACGTCGCGCATGCGCTGGTACTCGCGGTCCGTCAGGGTCAGCGCGGGAGCCACGGTGACGGAGTCTCCGGTGTGGACGCCCACGGGGTCGACGTTCTCGATCGAGCAGACCACCACGACGTTGTCGTGCTTGTCGCGCATGAGCTCGAGCTCGTACTCCTTCCAGCCGAGGATGGACTCCTCGAGGAGCACCTCGGTGGTCGGCGAGTAGTGCAGCCCGGCGCCGGCGATGCGGCGGAGGTCGGCCTCGTCGTACGCGAAGCCCGAGCCCAGGCCGCCCATCGTGAAGGAGGGACGGACCACCACGGGGTAGTTGAGCTCCTCGGCTGCGGCGAGGCACTCGTCCATGGTGTGGCAGATGACGGACTTCGCGGAGTCGGCGCCGCAGCGCTCGACCACGCCCTTGAACAGCTCGCGGTTCTCACCCAGGTTGATGGCCTCGAGGTTGGCGCCGATCAGCTCGACGTCGTACTTCTCGAGGATGCCCGCCTCCGCGACGGCGATGGCGGCGTTGAGGGCGGTCTGACCGCCGAGGGTCGGGAGGAGCGCGTCGGGGCGCTCCTTCTCGATGATCCGCTCGATGCACTCGGTGGTGATGGGCTCGACGTAGGTGGCGTCGGCGAACTCCGGGTCGGTCATGATCGTGGCCGGGTTGGAGTTGATGAGGATCACGCGGACGCCCTCGGACTTGAGGACGCGGCAGGCCTGGGTGCCGGAGTAGTCGAACTCGCAGGCCTGACCGATGACGATCGGCCCGGAGCCGATGACGAGGACGGAGTTGATGTCGTCGCGCTTGGGCATGCTCAGCGCTCACCCTTCATGAGGTCGAGGAAGCGGTCGAAGAGGTACGAGGCGTCGTGCGGACCGGCCGCGGCCTCCGGGTGGTACTGGACGGAGAATGCCGGGATGTCGAGGCATTCGAGGCCCTCGACCACGTCGTCGTTCAGGCACACGTGGCTGACCTTGACGCGGCCGTAGCCGGACGGCGACTGCGAGTCGCCCTCGAGCGGCGCGTCGACGGCGAACCCGTGGTTGTGCGCGGTGATCTCCACCTTGCCGGTGGTGCGGTCCATGACGGGCTGGTTGATGCCGCGGTGGCCGAACTGCAGCTTGTAGGTGCCGTAGCCGAGCGCGCGGCCCAGGATCTGGTTGCCGAAGCAGATGCCGAAGAACGGCACCTTGGCGTCGAGCACCTCGCGCAGGGTGGCGACGGCGCGCTCGGCGGCGGCCGGGTCGCCGGGGCCGTTCGAGAAGAAGACGCCGTCCGGGTTCATCGCCAGGATGGACGATGCGGTGGTCGCCGAGGGCACCACCGTCACCTTGATGCCGCGCTGGGCCATCTGCTCGGGGGTCATCGCCTTGATGCCCAGGTCGACCGCGACCACGTGGGCCTTGTGCTCCCCCACCGGCTCGACCACATAGGGCTCGGCGACGCTGACCTCGTCCGCGAGGTGGGCGCCCTTCATCTCGGCGGCGCCGCGCACCTTGGAGAGGAGCGCATCGTCCGACTCCAGCGCGTCTCCGGAGAAGATGCCGGCGCGCATCACGCCCGCGGTGCGGAGCACGCGGGTGAGCTGGCGGGTGTCGATGCCGGAGATCCCGACGATCCCCTGGGCGACCAGGTCCTCGTCAAGGCTGCGCTGGGCGCGCCAGTTGGAGGGGCGGCGGGCGGGGTCGCGGACCACATAGCCGGCGACCCAGTACTGGCGGGACTCGTCGTCCTCGTCGTTGACGCCGGTGTTGCCGATGTGGGGCGCCGTCATCACGACGATCTGCTTGTGGTAGCTCGGGTCGGTGAGGGTCTCCTGGTACCCCGTCATGCCGGTGTTGAAGACGATCTCCCCGAGGGTCTCGCCGGTCGCGCCGTACGCGCGACCCTCGAACGTCTGGCCGTCCTCCAGGACGAGCACTGCCCTCATGCGAAGGCTCCTTCCAGCTGCGTGTCGAGATGGGTGGGGACGCCGCGCAGGAACGTGGCCACTGCGCGGCCCGGCAGCTCGATGCCACCGTACGGGGTGTTGCGGGCACGCGACGCCAGCTGGGCGGCGTCGACGGTCCAGGCGGCGTTCGGGTCGACCAGCGTGATGTTGGCGGGCTCGCCGGCGGCGAGCGGGCGGCCGTGACGGTCGTCGACCAGGCCGATGCGGGCCGGGGTCTCGGACATGAGGCGGGCGACGTCGCGCCAGGTCGCGGCGCCGGTGTCGACCAGCACCTTCTGGATGACGCCGAGCGCGGTCTCGAGACCCAGCATGCCGAACGAAGCGGCGGCCCACTCGCAGTCCTTGTCCTCGCTCGCGTGCGGGGCGTGGTCGGTGGCGATGATGTCGATGGTGCCGTCGGCCACGGCGGCGCGGAGGGCGTCGACGTCGGCCTGGGTGCGCAGGGGCGGGTTGACCTTGAACAGCGGGTCGTAGGTGCGAGCGGACTCGTCGGTCAGCAGCAGGTGGTGCGGCGTGGCCTCGGCGGTGACGTTGATGCCGCGGGCCTTCGCCCAGCGGATGATCTCGACCGAGCCGGCGGTGCTGAGGTGCTGGACGTGGACGCGGGAGCCGACGTGCTCGGCGAGCAGCGCGTCGCGGGCGACGATCGACTCCTCGGCGACGGCGGGCCAGCCCGCCAGCCCGAGCTCGGCGCTGACGACGCCCTCGTGCATCTGGGAGCCCTCGGTCAGGCGCAGGTCCTGGGCGTGCTGCACCACGGCGCCGTCGAACGCCTTCACGTACTCGAGCGCGCGACGCATGATGACGGGGTCGTAGACGCAGACGCCGTCGTCGGAGAACAGGCGGACGCGCGCCTTCGAGTTCGCCATGGCGCCCATCTCGGACAGGTGCTCGCCCTTGAGGCCCACGGTGACGGCACCCACCGGGAACACGTCCACGAGGCCGATCTCCTGGCCCCGGCTGTAGACCTGCTCGACCACGCCGGCGGTGTCGGCGACGGGATTGGTGTTGGCCATCGCGTGGACCGCGGTCCAGCCGCCTCGAGCCGCGGCGCGCGAGCCGGTCTCGATGGTCTCGGCGTCCTCGCGGCCGGGCTCGCGCAGGTGGGTGTGAAGGTCCACCAGGCCCGGAAGGGCCACGAGGCCCTCCGCCTCGATGACCACCGCATCGTCCGGCGCCGCGACATCGGCAGCGTCCTGGGCGACCGCGGTGATGACGCCGTCCTCGATCAGGAGGGTGGCGGGGGTGTCGCCGTACAGCGACGCGTTCTTGATGACGATGGGGCGGCTCACTGCGCGCCCTCCTCTCCGGCAAGCAGCAGGTACAGGGCGGCCATGCGGACGGCGACGCCGTTCGCGACCTGCTCCACGATCACGGAGCGGGGCGAGTCCGCGGCCTCGGCCGAGATCTCGAGGCCCCGGTTCATGGGGCCGGGGTGCATGACGATGGCGTGGTCCGGCAGGCGGTTCATGCGGTCGGCGTCGAGGCCGTAGATGCGCGAGTACTCGGCGGGGCTGGGGAAGAAGGCGTCTCCCCCGCCGCTCATCCGCTCGCGCTGGACGCGCAGCATCATGAGCGCGTCGATGTCGTACGTCTCGATCGCCTGGTCGAGGGTGTGGACCACGGTGCAGGGCCAGGGCTCGATGCCGACGGGGACCAGCGTGGGCGGGGCGACCAGGACCACGCGCGCGCCCAGCGTGTTCAGCAGGTGCACGTTCGAGCGGGCGACGCGGCTGTGGAGCACGTCTCCGACGATCGCGACCGTGAGCCCGTCGAGTCCCTGGCCGGTCGGGTCGGCGACCAGGTGCCGGCGGGCGGTGAAGGCGTCGAGCAGGGCCTGGGTGGGGTGCTGGTGGGTGCCGTCGCCGGCGTTGAGGACGCTGCCGTGGAGCCAGCCGCCGTGGGCGAGCTGGTAGGCGGCGCCCGAGGCCCAGTGGCGCACCACGACGGCGTCGGCGCCCATCGCCTGCAGCGTGAGGGCGGTGTCCTTGAGGGACTCGCCCTTGGACACGGAGCTGCCCTTGGCGGAGAAGTTGATGACGTCCGCGCTGAGGCGCTTGGCGGCGGCCTCGAAGGAGATGCGGGTGCGGGTCGAGTCCTCGAAGAACAGGTTGACCACGGTCTTGCCGCGCAGCGTCGGGAGCTTGCGGACCTCGCGCTCCTGGGTGGCGGCCATCTGGGCGGCGGTGTCGAGCAGGAGGATCGCGTTCTCGCGGCTCAGGTCGGTGGTGCCGAGGAGGTGGCGCATGGTCACGCCCCCTTGGTCAGCAGGACGGCGTCCTCGCCGTCGAGCTCCTCGAGGTGCACGTTGACGCGCTCCGAGCGGGCGGTGGGGATGTTCTTGCCCACGAAGTCGGCGCGGATCGGGAGCTCGCGGTGGCCTCTGTCCACCAGGGCGGCGAGCTGGACGGCCCGCGGGCGGCCGATGTCGCGGATCGCGTCGAGCGCGGCGCGGATGGTGCGTCCGGTGTGGAAGACGTCGTCGACCAGGACCACCACCGCATCGTCGATCCCGGCGTCCGGCACCGAGGTGGTGCCGATGGTGCGGGTAGGGTTCTTGAAGAGGTCGTCCCGGTACATGGTGATGTCGAGGGCGCCGCAGGCGGTCTCGGCGTCGAAGCCGGGATCGATGTCCGCGATGCGGGCGGCGAGACGATGCGCGAGCGGAAGGCCGCGCGTGGGGATCCCCATGAGGACCACGTCGGCGGCGCCGTCGTTGCGCTCCACGATCTCGTGGGCGATGCGTGTCAGGGCGCGGGAGATGTCCGCTGCCCCCATGATGGTGCCAGTCACCTGGCGACCTCCTTCCCCGCCTCTCTGGACGGTCCTTAAAGGATGTCTGGGTTGCGGGGACAGCCTACCCGACGCGGCCTGGTCGCACGGCTCGTTCACGCCACGTCCGCCAGCGCTGCCGCGACATCCTCGTCGCTCACGGTCGAGGCATGCCTCCCGCCGGGCCGCGGTCGCCGTGCCGGGTCGACGTCGGCGGGCGGGATGAACCAGGGTCTGCCGTCGACCATCCGGATCTGCCACCCGTCTCGATGGATCCAGGTGTGGCAACCGACGCAGAGCATGATCCCGTTGTCCAGGTCCGTCCGACCACCGTTGCGCCAGTAGGTGAGATGGTGCGCGTCGCAGAAGTCGGGAGGCGCCTGACACCAGGCGCATCCGCCGTCCCTCTCGATCAGCGCCCGGCGCTGCGGCCGCGTGAACGGCCGCTCCGCGGTGCCGTGGTCGAGGATCTCGGACCGCCCGCCCAGGACCGTCGGGATCGCGCAGGCATCGGCGGCCTCTCGACGCAGGACGGCGGCAGGGATCGGGCGTGAGACCCCGTCCACGGTGCCGTGTCCCGTGGCACGTTGCAGCTCCTCGAGGGTCATGCGGATGTTGACGGTGGTCTTGATGCCGTCGTGCGGCGCGCGGCAGGACGTGGCATGGCGGCCGAGCCACCCGAGCGCGTCGGCGCGCATCTGCTCGGGGGTGCGGTCGTCGCCGCCACGGTCGTCCTGGTTCCGCTTCATGGCGCCCTTGACGTAGCCGCGCATCGACGCGAGCAGCGGCGCGGCGGTGAGCGGGTCGAGCAGCGCGTTGATCTGCACCATGCCGTCGCGATCCTCCCGCACCGTGACGAATCGGCGACGCCGAAGCTCCTCGTAGTCCCGCTCGGCTTCAGGCGGGGGCGTGAGATCCGCCTCGAGCCGGGTGATCAGGCTCCGCACGGACCGCAGCGGCAGGCCTGCGCACTTGTCGACCGTCGCCCGCTCCACCGCGGCGAGGGGCAGCTTGCCGAGCCGGGTCTGCCTCACCGCAGGGTCGACTTTCATACCCGACGCCTCGCGCGCCTCGGGGTGCCGGAGCAGCAGCGAGCGGATCAGCGCGGCCGCGTCGGGACCCACTCGACGGTCGCGAACGGCCTCCCCGAGGTGGGGGAAGGACGGGCCCGCAGTCTTCTGCTTCGACGAGAACTGCTCCTGTCCCTCGTTCTGGGCGCCCGCATCGTCCGGCTTCCCGCCGTGCTTCTCCCCCGCATCGTCCCCGTCCTGGGCGGCGAGCAGGACCTCGCCCATGTCCTCGAGGCGCTGCGCCTCCGCGACCGTGCCGCCGATCTTGGCGGCGGTCATCTGGGCGCTGGTCTGGAAGCCACGCCGACGCGCCGCACCGGAACGTGCGGCTGAACGCTTCTTCACATGGCATGCGAGGAGCGCGAGAATCACGTCGACCTCGCGTCGGTGATCGACCATGCGCTCCATGAACGCCTCGATCTCGGGATCTGTCAGTCCATCGGCTGACTCGGCCCGGGCGCGAAGCTGCGCGAGGGTCTCGGTGCCGGTGGTCTGTGCCATGAGAACAGTCAACCGGAGGGGTCTGACATCGAAACGGACAAATCGGAGACCGTCCACAGAAAGAGTGAAGGGGCCCGTGCCGATCGGCACAGGCCCCTCCTCACACAGGATGCGGCGCTAGTCGGCAGACTTGAGCGCCGGCGCCTCGCGCGCCACGGTGCCGAGCACGCCGTTGATGAAGGACGGCGAGTCGTCGGTGGACAGGTCCGCCGCGAGCTTCACGGCCTCGTCGATCGCGGTGCCGATGCCCACCTCGTCGTTGCAGAGGATCTCCCACGCGCCGATGCGCAGCAGCGCCCGGTCCACGGCGGGCATGCGCGGCAGCGTCCACTCGGGCGAGGCCTGCTGGATGATCGAGTTGAGCTCGACCCACCAGTGCACGACGCCGCGGACGATCTCCTCGGAGTACGGCGGGAGCGGGGTCTCGCGGCCCGAGTCGCGGAGGCGATCCTCGAGCACCGCGAGGACGTTCGAGCCCTTCTGGTCGGCCTCGAAGAGGATGTCGAGCGCGCGCTTGCGCGCCTTGGTGCGAGCGGCCACTAGTCGTTGACGCGCGACTGGTACTCGCCGGTCGAGGTGTTGACCTTGACCTTGGTGCCGACCTCGAGGAACAGCGGGACCTGGATCTCCTTGCCGGTCTGCAGCGTCGCGGGCTTGGTGCCGCCCGACGAGCGGTCGCCCTGGAGGCCCGGCTCGGTGTAGGTGACCTCGAGGACCACGGAGCCCGGGAGCTCGAGGAAGATCGGGTTGCCGTTGTTGGAGCCGATCACCGCGGACTCGTTCTCGAGCAGGTAGTCGGTCGCGTCGCCCATGACGGCCTCGGAGACCGGGATCTGGTCGAAGGTCTGCGGGTCCATGAAGATGTAGGACGTGCCGTCGAAGTACAGGTACTGCATGTCGCGACGGTCGACGGTCTCGAACTCGACCTTGGCGCCGGCGTTGTAGGTCTTGTCGACCACCTTGCCCGTGAGCACGTTCTTCAGCTTGGTGCGGACGAAGGCGCCGCCCTTGCCGGGCTTCACGTGCTGGAACTCGATGACGGACCAGAGGTTGCCGTCGATGTTGAGCACGGAGCCGTTCTTGATGTCGTTCGAAGTCGCCACAGGGGTGTCCTTACAGAAGTTTCTGGGATTAGTCCGCAGACGATTCTAGCCGACGCGCCGCGCGACGGCCTCGAGGGCGAGCCGGTACGAGTCGATCCCGAAGCCCGCGATGGTGCCCGACGCCACGCCCGAGATCACGCTCGTGTGGCGGAAGGTCTCGCGGGCGTGCGGGTTGGTGAGGTGCACCTCCACGAGCGCCAGCCCCGCGGAGCTCACCAGCGCACAGGCGTCGCGCAGGGCGTACGAGTAGTGCGTGAACGCCGCCGGGTTGAGGATCACGTGGGTGCCGGCATCGACGCTCTCGTGCATCCAGTGGACCAGGTCCGCCTCGTCGTCGGACTGGCGGACCTCGACGTCGAGGCCGAGGTCGGCGCCCCATTGGGTGACGAGCACGGCGAGCTCGTCGTGCGTGGTGGTGCCGTACTTCTCCGGCTCGCGCGTGCCGAGGCGGCGGAGGTTGGGACCGTTGACGACCAGGACGTTCATGCCGTCAGCGTAGCGGGACGATGCGCGGCGGCCTCAGGCCGACACGGCCGCGTAGGCCCCCTGGAGGATGGCGGGGTCCGGACCCTCGAGGCGGACGGGGTTCTGGAGCCCGTTGAGGATGACGAACCGCAGGAGGTCGCCGCGCGTCTTCTTGTCCCGGCGCATGGCCGTGAGCAGCGCGTCCCAACGGTGCCCCGGGTAGGTGGTCGGTAGCCCCAGCCCGGAGAGGATCACGCGGTGGCGGTCCACCTCCTCCTCGGTGAGCTTGCCCGCGAGGTGGGCGAGCTCGGCGACGAAGACCATGCCGACGGACACCGCCGCGCCGTGGCGCCACTGGTACCGCTCGGTGTACTCGATCGCGTGGGCGAACGTGTGGCCGTAGTTGAGGATCTCGCGGAGGTAGGACTCCTTGAGGTCCGCCGAGACCACGTCGGCCTTGACCTGGATCGCGCGCGTGATGAGCTCGACGAGGACGGCTCGCGTCGCCTCGTCCAGCCCGCCGCCGCGGCCCTCGCCCCGCAGCATCGTCAGGTTCTCCTCGACGATCGTCAGGATCCTGGGATCGCGGATGAAGCCGCACTTCACCACCTCGGCCATGCCCGCGACCAGGTCGTGCTGCGGGAGCGTGTCGAGGGCACGCACGTCGCACCACACGCTCAGCGGCTCGTGGAACGCGCCCACGAGATTCTTGCCCTCGGCCGTGTTGATGCCGGTCTTGCCGCCGACCGCCGCGTCGACCATCGCCAGCAGCGTGGTGGGGACCTGGATGACGCCCACCCCGCGCAGCCAGGTGGCAGCCACGAACCCGGCGAGGTCGGTCACCGCTCCCCCGCCGAATCCGATGACGACGTCGCTGCGGGTGAAGTCCGACTTGCCGAGCACGCCCCAGCAGAACGCCAGCACCTCCGCCGACTTGCCTTCCTCGGCATCGGGCACCTCGGCGATCACCACGGTGAGGCCCCGCGCGTCTAGCAGCGCCTTGAGGTTGTCGACGTGGCGGCGAAGCGGAGCTGCGGTGACCACGAGCACGCGCATCGCGGACTCGGGGACGGCGTTGGCGACGTCCTGCAGCAGGTTCTCGCCGACGGTGACGTCGTACGGTGCGGACGTCGCCACGTGGACGATGCGGTGGGCGGGCATGCGGGCTCCGTTCAGTGAGCCTGGCGGTCGATCGCGTCGGCGATCTCGCGCGCGACCTGGGCCGGGGTGAGCTTGTCGGTGAGGACGGTGACGGTGGCGAGGCGCTCGTAGATCGGTCGGCGGGCCTCCATGAGGTCCATCCACTGGCGTCGGGGATTGCCCACCAGCAGAGGGCGGGCGTTGTTCAGGCCGACGCGTGGGGCTGCCGCGCTGAGGGTGACGTCGAGGAAGACCACCGCTCCCCCGTGGGCCGCGTATGCCGCGAGGAGTGCCTGCGTCGCATCGTCCAGGATCGCTCCCCCGCCAAGGCTCAGGATCCCGTCGTGCTCGGCGAGCGCGGTCGCGACAGCCTCACGCTCGAGCGTGCGGAAGGCCGCCTCACCGTCGTCGACGAAGATCTCCGAGATCTCCTTGCCGGCGGTGGCCTCGACGTCCGCGTCGGTGTCGCGGCGCTCGACCTCCCACAGGCGCGCCAGGGCCTTGGCGACCGTCGACTTGCCCGAGCCGGGCGGGCCGACCAGGACCGCGCGAGGTGCCATCAGCGCAGGTGCTCCGGGATGGAGGCGACATAGGACTCGATGTTGCGGCGGACCTCCCCGACCGAGTCGCCACCGAACTTCTCAAGCAGCGAGTCCGCGAGGGTCAGCGCGACCATCGCCTGGGCGACCACGGCCGCCGGGGCGACCGCGCAGACGTCGGAGCGCTGGTGGATCGCCTTCGCGGCCTCGCCGGTCGCGGTGTCGATCGTGTCGAGAGCGCGGGGAACGGTGCTGATGGGCTTCATCGCGGCGCGGACGCGAAGCGGCTCGCCGTTGGTCATGCCGCCCTCGACACCGCCCGCACGGTTGGTGCGGCGCTGGACGCCATCCGCGCCGTACTCGATCTCGTCGTGGGCCTGCGAACCCCGGCGCGCCGCGGTGCGGAAGCCGTCGCCGACCTCGACACCCTTGATGGCCTGGATGCCCATGACCGCGGCCGCGAGGCGCGCGTCGAGACGGCGGTCCCAGTGCACGTGGCTGCCGAGTCCGACCGGCACGCCGTAGGCCACCACCTCGACCACGCCACCGAGCGTGTCGCCGGCCTTCTGGCAGTCGTCGATCTCGGCGAGCATCGCCGCAGAGGCCTCGGCGTGGAAGCACCGAATGGGGTCCTCGTCCAGCGCGGGCGTGGCGTCGGCCGGCGGCAGCGGGGCGTCCTCCGGGACGGCGATCGGGCCCACCTGGACGGTGTGCGCGACCAGGCGGATGCCGGCGGCCTGCTCGAGGAAGTTCTCGGCGACCTGGCCCAGCGCGACCCTCGCCGCGGTCTCGCGGGCGGACGCGCGCTCCAGCACGGGTCGCGCATCGTCGAAGTTGTACTTCGTCATGCCCACCAGGTCCGCGTGGCCGGGGCGGGGACGCGTGAGCGCGGCGCCGCGGGCGCCGCCGAGCTCCTCCGGGTCCACCGGGTCGGCCGACATGACGGTCTCCCACTTGGGCCACTCGGTGTTGCCGACCATGACGGCCACGGGGCCGCCCTGGCTGAGGCCGTGGCGGACGCCGCCGAGGATGGTGACCTGGTCCTGCTCGAACTTCATGCGCGCACCGCGGCCGGCGCCGAGCCGGCGGCGTGCGAGCGCGGCCTGGATCTCGGCGCTGGTGATCTCGACGCCGGACGGAAGGCCCTCGAGCGTGCCGACCAGGGCCGGGCCGTGCGATTCTCCTGCGGTGAGCCATCTGAGCATGGTCGACATTCTTCCACGGGTGGGACGGGCGTCCGGATGATGAGACGGCCGAGCCCCCGTCCCTGGTGGGACGGGGGCTCGGCTCTCGCGGGGCTCCCGGTTTCAGCCGTTCGGCTGCGTGTCGCCGCCGTCGATCTCGATGAAGCCCTCTCCGTTCGGCGACACCGTCTCGAGCTCGCCCTCGTCGACGGGGAAGACGTCGGGGTCCAGCACGAAGAGATCGCCGGTGATCGTGGTGATCACGTCACCGTCCTCGGCGTCCTCGACACCGGTCAGGGCAGACGCATCGGCCTGCCGCGCCTCCTGCTCCACCTCATAGATCTGGAAAAGCTGATCACCCGTGGCAGCCATCGCCTCGAAGAATTCGAAGGTCTCCTGCGGACTTCCCGCGACGGAAATCGTCACCGCCACCCGAGCCAGGTTGCCGTCGATCAGACTGGTGCCGGAGAACGGCGAGACCACTGGCGACCAGCCTCCCGTGTTCGCGCTCGCCACTGTCTCACCTGCGTCAGAGGTAGCGGCCGGCTGGGGCACAGCCGTGTCGCTGGTGGTCGACACGGGCCCGGTCTGAAACAGAGCCGCCACCTGGTTCGAGGTGAGCGAACTAGGCTCGACGACCCAGCCGTCCACGAGATCCGAATCCGCCATCTCGTACTCCACGATGTTGACACCGGCCTCGTCGACAGCCGCCCACATCCTCAAGCGGAACGCGTCGCGGTCGAGCCGCGAAGGCGCGTTCGCCGCGATGAGATCCGGCACGTCGGACTCCTGCGCGAGCAACGCCTCGTACTGGTCGAGCTTGTCGGACGCGAGAATGATCTGATCGGTGTTGGCCCGGACCTCATCGGCGGTCGAGGCCAACTCGGCGGCCTTCGAGATCTGGGGGCTGATCGCGATGAACCACCCGAGCGCGGCCACGACGATCACAGCCAGGACGGTCAGAGCGACCACGGGAGCGTAGCGAGAGTTCAACATGTCAGTTCTCCTCTGCTGCGGACGGGGACACTGAGGGCTCCGGGGTCGCGCTCGGCGCCTCCAACGAGGTGCCTTCCTGGGACTCCTGCGACTCGACGACCGTCACAGCGTCGACGCCGGAGAACCCCTCCTGCGGCACCAGACGCAGGGTGAGCCACTTCGCGGTGATCGAACCGGTACCTGAGACCTCCCAGTAGTCGACGGCGTCGTCGGTTGCGAACGACTCGGCGACGCCCCTCACGTTCGCGATGCCAGGGAGCTCTTCGAGCCTTCGGAGAAGGGCTGATGCGGAATTCTGCGATTCCGCGCGGGCAACGAACTCGAAGGTTCCGACGGAGGCACCATAGATGTCGTCGCGTGGACCGCTGCCGAGAGAATCCGCCGTAGGGCCGTGGTAGTAGATCGAATCGAAGCTGGCGGTGTCCGACCGCGTGGACTGGATCTGTGCCGTGAGCTGGGCGTAGTCGATCTCGCCGAAGCCGATCTGCGCCAGCGTGTACTCCTCGCGCTCGCGCTGGAGCGCGTCCGTGTACACCTGCGCCTTGCCGTCACGCTCGGCGATCGCCACCTCCTGGTCGTTGGACGCGTTATCGAGGTCGAGCTGGGCAACGCCGCGCGCTGCGAGTGCCAGCAGGAATGCGACCACGACGGCCCCAACCGCGATGAGGACCACGAAGATCGCGGTGGTGCGCACCGCCCTCATCTTCTTGCGCTCGGCGATGTCCGCCGGAATCAGATTGACCCCGGCAAGCGTCGGCGCTCCGTATTTCTGGGCTGCGGGGTTCACTTCGCGCTCCTCATCGCCAGTCCGACCACGGTTGCGAGTTCGAACTCACGCCCCTGGATGGCTCTCAGATCCGCCTTCTTCCCAAGCCTCAGCCCGGCGAGCGGCTCGGCGATTACCACCGGGAGACGGGTGGCGCTGGCGAGCGCCTGCCCGAGTCCGCGCATGTGCGCGCCGCCGCCGGAGAGAACGATGCGTTCGGCGCCTCCGCCCGGGTTGGAGCTGGCGAAGTAGACCATCGTGTTGCGGACCGCCTCGACGAGCGAGCTCATGACATGCGCCGACGCCTCCGCGATCGCTCGCCTGTCCGGCCCGACGCTCATGTCCATGCCAACCTCGCGCTTCAGTGCCTCGGCATCGAGCGCCGAACCCTTGACGATGTTCGCCACGCCCTTGGTCGCGTCGTTGCCGCCCTGCGGCAGGGCCCGGATCAATCGGGGCATCCCCGCCTGAGAGATCACCACGGTGGTGGTGTCGGCACCGATATCGACGAACGCGACGTTCGTCTGCATGAGCGGTCCTCGGCAGCCCGAGCGCCAGAGCCCGAAGGCACTGTGATCGACGGCGGTGACGTGCGCTCCACCCTTCTCAACGATGGACAGCGCGTCTCGCACCACCTCTCGCGGAGAGGCGACGAGAAGCCCTCGAAGCGTCATGCCTGCCGAAGCCTCGATCTCCATCGTCGGGTAGAAATCGAGGATCGCCTCATCCGCCGGCATGGGCAGCTGGTCCTGCACATGGAAAGCGAGCGACTGCCGCACCTTGTCCATCGGCTGCGCCGGGATGTCGACCTCTCGCACGACGATGCTCGAGAGTCCGATGCCAACCGTGACGTTCTTGGTCGAGGTCTTCACCGAGGAGAGCGCGCCTTGGATGATCTGCGACAGGGCGGTCGGCTCCTGCGCCACGCCGTCACGAATGATCCCGGCGGGCACCGGCGCCTCGGCATACGCGTGGAGGGTCGCTCCGTCGCGTCCGTCGGGGCCCGAGCCGAGCTCGACCTCCGCCACGCGTACGGTCGACGCTCCCACGTCGATCGCTACTGTTCTGGTGCCCACGAGTGATCCCTCCTCATCCTTGCGTTCGAACTATCGGCATCCGAGGCGCTCTGCTCAAGCCTCACAAACCGACCATTTCCAGGTACCACCCGCTCACCGCGGGTCCGATCAAGATCCCCGTGACCGCTCCTGCGAACATCCACGGGCCGAACGGGATCGCGACGCCGCGTCCGCGCCTGGCACGCGCCATCGCCACCACCCCGGCGATCGCGCCCCACAGGAAGGCGGCGAAGCCCCCGACGACGAGCGCGGGCCACCCGATCAGTCCGAGCAGCGCTCCGAGCGAGGGCGCGAGCTTCACGTCGCCGAAGCCCATGCCCCGCGGATAGACGATGAATGCGATCAGGTAGAGCCCGCCGAGGGCTGCCGCGCCGATCAGGGCCCGCAGCGCGCCGGACCAGTCCCCGGTACCGATCGACACCGTCAGGATCCCTACACCGACCGAGATCCCGAACGCCAACGTCAACGGATCGGGCAGGCGACGCTGCTCGAGATCGATCACCGTGAGGACGATGCCGAAGTACACGAGCGCAAGCAGGAGCGGCAGCGTCCAGTCGAGTCCGTTCCACCACGCCGTCGCGGCGAACGCGAGCCCGGTTCCAAGTTCCACCAACGGATAGCGCCAAGAGATCGGCTCACTGCAGTCAGCGCAGCGGCCTCGGAGCACCAGCCATCCGAGGACGGGAACGTTGTGACGAGCCTTGATACGCGAACCGCACGAGGGGCAGGCACTGGGCGGCGACACGATCGAAAGACCCTGTGGGATGCGATGGATCAGCACGTTGGCGAACGAACCGAGCAGCAGTCCGAGCACGAACGCACCGACAACCCCCAGCGCTGTCATCGCGACGCCGTCACCCACGCTCGTCATAGCGAGCGACGATGGTGAGATTTGCGGGCAAGGTCAGGTCAGGAACCTCCTCGACCACGGACGGCACATCGATACGAGCCATCTGCAGCTTGAACGCACCAGAGCCGGGGAAAGCGGATCCCGCGTAGATCTGCCCCTCCCACGGGTCGGACGCGCTGTTCACCGACGTCTTGTAGTCGAAGTCGCACGGCGTGTAGGCGAACACCTTCACGTCGTGCATCTTGAACGCTCCGACACGGATGTCGTACAGCTCCGAGCTCGCCGGGCACGCCGGCTGATCCGTCGCGGTCGACCAGTTCTTGCCATCCTGGGCGGGAGTGATCATGTAAAGCGTAGGATCCGCTCCTCCGGTACCGCTCGTGATGTTGGAGGCGTTCTGGTTGGTGAAGCCGGTCCACGAGATCAGCGCGATGCTGGTCGAGAGCGTGACGTCCTTGGTGATGATCTCGACGGGGGCACTGCACCCGTCGAACACCAGGACCCGGCCCGCCCCGACGGAAAGCCCGCCGTTGATCAGCGGATCGATCTGATCCGCTGTGCACACGCCCGAGTAGCGCTCGACCGTGAAGCCTGCGGCCGACCACAACGCGAGATCCTCGTCAGTCATGGTGACCTTGGGAAGGTCCTCACGCGCGGGCGCGACGATCGTGCCCGGATACCCGGGGTCCTGGTCGCCGAAGTCGAAGGCGGGCTCGGCGGGGTCAGGCCACGCCCCCGTGGGCGAGAGCTCGGTAGTCGTTCCCGCCACCTTCTTGATGCCGGTGATGGTGAGCGCTGCGGTCGCGTCACGCCCGATCTCGGTCTTGTTGTTGTTGTCTCCGGTGATCGCACCAAGCGCCGCGATCGCGTCGGTCCCGACGCCGGCCTGCTTGAGGTCGATGTTCAGATTCGCGTAGATGCTGCCGCCGACATCAACCTGGTCGAGCCACACCGACCCGCCGGAGGTGTACGCGTTGCCCGTGATCGCCTTCGATCCCGACAGGAGCACGTCACCATTGGTCAGCAGGCTCCCGGTTACTTCGGAGTTGTTGCCCGAGAGCGAGATTGCGTATCCGGCGGGCGCGAGGACGTTGCTCGCCGCCCAGACGTCACCATCGACCTTGGCGCCGTTGCCGATGGTCACCTTGCCCGAGGCCCACATCGTGTTGCTGATCACACAACCGGACCCGAGGGAGACGTTGCCCTGAGCTGCGTACACCGTACCGCCCGCGACCGTGTTCGACGAGCACGTCACGCTGCCGTTCGAGTACACGTGCGCGTCGGGCTCAGTGGCGCCGTCGCTCGCCTGCAGCACCGTGTTCGACACGAGGTTCACGGAGGAGTTGGAGAAGATCGCCTTATCGAGCGCGACCTGCGGAGGAACCGGAATCAGTTCGGCGACCGCGGTGCGCTCAAGCGGCCCATCCTCGGCGAGCAGCCCAGGAACGGTCGCAGTGGCGTAGAGCGTCACCCGCTCGGTGGCGTCGCTCGTCGACGGGCACGTTCCCGCGCTCAACTCGCCCGAACCCGAGACTGTGTACTGCTGCACGATCGTCACCGCGTAGCCGTTGATCGTCATGGTGGACGGGATCTCGACCGCGCAGGCACTCGCCAGTTCATCGTGGGCCTTGGACGCCAGGATGCTGACGGCCCAGTCAATCGCAGCGTCGGCGCTCTGGAACGCGGTCATCTCCGCGCGGCTCTTCGCCGTCGTGTTGGCGTTGGCAACGGCCACCGTCGCAACAACGGCGACGATCACGGTACCGACGAGCATGAGCCCGAGCGTCATGGCAAGCGCGACGCCTTCATCGCGGTCTCGTGCTGCCCGGCGGGCAGCGGCAAGCAACCTGATCATGATTCCCGTCCTAATAGCAATCGAGGATCTCGCTGGACTGTGGCCGCAGAGCGATGCTCTTCTGGAAGTTCCACGAAGGCCAGTCGTCGGACGTCTCCACGACCAGGTCCATCTCCACCGAGTCACCACGCCCGAGGGCGCCGGTACCAGGGCCGAAAACTTGAGAGCCACCATTCTGGTCGACGTTGGAGACGAGGACCGGCCAGTCGGCTGCGACCGCTGCGGCCGACGCGTCGTCGGGGGCAGCCAGCGCCGCCTTCGTCTCGGCGCCGGACGTCGACGTTGTGCGGTGCACGTCTCCGGTCGAAGCGTTGAAATAGAAGCCCACGCAACGTTCGGCGTCACTTCCTGCCGAGGTGACCACCCTCGACTGAAGGACCAACAGGTCACCGCCGTGCGCAACAATCGCCCACGATGACGATCGGACGTCGGTCTCCATTGCCTTGAAGGCGAGCTGCGCGCTGTCACCCGCTTCGGCCGTGTCCCGGACGTGACCCTGGTGGTTGATCAGTTGGATGAAGTAGGCGACGGCGATGGCCATCACCACGGCCAGGATGAGGATGTACGCCAGGAGCTCCACCAGGGTGAAGCCATCGTCTCTCTTCTTGGGGATCATGATGGCGACGCCTTGACGTAGATGTTGGTGGTCGTCTCCGCGAGCGGCGAGACAAGTCCGGGCGTGGTCGTCGTCGCCGTCACGGTCACCGCGACGATCGAGTCGACCGTGGTGTCGCAGGTCCCGGTCATGGTGCCCGCGACCGTGATCATGACCCCCCGACCGTCGTCGACCGCGGGACCGACGGCGGCGACCGACGCGAGCATGTCGGCGCAGCGGCTCGTATCCGTGCCGATTGAGATTTCCCGCGCCTGCTCGAGGCGCTGCTGGACCAACTCCGAGGCGGTCGCGTAGGTCGCGTTGCGCGCCGTGGACGCCAGCCCCTGAACAACGATCGAAAGCATCGCCACCATGACGAGCGCGAGCACGATCATGGCGACCATGACCTCTGTCAGGCCGAAGCCCTCATCTCGCTGCTGCTCCATCACGGTGTCAATCCCTCCAACGACGGTTCGGTATGGCGTGGACAGCCCTCACCCACTGTGTCGGCGGAGCATGGCCGCCCCGCCGACACAGCGTCGAGGATGAATTACGCGCAGGTGCCGGCTGCGACGTTTCCGGCCTCGTCGATGAAGTAGCCCTTGACGTTGCCCTGCGGGTTGGTCGCGTCGATGCAGAACTCCTCCGCGCCGAGGTTGACCGTCGCGCTGATCCACTCAGTGCCGGGCGACTTCGGGAAACCAGCCGTGTCGACGGCGCCGTCGAGAGTCGGGTCCTCGACCATCATGCTGGCGAGCTCGATCTGAGCGTTCTTGAGGTCGGACTGCGTGGCCGAGTCCTTGGCCTTCGCCTGCTGGTTCAGGTACAGCGGGATCGCAACGGCGGCGAGGATGCCGATGATGATGATGACGACGAGGAGCTCGACGAGGGTGAAGCCCTGGTCCTTCTCCTCCATTGCCTTGCGGATGCGAGCGAGCATGGTGCTCTCCTTTGAATTTGCTATCTCTATGGGGTGATGCGAGCTGAGCCCCCAGGTCCAGCTCACCAACCGTCCGGTGACCCGAACGGAAGTCTGTAGTTATCCGATGAGGTCGAAGACCTTGAAGATGGGCATGTACAACGCGATGACCATGCCGCCGATCAACGAGCCGAGCACCGCGATCATCAGCGGCTCGATCAGCGACGTGAGCTGCTCCGTGGTCGCCTCGACCTCCTGGTCGTAGAAGTCCGCGATCTTGTCGAGCATCGTGTCGAGCGCGCCGGTGTCCTCGCCGACGGAGATCATCTGGACGACCATCGGCGGGAACACCTTGTGCGCCGCGAGCGGTCCCGCGAGGCTGTCTCCGCGGCGGACCGAGTTCTGCACGTCCTTGGTGGCCCGCTCGATCACCACGTTGCCCGAGGCCTGACCGACGATGTCGAGCGCCTGGAGGATCGGCACACCCGAGCGCACCATGGCCCCCAGGTTGCGGGTGAAGCGCGCCACTGCGATCTTCTGAATCAGCTTGCCGAAGATCGGCAGCTTCAGGTAGACCGGCTCGACCTTCTCGCGCACCTCGTAGCGGTGCTTGTTCTTCCCCCACCACACCGCGAAGAGCACGATCGCGATCACAAGCGGGATCGCCGCGATCTTCAGGACGTCCGACAGCGTGACCAGCACCTGCGTGGCGAAGGGGAGCTCGCCTCCGAGATCCTCGAACATGGTGGCGAACACCGGCACGATGAACAGCAACATGGCGGCCACGCCAAGGATCGCGATGCAGAAGACCACCACCGGATAGGTCATCGCCGACTTGATCTTGTTGCGGAGCGCAACCTCCTTCTCGAAGTTCTCCGCGATGCTGACGAGCACGCTGTCGAGGAATCCGCCGACCTCTCCCGCCTTCACCATGTTGATCATGATCGGCGGGAAGACGCCTGGGTGGCGGCCCAGCGCCATCGAGAACGACTTACCTGTCTCGACATCGGTGCGCACCTCAGCGAGCACCTTCTGGAGCGCCTTGTTCTCGGTCTGGTCTGTGAGGATCTGCATCGACCTCAGCAGCGACAGTCCCGCGTTGATCATGGTCGCGAGCTGACGCGACATGATGGCGATGTCCTTGAGGCCGATCTTCTCGCCGAGACCCGGGATCGTGATGTCGGCGTTGAGCCCCTTGCCGCCGGCCTCGTCGACGGACAGCACGGTGTAGCCCCGCTCGCGAAGGCGGGAGGCGACAGCCGCCGAGGACGGCGCCTCCATCGAGTCCTTGCGGATCTTGCCCGCAGCGTCGCGAGCCTCGTACTCGTACTTCTTGACCGCAGTAGCCGTTGCCATCCCTCAGCCCTCCCCCGCTACCGTCCGTGCCGACCGCAGAGCCTGTTGAACTCCTCCTGCGAGTGCGCCATCTCCGATGCCGCCTCGTAGTCCACCCGGCCCGATTTGACCAGCTCCGCCAGGTGGTAGTCCATCGTCTGCATGCCCATCGACGCGCCGCCCTGGAGGGACGTGTAGATCTGGTGGGTCTTGCCCTCACGGATGAGGTTCCGGATGCCCGGCGTCGCGACCATGATCTCCACGGCCACGGCACGGCCGGGGCCGTCCGCGCGCTTGAGCAGGGTCTGACACATGACGCCCTGGATCGCGGCGGCGAGCTGCGTGCGCACCTGGCCCTGCTGCTCCGGCGGGAACACGTCGATGATGCGGTCCATGGTGGCCGGCGCCGACTGCGTGTGCAGCGTCGCGAACACCAGGTGGCCGGTCTCCGCGGCGGTCAGAGCCACCGAGATGGTCTCCAGGTCGCGCATCTCACCGATGAGGATGATGTCGGGGTCCTGGCGGAGCACGTGCTTGAGCGCCTTGTTGAAGGAGCGCGTGTCCGCGCCGACCTCGCGCTGGTTGACGATCGACCGCTTGTGGCGGTGGAGGAACTCGATCGGGTCCTCAACCGTCATGATGTGCGCGCTGCGCGAGCGGTTCGCCAGGTCCACCAGCGACGCGAGCGTCGTCGACTTTCCGGAACCGGTCGGGCCGGTGACGAGCACCAGCCCGCGCGGCAGCTGCGAGAACGACCCGACGACCTCGGGAATGCCGAGCGCCTCGAGCGGCTTGATCTCGTACGGGATCACACGGAAGGCGGCGCCGAGCGCGTCGCGCTGCTTGTACAGGTTCACGCGGAAGCGGGCCTCGCCCACCACCGAGTACGAGAAGTCGAGCTCGAGCTCCTCCTCGAAGCGCTCGCGCTGCGCCTGCGTGAGGATGCCGTACAGCGACCGCTGCAGGCTCTCGGGCGTCAGCCGCTCGAAGCCCTCGAGGGGCGTGAGCGCGCCGTCGAGACGGACCATCGGGGGCACACCGGCCGTGACGTGGAGGTCCGACGCGCCGACGGCCATCATGCCGCGCAGCGCGGCGTTGACGTCGAGGTCGCTCTCCTGGCGCTCGTTGCTCATCCCGACGCGGGCGCCGATCTGGGTCGAGCGCGGCTTCACCTGGATGGGCGCGGGGCGCGCCTCCTTCTTCTCCTCGACCGGCTCGGGAGCGGGCGCGAACGCGCGCTGCGCTGCCGGGAGCTCGGCGGCGGCCGCCGCGGCGAACGCCTGCGCCGGGTCCACGGCGGGCGCGGGCCGCGCCTCGACCTCGGCCGCGGCCTGGTTCGACGCCTCGAACGCAGCGAAGGACGATGCGGCGGGAGCCTCCTGCGCCGACGCCGGGATGCCCTGCGCACGGACGGACGGCTGGTGCGTGGGCGCCGGCATCTGCGGAGCCGCGGCCAGCGGACGCTGCTCCTCGAGGAACGAGGAGCGGGCGGGTGCCTGACCGGTCTGGTGAAGCGCGGGGCCACCGGCAGCCGGGGGCTGCGGCGCCGGCTGCGCCGGAGCGGCGGGAGGCTGATACGCGGGCGGCGCGGCGGCCGCAGGAGCCGCCGGAGCGGCCTCGGGCGAGGTTGCAGGAGCACCCTGCTCAGCGGCGTCCGCCGGCTGCTCAGGCGCCGCGGGCTGCGCCGGCGGCGGCGTCGGCCGCCACGGCTGCTCCCCAGGCGTGAACTGCATGCTCATGCGTCCTCCCTCAGCGCGACGCACTTTCCTTGCGTCTGCGGTAACACTATCGACAGGATTGTCCAGTTCTTAATAACTGTGATGAATTCCACTGAATGCGGTCTATTTCGCTTACTTGACCACTCTCAGCAGCTCTTCCAGGGATGTCACCCCGTCCACCACCTTCGCCCATCCGTCCTGGATGAGCGTCTCCATCCCTCGCTCCGCGGCGTTGCGGGCGATATCCGCGGAGCTGGCACGCGCCACCGCGAGACGCTCGATATCTTCGTCGATCGCCATGACCTCATGCAGCGCGACACGCCCGCGATAGCCCGTGTTCGAGCATCGCGAGCAGCCCTGCGGGCGCATCAGCGTCGGCACCTTCTCCCCCGGCGTCCACCCCACCGACGCCGGGATCTCGTTCTCGTGGATCTCGTACTCCGTGGCGCAGTGCTCGCACAGCCGACGCGCGAGTCGCTGGGCGACCACGCAGTCGATCGCGGAGCCCACCAGGAACGGCTCGATGCCCATCTCGATGAGTCGCGTCAGCGCCGAGGGCGCGTCGTTGGTGTGCAGCGTCGACAGCACCAGGTGACCGGTGAGCGCCGCCTCGATCGCGATCTGCGCCGTCTCGTGATCGCGGATCTCACCGACGAGCACCACGTCCGGGTCGGAGCGCAGGATCGACCGAAGCGCCGACGCGAACGTCAGCCCCGCCTTGGGGTTGACCTGCACCTGGTTGATGCCAGGGATGCGGTACTCGACCGGGTCCTCGACGGTGATGACGTTGACCTCGGGCCGCGAGATCTGGTTCAGCGTCGCGTACAGGGTGGTGGACTTTCCGGAACCCGTCGGGCCGGTCACCAGGATCATGCCGTAGGGCTTGTTGAAGCTCTGCGCGTAGATCTCCTGGTTGCCCTCGCGGATGCCCAGGTCCTCGAGGTCCAGCCGTGCGGTGGAGTTGTCGAGGATACGCATGACCACCTTCTCGCCCCACACGGTGGGGAGGGTGGCGACACGGAGGTCGATCTTGCGGCCCTGGTGGTTGACGGACAGGCGGCCGTCCTGCGGCTTGCGGCGCTCCGCGATGTCGATGTCCGACATGATCTTGAGGCGGGAGATGACGCCGCCGGAGATCGCCTTGGGCGCCCGCTGCATCTCGTGCAGCACGCCGTCGATGCGGTAGCGCACGCGCAGGTCGGTCTCGGTGGGCTCGATATGGATGTCCGACGCCCGGTCCTGCACGGCCTGCGTGATGAGCAGGTTGACGAAGCGCACGATGGGCGCGTCGTCCTCCATCGCGGTCCCCGACAGGTCCTCCTCGTCGAGGTTGACCTCGCCCTCGATGGACTCCTGCAGGTCCTCGAGCTCGGTGTCCGCGCGGCAGTAGCGGTCGATCGCCGTGATGACGTCGTCGTGCGCCGCGACCACCGGCACCACCTGCATGCGGGTGATGGTGCGCACGTCGTCGACCGCGACCACGTTGCCGGGGTTCGACATCGCGACGCGGATGACGGTCCCGTCGACGGCCAGCGGCAGGATGGTGTGGCGGCGGCACACGGCCGCGGGCACCAGCGACACCGCCGCGCGGTCCACGGGGTAGTCGGCGAGCTCGACGAACTCCATGCCCACCTGAGACGCGAGGGCGCGCACGAGCTGCCCCTCGGAGATGTAGCCCATCTCCACCAGGGTGCGCCCCAGCGACTGCCCACGGGTCTGCTGCTCGTCGATCGCCTCGCCGAGCTGCTCCTCGCTGAGCGCGCCATCCTCGAGCAGGATGGTTCCAAGCTGCTTCACAATCGTCCCCTCAGACTCCCGATGTCGTTCGCAAACTAACATCGGCACCCTCAGGGTCGGGCATGAATGTCAGATATGCAACACCCGCGTCATCGCGTCGTCCATCGCGGCCAGCGGCGCCTCCCGGCCGGTCATGAGCCGGATCTGCTCCCCGGCCTGGTGCAGCAGCATCCTCTCGCCGCCGATCCTGACCCCGCCCAGCGCCGCCCAGCGAGCCCCCAGCGGCGTCACCAACGGCTCGTACACGGCATCGAGCAGCGCGGCGCCCTCGCTCACGGAGACCAGGGTCGATGCGATCTCCGCGCCCGCCGCGGCCGGCACCGTCGAGACCGCGACGTCCACGTGCGCGGCGAGCGCCGGCACCTCCTCGAACGTCACGAACCGCGGCGCCACGCCCATGCGCGTGGCCGCGCGCAGCAGCCCGCCGGCACGCCCGCGCGACCGCACGGCCACGTACGGCGCGGTCACGCCGAGGGAGCCCAGCGCCGCCATCGCGGAGGTCGCCGTGGCGCCGCCACCGAGGATCAGACCGGACGATGCGGCGGTCACCCCGGCCTCGCGGAACGCGGCCTGGATCCCCCAGACGTCCGTGTTGGCACCCACCAGGTGCCGTGCGCCGCCCACGTTCTGGAGGAGCACCGTGTTGCAGCCGCCGACCAGCTTCGCCATGGGCTCGACGAAGTCCATCAACGGGACGGCCTCGACCTTGAGAGGCATCGTCAGCGACAACCCCGCCCACGAGCCGTCCAGTCCCTCGATGAACGCGCCGAGCCCGCCGGAGTCGACGTCGTAGGCGTCGTACTCCCAGTCGATCCCGAGCGCGGCGTAGGCGGCGCGATGAAGGGTCGGCGACAACGAGTGGCCGATGGGGTGGCCCAGCACCCCGGCGCGCCTGGGCGCCGCCGATCCGGTCACGTCAGCCGTCGGAGCTCTCGGTGGTGGTCTGGTTCTCCCGGACCCACGCGCGCAGCTCCTCGACGTTCTTGAGGTGGTCGGCGTACTCGGTCGCGTACTTGGTCTCGCCGGTCTCGAGGTTCACGGTCACGAAGAACAGGTACTCGGTGTCCGCCGGCTGCACGGCCGCCTTGATCGAGGCCTCGCCCGGACCCGCGATCGGCCCCGGCGGGAGCCCCGTGTTCGCGTAGGTGTTGTACTCGGAGTCGATCGCACGCTCCTCGTCGGACGTGAACACGCCCTCCGACGGCGACAGGTACTTGACGGTCGAGTCGAGCTCGAGCTTCATGTCGATCGCGAGGCGGTTGTAGATCACGCTGGCGATCAGCGGGCGGTCGTCGGCGAGCTTCGCCTCGCGCTCGATCAGCGAGGCCACCGTGAGGATGTCCTCGCGGTCGTCGGCGTCGACGCCGTACTTGTCCAGGACCTTGATGGTCTGGAGCACCATCTTCTGCAGCACCTCGGTGGGCGTCACGCCCGGGTCGAACTCGTACTTCGCGGGGAACAGCCAGCCCTCGAGGTTGCCGTCCGCCTCGGCGGGCAGGCCGAGCGCCGAGGTGTCGGCCATCGCGGCCTCGACCTCCTCCTGCGTAGCGCCCGTGAGGTTGACGATCGCCTGCGCGTAGTAGTCGAGCGTCTTGCCCTCGGGCACGGTGATGGTGCGCACGTCACGGTTGGACGGGTCGAGCAGCGCCTGGAGCGCATACTCCGCCTTCATCTCCTTGTGCATGAAGTAGTAGCCGGGCTTGATCGAGGACGAGTCGGGGTTGTTGTTCCACTCGACGATGAAGGCCTGGGTGGACGCGATGACGCCGGCGTCGTACAGCACGGTCGCCATGTCGGAGCCGGTCGCGCCCTGCTCGATGACCACCTGCACGGTGCCCTGACCGGGGCCCTCGAAGTCGGCCGCGGCGGCGCTCTCGCTGCCTTCGAAGGACCCCATGAAGTTGTACGCCACGGACGCGCCGATGCCGAACAGCACCAGCGCGACGGCCGTCACGATCAGCGTCATGCGGCGGCGCGCGGCCCGGCGCTTCTGGCGCTGCAGGCGCCGCAGGTCCAGCGACGTGGTGGTGGTCGCCTCTACCTCGGCGTCGAAAAGGTCAGTCATCATTCCCCTTGCGCGGCACCTCGATGGTCACCGCATCGAGATTACCGTTCTTGTCAACGTCCATTGCGTTCTCCAGGATCACGACGGCCGCGGCCTGGTCGATCACCGTGCGCTGCCGGCGCGCGTCGCGGCCGGCGCTCCGCATCGCCTGGGAGGCGGTCGCGGTCGAGAAGCGCTCGTCGATCAAACGGACCGAGCCGTCCACGAGTTCCACGAGCGCCTCCGCGAATCCCCGGGCGTCCGCCGCGCTCGCCCCCTCCTGGCCCGACAGCTTCCGCGGGAGCCCCACGAAGATCGCGGTCGCCGACCGCTCCGCGGCGATGGCCGCCACCCGCGCGACATCGCCCTTGCCCCGCTGGACGGTGTCGACCGGGAACGCCATCAGCCGGTCGGGGTCGGACGCCGCGACGCCGATCCGCACGGTCCCGACGTCGACGCTCAGCGCCACTCCCCTACGCACGTGCCCCCACGGCCGCCGCGACGGCCTCGAGCGCGGCCGGGATCTTCGAGGCGTCCTGGCCGCCGCCCTGCGCGAGGTCCGGCTTGCCGCCGCCACCGCCGCCCAGGATCGACGATGCGGTCTTCACCAGGTCGCCCGCCTTCAGCCCCACCTCGCGCGCCGCGGCGTTGGTCGCGACCACGATCTGGGGACGGCCGTCCACGTCGACCGCGATCGCGACGACGGTGGGCGAACCCTCGCCCAGCCGGGCGCGGACGTCGGTGACCAGGTTGCGCAGGTCGTCGCCACCCGTGGCGTTCGTCGACTGATGCGTGACCACGCGGACGCCGGACACGTCGACGGCCTTCTCCACAAGGCCGGCCGCGACCTGCTGCATCGCCGCCTGGCGGTAGCCGGTGAGCTGCTTCTCCGCCTCGGAGAGCCGCTCGAGCAGCTTCTCGACCCGCCCCTTGAGCTCGCCGGGCTGCACCTTGAGCGTGGTGGTGAGCTCGGACACCAGCGCGCGCTCGGCCGCGAGCTTCTGGAACGCCTCGATGCCCACGAACGCCTCGATGCGGCGCGAGCCGGAGCCCACCGAGGACTCGCCGCTGACGGCGACCATCCCCACCTGGCTCGAGTGCTCGACGTGGGTGCCTCCGCAGAGCTCGCGCGACCAGGGGCCACCGATCTGGATCACGCGGACCGTCTCGTCGTAGGTCTCGCCGAAGAGCGCGACCGCGCCCCACTCCTTCGCCTCGGGCAGCGTCATGTACTGCGCGGACACGCCCAGGTCGGCGCGGATGGCGCGGTTGGTGACCTCCTCGATCTCCGAGCGCGTCTCGGGCGACAGCGCCGAGGGCCACGAGAAGTCGAGGCGCAGGTAGCCGGGCTTGTTGTACGAGCCGGACTGCAGCGCGTCGGGGCCGAGCACCTCACGCAGCGAGGCGTGCAGGAGGTGCGTGCCGGAGTGCGCCTGGCGGGCACCCAGGCGCCACTCGGGGTCGACCTCCGCCGAGACCTGGTCGCCCTGCGCGACCTCGCCCTCGACCACGTTGACCGTGTGCACGATCAGGCCCTTGACGGGCTTCTGGACGTCGATCACCTCGAGGGTGCCGTGCGCCGAGCGGATCACGCCCGAGTCGGCCTCCTGGCCGCCGGACTCCGCGTAGAACGGGGTCTGCGGCAGGATCACCTCGACCGTCTCGCCCTGCTGCGCGACGGGCACGCTCACGCCGTCCTTGATGATCGCGGTGATCTCGGTGGCGGTGTTCAGCTCCTCGTAGGCGCGGAACTCCGTGAGCCCCGAGGCCTCCTTGATGCCGTTGTAGACGCCCACGTCCGCGTGGCCGCCCTTCTTGGCCTTCGCATCGGCGCGGGCGCGCTCCTTCTGCTCCTTCATGAGCTCGCGGAACTTCGCCTCGTCGACCTGGATGCCCTGCTCAGACGCCATCTCGAGGGTGATGTCGATCGGGAAGCCGTAGGTGTCGTGCAGCTCGAACGCGTCGGCTCCCGACAGCGCCTTGGCGCCGTCGGCCTTCGCCTTGGTGACCGCGGTGTCGAAGATGGTGGTGCCGTTGGTGAGGGTGCGCCGGAACGCGTCCTCCTCGGAGTACGCGACCGCCTCGATGCGGGAGCGGTTGGCCTCCAGCTCGGGATAGGTCGCGCTCATCGCGGTGAGCGAGGCCGGCAGCAGCTCGGGCATGGTGCGCTCGTCGACGCCGAGCAGCTTCATCGCGCGCACGGAGCGGCGGATCAGGCGACGCAGGACGTAGCCGCGGCCCTCGTTGCCGGGCGTCACGCCGTCGCCGATCAGCATCAGCGCGGAGCGCACGTGGTCCGCGACCACGCGCATGCGGACGTCGTCGCCGCCATCCGCGCCGTAGGTCTTGCCCGACAGCTCCTGCGCCTTCGCGATGACCGGGAACACCTCGTCGGTCTCGTACATGTTCGCGACGCCCTGCTTGAGGTACGCGATGCGCTCGAGGCCGGCGCCGGTGTCGATCGCCTTCTGGTCGAGCTCGCGGATCAGCGGGTAGTCCTTGCCCGACCCCTCCCCGCGCAGGTACTGGTCGAACACCAGGTTCCAGATCTCGAGGTAGCGGTCGCCGCCCGGGTCGACCGTGCCGCCCACCGCCTCCGGACCGAACTCGGGGCCGCGGTCGTAGTGCCACTCGGCGCAGGGGCCGGCGGGGCCCGGCTGGCCGGTGTCCCAGAAGTTCTCCTCGCGCGTCAGGCGCACGATCCGCGACTTGTCCACTCCCACGCTCTGGAGGTGCGAGATCGCCTCGTGGTCCTCGTTCCAGACCGTGACCCAGAAGCGCTCCGGGTCGAAGCCCAGGTTGCCCTCGGACTCCGGACCGGTGAGGAACTCCCAGGCGTAGTTGATCGCGCCTTCCTTGAAGTAGTCGCCGAAGGAGAAGTTGCCGAGCATCTGGAAGAACGAGCCGTGGCGGGTGGTCTTGCCGACCTCCTCGATGTCCTTGGTCCGGATGCACTTCTGCACGGAGGCGATGCGCGGGTGCGGCGAGACGTCGGTGCCGATGATGTACGGGATGAACGGCACCATGCCGGCGACCGTGAACAGCAGCGAGGGATCCGGCGACACGAGGGAGGCGCTGGGCTGGATGTGGTGGTCCTGCTTGGCGAAGTAGTCGACCCAGCGCGTGGCGATCTCTGAGGTCTGCATCGTGTCCTCGGTCCTCGTATCTCTCGGTGGAGCGGGCGGCGACGCCCGTGGTGAATCCTACGCAAAGGACCGCGGCATCCCAGCCTCGTGAGGCGGGACGCCGCGGCCCTCGGCGGTGCGAGGCGGTTCAGTGCCTCGCGGTGCGATCAGCGCGCGTAGTACTCGACGACCAGCTGCACGTCGCAGGTCACGGGGACCTCGGCGCGCTTCGGGCGGCGGACCAGCGTGGCGGTGAGCTTCTCAAGCGTGACGTTGAGGTACTCGGGCACCTGGGGCAGCACGTCGCGGTGAGCACCGGCGGCGGCGGCCATGTAGGGCTCCATGGTGACGGCCTTGGGCTTGACCTGGATGGTCTGGCCGGGCTTCACGCGGAACGAGGGGCGGTCGACGATCTTGCCGTCCACGAGGATGTGGCGGTGCAGGACCGACTGACGGGCCTGGAGGATGGTGCGGGCGAAGCCGGCACGCAGCACCAGGGCGTCGAGGCGCATCTCGAGAAGCTCGACGAAGGCCTCACCGGTCAGACCGGACTCCTTCTTCGCCTCGGCGTAGGTCGAGGTCATCTGCTTCTCGCGGAGGCCGTACTGCGCGCGAAGACGCTGCTTCTCGCGCAGACGCACGGCGTAGTCGCTCTCCTTGCGGCGGGCGGTACGGCCGTGCTCACCCGGCGGGTAGGGGCGCTTCTCGAAGTGCTTGACGGCCTTCGGGGTCAGCGCGATCCCGAGGCTGCGCGACAGGCGGACCTGGCGACGTGCCTTCTGAACAGAGGTCATGATTTCCTTCACTGCCCAGGCGCGCGCGGATGCGCACCTGGAAATGATTGTGTGTGCTGAGTTCGCGGCGACAGCAGCCAACCGTCCGCGAGGGCGAGAAAAGATTACCAGAGCACGGGCCCGGGCGCCACGGACGACGCGCGGTCTCAGGACTCCCGGCCGAGCATCCCGCGGATCATGCGCAGCCGCTCGCTGAGCGTGCGCTCGTAGCCGTGCTCCGTGGGCTCGTAGTAGCGGGCGCCCTCGAGCGTCTCCGGCAGGTACTCCTGCGCCGCCACGCCGTGGGGGGCGTCATGCGCGTACTGGTAGCCCTTCCCGTGCCCGAGGTCCTTGGCCCCGGCGTAGTGCGCATCGCGCAGGTGCCCCGGGACCACGCCGGCGCGGCCCGCGCGCACGTCCGCGATCGCCTTGTCGATCGCGACGTACGCGCGGTTCGACTTGGGGGCGCTCGCGAGGTAGGCGGTCGCCTCCGCGAGGACGATCCGCCCCTCCGGCATCCCGATGAAGCTCACCGCGTCGGCGGCGGCCTGGGCGATCACCAGCCCCTGCGGGTCCGCGAGCCCGATGTCCTCGGCCGCGAGGATCACGAGCCGGCGCGCGATGAAGCGCGGGTCCTCCCCCGCCACCACCATCCGGGCCAGGTAGTGCAGCGCCGCGTCGACGTCGGAGCCGCGGACCGACTTGATGAACGCGCTGATGACGTCGTAGTGCTGGTCGCCGGACTTGTCGTACGCCACCAGCGCCGCGTCCATGGTCGCCTCGGTCAGCGCGGCCGTCACGGTGCCGCCGTCCGCCGCCTGCGCGACGGACTCGAGCAGCGTCAGCGCCTTCCGCGCGTCCGCGCCCGCGACGCGCACGATGTGATCGCGCGCCTCCTCCTCGAGGTCCACCGAGCCGCCCAGACCCCGCGCATCGTCCACCGCCCGCGCCAGCAGCGCGGCGATGTCCTCGCCCCCGAGAGGCTGCAGCGTGAGCAGCAGCGACCGCGACAGCAGCGGCCCCACCACGGAGAAGGACGGGTTCTCGGTGGTCGCGCCGATCAGCGTCACCCAGCGGTTCTCGACGGCGGGCAGCAGCGCGTCCTGCTGGCTCTTGGTGAAGCGGTGGATCTCGTCGACGAACAGCACGGTCTCGCGCTCGCCGGTCGCGATCCGGCGCTTCGAGTCGTCCACCACGGCCCGCACGTCCTTGACGCCGGCGGTGACGGCGGACAGCTCGACGAACCGCCTGTTGCCCGCCACCAGGTACGCGAGCGTGGTCTTGCCCGTTCCCGGCGGGCCCCACAGGATCACCGAGGTCGCCGGCGCATCGTCGCCGATCAGCCGGCGCAGCGGGGACCCGTCGGCGAGCAGGTGCGACTGGCCCACGACCTCGTCGAGGCTGCGGGGCCGCATGCGCACCGCGAGCGGGGCGTTGCCCAAGGTCTCGGGCACGCCCGACGCGCCGGTGCGCGCCGAGTCGAACAGATCCATGCGGACCAGCGTAGGCGGTGCCGGTGACAGCGCGTGCGCGGCTCAGAAACCGTGGACGCGCGCGTACTCGTCGGGGTCGAAGACGCCGTACATGTCGACGATCTGCCGGGTGCGCACGTACACGCCGCGCGTCCGGTCACCCGTGCCGTCGAGCGTGTTGCCCTCCACCAGGACCACGGTGGTGCTGTTCACCACGTGGTCGACCATGCCCGTGTGGGTCGGGCCGTTGTACGGCGCCCAGTCGACCAGCACGATGTCGCCCGGCTGCAGGTCGGAGGCCTTCACATCCGTGTCGACCACGCCCGACGCCATCGCCTCCTTCGCCCAGTCGGAGAACAGGAGCTCGAAGGGCACGCCCTGCGGGAAGCCGATCTGGTCCATGACCCACATCTGGTACACCATGCACCACGGGTTGTCGCCACCGGCCCAGTCGTTGAACTTGTTGTTGTTCCAGTCCGGCGACCGGTACCCGACCTGCGACCACGCCTTGGCGAGAGCCTTCGACGCGTTGTACTTCGGCGCCAGGTTCAGCTTGGAGGCCTTCACCCAGCCGACCGTGTCGCGGAAGCGCACCTGCCACCACTCGCCGTTGCGGCGGACGTTGAGGAACTGCCCGCGCTCGCCCTGCGAGATGCGCAGGAGCACGGAGCCGGACGTGGACGGCGAGTCCCGCACCACGATCTCCGCCGACTTGAGGCCGATCCGCTGCGTGGTCGAGCCCGGCTTGGTGCGCGTGAGGTTCGTGGTCTGGATCCACCCGACGGTGCCGCCGATCTCGACGCGCTGCCAGCCGTACTCGCGCGCCCCGTCGAACATGCCCGTGGCGTTCTTGTACGCCATCGCCTTGACGCCGGCGGAGCTCGACGGCTTGGACCTGACGTATACCGTGCTCGCCGTCACGTACACGCGAGCCCTCTCCTCGAACACCGGCTCATGGGCGAGCACCGGCTCCGCGCCGTGCTCGAGGCGGTAGAGGAACGCCGCCATCGCGTCGCGCGCGATGCTCAGCTTCGGCTTGAACACCCGGCCGCGCCAGTTCAGCCATCCCTCCGAGATGCCCTGGGTCGCGAGCCACTCGATCGCGACGGCGTGCTCCGAGGTGCCCGAGTCCGCGAACGCCGTCGCGGCGTCGGTCTCCTCGCCGTCCGCGAACCGGAACAGGAAGGCCGCCATCGCGTCGCGGCTCACCGATCGGAGGGGCCGGAAGGTCCCATCGGACCAGCCCGTGGAGATGCCCTCGGCCGCGAGCCACTCGATCTCCTTGTAGAACTCGGACGTCTGCGGGGTCACGTCGCTGAAGGACGGCGTGCGGGGCGCGGAGAAGCTCGGCGAGCCGGCGTAGCGGTACAGGAAGGCCGCCATCGCGTCGCGGGTGATGGTCGCGCCCGGGCGGTACTCGTTCCCAGATCCCGTCGACCAGCCGTTCGAGATGCCGGCATCCGCCATCCAGCGGATCTCCGTCGCGAACGGGTGGTCGTCGCTGACGTCCACGAAGCCCGTGGCCGCGCTCGCGGAGGGCGTCGCGACCCCGACCAGCATGAGCCCGATCAGCGCACCCGCCAGGGTCCGCGCTCGGGTGAAGGGGGTCCGCACGTTCGCCTCCGTCCCTCCGGGCGTCGAGGGGGCGAGCCCGGGTCGCTGCGTGCGCCGCCGAACCCTGCCTGGTTCCGCGGCTCCCTGCGACCCTAACGGAGAGCACAGACGGACCCCAGCATCCGAACGGTGAGAAATGTCACGTTTCGCCCTGTCCGTGCCGCGCGCCGCGCCCTAGCCTGTGACCATGAGCCCCCTGGTCCGGCTGGCGCGGGTCATCGCGCGCGCCCCTCGCACCGTGGTCGTCCTCGCCGTGCTCGGAACGCTCGGGTTGTACGCCCTCGCCACGGTCGGCGTCACCGGCGAGGGCCTGTTCCAGCGGGTGACCACGGGTCCGCCGCTCGTCACCGGCTCGGACTCCTGGGAGGTCTACGAGGCGCGCATCCGCACGCAGGACCCGGAGACGGGGCCGCGCCTCGCGATCTACGTCACCGGCGTCGACGTGGACGATGCGGTGGTCGCCCAGGAGACGGCCGAGGCCGTGGACGAGATCGCGACGCTCCCCCGCGTCGCGACCGTCGCGAGCCCGTTCGGGCTCGGTGCGGGCCCCGCCTTCGTCCCCGATCCCGATGCCGCGCAGGTGGATCCGGTTGCGCAGATGGCGGCGTTGATCGACGCCGACCGCACCGGGTACCTGATCGACGTCACCTTCGAGAGCTTCGGCGACGACGACCCGCTGGAGACGCACCTGGAGATCGCCGACCTGGTCGCCGGGCACGTCGACGCGATGACCCCCGCCCACCCGGACGCGGTGTCGCGCGCGTTCTCCAACCCCCTGGTGTTCGACGACTTCACGGAGCAGCTCGAGCAGGACCTCATCACCGGGGAGATCGTCGCGCTGCCCGCCGCGCTGATCGTCATGGTGTTCGTCTTCGGCGGCTTCCTCGCCGCCGCGACGCCGCTCACGGGCGCCATCGCCTCGATCGCGGGAGGGCTCGCGGTCCTCTACGGCTTCTCCTACCTGCTCGACCTGGACCAGAGCGCCGTCAACGTGGTCACCGTCCTCGGCATCGGCCTGTCGATCGACTACGGGCTGCTGCTGGTCTCCCGCTTCCGGGAGGAGCTGCACCGCGCGGGCACCGACCCGCGGGAGGCGCGCGCCGAGGCGCTGGAGCGCACGCTCGCGACGGCCGGACGCACGGTGCTGTTCTCCGGGCTCATCGTGGCCGTGTCCGTGGGCGGCATGATCTTCTTCAGCCCCGAGATGATGCGCGGCTTCGGCGGCGCCGCGATCGGCGTGGTGACCACCGCGATGATCGCGGCCCTCACGATCGTCCCGGCGGTGCTGTACCTGCTGGCGCCCCGCATCGTCGGGGCGGGCCTCCTCGCGCGCGTCCCCGGCCTGCGCCGGGTCATCCGCACCACGTCGAACGTCGACCGCGAGCACGGCGCCTTCTCGCGTCTGGCCGGGTGGGTCCAGCGCCGGCCGTGGCTCGTGGTGGCCGCCACCACGGCGCTCCTGCTCGTGCTCGCCTCCCCCGTGCTCCAGCTCAACCTGCGCAGCTCGGACATCGAGGCCCTGCCGGTCGGCAACGAGCGCCGGGACTACATCGACGCCTTCACCGTCGGCTTCCCTGACCTCGCGGAGCCGGCGGTGACGCTGCACTCGCTCGCGAGCCCGGGCGAGCTCGCGCCGTACCTCGACGCGGTCGCCGAGGTCGAGGGGGTCACCGCCGTCCTCGAGCCCGAGGTCGCCGGGGGCGAGACGTTCGTCGGCGTCCGCCTCGCAGCCGCCGACTCGTCAGGCTCCGAGGCCACCGCGGTCGTCCGCGACATCCGGCAGGTCCCCACGGACGTCGAGGTCCACGTGGGCGGGGTCGCCGCGACGCAGCTCGACTTCACCGACGCGATCCGCGAGGGCGCGCTGATCGCCGGCACCGTCGTGGTCATCGCGACGTTCGTGCTGCTGTTCCTCATGACGGGGTCCCTGCTGGTCCCGCTCAAGACCCTCCTCATCAACTCGCTGTCGCTGCTCGCGACGCTCGGCGTGGTGACGTGGATCTTCGGCGAGGGCCACCTCGAGGCCACGCTCGGGTTCACGTCGACCGGCGGCGTCGAGACCTACGTCGCGGTGATCATCGTCGCCTTCGGCTTCGGCCTCGCCATGGATTACGAGGTGTTTCTGCTGTCACGCGTCAAGGAGTACGTCGACGCCGGCGAGTCGAACGATGCGGCGGTCAGGAAGGGTCTCCAGCGCTCGGGGCGCATCATCACCTCCGCCGCCACCGTGATCGTGCTCGTGTTCCTCGGCTTCGCCCTGGGCGACCTGCTGATGATCAAGGAGGTGGGCGTGGGCCTCGCGTTCGCCGTGCTGCTCGACGCGACCGTGGTGCGCATGCTGCTGGTGCCCGCGACCATGACGCTCCTGGGCGACTGGAACTGGTGGGCGCCCGCGCCGCTCCGCCGCCTCCACCGTCGACTCAACCTCCAGCATTGAGGCCCGCGCCGACATCGGCGAGCAGGTCCAGCACGGCCCGCACCGCCTGGCGCTCGACCCGGTCGGCGCGACCGATCGCGACGATGCTGCGCACCGCCCGCACCCCGCGCAGCGGCACCAGGCGGTAGTCGCCTCGCGGGGTGGAGAACCGGGGCAGCAGGGCGACCCCGACGCCGCGCGAGACGAGCGACTCGACCAGGCGGTTGTCGCGGATCTCGATGACGCGGTCGAGCGTCGCGCCCGTCGCGGCCTCGACCGACTCCAGGATGGTCGCGAACGGGAACCCCCGGGGCACGGCGATCCACCGCTCGCCGGCCACGTCCGCCGGCTCGAGCGCCGTTCGAGCGGCGAGCGGATGACCGGTCGCGACCGCCACGTCGATGGGCTCGCGCGCGATCACACGGGAGACGAGCCCCTCGGCGCCGAGCGGCACGTCGGCGGCGAGGCTGTGGGCGATCACCAGGTCGTGATCGAGGGTGCGCCCGGCGTAGTCCGCCTCCGCCAGGTCGAAGTCCTCGAGCTCGATCGTGATCCGGCCCCCCGCGAGCCGCTCGAGCACCGCGGGGAGCAGCGCCGCGCCCGCCGATGGGAGCGTCCCGATCCGCACGGTCCCTGCCGGCTGGCCCCGGCCGGCATCCACCGCGGCCTGGACCCGGGCGAGCGCAGCGAGCACATCGTCCGCGCCGGCGGCGAGGATCTCCCCCGCCCAGGTGAGCCGCAGGCCGCGGGAGGCCGGCTCGACCAGGGCGACGCCGAGCTCGCGCTCCGCGGTGCGGAGCTGCTGCGACAGCGCCGACGGCGTCCGGTAGGTCGCCGCGGCGACGGCACCGAGCGTGCCCCTCTCCTTGAGGTCGCGCAGGAGCTCGAGATGACGGACTTCCATGAAGGCATCCTAAACTTGCACTGCAGCTCTGTGCGCTTGTCCTTCACTCGCCACGCCGACCATGCTGACACCATGCCCGCCCGCCACGTCCTCCTCGCGATCGTCGTCGCCATCCTCTGGGGACTCAACTTCCTCGCGATCCACGCGTCCCTCGCGCAGTTCCCCCCGCTGTTCCTGGTCGCGCTCCGCTTCGCGCTGATCGCCGTGCCCACGCTCATCCTGGTGCCGCGACCCCAGGTGCGGTGGCGCTGGCTGATCGGCTACGGCCTGGGGTTCGGCACGCTCCAGTTCCTGTTCCTCTACCTCGGGATGGCCGCCGGGTTCCCGACGGGGCTGTCCTCGCTGGTGCTGCAGGCGTCGGCGCCCTTCACCGTGCTGCTCGGCGCCCTCCTGCTCAAGGAGCGGCTCGGCGCCAGGCGCCTCGTCGGGGTCGGGGTCGCCACGGCCGGGTTGGCCGTGGTGGGCCTGTCCTACGGCGCATCCGCCCCGCTGGGACCGTTCCTGCTCGTCGTCCTGGGCGCGCTGGGCTGGGCGCTCGGCAACCTCGCGAGCCGCCAGGCCCGTGCCGAGAGGCCGCTGCACCTGGTGCTGTGGATGAGCATCGTCCCGCCCCTGCCCATGTTCACGCTCTCGCTCGTGGTCGAGGGCCCCGCTCGCATCGGCGCCTCGCTGACGACCTCGCTCAGCGCCGCGGCCGTCCCCGCGTGGATCGGGCTCGGCTACACGGTGCTCCTCGGCACGCTGCTCGGCTCCGGGATCTGGGTCTGGCTCATGGCACGTCATCCCGCGGGCGCCGTCGCGCCCTTCTCGATGCTCGTGCCGGTGGTCGGGATCTCGACCGCCTGGCTCGCGCTCGGTGAGGCGCCCGCGCCTCTCGAGCTCGCCGGCGGCGCCCTCGTGATCGGGGGCGTGCTGTGGAGCGCCCGCGGGCCTCGCGCCGCGCGTCCCCCCGCGACCGTGCCCTCGCACGACGAAGCGCGGGACCCCCGGAGGGATCCCGCGCTCGTGGACGGCTGAGAGGCCTCGGCCTACGCCTCGGCCGGCTCCTCCTCGGGCACGAAGTCGACGCCCGCCTCGGCACGCTGCTCCGGCGTGATCGGCGCCGGAGCGGCGGTGAGCGGGTCGTATCCGCCGCCCGACTTCGGGAAGGCGATGACGTCGCGGATCGAGTCGGCCTTGGCCAGCAGCGCGGTGACGCGGTCCCAGCCGAGCGCGATGCCGCCGTGCGGCGGCGCGCCGAACTGGAAGGCGTCGAGGAGGAAGCCGAACTTCTCCTGCGCCTCCTCCTCGCCGATCCCCATCACGCGGAACACGCGCTCCTGCACGTCCTGGCGGTGGATACGGATCGAGCCGCCGCCGATCTCGTTGCCGTTGCAGACGATGTCGTAGGCGTAGGCGAGCGCCGGACCCGGGTCGGTGTCGAAGGTGTCCATGAACTCGGGCTTGGGGCTGGTGAACGCGTGGTGCACCGCGGTCCAGGCGGAGTGGCCGAGCGCGACGTCGTCGTCGTCCACGTCGACGGGCTTGAACAGCGGCGCGTCGACCACCCAGCAGAACTCGAAGCGGTCCTCGTCGATCAGGCCGACCCGCTTCGCGATCTCGTTCCGCGCGGCGCCGAGCAGCGCGCGCGACGCGCCGGTCCGGCCGGCCGCGAAGAAGATGCAGTCTCCGGGGTTGGCGCCCACGGCCTCCGCGAGCCCCGCGAGCTCGGACTCGGACAGGTTCTTCGCGACGGGGCCGCCGAGCGTGCCGTCCTCCTGCACCAGCACGTACGCGAGACCCTTGGCGCCGCGCTGCTTGGCCCACTCCTGCCACGCGTCGAGCGTCTTGCGGGGCTGCGAGGCGCCGCCGGGCATGACCACCGCGCCCACGTACTCCGCCTGGAACACCCGGAACGGCGTCTTCGCGAAGTACTCGGTCAGCTCGGTGAGCTCGAGGCCGAAGCGCAGGTCGGGCTTGTCGGAGCCGAACCGCGCCATCGCCTCCGCGAAGGTCAGGCGCGGGATCGGCAGCGGGACCTCGTAGCCGATGAGCGCCCACAGCTCCTTGACGAGCTCCTCGCCCAGCGCGATCACGTCGTCCTGGTCCACGAAGCTCATCTCGATGTCGAGCTGGGTGAACTCGGGCTGACGGTCCGCACGGAAGTCCTCGTCGCGGTAGCAGCGGGCGATCTGGTAGTACCGCTCCATGCCGGCGACCATCAGCAGCTGCTTGAACAGCTGCGGCGACTGCGGCAGCGCGTACCAGGAGCCGGGCGACAGGCGAGCGGGCACCAGGAAGTCGCGGGCGCCCTCCGGGGTGGAGCGCGTCAGCGTGGGCGTCTCGATCTCGAGGAAGTCGTGGCGCTCGAGCACGCGGCGGGCGGCCTTGTTGACCTCGGACCTCAGCACGATGTTGGAGCGCGGCGCCGGGCGACGCAGGTCGAGGTAGCGGTGCTTGAGGCGCGCCTCCTCTCCCACGGTGACGTGCTCGTCGATCGGGAACGGCGTCGGGGCCGACTCGTTGAGGATGGTGACGTCGCTGACCGCGACCTCGATCTCACCCGACGGCATGTTCGGGTTGGAGGAGCCCTCGGGCCGCAGACGGACCTCGCCGGTCACCTGGATGACGTACTCGGTGCGCAGCGCGTGCGCGACCTCCTCGCGGATCACGATCTGCGCGAGCCCCGAGGCGTCGCGCAGGTCGATGAAGGCGACACCGCCGTGATCGCGGCGGCGGCCCACCCAACCGGCGAGGGTGACGGTGGCGCCGGCGTCGGCGGCGCGCAGGTTTCCAGCGAGATGCGTGCGGAGCAAGGGCTTGCCTTTCTATCGCGCGAGGAGCGCGGGGGTTGTGAAGAGCGGGTACCAGTCTAGCCGCGGACGATGCGCGGCTTCAGGTCCTCGGTCGGGGGCGTCCAGGCGTCGGCGTCGGCGGGCACCTGATCGCCTGAGCGGATGTCCTTGACCTCGCCGTCACCGCCGTCGTCGGGCGCCGGCGGGAACCACACGAACGGGATCCCACGACGGTCGGCGTACTGGATCTGCTTGCCGAACTTCGCGGCGTTGGGCGACACCTCGGTCGGGATGCCTCGCGTGCGCAGGCGGTCGGCGAGCGCGGACGAGGCCGCACGGTGCTCCTCGTCGGTGACGGCCACCAGCACGGCCGACGGCACGGAACGGGTCGCGGTCGCGAGGTTCGCGCCGAGCATCCGGCTCACCAGCCGGCTGACGCCGATCGACATGCCGACTCCGGGGAACCCTCCACCGGCCACCAGGGAGTCGTAGCGACCGCCCGAGCAGATCGATCCCAGGTCCTCGTGGCCCTCGAGCACGGTCTCGTACACCGCGCCCGTGTAGTAGTCGAGCCCGCGCGCGATGCGCAGATCGGCGAGCGCGGTGTCGGGGACGGCGGCGTTCACGGCGTCGACCAGCGCCGCGAGCGACCGGGCGCCCCGATCGAAGTGCTCGCGGGCCTCGTCCGCGTCGTCCACGATCGGCGCGTGGTCCCACAGCGCCTCGACCAGGTCGACGAACGACCCGTCCGGCGTCTGGATCGCCGCGAGCTCGAGGATCGCACCGACGGCCTCGGGGCTCACGCCCTTGCCGTGCAGCTCCTCGCGCACGCCGTCCGCGCCGATCTTGTCGAGCTTGTCGACCGACCGCAGCGCGCCGGCGACGTCGAGGATCCCGACGCCGCGGTAGAAGCCCTCGACCAGGGCACGGTTGTTGAGGTGCATCCGGGCCGGGGGCAGCGGCAGCTCGCGCAGCGCGCGCGCCATCACGATCGCGACCTCCGCCTCGAGGTGCTCAGGGAGGCGGTCCCGCCCCACGACGTCGATGTCGGCCTGGTAGAACTCCCGGAAGCGCCCCTCCTGCGGCCGCTCGCCTCGCCAGACCTTCTGGATCTGGAAGCGGCGGAACGGGAACTGGAGGCGCCCCTGGTTCTCCTCGACGTAGCGAGCGAACGGCACGGTGAGGTCGAAGTGCAGGCCCAGCTTGGCCTCGCGCCCGGCCTGCTCGTCGGCGTTGAGGCGCCCGATCGCGTAGATCTCCTTGGATGCCTCGGAGTCGCCCGCGAGCCGCTCGACCGGCTCGACGGCGCGGGTCTCGATCTCGCCGAAGCCGTGGAGGGCGAACACCTCCCGCAGCGTGGCCAGCACATGGGCCTCGACCAGCCGCTCCTGCGGGGTCCATTCGGGGAATCCGGACAGTGGTTGCACGCGAGCCATGCCGCCCATTGTCCCGTATCCGTGACCGTAGACTTGCGCGGGCAGTCGCGATCCAGGAGCAGAGACGATGACCACCAAGAAGCAGGCACGCGCGCAGGCCGCCAAGAAGCAGCAGCACTACGAGGCCCGCCGCGCCGCCAAGGAGGCGCGCAAGCAGCGGGTGATCCGGATCACCGCGATCCTGGTGATCGCCGGGCTGGTGCTGGGAGGCGGCCTGGCCGTGATCCTGGTGGCCCTTCAGGCCAACTCCAGCGGCGCCTCGACCGCGGCCGCCTCCGAGCCGTCCGCCACCGCGACCTCCGGCACCTCCACCGACGACGCCGTCGACGTCGCCGACGGCGAGGAGATGACCGGCTGGGCCGTCTCGCCCGAGCCGCCCGACCCCGCGACCGCGGAGAGCGCGACCTGGACCGCCACGGTCTCGACCAACCAGGGTGACCTCGTCGTCGAGCTCGACGGCGCCGCGGCGCCCCAGGCCGTCGCATCGTTCCTCGCCCTCGCGGGAGACGGCTACTTCGACGGGACCGACTGCCACCGGCTGACGACCGCCGGGATCTACGTCCTCCAGTGCGGCGACCCCACCGGCACCGGCACGGGCGGCCCCGCCTACCGCTTCGGCCCCGTCGAGAACGCGCCGGCGGACGACGTCTACCCCGCCGGGACGCTGGCCATGGCCCGCGTCGGCGGCGACGGCGAGTCGATGGGCAGCCAGTTCTTCCTGGTCTACGAGGACTCGACCATCCCCGCGGACGCGGCCGGCGGCTACACCGTGTTCGGTCACGTGGTTGACGGACTGGATATTGTTGACCGTGTTGCCGCCGCAGGCACCATCACCGGGGACACCGACGGTCGCCCGGCCCTGTCCGTCATCGTGAACGAGGTATCCGTCTCATGACCGCTTCCGACGCCGAGAAGGCGCCGACCACCGAGGTTCCCGCGGGCGCGCCCGCGGAGGCCGAGACCCCCACCGCCGAGGAGACCGCCGTCGAGGCGGTCGAGGCCGCGACCGAGGAGACGGAGGCCGCCTCGGACGAGGCGGCGGCGCCGGCTCCGGAGGCTGCCGAGGAGCCCGCCGCGGCGGCCCCGGTTGCCGCCGCCGCGCCCAAGCCGCGCGCCCCCAAGCCCGGCGCACCGAAGCCCGGCTCGTTCAAGGCGCCCTCACCCGTCGTCGTCGCGAAGCAGGCCACGCACCACGTGGTCGCGGTGCCCGTCGTCGCGGATGTCAGCGAGGAGCGCATGGAGGAGGCTCTCGCGCACGGCCTGGTCGAGGACGGCGTCGCCTACGTGATCGTCGACGACGAGCGCGTCGAGGTGGGTCCCGCAGCGGATGACGATGCGCTGCACGCCTACGCGGTCGCGTACTTCGAGCTCGAGGCGTCCGTCGAGCGGTTCCACGCCCGACTCGCGACCGCCGAGCTCGGCCCCAAGGACATCGACGAGACCCTCGCGCACCTCGACGCCGCCGTGTCGACGCCCGCCGTGGTCGGCGATCTCGACCCCGTCAAGGCGCGGCTCGAGGAGATCCGCTCCGAGGCCGTGACGGTCCGCGACCGGATCCTGGAGGAGCGGCGCGTCGCCCGCGAGGAGGCGCTCGCCGCACGCGAGCAGATCGTCGCGACCGCCGAGGCGCTCGCCGCGAAGCCCGAGGGCCAGGTCCACTGGAAGAACGACACGGCGGAGCTGCGCGCCCTGCTCGACGCGTGGAAGGAGGCGCAGCGCGCCGGCGCCCGCATCCCCAAGGACGTCGAGCGTGAGCTCTGGAAGCGCTTCACCCACGCCCGCTCGGCCTTCGAGAAGGCTCGCAAGCACCACTTCGCCGAGCTCGACCGTGCCAACACCGACGTCGCCTCGCGCAAGGAGGCCCTGGTCGCCAAGGCCGAGGAGCTCGCGCAGACCACCGACTGGGACCGCGGCGCCCGTGGCTTCCGCGACCTGATGGGCGAGTGGCGCACCGCCGGGCGTGGCCGACGCAGCGTCGACGACGCGCTGTGGAAGAGGTTCCAGGCCGCCCAGGACTCGTTCTTCGAGGCCCGGCGCTCGGCGTCCGACGCCGAGGACGAGGCCCTGTCGGGCAACGTGGAGGGCAAGGAGGCCGCGGTCGTCGAGGCCGAGGCGCTCCTGCCGATCAAGGACCTGCAGGCCGTCAAGCAGGCGCTCCGCCCGCTCCAGGACCGCTTCGAGGCCGCCGGCCGCGTGCCGCGCGCGGACGCCGCCCGCCTGGCCAAGCGGATGGGTGCGGTCGAGAAGGCCGTCCGCGACGCCGAGGAGGCCGAGTGGGACCGCCGCAACCCGGAGAAGGAGGCCCGCAGCTCCGGCATGGCCACCCAGCTCCAGGCGTCGATCGCCTCCCTCGAGGAGGAGATCGCCGTGGCCAAGAAGGCGAAGAAGGACACCAAGAAGCTCGAGGACACGCTCGCCGCGCAGAAGTCGTGGCTCGACGTGCTCTGACCCGCAGCCGATCCCGCAGGGCCGCGTCCGCATGGGCGGGGCCCTGCGGCGTCTCGGGGCTGCTGTCCACAGGCCCACGCCCGCGGCCGCGGCGTGCCCGCATCATGGCAGGCATGCTGATCGTGACCCCCGCCCTGGTCGGGCGCCCCGCCCACGCACGCATGCTCCGCGACGGCACCATGCGTCCCTTCGCCCCCGGGGCCGCGCTGCCCGCGGACGTGCCCGACTCCCCCGGGCTGCGCGCACACCACGCGTCCTCGCGCGTGCCCGCCCACACCGTGCTCACGGGGACGGCGGCGCTCTGGGTCCACGGCATCGTCCCGACCGCCCCTCCCGAGTGGCACGTGGCGGGGCCCCGCGGCCTGCACCGCATCGTCGACCCGCTGCTCGTGTTCCACTCGGGGGCCACGGCGCGGCTGGGTGAGCCCCACGAGGGGTGCCGCGTGGCGCCCCCGGAACGTGCGTGCCTCGACGCCCTCCGCTGGGAGGACCTGGGCGACGCCATCGCCGTGACGATGCGCGCGCTCGACGTGGGCGCGGTGTCGGTCGCGGGGCTGCGCGCGTCGCTCGGGCTCGACGGACCCCAGGGGTCGGGCTTCGCCCGCGTGCGCGCGTCGCTCGCCGCGATCATCCGCGCGCGCGACGCGGATCAGGCGGGACGCTTGGTGTTCGTGACGCGCCGCGCGTCGTAGACGCCGTCGATGCGGCGCACCGCGTTGAGGATCGCGCCCAGGTGCGACGGGTCCGCCATCTCGAACTGGAAGCTCGACATCGCGACCCGGTCGCGCGTGGTCGACACGTTGGCGGACAGGATGTTGACGTGATGGTCGGACAGCACGTGCGTGACGTCCGACAGGAGGCGGTTGCGGTCGAGCGCCTCGACCTCGATCTGCACCAGGAAGGTCCCGGAGTTCTCTCCGGTCCACTCGACGTCGATGAACCGCTCCTGCTGGCCGCGGAGCTGCTTGAGGTTGTCGCAGTCGGCGCGGTGCACCGAGACCCCCGCGCCGCGGGTGATGAAGCCCTGGATCGGGTCGCCGGGCACGGGAGTGCAGCAGCGGGCGAGCTTGACCACCACGTCGGTGAGGCCGTGGACGGACACGCCCACGTCGCCGCGGCGGGCGCGTGGCGGCACTCCCGGGCGGGCCATCTCCGTGATGTCCTCGTCCGCGCCCTCCTGGCCGCCGACCGCCTCGACCATCCGGCGCACCACGTCGGAGGCCTGCTCCTTGTGCTCGCCGATCGCCGCGTAGAGGCCGTCGACGTCCTCGTAGTGCATCTCCTTGGCGAGCGCGAGCAGCGTCGGGCGGCTCATCAGGCGCTGCATCGGCAGCTGCTGGCGGCGGATCGCGCGCGCCAGCATGTCGCGGCCGGCCTCGATGGACTCCTCGCGCCGCTCGCGCGTGAACCACTGGCGGATCTTGTTCTTCGCGCGCGTGGACTGCACGAAGTCGAGCCAGTCGCGCTTCGGGTGCGCGTTCTCGTCCGAGGTGGTGAGCACCTCGACCGTGTCGCCGTTCTCGAGCCGCGAGTCGAGCGGCACCAGCCGGCCGTTGACCTTGGCGCCGATGGTCTTGTGCCCGACCTCGGTGTGGACCGAGTAGGCGAAGTCGATCGGGGTCGCGCCCTGCGGCAGCGACAGCAGCTTGCCGCGCGGGGTGAACACGTAGACCTCGGCGCGCGAGATCTCCCCGCGCAGGCTGTCGAGGAACTCGGTCGGGTCCGCGGTCTCCTGCTGCCAGTCCGCGATCTGCCGGAGCCAGCCCATGTCGCCCTGGCCGCCGGTCGACTCGCCGCCGGTCTTGGTGTTCTCCTTGTACCGCCAGTGCGCCGCGAGGCCGTACTCCGCACGGCGGTGCATGTCGTACGTGCGGATCTGCAGCTCGACGGGCTTGCCGGTCGGTCCGATCACGGTGGTGTGAAGGGACTGGTACAGGTTGAACTTGGGCATCGCGATGTAGTCCTTGAACCGGCCCGGCACGGGCTGGTACCTGGCGTGCATCGCGCCCAGGACGGCGTAGCAGTCGCGAACCGTCTCGACCAGGATCCGGATCCCGACCAGGTCGTAGATGTCGTTGAGGTCGCGGCCTCGGACGATCATCTTCTGGTACACGCTGTAGTAGTGCTTGGGACGGCCGGTGACCTCGCCCTTGATGCGCATGGCGCGCAGGTCCTTCTCGATCTCCGCCCGCACCTGCGCGAGGTACTTCTCCCGCTCGGGCGCCCGCTCCGTCACCACCTGGACGATCTCCTGGTAGATCTTCGGGTACAGCGTCTGGAAGCTGAGGTCCTCGAGCTCCCACTTGATCGCGTTCAGCCCCATGCGGTGCGCGAGCGGCGCATAGATCTCGATGGTCTCCTGGGCCTTCTTGCGGGCCGACTCGGCCGAGACGTACTTCCAGGTGCGGGCGTTGTGGAGCCGGTCGCAGAGCTTCAGCAGCAGGACGCGGATGTCCTTCGCCATGGCGACGACCATCTTGCGCACGGTCTCCGCCTGCGCGGCGTCGCCGTAGGTGACCTTGTCGAGCTTGGTGACGCCGTCGACGATCATGGCGACCTCGTCGCCGAACTCGGCGCGCATCCGCTCGAGCGGGTACTCGGTGTCCTCGACCACGTCGTGCAGCAACGCGGCGGCGATCACGGAGTCCGGCATCCCCAGGTCCGCGATGATCTGCGCGACCGCGATCGGATGGGTGATGTACGGCTCGCCGCTCTTGCGCTTCTGGCCGCGGTGCTCCTTCTCCGCGACCTTGTACGCCTGCTCGATCAGCGTGGTGCGCCCGCGCGGGTACATGCGGCGGTACGTGTCGAGCACACCGTCGATCGCGCTGGTCTCCCTGGTGCCCCGGCGCAGGAAGCCGAGGGGCCCGAGGGTCCCGGTCGGGGGCCGGGTATCGGTCACGCGCACCTCCGAGACTCGTAGACGGTCAGTCTATCCAGGTGCGAGGGCACCCCGGAACGGCGCTATGGTCCCGGTTCGGGTCGCCGCCGGCCGGGACGCGGAACGGCCCGGCGGGTCGTCCCACCGGGCCGTCCGAGCGGCGGTCCCCCGCCGGCGCCTGCTACGCCTTGCGGTTCTTGCGGCGCGGCTGAGCGGACGAACCCTGATGCGCGCCCTTGTCGACGGCCCCGACACGCACCGAGCCGTCCGCCGCGATGGTGACGTCCGAGGAGCCGGACTCGCGCATGGCGAGCACCTTCTGGGTGTGCTCCTTGATCTTCGTCTCCGAGTCGCGCAGGGCGACCTCGGCCGGCGTCGCCACGAAGATCGACGAGTACGTGCCGACCGCCATGCCGACGAACAGCGCGAGCGCGATGTCCTGCAGCGTGCCCGCACCGAGCACGAAGGCGCCGATGAACAGGATCGCGCTGACGGGCAGAAGCGCCACGACCGAGGTGTTGATCGAGCGCACCAGCGTCTGGTTGAGCGCCAGGTTGGCGAGCTCGTCGTACGTGTACCGGTGCTGCGAGGTGAGGTTCGCGGTGTTCTCGCGGACCTTGTCGAACACCACGACCGTGTCGTAGAGCGAGTAGCCGAGGATGGTCAGGAAGCCGATCACGGACGCGGGCGTGACCTCGAAGCCGACGAGCGCGTACACGCCGACCGTGATGATGAGGTCGTGCGCCAGCGCGATCAGCGCCGCGGCCGCCATCCGCCACGCGCGGAAGTACAGCGACATCACCACGGTGACGAGGATCAGGAAGATGACGAGGCCCTGGACGGCCTTCTTGCCGACCTCGGCTCCCCACGTCGGGCCGATCTGCGTGAAGCTGACCGCCTCGGCGTCGACCTCGTACGCGTCCGCGAGCTCGGTGGTGAGCTCCCGGGCCGTCTCGGACTCGACCACGCCGATCTGGACGCGCACGTCGTTCTCGCCGAGGACGGTGATCCGCGCGGTGCCCTCGACGCCGGCGGCGTCGACCACCTCCTGCGCGATCGCGGTGTCCGGGTTCGGGGCGTCGGTGACGCGGAACTCGGTGCCGCCCGAGAAGTCGATGCCCGGGTTGAGCCCCTTGATCAGCAGCAGCGCGATCGAGGCGGCGATCAGCACCGCGGAGACCGCGAACCAGCGCTTGCGCTGCGGGACGATCGGGTAGACCTTCTCACCGGAGTGGAGGCTGTTGCCCCACTGGGCCAGGTTGAGCTTCATCGGTTCTCCTCCCCCTCGGTCGAGGCGGGGGTCGTCTCCTGCGCGTCGGCCTCCTTGGCCGCGGCGCGCTCGGCGGCCTTGCGCTCGGCGAGCGTGGGCTTGCTGCCCAGCACGACCTTGCCGCGGCCCTTGTACACCGTGTCACGGCCCAGCTGCCGCGGGTCGAGGCCCGACCACTGGTGACCGCCGCCGAAGAACGACGTCTTGGCGAGCAGCATCAGGATCGGGTGCGTGAACATGAACACGACGAGGATGTCGACGAGCGTCGTCAGTCCCAGCGTGAACGCGAAGCCGCGCACGCCGCCGACGGCGAGCACGTAGAGCACCACGGCCGCGAGGATGTTGATGGCGTCCGAGGCCAGGATGGTGCGACGGGCCCGACGCCAGCCGTGGTCGATCGCCGCCTGGAGCGAGCGTCCCTCGCGCAGCTCGTCGCGGACGCGCTCGAAGTAGACGATGAACGAGTCCGCGGTGACACCGATCGCAACGATCAGACCGGCGACACCGGCGAGCGACAGGCGGTACCCGATGGTCCACGACAGCAGCGCGATCAACGCGTAGGTGATGGTGCCCGCGATCGCGAGCGAGCCGACCGTCACCAGGCCGAGCGCGCGGTACTGGATGAGCGAGTAGATCACCACGAGCACCAGGCCGATCGCGCCGGCGATGAGGCCCTTCTCGAGCTGGTCGGCACCGAGCGTCGCGGAGATCTGCTCCTCCGACTGCACGGTCAGCGTGAGCGGCAGCGCACCGAACTTCAGCTGGTTCGCGAGCTGCTGCGCCGACTCCTGCGTGAAGGAGCCCGTGATGGAGGCCTGGCCGCCGGTGATGGTGGTCGACACGGACGGCGCGGAGATCACGACGCCGTCGAGCACCATCGCGAACTGGTTGCGCGGGGACTCCAGGTCCTTGATGCGCCCGGTGATGTCGGCGAAGATCGAGCCGCCGTCGTCGGTCAGCTCGAGGCGGACCTCGTAGCGGCCGGTGAGCGTGCCCTGCGAGCTCAGCTCGGGTCCGGAGGTCGCGGTGGCGACGTCGGTGCCGGACATCTCCTGCGGGCCCAGGATGTACTTCGCGACGCCGGTCTGGTCGCAGACCACGGCGGCGGCGTCGGGATCCTGGGGCGCGACGCCCGAGAGGTTCTCCTCCGCGGTGCAGTCCAGCGCGTCGTACTCGGCCTGGACCTCGTCCGTCACCCACGAGAGGTCGGACGCCGAGACGGTGTCGGAGGTGGTCGCGTCGTCGGTCGCGGTCGCCTCCGGCGACGCGCTGGCGGAGGACGATGCGGCGGCCTCGGCGGTCGCGGACGCCGTCGGCTCCGCGGTGGCCTCGGCGTCGGACGATGCCGCTGCATCGTCCGTGGCGGAGGCGGACGGCTCGGGCGTCGCGGACGCGTCGGCCGACGCGCTGGCGGACGGCTCGGGCGTGGCGCTCGCCTCGGTCACCGGCAGCGGGCTGCCCACCACGAGCACAGGGCGGAACTCGAGCTGGGCGCTCTGGCGCACCAGGTCGACGGTCGCGGCATCGGGGTTGCCCGGCAGGGCCACCACGATGTTGTTGCCCTGCGTCGAGATCTCGGCCTCGGCCACGCCGGACGCGTCGATGCGTCGGCGGATGATCTCGACCGCCTGCTCGAGGTCCGCCTGGTCGATCTCCTGGTCCGAGCCCTCGGCGAGGGTCGGCGTCAGGATGATCTGGCGTCCTCCGGCCAGGTCCAGCGCCAGGGAGGGCGTCCACGACGCTCCACCCGTCAGGACGCCGACCGCCAGGAGGCCGTAGAGCCCCACGACGATGGCGCCCAGCCACACGAGCGCACGACGCGCCCCATTCTTCACACGTGCCACAGGTTTCCTCACGGTCTCGGCTCGTCATGAGCCCCGGGCGATTCTAGGCGGGTGGGGTCCCAGGCGTCGAATTGCGGCACGCGCGTGCGCGACATATCGAGGTCATCCCACGTGAGAGGCGGAGCGCGCGGACCCGCTCAGTCGAACAGCCGGCCGCCGGAGTCGCCGGCGACGGCCTCCGCCGGGGGCGTGAGGCCCAGGTGGTGCCACGCGTCGGCCGTCGCGATACGTCCGCGCGGGGTGCGGCTCATCAGCCCCTCGCGCACCAGGAACGGCTCGGCGACCGTCTCGACCGTCTCCGTCTCCTCGCCCACGGTGACGGCGAGGGTGGACAGGCCGACCGGGCCGCCGGCGAACCGCAGGCACAGCGCCTTCAGCACCGCCCGGTCGAGGCGGTCCAGGCCGCGCTCGTCCACCTCGTACACGTCGAGCGCGGCCTGCGCGGCCTCCATGTCGCCGCGTCCCGAGCCGTGCACCTCCGCCCAGTCGCGCACGCGGCGCAGCAGGCGGTTCGCGATGCGCGGGGTGCCCCGGGAGCGGGACGCGATCTCATGGGCGGCGTCGTGGGCGATCGACAGGCCGAGCTTCGAGGCGGAGCGCACCACGATCGCGCGCAGCTCGTCGTCCTCGTAGAAGTCGAGGTGCCCGGTGAATCCGAAACGGTCGCGCAGGGGCGCGGGAAGGAGGCCCGCGCGCGTGGTCGCCCCGACCACCGTGAACGGCGGCAGGCTCAGCGGGATCGAGGTGGCGCCGGGACCCTTGCCCACCACCACGTCCACCCGGAAGTCCTCCATCGCGAGGTAGAGCATCTCCTCGGCGGGCCGTGCGAGGCGGTGGATCTCGTCCAGGAACAGCACGTCGCCCTCGTCGAGCGAGGACAGGATGGCGGCGAGGTCGCCCGCGTGCTGGATCGCGGGGCCGGAGGTGACGCGCAGCGTGGTCCCGAGCTCGGCGGCGATGATCATCGCCAGCGTGGTCTTGCCCAGCCCGGGCGGGCCGGACAGGAGGACGTGGTCGGGCGGCGTGCCGCGGCCGACGGCGGCGCTCAGGACGAGCCCGAGCTGCTCCCGCACCACCCGCTGGCCGACGAACTCCTCGAGCGTCTCCGGCCGGAGCGCGGCCTCCTTGGACCGCTCGATCGCGTCCGCGTCCGCGTCGACCACCCGCGCCTCGTCATCCACGCGTGCCTCCCAGGTGCTTGAGGGCGGCCCGCAGGGTGGACCCCGCCTCCGCCGCCGCGACCTCGTCGGGCGCCACCGCGTCCACCGCGGCCTGCGCCTGCCTGGCCGCGTAGCCCAGCCCGACCAGCGCCTCGACCACCTCGCCGCGCGCGTCGGCCGCCGTCGCGGGCGCCCCCGCGGACGCGCCCGCCTCGGGCAGCACCAGCTTGCCGCCCAGCTCCAGCAGCAGGCGCGAGGCGACCTTGGGGCCGATCCCGGGCACCTTGGTCAGCGCCTTCTGATCGCCCGCGGCCACGGCCGACGCCAGCGCCTCGGGCGAGTGGACGGCGAGCATCGCGAGGGCGAGCTTCGCGCCGACCCCCTGCACCGACTGCAGCTGCTCGAACGTGTCCCGCTCCCCTGCGCTGAGGAACCCGAACAGGGTCATCGAGTCCTCGCGGACCACCATGTGCGTGTGGACCGTGACGTCGCGCCCCGCGTGGAGCTCGCCCAGCGAGGCGGGGGTCGCGAGGATGCGGTAGCCGACGCCGGCGACGTCCAGGATGACGGCGGACGCGCCCACGTGGGCGACGGTCCCGGTCAGCTGCGCGATCACCCGCACCCCCCCTCCCCGGCTCACGCCGATTCGAACACCTGTGCGAACACGATATCCGACGCGGCGGGGATCAGGAACGCCGACGCGCCGCCTTCTCCGCCTCCGCCCAGCGGCGCTGCGCATCGGTGGTCGCGCCCGAGCCCACGGGTGCCGCCGCCCCGCGCCACGCGTGGGCGATGCCGATCGCGAGGGCGTCGGCCGCGTCGGCCGGTCGCGGCGCCTCCGCGAGGCCGAGCAGCCGCTGCACCATGAAGGTGACCTGCTCCTTGCCGGCGCGGCCGTCGCCCGTGACGGCCGCCTTGACCTCGGACGGGGTGTACAGCGACAGCGGGATGCCCCGGCGCTCGGCGGCGAGCATGATCACGCCCGACACCTGCGCGGTGCCCATGATGGTCGAGACGTTCGAGCGGGCGAAGATGCGCTCCATCGCGAGGGCCTCGGGACGGTGCTCGTCGAGCACCGCCTCGAGGACCGCCGAGATCTGGGCGAGCCGCGCCGGGGTCTCGAGCGTCGACGGCGAGGTCGCGACACGGACGTCGACCAGGGTGACGCGCCGGGCCGAGGCCGACTCGATCACGCCGAGCCCGCACCGGGTGAGGCCGGGGTCGACCCCCAGGATGCGCATCGTCCCCCGCCGGCGACCGTCAGGCCTGCGCGGCCTCGAGCACCTCGTCGGACGCGTCGAAGTTCGCCCACACGTTCTGGACGTCGTCGCTGTCCTCGAGCGCGTCGATCAGGCGGAGCATCTTCTTGGCGCCGTCGACGTCCATCTCGATCTTCATCGAGGGCAGGAACGTCGCCTCCGCGCTCTCGTAGTCGATGCCGGCCTCCTGCAGCGCGGAGCGGACAGCCACGAAGTCGGTCGCCTCCGAGATGATCTCGAACACGTCGCCCAGGTCGTTGATCTCCTCGGCGCCGGCGTCGAGCGTGGCCTCCATGAGGGCGTCCTCGTCGGTGCCGCCCTCCTTCGAGACGATCACCTGGCCCTTGCGGGAGAACAGGTAGGACACCGAGCCCGGGTCCGCGAGCGAGCCGCCGTTGCGGGTCAGGCCGATGCGCACCTCGCCCGCCGCGCGGTTGCGGTTGTCGGTGAGGCACTCGATGAGCACCGCCACACCGCCGGGGCCGTAGCCCTCGTACATGATCGTCTCGTAGTCGGCCCCGCCGGCCTCGAGGCCCGAGCCGCGCTTGACGGCGCGGTCGATGTTGTCGTTCGGGACCGAGGACTTCTTCGCCTTCTGGATCGCGTCGAACAGGGTCGGGTTGCCCGCGGGGTCTCCTCCGCCGGTGCGCGCCGCGACCTCGATGTTCTTGATCAGCTTCGCGAACAGCTTGCCGCGCTTGGCGTCGATGACGGCCTTCTTGTGCTTGGTCGTCGCCCACTTGGAATGCCCGGACACGTGTGCTCCTCGTCGACAGTGGTCTGGAATCCCGTCCAGTGTAGTGCGTGCCCACCGCCCGGACAGTCCGCACGGAGCTCGCGGCGACACGCCGTCTCGGTGACCCCCGTCGGCGCCGACGCGCCGCACCACCGGGACCGGTTCCGTGCGGAGTGTCCGGGGAGGGCGGTCAGGCCGCCCGGCGAGGCGACGATGCGACGGTTCAGACCAGGTCGAGCAGCAGGCGGTGCACGCGGTCGTCGTGCACGGCACCGGGCTCGGCGATCTCCGGGTGGAAGCTCGTGGCGATCGCGTTGCCGTGGCGCACCGCGACCGGGTGCGCCGCGCCGTCGGGGCCCGTCGCCGTCGCAAGGATCTCCACGGACGGGTCGCAGGACTCGACCCACGGGGCGCGGATGAACGTGGCATGCATCGTGGAGCCGTCGGGGATCCAGGCGAGCTCCACCTCGGACGAGTCGACCTGACGGCCGAAGGCGTTGCGGCGGACAGTCATGGGGATCGCGGCCAGGGAGCGCTGCCCGTCGATCGCGCCGACGATGTCCGTGGCCAGCATGATCATGCCGGCGCACGACCCCATCACCGGCATCCCCGCGTGGATGCGGTCCCGCAGCGGCTCGAACAGCTCGAAGGCCCGCAGCAGCTTGTCGATCGTGGTCGACTCGCCGCCCGGGATGATCAGCGCGTCGACCGCCTCGAGCTCCGCCAGGCGGCGCACGCGCGACGGCGTCGCACCGATCCTCTCGACCGCCGCCGCATGCTCGCGCACGTCGCCCTGCAGGGCCAGCACGCCGATGGTGCTCACTCGTCCACCTCTCCCAGGTCCCGGGTCTCCCCGTCCCACTCCATGAACCACGCCCACGGCTCCCGCAGCGCGATCGGGAACACCTCGATGGGGGCGTCCCTCACGTCCGCCTCCGACATCCACGCGAGCTCGTCGATGGTCTCCTGCTCGATCGCCGTCCATTCGGCCGCCGTGCGGGAGCGCCGCTCGGCGTCCGCGACCCGGCCGACGTAGATCTCCTCCGACTGCGTATAGGGCCTCGACGCGAAGTCGAACAGCGCCACGCGCCGCCACACCGGCCCGACCAGCTCGTCCTCCTCGAGGACGTAGCCCGTCTCCTCGGCGAGCTCACGCACCGCCGCGGCGCGCATCGTCTCCCCCGGCTCCAGCCCGCCGCCGGGCGTGAACCAGAAGGTCCGGCCCACGTCGTGCGGGTCGTGGCCGCGCACCATCAGCATCTCGGGTCCCGCGGCGCCGGGTCGCAGCAGCAGGACGCGGGCGCCCAGGCGGTGGATCCGCCCGTCGCCCGCGTCCGCCGCCAACGGAGGCTTACCAGCCGCGCTCGGCGAGGCGGTGCGGCTCGGGGATCTCGTCCACGTTGATGCCGACCATGGCCTCGCCGAGGCCGCGCGACACGTCCGCGATGACCGACGGGTCGTCGTAGAACGTGGTGGCCTTGACGATCGCCTTGGCGCGGGTCGCGGGGTCGCCGGACTTGAAGATGCCGGAGCCGACGAACACGCCCTCGGCGCCCAGCTGCATCATCATCGCGGCGTCGGCCGGGGTGGCGATGCCGCCCGCGGTGAACAGCACCACGGGGAGCTTGCCGGTCTCGGCGATCTCCTGGACCAGCGGGAGCGGGGCCTGGAGCTCCTTGGCGGCCACGTAGAGCTCGTCCTTGGGCATCGCGGTCAGCGCCTTGATCTCGGCGCGGATCCTGCGCATGTGCGTGGTCGCGTTCGAGACGTCGCCGGTGCCCGCCTCGCCCTTCGAGCGGATCATCGCGGCACCCTCGGAGATGCGACGCAGGGCCTCGCCCAGGTTGGTGGCGCCGCACACGAACGGCACGGTGTAGTTCCACTTGTCGATGTGGTGGGTGTAGTCCGCGGGGGTGAGCACCTCGGACTCGTCGATGTAGTCGACACCGAGGCTCTGCAGCACCTGCGCCTCGACGAAGTGCCCGATGCGGGCCTTGGCCATCACGGGGATCGAGACGGTGTCGATGATGCCCTGGATCATGTCCGGGTCGCTCATGCGCGACACGCCGCCCTGGGCGCGGATGTCGGCAGGCACGCGCTCGAGGGCCATGACGGCGACGGCGCCGGCGTCCTCAGCGATCTTCGCCTGCTCCGGGGTGACCACGTCCATGATGACGCCGCCCTTGAGCATCTCGGCCATGCCGCGCTTGACAAGGTCGGTGCCTACCTGGGGCTTCGTGGAGTCGACGGGGGTGCTCATGGGGTTGTCACGTCCTTCGTGGGGTGGGGGTGGAACTCGGCATCCATCCTAATGGCGTCACGGTACGTCTCCTCGACGCGCGGGGCGACGTTCGACCAGTCGAAGTTGGCCGCGCATTCGCGGCCCAGGGCGGCCAGGGCCGCGCGCTCGTCGGGGTGATCGAGCAGGTGGACGACGCGGGAGGCCAGGTCGGCGGGGTCGCCCACGGCATGGTGCAGGGCGGCGTGGCCGTCGGCGGTGGTCGAGACGTCCTGGAAGGCGACCAGGTCGCTCGCGACCACGGCCGCCCCGGCGGCCATCGCCTCGACCAGCACGATCCCGAAGCTCTCGCCGCCGAGGTTGGGCGCGCAGTAGATGTCGACGGACGCCATGAAGCGGGCCTTGGCGGGCTCGTCGAGCTCGCCGATCACCTCGGCGCCCGCCCGCGCGGCCTTCGCCGCGACGCGGTCGGAGAACCTGCCGGCGACCAAGAACCGCGCGTGCGGATGACGCTCCCGCACCATCGGGATCGCGGCGAGGTAGTCCTCGAGGCCCTTGCGCGGCTCGTCGAGGCGCCCGAGGATGCCGATCGTCGGCGCCTCGACCGTGCCCTGCCAGTGCGGCTGGGGGACGGCGGATGTGTAGTGCGACGTGTCGACGCCGTTGGGGATGATGTGGGTCGCCTCCACCCGGAGGTGGTCACGGATGGTCTTGGCGGCCGAGGGCGACACCGCGATGCGCGCGTCGAGCTCCTCGTAGCCGGGCTTGATCCACGGCTTCGCGATCCGCATCGCCGCGGACTCGGACTGCGAGCTGTGGAACGTCGCGACGGTGGGCCCGATCCGCGCCCACATGGCGATGAGCGAGAGCGACGGCGCGCCCGGCTCGTGCAGATGCACCACGTCGAAGTGGCCGAGCTTCAGCCACTCGCGCACGCGCGACGCGGCGACCAGTCCGAACGTGAGCCGTGCGGTCGAGCCGTTGTACGCGATCGGCACCGAGCGCCCGGCGGACGAGACGTAGGGCGGCACGGGCGTGTCCTTCGCGGCGGGAGCCAGGACCGACACCTCGTGGCCGCGGGCGATGAGCGCCTCCGCCAGGTCGAGCACGTGGAGCTGCACGCCGCCCGGGCGGTCCAGCGAGTACGGGCACACGATCCCGATCCTCATGCGCCCTCCGTCCAGCCGAAGCGCTGCAGCATGTGCCAGTCCTCGGGGTGCTCCTGGATCCGGGCGCCCACGAAGTCCACCCACCCCCGGGTGAGTTGCCCCACCGCATCGTCCTTGGGCGCGTCCGCCGGGAGCAGCGGCTCACCGAACGTCATCACGACGCCCCACCGCGACCGCGCGCGCCAGGCCGCACGGCCGCGCAGCCGCTCGTAATGGACCATCATGGGCAGCAGCGTGGAGCGGGTCGCGATCGCCAGCGCCGCCGGGCCCGGCGCGACCCTCGCCGACTGCCCGGCGAAGTCGACCTCGAGCCCCGAGCCCGACAGGTCGCGGTCCGCCAGGAGGCACAGCACTCCCCCGTCGGTGCGGCCGATCCGTACCAGCTCGCGAAAGGTCGAGCCACCCTCGTGCCCGAGGATGCGCATCCCGACGTTCTCGCGCAGCGCGACGAACGCGTCGAAGACCTCGCGGGGCTTCAGCACCTCGGCGACAGTGACGACCGGCCCGATGTTCCGGCACGCGTACGCCCCCACGAGATCCCAGTTGCCCGAGTGGGACAGGGCGACCACGACCCTCCCGTCGCGCGCCATCGCCTCGTGGATGGGAGCCGCGTTCACCATGCGCACGCGGGCGTCGATCACGTCGCCCGACAGGCGGCCGAGCGTGAAGGTCTCCGCGTAGTAGCGGGCGGTCGAGCGCATGCCCCGGCGGCTCAGGCGCCGCAGCTCGTCGCCCTCCAGGCCCGTGACGCGGCGCAGGTTGTCCTCGAGCCGCACCGTCGGCTTCGCGCGGCGGGACCACTGGAGCATGGTCCCCGCCCACGCCAGCCCGTGGATCACGGGCGCGGGGATGTACCGGGACGCCTTGAAGGCGAGCAGGAATCCGTTCATTCGTGCGGATAGGGCTGCGGCTGGCCGTCGAGCCGGGCGTTCCACTCGGGGTGCGCGCGCGCCTGGCGGACGACCGCCCAGATGCGCTGCCCGACGGTGATCGCCGCCAGGATGGTCAGCAGCCACAGCGCTCCGGTCAGCACCCACAGCGGGAACAGCCCGAGGCCGTAGAACCCGGTCGCGACCAGGGAGATCACGAGCCGGTCCGAGCGCTCGGCGATGCCGAAGTTGGCGGCGACGCCCATGCCCTCGGCCTTCGCCCTCGCGTACGGGACCAGTGAGCCGATCGCGAGGCACAGGAGGGCGCCGAGCGCGGTGGCCCGGTCGATGTCGATGAAGACCCACGCGAGCGTGCCGAAGATCGCGGCGTCCGCGACCCGGTCGAGGGTCGAGTCCAGGAACGCGCCCAGGCGCGAGCTCTTGCCGCCGAGCCGCGCCATGGTGCCGTCGAGCATGTCCGTCACCACGAAGACGGTGATGAAGAGCACGCCCCAGAAGAACCAGATGCCGCCGTGCGGGAAGAACAGCACGGCGCCGAGCACGACGCCGACGGTGCCGAGCACGGTCATCACGTTGGGGTGGACGCCTCGCGCGAGCAGGAACCGCGCGGGCGCCTGCCACAGGGCGGCCATGTAGGGCCGGAGCCTGCCGAACATTCAGTCGTCCTCTCTGAACGCGTCGGAGACGCGCCTCCAGGTGTCGTCGAGCAGCTCGGGCAGCGCCTTGGTGCGCCCGATGATGGGCAGGAAGTTCGCGTCCCCGACCCAGCGGGGCACCACGTGCTGGTGCAGGTGCTCGGAGATGCCCGCACCCCCGGTGACACCCTGGTTCATGCCGATGTTGAAGCCCTTGGTGCCGCTCACCCGCGTCAGCACCCGCATCGCGCGCTGCGTGAGCACGCCCATCTCGTCGCGCTCGGCGTCCGTGGCCTCCGTGTACCAGCCGATGTGGCGGTACGGGCAGATCATCAGGTGGCCGGGGTTGTACGGGAACAGGTTGAGGACCACGTAGCAGTGCTCGCCGCGGTGGACCACCAGGTGCGCGCGGTCGTCGTCCGCGACCTTCTTGCACAGCGGGCAGTCATGCTCGCCCTCAAGCGGCTCGCGCGAGGACGAGTGCTGGATGTACGCCATCCGGTGCGGCGTCCACAGGCGCTCGAAGCCGTCGGGCTCGCCGCCCATCGTCTCCGAGTCCACGAGCTCCGGCACGTCAGACCTGCGCCCGCGTCTCGATCGCGGCGACGACGCGGTCGATCGCCTCGTCGACCGGCACCTGGTTGTCCTGGCTGCCGTCGCGGAAGCGGAATGACACGGCCCCCGCGTCCGCATCGTCCCCTCCGGCGATCAGCACGAACGGGATCTTCTCCTTGGACGCGGTGCGGATCTTCTTGGGGAACCGCTCGTCCGACGTGTCGACCTCCACCCGGACGCCCTTCGCCCGGAGACGGGCGGCGATGTCCTGGAGGTAGCCGTCGAAGGCCTCGGCGACCGGGATCGCGCGCACCTGGACCGGCGCCAGCCACACGGGGAACTGGCCGGCGTAATGCTCGGTGAGGATCGCGAAGAAGCGCTCGATCGAGCCGAACAGGGCGCGGTGGATCATCACGGGGCGCTGACGCGAGTTGTCGGGCGCGGTGTACTCGAGCTCGAAGCGCTCGGGCAGGTTGAAGTCGAGCTGGATGGTCGACATCTGCCAGGTGCGGCCGATCGCGTCGCGCGCCTGGACCGAGATCTTGGGGCCGTAGAACGCGGCGCCGCCCGGGTCGGGCACCAGCTCGAGACCGGACTCGAGGCCCACCTCGCGCAGGGTCGCGGTGGCCTCCTCCCAGATCTCGTCCGAGCCCACGGACTTCTCGGGGTTCCGCGTCGACAGCTCGAGGTAGAAGTCCTCGAGGCCGTAGTCCTTGAGCAGGCCGAGCACGAAGTTCAGCGTGGTGGTGAGCTCGTCCTTCATCTGCTCGCGGGTGCAGTAGATGTGGGCGTCGTCCTGGGTGAAGCCGCGGGCGCGGGTGAGGCCGTGCACCACGCCGGACTTCTCGTTGCGGTAGACGGTGCCGAACTCGAACAGCCGCAACGGAAGCTCGCGGTACGAGCGGCCGCGCGACCGGAAGATCAGGTTGTGCATCGGGCAGTTCATGGGCTTGAGGTAGTAGTCCTGGCCCTGCTTGGTGACGTTGCCCGCGACGTCGCGCTCCTCGTCCATATGCATGGGCGGGTACATCCCGTCCGCGTACCAGTCGAGGTGGCCGGAGGTCTGGAACAGCTGCGCCTTGGTGGCGTGAGGGGTGTAGACGAACTCGTAGCCCTCCTCCACGTGGCGGCGACGCGAGTACGCCTCCATCTCCATGCGGACCACGCCGCCCTTGGGGTGGAAGACCGCGAGGCCGGAGCCGATCTCGTCGGGGAAGGAGAACAGGTCCATCTCGACGCCGAGGCGGCGGTGGTCGCGACGCTCGGCCTCGGCCAGCCGCTCCTTGTACGCGGTCAGCTCCTCCTTCGACGGCCACGCGGTGCCGTAGACGCGCTGGAGCTGGGGGTTCTTCTCCGACCCCTTCCAGTACGCCGCCGCCGAGCGCATGAGCGACCAGCCGTTCTGAAGCACCCGGGTGGACGGCACGTGCGGGCCGCGACACAGGTCCTTCCACGCGACCTCGCCGCCACGCCGGACGTTGTCGTAGATGGTGATGTCGCCCTCGCCGATCTCGACGGAGGCGCCCTCGGCACCCTCGGTGTCGTGGGTCAGCAGCTCGCACTTGAAGGGCTCGTGCGCGAGCTCGGCGAGGGCCTGCTCGCGGGTCACCTCGCGCCGGACGAAGGACTGGCCCTCCTTGACGATGCGCTGCATCGCCTTCTCGAGCGCCTTGAGGTCCTCGGGGGTGAACGGCTGCGCGACGTCGAAGTCGTAGTAGAAGCCGTTCTCGATGGGCGGCCCCACGCCGAGCTTCGCGTCGGGGTTCACCTGCTGCACCGCCTGCGCGAGCACGTGAGCGGTCGAGTGGCGCAGCACCATCAGCCCGTCCGGCTCGGACACAGTGACCGCCTCGACGGCCGCGGCGGCAGGGACCTCGCGCGCGAGGTCCCACAGCGCGCCGTCGACGCGCATCACGACCACGTCGCGGCGGTCGGCGAACAGGTCGGTGCCCGTCGTGCCCGGCTCGAGCTCTCGCTCGACGCCGTCGATGGTCACGGTCATGCTGGGCACAGCGGCACTCCTCGGTCGGGTGGGGTTCTACGGGGACGATGCTACCGAGCCGCGGGCACGGCGGTCGCCCCCGCGCCGGGCTGCGGCCGTCAGAGCCCCTGTCCCCCGTCCCACAGCCGCTCGGAGGCGCCGGAGATGAGGTTGGCGACCGACATCGCCTGGGCGTCGGTCAGGGAGGCGACGTAGTCGACGATCCCGCGGCCCGTCGCGTAGCGGCGCAGCGCCTGGGCGTCCGTCGTGGGCAGCAGCTCCGGTGCGCGGTCGCGCACCCGCAGGTAGTCCTCCGCGGCGATCTCCACCAGATCGAGCAGGCGCCGAGGCGCGCGCCGGACCTCGTCGTCGTCGTCCAGCCACGCCGCGAAGCTGGTCACCAGGCGCTCGATGACGCTCGCCTGGCCGCGCTGGTAGACCGCGAGATCGGGGCGGTGGAGCACGAACCGCTCCTGGAGGAACTTCAGGACGGTCACGTCGTGCCACGCCGCGGCGTCCAGGTGGACGTGACCCGAGCGGATGTCCGGGTCCGGGGTCACCACCACCGAGTGCTGGAGCCTCGCGATCCAGCCCGCCATGAACACCGCGAGCCCCCGGTCCGCCGCGAGCGAGCCGTCGTACGGCACCGACAGCAGGCCGTCCACCACCTCGTCGGCCACGCGCGCGACGGACTCGCCGAACGCATCGTCGCCCGCGATCCAGGGATCCTTCTGCTCGACGCGGCGCCGCAGCAGCTCGAGCCCGTGGCCGGGTGTGCGGCGCGCCCGCAGCAGGGTCTCGCCGGGTACCTGCGCGAGCGCCGCACGGTCGCGGATCCAGGTCCGGAACTCGGCGGACACGGCAGCCTGGTTGAGCAGGTCGGCGCGGTAGAAGTCGTCGAGGTCGTGCAACGAGTAGGCGATGTCGTCGGCGATGTCCATCACCGAGCACTCGACCGTCTGCTGCAGCGGCGCGATCGCGGGGAACGCATCGCGGGCCTGCGCGAAGTCGAGGCCGTCGAGCGTGTAGGCGGAGAACTTGTACGCGCCCTCCCCCGGCCGCGCGGGCGCCAGACCGCGAGGCGTGGCGGGCCCGCCGTCCCAGCCGTCGCCCTCCGCCCGCATCCACGGGTACTTCAGCACCGCGGCGCGCACGGCCGCGGTGAGGTTCAGGCCGGAGCCCGCGCGGTCGTACTCGTCGAGGCGGGTGAGGATCCGGAACGTCTGGGCGTTGCCCTCGAAGCCCTCGTCGAGACCGAAGCGCTCGCGGGCGAGCCGGTCGAGCGTCTGCTCCCCGAGGTGCCCGAACGGCGGGTGACCCAGGTCGTGGGCGCTCGCGGCCGCCTGCACGACCACAGGATCGCAGCCCCCGAGCGCGCGCACGAGCGCGCCCCGCTCGCCCCAGTCGCCGTTGAGCGCGACGGCGATCGCGCGCGCCACCGCGGTCACCTTGACGGAGTGGGTCAGCCGGTTGTGCACCGCCAGCCCGGCTCCCGACTGCGAGATCACCTGGGTGACGGCGGACAGGCGCGAGAAGTACGGGGAGAACCGGATCCGCTCGAGGTCGACCCGGAACTCCGGCCGGTACTCCACCGCCTGGAACTCGTCGAGCTCCTCGGCGATCGAGCGTGCGACGCGCGGGTCGGGGCCGACGGCCTCCGTCATCGGGGCATCCCTCGGGTCGACAGCGACGAGTTGAGGTACTCGGGCCGGCCCGTCACGTCCTCGCCGATCCACGGCGGGAGGTCGAAGTCGTCGTCCTCCGCGTCGAGCTCGAGCTCCGCGAGCACCAGGCCCTCGAGCGCGCCGTGGAACTCGTCCACCTCCCACGTGCGGCCCGCGTGCGCGACGTGCCAGCGGGTCTTGTCGAGCACGGTGCCCACGGCCTGGTCGAGCAGCTCCCGCGCATCGTCCGCGGGGATGACGTACTCGAACTCCGCGCGGGACATGCCGGTGCCGAACTTGAGCGTGAGCCAGGCGCGGTCGCCCCCGATCCGCACGCGGACGGTGCGGTCCTCGGCTGCGGCGACATAGCCCTGAGCCATCCGCACGGGATCGGTCGCGACCAGGCGCCATCCCTCGTCCGCCACCAGGTGCTTGACCTCGATCTCGACGCCCACGGGCACCTCCCTTCCCTGCCCGGCACGCTAGCAGGCAGGAGACGATGCGCGGGCGGGATCAGCCGCCCCACGGGAGCGACGCGAGGGTCCGGTAGCGAGGGGCCCCGCCGGGCCGGCTCTCGATCACGTCGACCGATTCGGGGACCCACGCGACCGTCCGCACCGGGACGTGCGGCGGCGGGGACACGGGGCGCGGCCTCACCCGCGCGACGGTGACGTGCCCCTCGAACCGTGCGGACGGAGCCCGCAGCGCGCGTGACACGGTGGCGGCCGCCGCCTCGGCCCCCGCCACCGGGACCACCACCGCGGACGCGCCCAGCAGCCCGACGCGGTCGCCCAGCGTCAGGGTCGGCGCGGCGGTCGCGTCCGCGGCGCGCTCGACCGCGTCGACCACGTCGTCGCCGTCGGTGCGGTCGCCCAGGAACCTCAGGGTCACGTGCCTCGCGCCGGCGGGCACCCATGCGAGCCTCACCCGCTCGGAGCGCGCCCACGCGCGGAGCTCCCGCTCCGCGCCGTCCAGCGCGTCGTCCACGGAAGGCGGCACCGGAACCGCCACGAACAGGCGCATCCCTTCACCGTAGGACCCCGGGGACGACGAAGGCGCCGCCCCGCGGGCGGCGCCTCGGTCGTGCTCGGGACGCTAGTTGTTGTCCTTGCCCCACTGCTCGACCTTGCCGATCGTGCGATCGGCGCCGTCGGGCGTGTGCTCCTGGACCTTGTCGGCCGCCTTCTCGATCTGGTCGTCCGAGGGCAGTGCGTCCGTGGCCTTCTTCTTCAGCTCGTCCATGTCCATGGGGATCTCCTTTCCGGACCGGCTTTGCCCTCTCGACAACCCGATCCGCCCCCGCGGACATTCCCCGCCGCTCAGGCTCCGTCGTGCCGGACGGGCCCGACCTTCTGGATGTAGCAGCGGCCGCACAGCGACTCGTACTCCGCCTGCTGGCCGTCGATCGCGACCTGCGCGCCGTGGCTGACGAACTCGCCGTCGATGCGGCGCCCGTTGAAGACCGCCTTCGAGCCGCAGCGGCAGATGGTCTTGAGCTCCTCGATCGCGTGGGCGATCTCCAGCAGCCGCAGCGAGCCCGGGAACGAGCGGGTCATGAAGTCGCCGCGCAGGCCGTAGCAGAGCACGGGAATGCCGCGCATGACGGCGATCTCGTACGCCTCGTCCACCTGGGCGGGCGTGAGGAACTGCGCCTCGTCCACGAAGACCGCATCGATCTGGTCGAGCGGCTGGTGCGCCGAGAGCTTGGCGAGGAACGACTCCTCGGCCCCCAGCAGCACGTCCACGCGCCGCTCGACGCCGATGCGGGACTGCACCGACTCGCCCGCCTTGGTGTCGATGCCGGGCTTGACGATCACCGGGTGCTGGTCGCGCTCCTCGTAGTTGTACGCCGCCGTGAGCAGCAGCGCCGACTTCGACGAGTTCATCGCCCCGTACCGGAAGTAGAGCTTGGCCACCGGCCGTCCCCCTCGTTGTCGCCTTGACGTTCGACGCCGAGCGTACCGGCCCGTCGCGCCGCATCCCGACGCGCGGGGCGGGTCGCCTCAGCCGGCGTCCTCGGTCTCCAGCGCATCGACCAGGAGCGCGACCAGCGCCTCGAGCTGCACGTCGGTCGAGGACCCCTCGTCCGCCACCTCGGCACCGTCGAGCGCGCGGGCCGCGAGGCCCGACTTGGCATCGATCAGCTCGGCGATCTTCGAGTCGATGGTCTGCGCCGCGATGATGCGCCACGCCGTGACGGGCTCCGACTGGCCGATGCGGTGGATCCGGTCGATCGCCTGCGTCTGCTCCGCGTCCGTCCAGGAGAGCTCGGCGAGCACCAGGTTGGACGCCACCTGCAGGTTGAGCCCGACGCCCGCCGCGAGCAGCGAGCACACGACGATCTGCACCTCCGGGTCGTCGGTGAAGGCCGTCACGTTGCGCTCGCGGACCTTCGCCGTCTGGTCGCCCCGGATCGACGAGTAGCGGATGCCCCGCTCGCCGAAGATCCGCTCCGCCTCGTCCATCACGTCGACGTGCTTGGCGAAGAAGACCACCTTGCCCACGTTGCGCGCGAGCTGCGCAGCGTAGTCGGCGGCCAGCCCGGCCTTCGCCTGACCGATCCTCCGCACCATGGTGAAGACGTTGTCGCCACCGGTCTTCTCGGTCGCGTCCTTGAGCTCCGCCGCGGCGACCCGCCGGGCGAGCTCGAGGTCGATGCCCTCGCCTGGGGCCGCCTCGCCCCGCGCGGCCGAGGCCGCCCGGTAGTGGGCGACCATGCGACGGGCCAGCGTCTCCTCGGCCGCGCGGATCGACCGGCCGAGGGGTCCGTCGAGCTCGACCGGGAGGTCCGCGACACGACGAGCCGGGATGTCCGCCGCCACGTCCGCCTTGCGCCGGCGCACGATGCCCATGTCGATCACCGCGCCGCGCGCGGCGGCGAAGAAGCCCCGGTCCACCGGGGTGAGCCCGGTCTCCTCCAGCGCCGTCATCAGCGGACCGAGCGGCTTCTCGTCGTCGATCCAGCCGAGCATCTCCCAGATCGCCAGGAAGTCCTCGATGTCGTTGATGAGCGGCGTGCCGGTGAGCGCCATCAGCAGCGGGCGGGCGGTGCGCTCCCGGATCCGCTCCGACAGCGCGAGCACGTGCTGGGAGCGCTGGGACGTCTTGTTCTTGATGAAGTGCGCCTCGTCGACCACCATGCCGCGGAATCCGAGGTTGCCGAGCCAGCCGACGTGGCGGTCGAGGATGTCGTAGTTGACGATCACGACGTCGGCGAACGCGTCGACCTCCTCGCCGTCGCCGTGCACCACCGTCGCGCGACGCCGCGGGGTCCACAGGGCGACCTCGTGCGCCCAGTTCGCCTTGACCACGTTCGGCACCACCACGAGCAGCGGGAACGCTCCGGCCCCCTCAGCGGCGAGCAGGGCCTGGGCGGTCTTGCCCAGGCCTGGCTCGTCGGCGAGCAGGAACGTCCGGTGTCCCTGCGCCGCGGCGCCGACCACCTGCGCCTGATGCGGCATGAGCTCGCGACCCGCGGGCACCGGCACGCGCCGGGCGGCGGGAGCGTCCGCGCCGGGCAGCGGCATGCACGCGGGCACGCCCGCGACGTCCTGCTCGAAGGAGCGCAGCAGGGGCTCGAGGAGCTCCCACCCGGCGAGCCGTCGGGCCCGGGGGGCGCGCCGCTCGGCGGCGGCCTCGAAGTCCGGCGCCAGGAAGGGGTTGACCATCTGCCGCTGGATGGCCGACTGCGGCACCACGCGGCGCTCGGCGGCGGGGTCCGTCTGCTTCTGGACCTCCGGCTCCGGCTCGTCAGGCACCTCGCGCCCGGCGGCCTTCAGCACGGTGGCCTTGTACTGGCGGGCCGAGTCGGACACCCGGGCGTCGTCCGCGAGCAGGGCGAGCAGGGCGGTGTCCCGCGCCGCGATCCTCGCGAGCAGCGTGGCCACGCCGTCGAGCCGCTTGAGCTCCTGCTCGCGCTTCGCGGCGGCGAGCTCGGGATCGGCCTTCACTCGGGCCCGCTCCTCGCGCACCAGCAGCGCGACCACCTGGAACTTGGTGCGGACCGCGGGCCGGGTCGGAGGCGTGCGGACGGCGCCGTCGACCTCGCGGGCGATGCCCGCGAGCACGCCGATGAGGCCCTTGTCCGCGGGCCGCGACGTGCGGCGCCGCTGCGCCCCGCCACCGGTCCGGGTGCGCCCCGCGCCGCCTCGGCCTGATCCTGCCATCCCTGCGTCCTCACTCCTCCTGTGCCGCCGCGGCGATGCGACGCCCGCATCGTCCCCTCACGGGGATGCGGAGACGTGCCGCGAACGGTGCCTTCCTCGCCACGTGCGCCGGACCCCGTCCGGCATCGTGCTCCCCACGGCTCGCGCGCGGCGCGCTCCCGTGCAGCGGAGCGGCCCGCGGCGCCCGCGCGAACCTCCGCGGGCGGCTGCCGTGGCCCCGCGTCATCCGCGGGACACCTGAAGCCTACCGCCGCCCGACCCCGGGGCGCCGCATCACGGCGCCGCCGGGAACGGGAAGAGGCCGCCCGGAACCCGGACGGCCTCTGCGTGGTGGGCGATACTGGGATCGAACCAGTGACCTCTTCCGTGTGAAGGAAGCGCGCTACCCCTGCGCCAATCGCCCCGCGGTGCGGAGACAACTATAGCGGCTATTTGGACCGTCGCGGTGCAGGATCCGCGTCGTGCTCCGCACGCACCGCGAACACCGCGGCGAGCCGCGTGAGCATCGCGCCGGGCCGCAGGTCGGTGCCGTCCAGGCTCGCGAGCGGCTGCACGCGCCGCGTCGACGAGGTCACCGCAAGGTGCGCCTCGCCCTCCAACGCGCGGTCCAGCACGTCCATGCCGAGCTCGCCCACCGCGGCCACGCGGATCGGGATCCCAGCATCCGCGCCCCATTCGAGCGCGAGTCCGCGCGTGATGCCGGCGAGGCAGCCCGCCGCCAGCGGCGGGGTGAGGATCTCGTGGTCGCGCTCGACCAGCACGTTGCTGGCCGTGCCCTCGCAGAGGTGGCCGTGGGTGTTCGCCATGAGGGCCTCGTCCGCGCCCCGCGAGCGCGCGAACTCCATCATCACCACGTTCTCGGCGTAGGAGGTGCTCTTCACCCCCGCGAGCGGCGAGCGCTCGTTGCGGCGCCATAGCACGCGGACCGCCCGGCACTCGGTCAGCGCCGGCGCGTCGGTCGCCGTGATCACGATGCTCTGCGGGCCGGCACCGCGGGCCGAGCTCATCGGGCCGCTTCCCGACGTCACGGTGATCCGGACCCGCGAGAGGCCGTCCGCCTCCGCGAGCACGGCGCCCACGCCCTCGCGCACCAGCTCGACATCGACAGGCTCCAGGCCGATGCGCGTCGCCGAGTACGTCAGCCGCCTCAGGTGGCGCGACAGCGCGAACGCGCGCCCGTCCACCACCTCGAGGGTCTCGAAGACCCCGTCTCCCACCGTCAGCCCATGGTCACCGGCGGCGATCAGCGCCTCGTCCGGTTCCCGCAGGCGTCCCCCAGCCCACACCACGAGTGTCATGGCGTCATTGTGGCGGTCGATGCCAGGGCGATCAACCGACGCGCCTTGAGCTCGGTCTCCTCCCACTCCGCCACCGGGTCGGATCCCCACGTGATCCCCGCGCCGGTGCCGAAGGTGAGGCGTCCCCCCTGGTCAGGCGTCCACACGAAGGTCCGGATGCCCACCGCGAGCTCCGCGCGGCGCCGATCCGCGTCGATCCAGCCGATGCCGCCGCAGTACGGGCCGCGCGCGGTCGGCTCCTCGCGCGCGATGATCCGCAGCGCGGAGGACTTGGGAGCGCCGGAGACCGAGCCGGGCGGGAACGTGCCGGCGAGCAGCGCCGGCCACAGCGCCGGCGTCCAGTCGAACGCGTCGGCGAGCTCGGCCTCGACGGTGGACTGCAGGTGGACCAGCCCGGGCAGGTCGTGCAGGCCCAGCAGCTCGGGGACCCCGACCGAGCCCGGCGCAGCCACATGCGACAGGTCGTTGCGGATCAGGTCCGTGATCATGATGTTCTCGGCCTCGTCCTTGGGCAGCATCGGCTCGCCTGGAGCGGCCGTGCCCTTGATCGGGCTCGAGGCGACCCTCCGGCCGTCCACGGCCAGGTACAGCTCCGGGGATGCGGAGACCACCCACGCGCCCGGCCAGGCGTCGGTGGCGGGGATGACGATCCGGGAGGCGAAGCGAGCCGGGTTCCCCGTGGCCAGACGATGCGCGAGCGCGACCGCGTCCGGGCCCGGCTGAGGTGCCGGCAGCGGGGCGCCCAGCATGCGGCACAGGTTGACCTGGTAGACCTCGCCGTCGCGGATGTCGGAGCGGATCGCCTCCACCCCCGCCGCGTACGCCCCCGCGTCGAGGGTGGTCTCCCAGCTCTCCGCGGGCGGCCCTTCCCAGACCCGTCCGGGTGCGGGCTCGGGCACCGGGTCGTCCTGCCTCTCGACGCGCGCCATCCGCCACGCGTCGAGCCGGCCCTCGAACGTCGCGACCACGACCCAGAAGCCGCCGGCGGCGATGCGTGCGCCGTCCCGCGCAGGGTCGGCGTGCTCGACCGGCTCCCAGGCGCGGACGCCGCGGAACGCCGCGCTGCCCGCCCGATCCGGGTCGTCCTCCCACCTCACGGCACCACCGTAGCCGCGGCCGGTCGCCGATTTGGACTTCCCCCGGATCTGGGCTAACCTCTATCTCTCGTCGGGGTCATGCCCCGACAGCGCGGACGTGGCTCAGTTGGTAGAGCATCACCTTGCCAAGGTGAGGGTCGCGGGTTCGAGTCCCGTCGTCCGCTCGAAGGTTCGAGACCAACCTCGTGTTGGTACACGGTGGGTTGGCCGAGAGGCGAGGCAGCGGCCTGCAAAGCCGTATACACGGGTTCGAATCCCGTACCCACCTCGCATGGGCGATTGGCGCAGCGGTAGCGCGCTTCCCTGACACGGAAGAGGTCACTGGTTCGATCCCAGTATCGCCCACCACGCGAGACAGGCCCCCGGAGAGATCCGGGGGCCTTCTGCATTCCCCCGCCGGGACACCGAGGTCCGCGAACCAGCGCCCGGCGCGCCCCGCGGGACCGCCGGTTCCGGTCGGGCCGCGGCGCGTCGCGGTCACCACGGACGCCCGGGATCCGGTAGAGTCTTGCCCGGCCCGAACACCGGTTCGGTCCACGCGGACGTGGCTCAGTTGGTAGAGCATCACCTTGCCAAGGTGAGGGTCGCGGGTTCGAGTCCCGTCGTCCGCTCGAAGGATCGCCCTCCGGGGCGATTTCTTGTATACGAGGGCGATTGGCGCAGCGGTAGCGCGCTTCCCTGACACGGAAGAGGTCACTGGTTCGATCCCAGTATCGCCCACCACGCGAGAGGGGCCCCCGGAGAGATCCGGGGGCCTTCGTGCTGGAAGCCCTGACGTCCGCCCGACGTTCACCTCTCAGCGACGCCGGCCCCGATCCCCCGCTGCCGGCATCGCGAGCACACCGCATCGACGCGCGCCGCCGGTGCGGCGCGCCACCGAGGAGACGCGCATGACCCTCACCCTTCACCTGGTCCGCCACGGACGCACCGTGTACAACACCGAGCACCTCCTTCAGGGCTGGTGCGACTCGCCGCTCACGCCCGAGGGTCTCGACGGGGTCCGTGCCACGGCCGAGGCGCTCGCCGAGGTGCCGTTCGTCGCCGCGTACGCGAGCCCTCTCGGGCGCACCGTCGCGACGGCCCAGGAGATCCTCGCGCATCACGACGGCCTCGACCTCACCCTGCTCGACGGGCTGAAGGAGTTCTCCTTCGGCGACCACGAGAAGGCGCCGGAGGAGGAGTTCTGGTCCGAGCACAGTCCGGACGCGGTCTTCGGCGCGGTGTTCGACGGCACGTTCCCGGGCTTCCCCGGCGGCGAGTCCGGCGCTGCCTTCATGGAGCGCACCCGGCAGGCGTTCGCGCGGATCACCGCGGACAACCCCGACGGCGACGTGCTCGTCGTCAGCCACGGCGTGACGCTGCTCACCCACCTCGCGCGCGTGTCCATGGCCGCAGGCCAGGGCCCGCTCACGACGCCGCTCCCCAACGCCTCGGTCTCGGAGATCACCGTCTCCGGCGGGCGCGCACGGGTCCGCCGCGTCGCCTCCGACCCTGCCGGCCACGGCATCCCCGGCGGCGTCCGCCCCGGCTTCGCCTTCCCTCCTCAGGCGGCCTGACGCGTCGAGCACGGCAGACGCGGTCCGCGCGCGCCACGGTCGGAGCACGCCGCATGATGGGGCTATGACCACCCGGCCGGATCTCGCCATGACCCTGGACGCCCAGCTCAGCGCTGGCCGTGCGCTGCGTCGATCGGTCGCCCGCCGCCAGCACGCGCTGCTGGAGATGCCCGACCGCGACCCCGTCGCGATCCTCGAGGCCCAGCACCGGGGGCGCGTCCCGGAGCTGGTGCCCGTGCGGGTCGCCCGGATGCTCGAGTCGCCGTTCGCCTTCTACCGCGGCAGCGCCGCCCACATGGCCCATGACCTGCGGGACGCCCCGCGCACGGGCATCGTGGTGGTCGCGTGCGGCGACGCCCACCTGGGCAACTTCGGCTTCTACGCCTCCCCCGAGCGCGAGCTGGTGTTCGACCTCAACGACTTCGACGAGGCCAACGTGGGGCCGTGGGAGTGGGACCTCAAGCGGCTGGCGACGAGCGCCGTGCTCGCCGGGCGCGAGGTCGGGATCGACGAGCGGACCTGTCGAGAGGCCGCGACCGCGGCCGCCCACGCCTATCGCGACACCCTGAACCGCCTCTACGCACACACCGCGCTCGAGCGCTTCTACTTCCGGGTCGAGGCGGACGCACTCCTCGACCGCATCGACGCGGGACCCGACCGGAAGGAGCTCCGGAGGGCGCAGCGCAAGGCCCGTCGACGCTCGTCCGAGCAGGTGCTGACCTCCGTCGCGACCGTCGGGAGCGGCCTCGACACGCGCATCGTCGATCAGCCGCCGGTCCTCCGCCACCTCGGGGTGGCCAGCCCAGAGCAGATGACCGGCATCCTGCGGACCTACCGCGAGTCGGCCGCGTCCGACGTCGCGGTCCTGCTCGAGCAGTACACGCTCGTCGATGCCGCCTTCCGGGTGGTGGGCGTCGGCTCGGTCGGCCTGCGCGCGCACATCGCGCTGCTGATCGGCCCGTCGGGAGAGCCCCTCATGCTCCAGCCGAAGGAGGCCGTCCCCTCCGTGCTCGTCACGTACGGCGGCATGGCGTTCGGGGACACCCGTCGCCGCGCCGTGGCCCGGCCCTCGCGAGGGGTCGAGGGGTGGCGGGTGGTGACCGGTCAGCGCGTCATGCAGGCCGTGTCCGACCGGTTCCTCGGATGGCTCGAGTTCGAGGGCCGCGACTTCTACGTCCGCCAGTTCCGCGACATGAAGGGCGCCGTCGATCTGGACAGGCTCACGCCGTCGCTCCTGGTCGAGTACACGCGGCTCTGCGCCGCGGTCCTCGCCCGCGCGCACGCGCAGAGCCCGGACGGCGCACGGATCCTCGGCTACCTCGGCCGGAGCGACCGGTTCGACGATGCGGTCGCCCGGTGGGCACGTGACTACGCCGACCAGGCGGAACGGGACCACGCGGCGCTGGCGGCGGCGGTCCGGTCGGGCCGGCTGGCCGCCGTGGCCACGTGATCCGGACGAGCGCGGGTCAGAGCGCCCGCACGCCCTCCCCGACCGCCGCCGCGTGCGCGAGCAGGCGGTCGGTGGGCGCCGGCACCGCCTGCTCCCGGCACGCGGCGGCCAAGGCGGTGAGGCCCTGCATCTGCCCGAGCACCCCGCGCAGCGCATCGTCCACCGGGCCGAGCACGCCGGCGAGACGCCCCGAGACGCCGGAGCGGACCACCAGGTTGCGCCAGTTCGCCATCATGCGCTGGAACTCGAGCAGGCGGCCGTGCGCGGCGTCGATCGCGTCGGCGATGCGCCGCAGGCCCTCGGCGGAGCCGGTGCGCAGCTGATCGCTCGCCACCACGGAGTCGGCGACCGTCCGGGCAAGATCGGCGATCGAGGTCACCGGATCGCCGTACGCCTCGCCGGAGAGCGCCTCGCCGGCGAAGATCAGCGCCATGTCGGTGTGGAGGACGGACAGCGCGAGCGAGGCGCGCAGGTCAAGGAGCAGCGCGCGCTGGTCGTCGAGCGCCGCACCCAGCGGGGTCAGGTCCTCGCCGACGCCGCGGGCCAGCGTCGCGACGGCCCGTGCGGTCGAGACCAGGACCGGCGCGGCGTCGGCGACGCTCGCCGCCGCCTCCGCAGCCGCGTCCGTCGAGCCCTGGAGCAGCGCGAGCGTCCGTTGCAGGTCGTCGCGCGCCGCCGTCAGCTCGGAGGCGAGCCCGACCGTCACGTCGTACCGGCCGCGCAGCGCCTCGAGCTCGTGGTCGACGCCCACCAGCCCGCTCACCACGGAGGACCACGGGGTGCCCGGCTCGGTCGTGGGCGCCGCGGGCGGCGCGACCGCACGTCGCGCGTCCACCTCGGCGGGGAGCGCGGCGCGCAGGACGTCGTCGTAGGAGTCGAACCCGAGCGCACGCAGCCGCGCGGCGAGGTCCGCCGCACCACGCGCGGCCGCGTCCGCCCGCGACGCGCCCTCGGCGCGCCAGCGCGCCTCGAGCTCTCGCGTCTCCCGGTACGCCGCGTCGACCGGCTCGAACAGATCGGGGCGCATCACCGCGGATCGCACCGAGATGAAGCCGTCGCGGAGCGGCGTCACCGTCGAGAAGGTGAGGTACTCGGCGCCGTCGCGCGCGAGATTCCGCACGTAGGCGACCATCGGGCGCCCCGCGAGGATCCGCTCCCACATGATGTGGAACGCGGCGCCCGGCATCGAGGGGTGTCTGATGATGTTGTGCGGCGCGCCCAGGAGCTCGCCCTCCCCGAAGCGCGACAGCCTCACGAAGGTCGAGTTGACGCTGGTGATGACGCCCCGTCGGTCGGTCGTGGAGAAGAACACCTGGCCCGCGGGGTACGCGCGCACCTCACCGGTCGGCTCGGCTCCCACGGGTCGTGCCATCGTCTCCTCCTCGGGTCGGGTGATGACCCCACGGTAGGAACCGGAGGGCGAGCGGCCTGGGCGCCACGCCGCACGAGCGCCCGGGGCACGTGCCCCGGGCGCTCGGCGCGGCCGCGGATCAGCCGACCGTCACCCCCAGCAGCGAGCGGTACAGGGTCTCGAACTGCGCGACCGTGGTCTCGCGGGGGTTGCCGCCCGCGCACACGTCGTCGAAGGCGGCCTGCGCGAGCGCGGGGACGTCGTCCGCGCTCGCGCCGATCTCGTCGATCGTGAGCGGGTTGCCCAGGTCGCGGGTGAGCTGCGCCACGGCGTCGACGGCGGCCTCGCGCGCGTCGTCCAGCGGCATCGCGTACGCGTTCTCGACACCGAAGGCGGCGGCGATGTCGCGGTACTTCTCCCCCGTCTCGGGCGCGTTGAAGCGCATGACGGGCGCGAGCAGGATGCCGTTGGCGACGCCGTGCGGCGCCGAGTAGAACGCGCCGAGCGGGTGCGCCATCGCGTGCACGATGCCGAGGCCCACGTTCGAGTAGCCCATGCCCGCGACGTACTGGGCGAGCGCCATCCGCTCCATCGCCTCCGCGTCGCCGTCGGCGGCCGCACGCAGCGACGATGCGATCACCTGGATGGCCTTGAGGTGGAACAGGTCGGACAGCTCCCAGGCGCCCTTGGTGGTGTAGCCCTCGATCGCGTGCGTGAGGGCGTCGAGCCCGGTCGCGACCTTGAGCGACCGCGGCGCGGTGGCCATCATCTCGGCGTCGACCACCGCGAGGATCGGGATGTCGTGCGGGTCGACGCACACGAACTTGCGGTTGTTCTCCACATCGGTGATGACGTAGTTGATCGTGGTCTCGGACGCGGTGCCGGCCGTGGTCGGGATCGCGATGATCGGGATCGACGGGTGCGTCGTGGGCGCGACGCCCTCGAGCGAGCGCACGTCCGCGAACTCCGGGTTGGCCACGATGATGCCGATCGCCTTGCACGTGTCCTGCGGCGAGCCGCCGCCCACCGCGATCAGCACGTCGGCGCCCGAGGCCTGGAACGCGGCGACACCGGCCTGCACGTTCTCGATGGGCGGGTTCGGGAGCACGTTGTCGTACACCTCGTACGGGAAGCCGGCCGCGTCGAGCAGCGCGGTGACCTTGCCCGTCACGCCGGTCTCGATGAGCACCTTGTCCGAGACCAGGAACGCCTTGGTGAAGCCTCGCGCGGCCAGCTCGCCCGGGACCACCTCGATGGCGCCGGCGCCGAAGTACGCGGTCTGGTTCCAGATCATCCGATGTGCCACAGTGCACCTCTCCTTCCGGGGCCCGCAGGCCCGCACGGTACGAGGGCGGTCGCCCCCTTGCATGAATCGTTTCAAGCGAGGGGGCGCGAGACGTGGGACGGAGGTCCCAGCGGACGATGCGGGCGCGTCAGTGGGAGGGGCGCCACACCCAGTTGCGGCGCCGGTAGAGCTCGACGAAGCCGGCGCGACGCATGGTGCGCAGCGACTCCCCGCCTTCCGGATCGTCCTCGGCGGGCGCCTCGGCGGTGATCCACGTGCAGCCCATGTCCGTCGCCGCCTCGATCCGCACCCTGAGCAGCGCGGCCTGGGCGCCCCGGCGCCGCGAGTCGGGAAGAGTCGAGGAGCCGGCCATGTGCGCCACGTCGCCCCCGATGAACACGTTCGCGGCGGCGACCAGCCGGTCTCCGTCGAAGGCCCCGTAGGCGTAGAAGTCGCGGCCCACGATCGAGGCGAGCATCGCCACCAGGTCCTCCTGGGTGGGCATGCCGAAGCCCCGGATCAGGACCTCCGCCCACGCCGGCGCATCGCGGGCGTCGATCCCGGAGACGCGCAGCTCGGTCGGCGCCTCCGCCACCGGGGTCGAGCGGTGGCGGATCAGCTTGACCAGGGTCCGGCCCGCCCTCAGGTGGTGACGCGCCGCGATCTGGTCCCAATCCCCCGGCAGGAGCACGTCCGGGATCTGGATCGCCGCCGCGGGCACCTCCGCGCCCCGGAAGAAGTCGACGAGCCGCCCGACCAGCGCATCGTCCACGGGCTCGGTGAGCCCGTGCGCGAGGGCCCGGCTCCAGTAGCCGCCCGTGGGGTCGTGCTGCATCGCCAGCGCGATCCCGGAGCCGAACGTGGCGGCCTGGATGCCCATCGCGCGTCGCACGCCCCGCGGCGACAGCGCGACGGTGGACCACAGGGCGCGCGCCTCGGACAGCTCGGCGATGCTCATCGCCGTCTCGGGATCGAGACCCAGGGCCTCGGGACCACGCGGGGTGGCGGCATCCATCGGAACCTCCTCAGACGTCATTCAGGCTACGCCCGCACCGCCGACGCGGCCAGGGCGGACGGCGTTACGGTGGAGGTGAGCGACTCGAGGAGGTTCTCATGTCCCGCGAGCAGACGCTGCTGCAGGCGGCGATCGACACCACCGGCGACGCGACCATCGAGGACGTGGCCGAGTTCATGCCGCAGGAGGTCGCGGACGATGCGGTGATGAGCGGATGGGAGGACCGCCGTGCGCGCCACGTGACGAGTCCGCACACCCCGGCGGCGCGCGCGCTCGGCGAGGACCTGGCACATGACCGCACCGAGCTGCCACCTCACGTGTGCCTAGCGGTCAGCCCGACGGAGGTCCACGTGCTGGGCATCCCGCACGGCTTCTGGTCGGCGCACCCCCGCGAGGCGTACCTCATGGGGACGTTCGCGCGGCAGGACCTGGAGGTGACGGTGAAGGGGCGGCTTACAGACCGCCTGGTCACGGTCGACGACCGCGCGTCGGGCGCGCACCTGACGCTCGTGGCCGACCGCATCTCCGCCTATCACCCGCGCACGCTCCTCGAGCTGCTGCGCATGGGACCCGACGACCAGTCCTCCCCGGGCTGAGCGGGCTCAGCCGGCCTCACGGACGCCGGCCGCGGCGAGCAGGGCGTCGAGCGAGCCGGCGAGCTCGCGGGCGACCAGGTCCGGGTCGCTCGACAGGTACCCGGCGACGAGCGCTCCGTCGCGCAGCATCATGATCTGCTCCGCGAGACGGTCCGGATCCGCCGCGCCGCGGGCGCGGACCCAGCCGGCGATCGCCCCCGTCATGAGGCTGCGGAAGTCCGTCACCACCTGGCGGACGGGGTGCGTCGGGTCCGGGTACTCCGCCGCCGCGTTGATGAACGGGCAACCGCGGAAGCGAGGGCGGCACATCTCCTCGGTGAGGGCCGCCGCGACCTCCGCGGTGGAGCCCGGCCCTCCCGCGTCCGCGGCGTGGTCCAGCAGCGCGCGGACCCGCGCCAGCTCTCCCTCGAGGTACGCGACGACCAGCGCATCCTTGGACGGGAAGTGCCGGTAGAAGGTCACCTTCGAGTAACCGGCGGCCTCCAGGACGCGATCCGCGCTCACGGCGCGGATGCCGTGCTCGGCGAACAGCGCGGCGGCGACGTCGACGATCGCGTCGCTCACCCCGGCTCCCCGTCGCGGTCGCGACTCCGTCAGCTCCATCGATCCTCCTCGGTCCTCGGGAACAATCCTGCCCCGGCTTGCGTTCTCGCCAAAGTAGACGTACTAGTAACTCTACAACCTGCAGCCGAACTCGAGGGAGCACCCATGACCGAGCAGACCCGGACCGCCGAGGCCGACGTCGACATCACCCCGGGCGAGGGCGCCGGCCCCGACGCCGCACCCAAGCACCCCAAGGCCTTCTACACGGCCGAGGCGACCGCCACCGGTGACGGGCGCAACGGCAGGGTCGCCACCAGCGACGGCCTGCTCGACCTCGACCTCGTGATCCCCAACCCCATCACGAAGCCCAAGAAGACCAACCCCGAGCAGCTCTTCGCGTCCGGCTTCGCCGCGTGCTACAACTCCGCGTTCCAGGGCGCGGCGAAGCTGATGAAGGTGCGCCTCACGGAGTCGACCGTGACGGCCCGCGTGGGCATCGGCCCGGTCGCCCTCAACCGCTTCGGCCTCGGGGTCCGCCTTCACGTCACCGCCACGGGCATCGACCAGGAGACCGCCGAGCGGGTCGCCGAGAGGGCCGAGCAGATGTGCCCCTACTCGAACGCGACCCGCGGGAACATCCCCGTCGAGATCGAGGTCACAGCCAAGTAAGGCGCAGGCAAAAGGAATGCCAGAGCCCTCGGGTGCGTCTGCCATGATGGACACACCCGAGGGAGGCCTTCATCCATGCCTGAGACCGCTCATGAACGTGCGCATCGCACCGGGCACCGCACCGGCGCACCGGTGCCGACAGCGACCTATCGCCTGCAGCTGAGCGCGGACTTCACCTTCGCCGACGCGGCGGCGCGGCTCGACTACTTCGAGGCGCTCGGCGTGAGCCACCTCTACCTCTCCCCCGTGCTCACGGCCGCCCCCGGCTCGACGCACTACTACGACGTGGTCGACCACTCCCGGATCGACGATGCGCTCGGCGGGCTGGACGGTCTGCGTGACCTCTCGTGGCGGGCCGGCGAGCGCGGCATCGGTCTGGTGGCGGACGTGGTCCCCAACCACATGGCGGTGCCCACGCCCGCCTATCACAACCGCGCGCTGTGGTCCGTGCTCGAGCACGGCACCGACTCCGACTACGCGCACTGGTTCGACGTCGACTGGACGTCCGGCGAGCCGGTGCTCATGCCCGTGCTGGGCCAGCGCATCGGCACGGTGCTCTCGAACGGCGAGCTCACGGTCGACCGCATGGTCGTGCCGGGACACGAGGACCGGGGCGAGGTGCCGGTGCTGCGGTACTACGAGCACGTGTTCCCCGTGCGCGAGGGCACCGAGAACCTCCCCCTCGCCTCACTGGTCGAGGAGCAGCACTACCGGCTCGCCTACTGGCGGGTCGCCAACGAGGAGCTGAACTACCGGCGCTTCTTCGACGTCGGCTCCCTGGTGGCCGTGCGCGTCGAGGACCCCGACGTCTTCGATGCGACGCACCGGCTGATCGTCGACCTCATCAAGGACGGCACCATCCACGGGCTGAGGATCGACCACCCCGACGGCCTCGCCGATCCCGAGGGCTACATCGCGCGGCTGGCGGACGCCACCGACGGCGCCTGGATCGTGGTCGAGAAGATCCTCGAGGACGAGGAGCGCCTGCCCACCACGTGGAAGGCGGCCGGCACCACCGGCTACGACGCCTCGTGGCGCGTCGGAGCGCTGCTCCGCGACCCCTCGGGCTCGTCGCCGCTCGCGGGCACCCTGCATCGGGTGGCCGGCGACGCCATGGGCGAGCTCCCCGGGATGATCGACGCCGCCAAGCGCGAGATCGTCAAGGACTCGCTGTCGAGCGAGGTCCACCGCCTCGCGACCATCGCGCACCACATCTGCACCACCGACGTGCGGTTGCGCGACCACACGTGGCGCGCGCTCTACGACTGCCTGCGCACCCTCCTGGTCACCTTCGACCGCTACCGGGCGTACGTGGTCGCGGGCGAGCCGCCCAAGCCGACCTCGCTCGAGGTGATCGACCATGCCGCCGAGCGGGCCCGTCCCATGCTCGACCCGGAGCGGCACGAGACCCTCGACGTGGTGGTCGACCTGCTCAAGGGCGCCGAGGTCGGCTCCGCGGGCCGCACCAACGACGCTCGCCGGAGCGAGCTCATCACCCGGTTCCAGCAGGCGTGCGGCGCCGTGATGGCGAAGGGCGTCGAGGACACCGCCTACTACCGCTGGACCCACCTGCTGCCGCTGTGCGAGGTCGGCTCGCCCGCGGGGCGCTTCGCGATGCCGCCGGCCGCGTTCCATGCGTGGGCGCACGAGCAGCAGCAGACCTACCCCCACGCGATGACCTGCCTGTCCACCCACGACACCAAGCGTTCGGAGGACGTGCGCGCGCGGCTCGGGGTGCTGTCGGAGGTGGCCGACGACTGGGACGCGCTGGTCGCCCGCCTCCAGGCCGCCACCGCCGAGATGCGCCCCGTGGAGCTCGACGGCCGCATGGAGAACCTGTGGTGGCAGACCCTGGTCGGCACCGCCGACGAGCACGGGCTGATGGAATGGGAGCGCCTCGAGGGCTACCTCACCAAGGCCATGCGCGAGGCGAAGACCCACACCACCTGGACCTCCATCCACGAGCAGTACGAGCTGCAGGTGCTCTGGTTCGCCCAGGCCACCCACGCCGATCCCGCGGTACGCGACGAGGTGCTCGCCTGGAACCGCGCGACCGCGGAGGGCGTCCGCACGGCGGTGCTCTCCCAGAAGCTCATCCAGCTCACCATCCCCGGGATCCCCGACGTGTACCAGGGAACGGAGCTGCTGGCGCCCAGCCTCGTCGACCCCGACAACCGTCGCGCCGTCGACTTCGACGCGCGTGCCGAGACCCTCGCGCGCATGGCGGGACGGGCCAAGCCGCGCACGCTCGACGAGGAGAAGATGCGGGTGACCCACGAGGCGCTGAGGCTGCGGCGCCTCCACCCCGGCGCCTTCATCGGCCCGTCGGCGGGCTACCACCCGCTCGCCTCGTCGTCCGGGCACGCGGTCGTGTTCGCCCGGACCGACTGCGACGAGCCCGTCGTGGTGACCGTCGCCACCCGGGTCGCGCTCGAGCTCGAGCGCCTCGGCGGATGGGCCGAGCACACGGTCCAGCTGCCCGACGGCGAGTGGCACGACACGATCGGTCGTCGCACCTTCGCGGGCGGCCCGGTGCCGATCGCCGACCTCCTCCGGTCGCACCCCGTGGCCCTCCTGGAGCGCGCATGACGGCGCCGATCCGGGTGTGGGCACCGCACGCATCGTCCGTCGAGTGCCGGCTCGGCGCGGGGGACGATGCGACGCTCGCCTCGATGTCCCGCGGCGACGACGGCTGGTGGACGGGGCCGGCCGTGCCCGCGGGAACCGACTACGCCTTCGTCGTCGACGGAAGCGGCCCCTTCCCCGACCCGCGGTCGCCATGGCAGCCGGCGGGCGTGCACGGGCCCTCGCGGACCTTCGACGCGCGATCGTATGCGTGGAACGACGCCGGCTGGCGCGGTCGTGAGGCTCTCGGCGCGGTCCAGTACGAGCTTCACATCGGCACCTTCACCCCGCGCGGGACCCTCGACGCGATCGACGAGCGCCAGCTGGCGGACCTCGCCCGCCGCGGCGTCGAGATGATCGAGCTGATGCCCGTCGCCGCCTTCCCCGGCGAGCGCGGCTGGGGCTACGACGGCGTCTCGCTCTACGCGGTGCACGCACCGTACGGCGGACCCGCGGCGCTGCAGCGGCTCGTCGATCGTGCGCATGCGCACGGGCTCGCCGTCTGCCTCGACGTCGTCTACAACCACCTCGGTCCCGACGGCAACTACCTGGCGCAGTTCGGCCCCTACTTCACGGACGCCCACGAGACGCCGTGGGGCTGGGCGGTGAACCTGGATCAGCCCGAGGCCGCGGGCATGCGCGCGTTCATCGTGGACAACGCACTGCGGTGGTTCGAGGACTTCCACGTCGACGCGCTGCGTCTCGACGCCGTCCACGCGCTGGTGGACGACTCTGATCGCCACATCCTCGCGGAGCTGTCGGACCGCACCGCGGAGCTGTCCGCGCGGCTGGGCCGCCCCCTCTCCCTCATCGCGGAGTCCGACCTCAACGACGTGCGCATGGTCACCCCGACCGCCGACGGCGGCCTGGGGATGGACGCCCAGTGGGCGGACGACGTCCACCACGCGCTCCACGCCTACCTGACGGGCGAGACCCACGGGTACTACTGCGACTTCGGGTCGATCGAGGCGCTCGACAAGGTCTACCGCGAGGTGTTCGTCCACGACGGCTCCTACTCGACGTTCCGAGGAGAGGACTGGGGCGCGCCCGTGCCGCCCGACCTCGACCGGCGCCGCTTCGTGGTCTTCGCCTCCAACCACGACCAGGTGGGCAACCGCGCGATCGGCGACCGTCCGGCGTCCCGGCTCACCGCGGGCGGCCAGGCGGCCTCGCTCGCGCTCGTGCTGCTGTCGCCCTTCACACCCATGCTCTTCATGGGCGAGGAGCACGGCGAGACCAGGCCGTTCATGTTCTTCACGGACCACGACGAGCCGCTCGGCTCGGCCGTCTCCGAGGGTCGGATGAGCGAGTTCGCGGGCCACGGCTGGGAGCAGCTCTACGGCGGTCACGTCGACGTCCCCGACCCGCAGGACCGCCGGACCTTCCTGCGGTCGAAGCTGGGCGCGGGCGTCGCGGCGACCACCGGCACCAACGAGCGCATCGTCGCCTGGCTCGCGGACATCATGGAGGTGCGGACGCGCACGCTCGACCCCGCCGCCTGGGAGCGCCACCCCGCCGGGGCGTCGGAGCAGCAGCCCCGTCAGCTCACCATGCACGGCCCCGTCGCGGTCCACGCGAACCTCTCGGGCTCCCCGATGGCGGTGCCGGCCGGCGAGGTGCTCGCCACCTTCGGCAACGTCGCCTCCGGGCCGGAAGGGATCTCGCTCGCTCCCGACGCGGTCGCCCTGGTGGCCCGCGCGGGCTGACACGGGACCGGAGGGGCACGATGCGCGCGGCCCCGCCGTACCCCTAGGCTCGTCCGTGCGGGCGGGTCGCGCCCGCGCATGCGCCGCCACGAGGCACCAGGGGGATCCATCATGGCCGGACCGACCAAGGCACAGATCGAGGCTCGCCTGCGCGAGCTCGAGCAGGAGAACGCGCAGCTGCGCGGAGCGCTCGAGACGGCCGCAGCGCCCTCCCCGGAGCCCGCTCCCGCGGAGCCGGTCCCCTCACCGCCCGCCCCGCGCATGCGCGGTCGCGCGTTCCTCGGCATCCTCCTGATCGTCCTCGGCACGGTGATCGCACCCCTCGCCATGGTCGCCGGATTCGCCTCCCGCCAGGTCAGCGACACCGACACGTTCGTCGCGACGCTCGCGCCGCTGTCCGCGGATCCCGCCGTGCAGGCCCTCATCGTGTCCGAGGCGTCCGCGGCGATCGATCAGGCGCTCGACACCGACGCGCTGGTCGCCGAGCTGCTCGACGGCGTCATCGACGCCGACTCCACGCCGCGGCTCGCCCAGGCCTCCGAGCTGCTCGGTCCCCTGCTCGCCGACCAGGCCAGGGTCGCGATCCGCAGCGCGCTGACCACCGTGGTCGAGTCCGACGCGTTCTCCACCGTGTGGGAGCAGGCGCTCCGGCTCACGCACGCGCAGCTGGTGGCCGTCATGGAGGCCGACGCGGACGGCGCCGTCGCGATCGACGACTCGGGCACGGTCGCCATCCAGCTCGCGCCGATCATCGCCGAGCTCAAGCCCGCGCTGGTCGACGCCGGATTCACGCTCGCGGACTCGATCCCCGAGGTGACCGCGACCATCACGGTCGCCGAGGTCCCGGCGATCGCGAAGGCACGCCTCGGCTACTCCGTCCTCACGACGGTCGGCGACGTGCTGCCGTGGATCGCGATCGTGCTCCTGATCGTCGGCGTCGTGGTCCACCCGCGCCGCCCGCGCGCCGTGATCGTCGCCGGCACGCTCCTGCTCGTGGTCGGCGCCATCATCGGCGGCGCCATCGCGATCGGCGGCTCCGTGGCAGCGGCGCTCATCGCGACCCAGGTCCCCACCGCCGCGACCGCGGCGATCTACGGCGCGCTGACCGGGGAGATAACCGCGGTCATGCTCGCCTGGGTGGTGCTCGGAGTGATCGCCATCGCCGCGGGGCTGCTCGCCGGGCGCTCGGCCGGCGCCGCCGCGGCGCGACGCTCCGGCGCCGACCTGCTCGAGCGCGGGGCGTCGCGGCTCGATGCGCGGGGGTGGCGCCCGGAGGGCGTGCCCGCCGTGCTGCGCCGCCACAGCTGGCTGCTGTGGCCCTGGCTGGGGGCGATCCTGGTGCTGCTGCTCGTGACGATGCGGCCCCTGAGCCCGTGGGACGTGGTGCTGGGCTCGCTGATCCTCGCCGCGGCAGCGGCGCTGTTCGGCGTGCTGCGCGGGGGCACGCCCGAAGCCGGCGAGGTCCCGCAGGACGTCCCGGCGGTCTAGGCGTTGAGGAGCTCGAACAGGTCGTAGATCAGGAACGCCGGCCAGACGAGCGCCTGGAGCAGCGCCCCGACGTGCTCCCAGAAGCCCTCGGCCTGCTGCCAGAACCACACCGCCGAGCCGATCATCGCGAGGAAGTACGTGCCTCCCCATCCCGCGTTCGCGCCCGCGTTGCCACCGCTGCTCATCGCACACCCCCTCGGGACGCGTTCCCGAGCGCCCTTCCTCCTGTCTACCAGGCCGGGCCCGGTCTAGGGTGGTGAGCGAGACCACCGATGAGGGAGGCACCCATGGCGCTGCGGATCGCGAGGCACGGGCGCGGGTGGCAGGTCCGCCCGTCGGACATCCTGCGCGTGGGACCCGGATTCGATCTGGGCGGCTTCGACACCTCGGCAACACCCGGGTTCGACGGGGGCAAGGCGGCCGGCGAGGCGGCGATCGCGACCCTGGGCGGGCGGCTGTCGGAGCTGCAGGAGAAGCTCTACGCGGAGAGCCGTGCCGGCGGCTCACGCGCCGTCCTGCTGGTGCTCCAGGGCATGGACACGTCGGGCAAGGGCGGTATCTCGCGCCACGTGCTCGGCATGGTCGACCCGCAGGGCGTCCAGGTGCGGTCGTTCGGCGTCCCCACGCCCGAGGAGCGTCGCCACCACTACCTCTGGCGCATCCGGCGGGCCCTGCCGCGCGCCGGCCGGATCGGGGTCTTCGACCGCTCGCACTACGAGGACGTGCTGGTGGTGCGCGTCGACGGCCTGGTCGACGGCGACCCCTGGCTCGAGCGGTACCGCGAGATCGAACGCTTCGAGAGGCAGACCGAGGAGGCGGGCATCACGGTCGTGAAGTGCGCGCTCATGATCTCCCCCGACGAGCAGCTCGCGCGGCTCGCCGAGCGCCTCGAGCGTCCGGAGAAGTTCTGGAAGTACAACCCCTCCGACCTCGACGCGCGAGAGCGGTGGGACGACTACATGCACGCCTACCAGGACGTGTTCGACCACACCTCGACGCCGAGCGCCCCGTGGCACGTGATCCCCGCCGACCGCAAGTGGTACGCCCGGCTCGCGGTCACCCAGCTGCTGGTCGACACGCTGACCGACATGAACCCGTCCTGGCCGCCGCCCGGCTTCGACGTGAGCGCCGAGCGGGCACGCCTGGGCGCGCTGCTGACGGAGCGGGCCGACGCCGACCGTGAGCCGCCGGCGTCCCGTCGCAAGGGCCGCCGCAAGGGTCGCTAGGGTGTCCCGGGTGACCCCCGACCTCCCCGCCACGATCGCCGCTCCCGTCGAGCACGAGCTGGTGATCAAGAGGTCCGTGTTCCTCACCCATCTCGCGCCCGTCGCGTCCATGGAGGAGGCCGAGGCCGTGATCTCAGGGATCCGCAGGCAGCGGTGGGACGCGCGGCATCACTGCACCGCGATGGTGCTGGGCGTCCACGCGGACCGTCAGCGCAGCTCGGACGACGGGGAGCCGTCGGGCACCGCGGGGGTGCCGATGCTGGAGGTGCTGCGCCACCGCGACGTGACCGACGTGGTCGCGGTGGTGAGCCGCTGGTTCGGAGGCACGCTCCTGGGCGCCGGCGGCCTGGTGCGCGCGTACACGGCATCGGTCGCGCAGACGCTGGATGGGGCGACGCTGCTGAGCCGCCGGGTGCTCACCCGCGTCGCCGTGGACGTCCCGCACGCCGAGGCCGGCCGGATCCTGTCCTTCGCCCACGGCTGGGCCCCCGCACACGGAGGCGCGGTGGGCGAGCCGGAGTACGGCGCGGCGGCGCGCATCGTCCTGATGGTGCCGCCCCGGCATCTCGACGCCTTCGACGCCGACCTCGCCGCGCTCACGGCCGGCGCGGCCCTCGCCGTCCGCGGCGACAGCATCGTCGCCGACGTCCCCGCCTGACCGCTCAGACGACCCGGTCGCCGAGCGCGGCGTGCGCCATCGACTCGAGCCGCGACAGGGCGCGCAGGTACTTCTTGCGGTAGCCGCCGCGCAGCATCTCCGGCGGGAAGATCGCCGTGAGCGGCTCCCCCGACGCCGCGATCGCCACGTCGCGGTCGTAGAGGCGGTCGACCAGGGCGACCACCCGCAGCGCCTGGTTCTGGTCGTCGAGCGGAGCGACGCCGTCGACCGCCAGGGCGGTCACGCCGTCGACGTACGCGCCGTACCGGCTCGGGTGGACCTGAGCGATGTCGGCGACCAGAGCGGGCCATCCGACGCGCGCGCCGCCCGCGGTGCCGGCGAGCGAGCCGAGAAGCTCCTCCGACGCGGGCGGCGGGAACTCCAGGTCCCCCCGGTGGCGGTAGTCCGGACCGTCGATCCGGATCACCTCGAACACCCGGGACACGGCCTGGATCTCCCGCTGGAAGTCCTCCGCCGCGAACCGGCCCTCCCCCAGGGCGTCGGGCAGCGTGTTCGACGTCGCCGCGATGCACGTACCCGCGTCGGTGAGCTCCCGCATGAGCCTCGCCATGATGAGCGTGTCACCGGGGTCGTCGAGCTCGAACTCGTCGATCGCGACCACCGCGAAGCGCGACAGGGCGTCGCGCGCGGCCGCGAAGCCGAGCGCCCCGACCAGGTTCGTGTACTCCACGAAGGTGCCGAACGCCGCGCGTCCCCGGAGCGCGTGCGCGACAGCGGCGAGCAGGTGGGTCTTGCCCACGCCGAAGCCGCCGTCCAGGTAGATCCCGGTGCCGGGTCCCCTGCGCCCGAGGCGCACGCGCCTGAGATGCGGCGCGGCGAACCGCGCGACCGCGGCGAGCGCCTGTGCTTGACTGGGATGCGCAGGGTCCGGAAGGTACGTGTCGAGCGTCGCCCCGTCGAAGTGCGGGGGCGGCACCAGGGCGGCCACCAGGTCGGACGGGTCGACGAGCGGCCTCCGGCCCAGCACTGTGACGGTCACGGCGCCCAGCCTACGGGGCGCCGGAGCGGGCGAGGTCCAAGGAGGGGCCATGGCGGAGGGGGCGCTCACGCTGTCCGGCGGCACGCCGGAGCGCATCGATCCGGACGACGCGGAGGCGCGGCTGAGCGCGCTCGCTGCGCAGCGGCCGAGCACCGTCCGCCTCGCGATGGTGGTGAGCGCGGACGGCCGTGCCACCGGGCCCGACGGCGGCGCGCGCAGCCTCGCGACACCGGCCGGCTCCCGGGTCGCCGCCGTCCTCCGGGCCGCGTGCGACGTGGTGCTCGTGGGAGGCCAGGCGGCGCGCAGGGAGCGCTACGCGGACATCGCGCTCCCGGAGGCTCTCGCCGCGGGTCGCGCCCGCCAGGGGCTGCGCGCGCTCCCGGCGGTCGCCGTCGTCACGCATGGCGGGATCCTGCCGCCGGGCCTCACCCCGGAGCACACCTGGGTCCTCACGCACGCAGGCTCCCCCGCGGTCACCCGGCTCGGCCCGGACTGGGCCGGCCGGATCATCGTGACGGGCCCCGACGACGTGTCGCCGCGCACCGCCATGAGCGAGCTCGCCGCGCGCGGGATGACGCGCGTCCTGTGCGAGGGCGGGCCGACCCTCGCCGGCCGCCTCCTTCAGCGAGGCGTGGTCGACGAGGCCTGGATGACCGCATCGTCCGTCCCCGGCGGAGCCCAGGGCAGGCCCGCGCCCACGCCGCCGCAGGGCTTCACGCCCGCCCTCGAGCTCGTGGGCGACGGCGCGACCGTCACCCGCTGGCTGAGGCGCTGACTACGCCTCCACCTCGGACCGGTCGCCCGACCACAGCGTGTGGAAGGTGCCGTCGACGTCGACGCGCTTGTAGGTGTGCGCGCCGAAGAAGTCGCGCTGCCCCTGGATGAGGGCCGCGGGGAGGCGCTCGGCGCGCAGCGAGTCGTAGTACGCGAGGGAGGACGCGAAGGCCGGCGCGGGGACGCCGGTGAGCGCGGACTGGGCCACCACGCGGCGCCAGGCGCCCACGCCCTCCGCGATCTCGTCGGCGAAGTAGGGGTCGACCAGCAGCGTCGGGAGATCGGCGTCGCGCTCGAAGGCCTGCGTGATGCGGTCGAGGAAGCGCGCGCGGATGATGCAGCCCGCGCGCCAGATCTTGGCCATGTCGCCCAGGGTGATGTCCCAGCCGAACTCCTCGGAGGCGGCCCGGATCTGGTCGAAGCCCTGCGCGTACGCGACCACCTTCGAGGCGTACAGCGCGAGCCGCACGTCCTCGATGAAGCCCTCGCGGTTGTTGATGTGGAAGTCGCCGGTCGACGCGGTGAGCACGCCGCGGGCGGCCTCGCGCTGCTTGACCTGCGACGAGATCGCACGAGCGAACGTCGCCTCCGCGATGCCCGTCACGGGGACTCCCAGGTCCAGTGCCGACTTCACGGTCCAGCGGCCGGTGCCCTTCTGGCCCGCCTCGTCCTTGATGACATCGACCAGCGCCTTGCCGGTGCGCGCGTCGGTCTGGCGGAGCACCTCGGCGGTGATCTCGATGAGGAAGCTCTCGAGGTCGCCCTGGTTCCACTCGGCGAAGATCTCCGCGATCTCCGCCGGGTTCAGGTCGAGGCCCGTGCGGAGCAGGTCGTACGCCTCGCCGATCAGCTGCATGTCGGCGTACTCGATGCCGTTGTGCACCATCTTGACGAAGTGGCCGGCGCCGTCGGGACCGATGTGGACGCAGCAGGGCGTGCCATCCTCCGCCTTCGCGGCGATCTTCTCGAGGATCGGGCCGAGGGTCACGTAGGACTCCGCGGGGCCGCCGGGCATGATCGACGGGCCGAGGAGCGCTCCCTCCTCGCCGCCGGAGACGCCGGAGCCCACGAAGTGCAGGCCCTTGGCCGCGAGGTCCTTCTCACGGCGCATGGTGTCCGTGTAGAGCGCGTTGCCGGCGTCGACGATGATGTCGCCCGGCTCGAGCAGGGTCGTGAGCTGGTCGATGACGGCGTCGGTGGGGCCGCCCGCCTGGACCATGACGACGACCATGCGCGGCACCTGAAGCGACGCGACGAAGTCCTCGAGGCTCTCCGAGCCGATGAAGTCGCCCTCGTCGCCGTGCTCCGCGATCAGCGACCGCATCTTCTCCGCCGAGCGGTTGTGCACCGCCACCGTGAAGCCGTTGCGGGCGAAGTTGCGCGCGAGGTTGCGGCCCATCACCGCAAGTCCGGTCACGCCGATCTGAGCAAGCGCCATCGTTCATCCTTGGTCGGGGGTTTCAGGAGAGACGCTGTCCAGCCTAGACGGTCGTGCGGCGCGTGGCGTACGCGCTGGCACGCGGGCTCGGGAATAGGCTCCCCGTATGGCAGAGGACCTCGACGCCGCCCCCGCGGACTTCCGCGCGGCGCTGCTGTCCCTGCGCGGGGCGCCCACGCACCGCGACGTGCGGCTCGCCGAGGTGCCCGCGCCCGGCCGCATCGCACCCTACGCGGCTGCGGTGTCGGGCGAGCTGGACGTCCACGGCCTCGAGGCATCGGGGCGCTTCGTCGTCCTGCACGACCCCGACGGCCAGCCTGCCTGGGAGGGGACGATGCGCATCATCGCCCTCGTCAAGGCGGTCGTCGAGCCCGAGGTGGGTCGCGACGAGCTGTGGGGCGAGGTCGCCTGGTCGTGGCTCAGCGACGCGCTCGCGGGGGTCCCGCACCGCGCCAGGGGCGGTACCGTGACCAAGGTGACCTCGACCTCGTTCGGCGAGCTGGCCGAGCGTCCCGACGAGGTCACCGTCGAGCTGCGGGCGTCGTGGACGCCCACCACCACCGATCTCGCGCCGCACATCGCGGCGTGGACCGATCTGATGGCAGCCTGCGCAGGCATCCCGCCGACGCCCGAGGGCGTGCGCCCGCTGCCGGGAAGGACCGCGTGACCGAGTCCGCCGCATCGTCCGTCGACCAGGCGACCGACCCCATCCCGCTCACCGAGCCGGAGGGGGGCGTCCCCGACATCGTCGACACGCCCGAGGCGTTCGCCGAGGTGTGCGCCGCGTTCGCGAGCGGTGCCGGCGCCGTCGCCGCCGACGCCGAGCGCGCCTCCGGTTTCCGCTACGGCCAGGCCACGTACCTGGCGCAGTTCAAGCGCGCCGGCGCGGGCATCGCGCTCATCGACACCGCCGCGATCACCGATCTGTCCCCGCTGGGCGAGGCGATCGGCTCCGCGACGTGGGTCTTCCACGCCGCCAGCCAGGACCTGCCCGGCATGCGCGAGCTCGGCCTGGAGCCGGCACGCGTGTTCGACACGGAGCTCGCGGCCCGCCTGCTCGGATGGCCGCGGGTGGGCCTCGCCGCCGTGGTCGAACGCGAGCTGGGGTTCGCGCTCGCGAAGGAGCACTCGGCACAGGACTGGTCGACGCGTCCACTCCCCCACGACTGGCTCGTGTACGCCGCGCTCGACGTCGAGGTGCTGCTCGACCTGCACACCAGGCTCGCCACCCACCTCGCGGCGGCGGACAAGCTCGTGTGGGCGCAGCAGGAGTTCGAGGCGGTCCGGCTGGCTCCCCCGCCCGCGCCGCGCGAGGACCCGTGGCGGCGCACCTCCGGCAGCCACCAGGTCAGGGATGCGCGGTCCCTCGCGATCGTCAGGTCGCTGTGGGAGGCCCGCGACGCCGAGGCGCGCCGACGGGACACCTCCCCGGGCCGGGTCCTGCGCGACCAGGCCATCGTGGCCGCCGCACAGGCGAAGCCGGGCTCGCTGGACGACCTGCTCAAGGTGAGGGAGTTCCAGTCCAAGGGCACGCGGCGCCGTGCGGCGCAGTGGTACACGGCCGTCGAGGCGGCCATGGCGCTGCCCGAGGATCAGCTCCCCGCGCGACGCGCGCCTCAGGGAGACGGCCCGCCGCAGCAGCGCGTGTGGAAGGACAAGCGGCCCGAGGCGTTCGCGCGGCTCGGTGCCTCGCGCGCGAGGATCGCCGCGCTGGTCGACCGGCTCGACATCCCGGCCGAGAACCTCCTGCAGCCCGACGCGCTCCGGCGAGCCTGCTGGGAGTACCGCGGCGGCGGCGAGCCGTGGATCAGGGAGTTCCTCGCGGGCCGCGGCGCGCGCCCGTGGCAGATCGATCTCACCGCGCCCGAGCTCGCGGAGGCGTTCGAGAACCCGACCGCAGGTACGGACGCCGCCGGGGACTGAGCGCGGCCCGGCTCCACCCCGGCTCCACCCCGGCTCCACCCCGGCTCCACCCCCGAGATGGGCGCTCGGTGCACGGAACCGCTCGGTCTCGTGCACGGATCGTCCACGCGGGACGATGCGGGGGGTCAGTCGCGGGTGATGAGCCCCAGCGCGTGCGCGGCGAGGTCCGACGCGTCGAGGCCCAGGTCGTCGACGATCTGCGCGCGGGTGGCGTGCTGGAGGAACTCGCGCGGCACGCCGTGGTGGCTCCACTGCGCCGGCGTCCCGGCGAGACGCGCGTAGGCCGCCCATTCCTCGCCGAGGCCCGCGTCCGTGAGGCCGTCCTCGACCGTCACGACCAGCTCCGCCCCGCCGATCGCCTCCAGCAGGCCCCCGGGCACCGGGTGCGCCCAGGTGGCGGTGAGAGCGATCGCAGAGATGCCCTCCGCGGCGATCTTCCCGACGGTCTCGACCGCGGTCGCGGCCATGGATCCCAGCCCGACGACCACGACCCGGGGATCCTCGCCGTGCTCCGCGAGCACGTCGATGTCCCCGACGCTGCGCAGGGCCGGGAGAGGCTCGGGAACGGCGCCCTTCGGGTACCGCACCACGGTCGGCGCGTCGTCGACGTCGAGCGCGTCCCTGAAGGCCTGGCGCAGGGTCGGCTCATCGCGCGGGGCTGCCAGCCGCAGCCCCGGCACGTGCCGGAGCAGCGCCATGTCCCACATGCCGTTGTGGCTGGGACCGTCGTCACCGGTGATGCCGGCGCGATCGAGCATGAACGTCACGCCCGCCTTGTGCAGCGCGACGTCCATGAGCACCTGGTCGAACGCCCGGTTGAGGAAGGTCGCGTAGACCGCCACCACGGGGTGCAGGCCGGCGTACGCGAGACCCGCGGCCGAGGTGACGGCGTGCTGCTCGGCGATGCCGACGTCGATCACGCGATCCGGTTGCGCGTCCGCGAACGGCTGGAGCCCCACGGGGGCGAGCATGGCCGCGGTCAGCGCCACGACGTCGGGCCGGTCCTCCCCCGCCGACAGCATCTCGTCCGCGAACACCGAGGTCCAACCGAAGCGCGACGCCTCGATCGGCAGCCCGGTCTCCGGGTGGATCCTGCCCACCGCGTGGAAGCGGTCCGCATCGTCCTGCTCCGCCGGACTGTACCCGCGGCCCTTCTCCGTGAGCACGTGGACCAGCACCGGCCCGCCGAGCTCCCGCGCCTGCTCGAGCGCACGCTCGACGTGACGCTGGTCGTGGCCGTCGATCGGACCGATGTACTTGATCCCGAGATCCGCGAACATGCCCTGGTCGGTGAGCAGGCCCTTGAGCGCCCGCTTCCCGTGCATGACGGAGAGGTAGGCGAAGTTCCTGAAACGGCCGCGGTTCGCGAACGTGCGCTTGCCCCAGCCGAGGAACTGCTCGTACCGACGATCGGTGCGGATCCCGTCGAGCTTGCGCGCCAGCCCGCCGATGGTCGGCGCGTACGAGCGCCCGTTGTCGTTGACGATCACCACCACCCGGTCGTGGGAGGCGCCCAGCGAGTTGAGGGCCTCCCACGCCATGCCGCCAGTCAGCGCGCCGTCGCCGATGACGGCGACCGTGGTGCGGCCGTCCTCACCTCGGAGCGTGTGCCCGCGGGCGATCCCGGCGGCCCAGGACAGCGCCGTCGAGGCGTGGGAGTTCTCGACGATGTCGTGGACGCTCTCGTCCCGTGCCGGGTAGCCCGCCAGCCCGCCGCGCCTGCGGAGGTTCGAGAAGTCGCGCCGGCCCGTGAGCAGCTTGTGCACGTACGACTGATGCCCGGTGTCGAACACGATCGAGTCATGGGGCGAGTCGAACACGCGGTGGATGCCGATGGTGAGCTCGACCACGCCCAGGTTGGGGCCCAGGTGGCCGCCGGTGCGGGACACGTTGTCGACCAGGAAGTCGCGGATCTCCGCGGCGAGCTCGTCGAGCTCCGCGTCTGTCAGATCCTTGAGGTCGCGCGGCGACCCGATGCGCTCCAGCACGCATGACTCCTTACTGTCGGAACTCTCACTGTACGGCCTGGACGGATGCGGCCCCGCCCGGCTCAACGCCGGACGGGGCCGTCATGCTTCCCGGGGCGTCAGCTCACCAGCGACCGCAGCACGTACTGGAGGATGCCGCCGTTGCGGAAGTAGTCCGCCTCGCCGGGCGTGTCGATGCGCACCACGGCGTCGAACGCGATCACGGAGCCGTCCGCCTTGGTCGCGGTCACCGGCAGCGTGCGCGGGTGCTCGCCCGCCGAGAACGCGGCGATGCCCGTGATGTCGAACGTCTCCGTGCCGTCGAGGCCGAGCGACGCGGCGCTCTCACCCGCGGGGAACTGCAACGGGATCACGCCCATGCCGATGAGGTTCGAGCGGTGGATGCGCTCGAAGCTCTCGGTGATGACGGCGCGCACGCCGAGCAGGCTGGTGCCCTTGGCCGCCCAGTCGCGCGACGAGCCGGAGCCGTACTCCTTGCCCGCCAGCACCACCAGCGGGATGCCCGCCTCCTGGTACGCGACCGACGCGTCGTAGATCGTGGTCTGCTCGCCCGTCAGCAGGTTCCTGGTGAAGCCGCCCTCGACCACCGAGCCGTCCTCGCCCGCCAGCAGCAGGTTCTTCAGCCGGATGTTCGCGAAGGTGCCGCGGATCATGACCTCGTGGTTGCCGCGGCGCGAGCCGTAGCTGTTGAAGTCCTTGCGGTCCACGCCGTGCGATGCGAGGTAGAGGCCCGCGGGGCTGTCCGCCTTGATGGATCCGGCGGGCGAGATGTGGTCGGTCGTCACCGAGTCCCCCAGCAGCGCGAGCACGCGCGCGCCCGCGATGTCCTGGACCGGCTCCGGCTCCATCCCCATCCCGTCGAAGTACGGCGCCTTCCGCACGTAGGTCGAGGCGTCGTCCCACTCGAAGGTGCTGCCCTCCGGGGTGGGCAGCCCGCGCCAGCGCTCGTCGCCCGCGAACACGTCCGCGTAGTCCTTCTCGAACATCTCCTGGGTGATCGCCGACTGCACGATCGCCTCGACCTCGCTCGGGTCGGGCCAGATGTCCTTGAGGAACACGTCGTTGCCCGCGGAGTCCTGGCCCAGCGGCTCGGTCTCGAAGTCGTGGTCCATGGTGCCGGCGAGCGCGTACGCGATGACCAGCGGCGGCGACGCGAGGTAGTTCATCTTCACGTCCGGGTTGATCCGGCCCTCGAAGTTGCGGTTGCCCGACAGCACCGAGACCACCGTGAGGTCGTGCTCGTTCACGGCGCCGGAGACCGGCTCCGGCAGCGGGCCCGAGTTGCCGATGCAGGTGGTGCAGCCGTAGCCCACCAGGTGGAAGCCGAGCGCCTCGAGGTCGGGCCACAGGCCGGCCTTCTCGTAGTAGTCCGTCACCACCTGCGAGCCGGGCGCCATCGACGTCTTGACCCACGGCTTCGAGCTCAGGCCCTTCGCGTTGGCGTTGCGCGCCAGCAGCGCGGCCGCCAGCATCACCGACGGGTTGGACGTGTTCGTGCAGGAGGTGATCGAGGCGATCACGACGTCGCCGTCCTTGAGCGGCACGGACTCGCCCGCCTCGTTCACGTAGGTCGCGGCCTTCGCGTCGCCCGTGCGGACGGTCTCGATGGCCTTCTCGAACTGCGGCTTCGACTCCGACAGCGCGACTCGGTCCTGCGGACGCTTGGGACCCGCGATCGACGGCACCACGGTGGACAGGTCGAGCTCGAGGTACTCGGAGAACACGGGCTCGCGCGCGGGGTCGTGCCAGAGGCCCTGCTCCTTGCAGTACGCCTCGACGAGGGCGACCTGGTCCGGGGTGCGGCCCGTGAGCCGCAGGTAGTCGATGGTGACGGAGTCGATCGGGAAGATCGCGGCGGTCGAGCCGAACTCGGGGCTCATGTTGCCGATGGTCGCGCGATTGGCGAGCGGCACGGCGCCGACGCCCTCACCGTAGAACTCCACGAACTTGCCCACCACGCCGTGCGCGCGCAGCATCTCCGTGATCGTGAGCACCACGTCGGTCGCGGTCGCGCCCGCGGGGATCGCGCCGGTCAGCTTGAAGCCCACCACCTTGGGGATGAGCATCGAGACGGGCTGGCCCAGCATGGCCGCCTCGGCCTCGATGCCGCCGACGCCCCAGCCGAGCACGCCCAGGCCGTTGATCATCGTGGTGTGGGAGTCGGTGCCGACGCAGGAGTCCGGGTACGCCTGGGTCAGGCCGTCCACGTCCTTGGTCATGACGCCTCGCGCCAGGTACTCGAGGTTGACCTGGTGGACGATCCCCGTGCCCGGCGGCACCACCTTGAAGTTGTCGAACGCGGTCTGTCCCCAGCGCAGGAACTGGTAGCGCTCGCGGTTGCGCTGGTACTCGAGCGCGGTGTTCATGTCGAGCGCGTCGCGGCGGCCGAAGATGTCGATGACCACCGAGTGGTCGATGACCAGCTCGGCGGGAGCCAGCGGGTTGATCGCGCTGGGGTCGCCCCCGAGCTCCGCGACCGCCTCGCGCATGGTCGCCAGGTCGACCACGCAGGGCACGCCGGTGAAGTCCTGCATGACCACCCGCGCGGGCGTGAACTGGATCTCGGTGTCGGGCTCGGCGGTCGGGTCCCACGCGGCGAGGGCGTGGACGTGGTCGGCGGTGATGTTCGCGCCGTCCTCCGTGCGCAGCAGCGCCTCGGCCAGGATCTTCAGCGAGTACGGCAGGCGCTCCAACCCTGGAACCGCGCCGAGACGGAAGATCTCGTACTCCTTCGTGCCTACCGTCAGCGTCGACTTGGATCCAAGGGTGTTCACGCTCATGCGATCTCCTCCGCGGTCTCGGGGACTCCCGTCTTCGGGCCTCCGGCCATCCTATCTGCACCCGCGGCGCCGGAACCGTCGCGGTCGGCGGAACATCCGCGGTATTTCTGATCTGCGGATGGCGCGGCCTGCGAGGGACGATGCTCGGGGTCAGGACCGTTCGAACGTCGCCACGGTCTCCACGTGGTGCGTCATGGGGAAGAGGTCGAACGCCTGCGCCTCCACCAGCCGGAACCCGTGCCCGGCGAGCAGCGCGACGTCGCGCGCGAGCGCGACGGGGTCGCAGGCCACGTACACGAGCCTCCGCGCCGCCGTGGCGTCCACCGCGGCGAGGGTGCGGGCCCCCGCCCCGGAGCGCGGTGGATCCAGGACCACCGCGTCGGCGGTGGGACGCTGGGTCTCGAGGAAGCGCCGGGTGTCCGCGTGGACGATCCCGGCCGACGGCAGCGCGTGCGCGTTCCGACGGGCGTCGCGGGAGGCGCCTGCGTCGGCCTCGACGGACGTCACGCTGCGTCCCTGCGAGGCGAGCGGGACGGTGAACAGCCCCGCCCCCGCGTACAGATCGAGGACCACGTCGGCCTCGCCGACGCGGCTCAGCACCTGCTCGACCAGCACGTGCGGCGCCTCGACGTGCACCTGCCAGAAGCCGGCGGCATCGACCTGGTAGCCCCACCGGCCCTGGGGAGTCTCGACGGACTCCCGCACGCGCCGGGGCGCGTTCGGCCGGGTGTCGGCGCGTCCGCCGCGCCACGGACGACCGTCGACCAGCAGCCTCGCCTCGCCCCCGCCGGGCGCGACCGCGGCGACGCGCGATCCCGCGGGGAACCTCCCGTCCAGGAGGGCGCGCTCGACCGCCTCGACGGCGATGGGCAGCGCACCGAGCGGGCGCATGCCGTCCCCCCGGTGCAGATGCATGGAGGCGCGCCCGTCCGGCCCCGCGGTCGCCGTCGCGCGGGTGCGCCACCGCAGTCCGCCGCGAGCGTCGTCGCCGGGTGCCGGGGCGACCTCGCCCGGGAACTCCAGGCGGGCGAAGCGCTCGAACGACTCGCGGAGCACGTCGAGCTTCCAGCGCCGCTGCGCGGGCAGCGCCACGTGAGCGAGCTCCCCTCCCCCGATGCCGCCCGGGCCCGCCTCGGGCCAGACCGACGGCACCCGGTCGGGCGACGCCTCGAGCACCTCGACGGCGTCCGCGCGCCACATCCGCGCATCGTCCCCGCCCTCGGTGACCCGGGCCATCACCACCTCGCCGGGGAGGGCGTGGCGCACGAACACGACGCGGCCCTCATGGCGGGCGACGCAATGGCCGCCGTGTGCGACCTTGCCGACGTCCAGCCGGACGAGCTCAGCCATCCTGGCCCGCCTCCCGCAGCTCGACGCGGGGCAGCTCACGCGTGAGCGCCTCGGACTCGACGGTGCCGAGCGCGGACTCGAGGTGCCACGGCACGGCGGCGACGACCACGCGCGGGATGGTCAGCAGCCGCTCCCGCAGCCGCATCGAGGCGCGGTTGTGGAGGAACCGTTCCCACCAGCGGCCCACGATGTACTCGGGCACGTACACGACCACCATGTCGCGCGGCGAGACGCGGTGGATCGAGCGGACATGATCGAGGACGGGCGTGACCAGGTCGCGGTAGGGCGAGTCGAGGATCACCAGCGGGACCCCGAGGTCGAGCTCGCCCCAGCGCCGCTGGAGCTCGACGGTCGCGTTGCGGTCGATCTGGACGCCCACCGCCTCGAGGCTCGAGTGGCGGGCGGCCTTGGCGTAGGCGATGGCTCGCAGCGCGGGCCGGTGGAGCTGCGCGACCAGGACGATGCCGTGGGTCGCGCTCGGGCGCGCCGAGGCCGGGTCGTCGGTCTCGATCGCGAGCTGCTCGCGAACGTGGGCGTAGTGCTGCCGGATCCCGCGCATCAGGAACACCAGCAGGAGCACCAGGAGCAGGGCGAGCCAGGCGCCCGCCGAGAAGTTGAAGACCGCGACCACGATCCACACGCCGGCGCCCACCGTCGCGGCGGCGGCGTGCAGCACCCGCGTCCCCTGCATGCGCAGCCGGCCGCGTCCCCGCAGCTCGAGCGCGATCCGCCGCCGCTGGAACCGCACCATGGCCACCTGGCTCAGCACGATCGCGGCGAAGGCGCCGATCAGGTACATGTGCACCAGCTGCTCGAGGCGGGCGCCCGTCCCGATCACCAGCAGCGCGGACGCGCTCGACACCCAGATGACTCCACCGCGGAACACGAGCCGGTCGCTCTGCTGCGACAGCTGCCGGGGCAGGTACGCGTCGCGCGCGAGCAGCGACGTGAGGCCGGAGAAGCGGCGGAACACCGCGGACGCAGCCGCGTACAGGATCGCGATGGTGGGCACGGCGACCGCCCACAGCGCGGCCGGATGGTCGAACATGCGCTCCGCGGCCTGCAGGAGCACGGGCCCCTGCTGCCAGCCGGACACCCGGTACTTCCACACGAGGAGCGAGGCGGCGAGGAAGGCGGCCGCGCCTGCGAGCACCGCGAGGATCAGCGTGCGCCCCGCGCGCTTCGCCCGCGGCTCCGCGTGATACGGCGCGGAGGAGGCGAGGTGCTCGATCCCCGTGAGCATGACCGCGCCCGAGGCGATCGCCCCGGCGAAGGAGAACGCGGCGGACCAGGTCGCGTCCGCCTTCACGGTGGCGGTGCCGGCGAGGTCGCCCTGGAGCGCCCCCACGAGAGCGAGCGCGCCGATCACGAGCAGGAACCCGAACCAGACCGCGAGCATGACCCGGGCACGCTCGCGGATGCCGCGCAGGTTCGCGAGCGTCATGATCACGATCGCGGCGAGCGCGATGCCCGTGTGGTAGCCCTCGAGGACGGGCAGCACGAACTCGGCGAACTGGGCGATCGCCGCGACTGACACGGCGACGGTGAAGATGTAGTCGACCAGCAGGGCCGCGCCGGTGACCATCCCCGCCGTGGGCCCGAGCTGGTCCTGGACGGTGCCGTAGTCGCCGCGCTCGTCGGGATGCTTGCGCACGTTCGACCGGTAGGCGAACCCGAGCAGGATCATGATCGCGCACACGCCCGCGGCCATCCACGGGAGCGCCGTCCCCTGGCCGCCCTTGCGCAGCGCGTCGAGCACCGCGTCCGGCGCGTACGCCACGGTCGACAGCAGGCTCGCGCCGAAGACCGGCAGGGCGAGGCGCGTCCTCAGCGCCATCCGCTGCTCCCGGCCGGTCGCGATGGGACGGCCGAAGACCAGCATCTTCAGGCTCTCGAGAAACCTCCGCACGTCGCACCATCCTAGGCTCAACGGGTATACGGTGGGTTGCCGTGCACATCGTGATCATGGGCTGCGGCCGCACGGGCGCCACGCTCGCGACGGAGTTCGAGGCTCGTGGCCACACCGTCGCGGTCATCGACCAGTCCGGCGACGCCTTCCGGCGGCTGCCGTCGACGTTCAAGGGTCAGCGCATCACGGGCATCGGCTTCGACCGCGACACGCTGGTCTCCGCGGGCGTCGAGGACGCCTACGGGTTCGCGGCCGTCTCGGACGGCGACAACTCCAACATCCTCGCCGCGCGCGTGGTCAGGGAGACGTACGGCGTCGACAACGTGGTCGCCCGCATCGCCGACTCGGGCCGCGCGGAGGTGTACCGCAGGCTCGGCATCCCGACGGTCGCTCCGGTGCCGTGGACCGCCGAGCAGATCGTGTCCCGCCTGCTGCCCGGCGGCACCGAGGACCTGTACGCGGACCCGTCCGCCGGCGTGTCGCTGCGACGCCTGCAGCTGCACGAGGGCTGGGTGGGACGCCCGTACACCGAGGTGCAGGAGCGCGCCCATGCGCGCCTGGCCTACCTGCTGCGGTTCGGCGAGGCGATGCTGCCGGGCGCGGGGACGGTGGTGCAGGAGGGCGACGAGGCGTACTTCGTGCTCGCGCCGCGCGACGGGATCGACCCGGTCCGGGTCACCGGCCAGGCGCCGGAGGTGAAGCGATGAAGGTGCTGATCGCAGGCGCGGGGTCGGTGGGCCGCTCGATCGCCCGCGACCTTCTCGAGCACGGTCACGAGGTGCTCCTGGTCGACAGCAGCCCCGCGGCGATGCGCGTCGCCCAGGTCGCCGAGGCCGAGTGGATGCTCGCCGACGTGTGCGAGATGTCCGCGCTCCGCGACGCCGGCGTCGAGCAGATGGACGTGGTCGTCGCGGCGACCGGGGACGACAAGGCGAACCTCGTGGTGTCCTTCCTCGCGAAGACCGAGTTCGGCGTCCCGCGGACGGTCGCCCGGGTGAACAACCCTCGCAACGAGTGGATGTACGACGCCCAATGGGGCGTCGACGTCGCGGTCTCGACGCCGCGCATCATGACGGCGATGGTCGAGGAGGCCGTCGCTGTCGGCGACCTCGTGCGCGTGTTCACCTTCCGGCAGTCCGGAGCCTCGATGGTCGAGGTGACGCTCCCGGTCGGGTCGCCCGTGGTCGGGGTGCCGCTGCGCGACATCCAGTGGCCCGTCGACATCGTGCTCTCGTGCATCGTGCGGGGCGACCGCACCATCGCGCCCGAGCCGGACGACACGCTCGAGGCTCACGACGAGCTGATGTTCATCGTGTCGTCGGAGGCGGATCCTGAGTCGCTGGAGCAGGTCCTGCGTCGCGGGCCAGCAGCCACACGCCCCACAGCGTGAGGGCGAACAGCGGGACGCCCATCGCGAGCTTCACGGTGCCCAGCACCGCGGTCTGATCGGCCAGCAGCAGGGGCACCTGCACCGCGAGACGCAGGGCGAACATCGCGGCGAGCACCGCCGAGGCGAGCTGGAAGCGGCGTCGCTCCGCGGGGTTGGCGCGCCAGCGCGTCCCCTCGCCGCGCAGCAGGCCCATGACGATGCCGACGACCGGCCAGCCGACGGCCATGCTCAGCAGGATGCCGGCGAGGTAGGCGGCGTTCAGCCACAGCCCCGGCACGAAGTACCCGGACGCGTCGCCCGAGCGCCAGGCCCAGATCGCGCCGATGGCGACGCCGATGGCGCCCGACAGGGCCTGGGTCGGAGGGGTCCGCTGGATCACCCGCGCGACGACGAGCACGGCCATCACTGCCACCGCCGCGATCACGGGCACCCGGAATCCCCCCACGATCACGTAGGCGGCCACGAAGGCGATGCCGGGGGCGGACGACTCGATGAAGCCGCGCCATCCGCCGATGGCCTCATGCATGGAGAAGCTGTCGCCTCCGAGGAGGCGGCCCGCCGCGGAGTCGTCGGCCTTCACGCGGACGCGGCCAGCTCGTAGCGGGGGTTGTACAGGCGTGGGAGCGACTCGGTCGCGCACACGCAGCCCTCGACCTCGAGCGTGATGCCCGGGGTGATGCCCGGGACCTCGCGGCGCCCCATGAAGACCGCCTCGAGGCGCCCGGTGCGGTCCTCGAGCCGGACCGTGAAGGCCGGCGGGGCGTCGGAGGGCTCGACCTGCACCGCCACCACGCGGCCGACCACGCGCGCGACGGCGCGGGGCTCGACGGTCCCGATGTCCTGGACGTCGCGCTGGGTCACGAGGCCCCCGTGGAGCCGAAGCCGCCCTCGCCCCGGTGCGACCCGGGCAGGTCGGCGACGGGGACGAAGTCGGCCGCCTCGACGCGCTGGATGACCAGCTGGGCGATCCGGTCGCCCTTGGCGAGCGTGACGCTCGCGGCCGGATCGGTGTTCAGCAGCGTCACGGCGATCTCTCCGCGGTATCCCGCGTCGACCGTGCCTGGAGCGTTGACCACCGTCACGCCGTGCCGCGCCGCGAGGCCCGAGCGCGGGTGCACGAACGCCGCGTAGCCCTGCGGCAGGGCGATCCGCAGGCCGGTCGGAACGGTGCGCCGCTCCCCCGGGGCCAGCGTGACGTCCTCGCGTGTCGTGATGTCCGCGCCGGCGTCTCCCGGATGGGAGTACCGCGGCAGCGGGACCTCGGGGTCCGTGACGGCGACCAGCACCTCGACGTCAGCCATGGATCAGGCCGCGCACTCCGAGCAGATCGGCTGGTCGCCCTTGAAGGTGGCGAGCTGGCTGCGGTGATGCACCAGGAAGCACGACATGCAGGTGAACTCGTCCTGCTGAGGGGGCAGCACCCGGACTGAGAGCTCCTCGCCCGAGAGGTCAGCGCCCGGCAGCTCGAAGCCCTCGGCCGCCTCGGCCTCGTCCTCGTCGACCACGCCGGACGTCTTGTCGGCGCGCCGAGCCTTCAGCTCCTCGATCGAGTCCGCCGAGATCTCGTCGTCGGTCTTGCGCGGGGCGTCGTAATCCGTTGCCATGCGGGCTGCTTCCTTCCAGGGTGCCTGTGGCTGTCCAATGCCGGGTGGGGCACTTTTGTTCCCCATAGGCGGGAGCATTGTGCCCCATCGCGCGGCAGAATGCGACTCGTGCGCGCTGAACGCGCTCTCCCGGCCGGACCGACCCCCGCCGCGGACGTCAGATGGTGCGCGCGCCGGCCGCGATCAGCGCGTCGTGCAGCGCGTCCCAGGCGCCTGGCGCGGCCGCCACCAGGAGGCTGTCGTCGGGGGCGGCGCCGTCGAGTCCCGCCACGCGCAGGCCCGCCTCCGCGGCGATCAGCGCGCCGGCCGCGAAGTCCCACGGGTGCAGCCCGTGCTCGTAGTACGCGTCGACCAGACCCGCGGCGACGTGGCACAGGTCGATCGAGGCCGAGCCGAGCCGCCTGATGTCGCGGATCTGCGGCAGCAGCTGCGCGACCAGCCGCCCCTGCGCCGCGCGCTTGTCGGCCGTGTACTGGAAGCCGGTCGCGACCAGCGACGCGCCCAGCGCCGGGGTCCCCTCACGGCGGAGCCTGCGACCGTCGCGCCACGCGCCCTCGCCCCGGGCGGCGGACCACACGCTGCCGCCCGCGTCCGCCACCGCGCCCGCCTCGAGCGTCCACGCGCGAGGCTCGGGGGGACCGCTGACAGCGGCGACCGAGACCGACCAGTGCGGGATCCCGTAGAGGTAGTTGACGGTGCCGTCGATCGGGTCGACCACCCAGGTGATGCCGGAGCGGCTCGCCACGTCGTCGCCCTCCTCCCCCAGCACGCCGTCATCGGGGCGGAGCTCGGCGAGGCGCTGACGCAGCAGCCGCTCGGCGGCGATGTCCATCTGCGTGACGATGTCGACGTCGGACGACTTGGTGTGCTGGACCTCGGCCTCGCGGCGTCCGGCGGCGACCAGCCGCTGCGCCTCCAGCGCGAGGGTGCGGGCGACGTCCATCAGCTCGAGCGGCGTGGTCATGCCTTCATCGTAGGCAGGGCCTCGGCGGGCCTCGGACCCGGTTGCGCGCGCTCGGGGTGTCGCACCCAGCGGGGCGGGCGGGCGCGTGGCACCCTGTGGGCATGACCAGCCTCTCACTCGTCGGCCCGTCGGAGGACGGCCTCCACCTGGTGGTGGAGACCGAGTCGGGCGACCGATTCGAGCTGCCGCTGACCGACGAGCTGCGCCACGCCGTCCGCTACACGCGTCCGGCGGCATCCTCCCGGCCGCCGGCCGAGCAGGTGGACGAGGCTCCGACGCTGAGCCCGAGGGAGATCCAGCAGCGCATCCGCGGCGGCCTCACCGCCGCCGAGCTGTGCGAGCTCACCGGCATCGCGATGGCCTCCGTCGAGAAGTACGAGGGACCCGTGGTGGCGGAGCGGCGCTACATCGCGGATCTCGCGCAGGAGACGCGGATCGGCCGCGATCCGTCCGCTCCCCAGCTCGGCGAGCTGGTGACCGACCGCCTCGCCGCCCGTGGCGTCGACCCGGAGTCCGTGGTCTGGGATGCCTGGCGGGAGGTCGACGAGCCGTGGCGGGTCGCCGCCGACTACCGCGTGTCCGGACGATCGGTGCGAGCCCAGTGGGTGTTCGACCACGCCGCGAGGACGGTCACGGCGGAGGACGAGGAGGCGCGCTGGCTCTCGGAGACCGAGCTGCTCGACGTGCCGATCCCGCGCCGCCACCTCTCGGCGGTCCGCGAGGCCGCGGAGACCGCGGCGCCTCTGCAGGAGAGCCGCCCGCCCGCGCCCACGACCGACGCCGTCCCGGTGGTCGAGCTCGCGCCGGCGACGCCGCCCGCCTCGCCCGTCGACAACCCCACCGAGCTGCTGCTCGAGGACCTCGATCTCCGCCGCGGCACCCGTGAGACGGTGGACGACCCCGATACCGACGAGGACGACGAGGTGTTCGAGGGCTTCGGCCCCGCGCGAGCGCGTCAGGCGGAGACCGGCTTCCGCCACCCCGCCGGGAAGGCACGCGAGCAGGCCGCCGAGACCGCCGCACCCGCACCTGCGCCCGCCAAGCCCGCGGAGCCGTCCGAGCGCCGCACGGCCGCGAAGCGTGGACGCGCCTCCGTGCCCAGCTGGGACGAGATCGTGTTCGGCGCGAAGAACGACCAGGGCTGACCAGGAGACGCAGCCCCGGCCTCAGCCGTGGGCGACCAGCAGGGGGACCCGCAGCTCGTCCTCGGTGAGCGAGCCGTGGACACCGATGAGTCCGAGCGCCTGCGCGCTCTGGGTGCGCGAGTCCACCACGGTGGCGCGTCCCGCCATGGCGACCACCACGTCGCCGATCCTGGGCTCGACATGGGGCGCCACGGCGCCGAAGAGCCCCGCCCCGACCGCCTGGTCCCGCGTCATCGGCACGCCGTGACCGTCCAGCACGTCGGACCATCGGGCCGCCACCGCATCGGCCGCGCCCGCGTCCTCGAGGTGCAGGTGGAGGGCGCGCGGCTCCCCCGCCACCAGGCGGATGCCGCGGGCGAGCGCGGGCTCGTTCCCGAGGTCCCACCGCGGGGCTCCCGTGACGTCCACCATGCCGTGATCCGCCGTCACGACCATCGCGGCGCGCCTCGGCAGCCGCGCGCGCAGGCGCCGCAGCTCCTGGTCCGCCTCCTCGAGGGCCGCGACCCAGGGATCCGACTGCCAGCCGTGCTGGTGACCGGCGGCGTCGATCTCGCCCCAGTAGAGGTAGGTCAGGCCCGGGCGCCGGGCGCGCGCGATCGCCTCGTCCACGCGTTGCGCGAGCGGATCGGCGCCCACGAACTCGCCTCCCGACAACGCGGCGCGCGTGAGGCCGGAGCCCGCGAACCTGCGCTTGCCGAGCGTGGTCACCGTGATGTCCGCGTCCGCTGCGAGCCGCAGCAGGGACGGCTCGCGCTGCCACGTCTCCGGGTCCCCCGCGCCGTCCCACGAGACCAGGTTCGCGGCGGCCCCGGTGGCGGGGTTATGAGCCGTGTAGCCGGTCATGCCGGTGGCGCCGGCGGCGCGTCCGGTCCCGAACATCGCGAGCGACGTCGCCGTGGTGGTGGGGAACCCGGCGGAGATGACGCCCGACTCCGTTGTCCTCAGGAAGGGGGCGTGTCCGCGGCGCGCGTCGAGCTGATGATGGCCCAGTCCGTCGAGCAGCACGACCACGACGTGGTCTGCGTGCGGGACGCCCAGGCGCGCCCGGTCGGCCTCGGCGTCGCGTCCGGGGACGATGCCGGGCGCACCGAGCGCCGCCAGCGCGGCGGGGAGCACGGCGCCGAGCTCCCGTCCACCCAGGTCGGGGAGCGACAGGCCCGCCGCGGCGAGCCTGTCGAGCGTCACAAGCGCGCCCCGATCGCCCCCTGCAGCACCGAGGAGAAGTCCTGGAGCGCGCGCACCGTGTCCTCGCCGTCGGCGATCACGCTGACGCGCACGAGGATGTCGTCCGACGTCAGGGTCCCGGTGTAGCCGTGGTCGGCCTCGCAGCTCTGGTCGCCGCAGGTGGCGGGCTCGAGGTCGAGCCGGGAGTGGACGGAGCCGCCGACCGCGAGCACGAGCTCGTTCGGGAGGTCGCCCTCGGTGAACGCCTCGGGGTCGTGGATCACGTGGGTCATCGCCGTGTTCCGGATCGCGGTCAGCGCGGTGGTCTCGACCGTGGCGGAGGCCTCGCGTCCGCTCTCCTGGCCCCCGAGACCGGCACCGTCGTCCATGTGGAGACGCAGCAGCCGGGTCTCGGTGATGACCAGCGCGGTCATGTGACGCCGGACCTCGCGGTCGTCGAACGTGGTCTCGGCGTGCACGAAGTGCCCGCGCACGTTCTCGGCGCCGATCGCGGAGCGCAGCACGGTGGTGGCGAGGGCCGGGTAGTAGCCGGCCGTCCGGACGGCCTGGTCGAGCGTGTGAGCCATGGCGGCTATTGTCTCACCTTCGTGGGCTGTCGCCCGGCTGTCCCCCGCGGGGCGGTCGGACCGGGCCCCGCGTGGCGAGCGGCGGGTGTCCGACCGCCGCGAGACAATACGGGCTGAGCATCGCCGCGGGACACCGCGGCGCCGGAGAGAGAAGAGGCGTCAGATGACCCACGCGGCCGACGCGCAGATCGTCGACATCGACGTGAGCGCGGAGATGGAGGCCTCGTTCCTCGAGTACGCCTACTCGGTCATCTACTCCCGGGCGCTGCCCGACGCCCGCGACGGCCTCAAGCCCGTGCAGCGCCGCATCGTCTACATGATGCAGGACATGGGCCTGCGACCCGAGCGCGGCTACGTGAAGTCGGCGCGCGTCGTCGGCGAGGTGATGGGAAAGCTGCATCCGCACGGCGACTCAGCGATCTACGACGCGCTGGTGCGCATGGCGCAGTCCTTCTCCCTGCGGCTCCCGCTGGTCGACGGCCACGGCAACTTCGGCTCGCTCGACGACGGCCCGGCGGCGTCCCGATACACGGAGTGCCGGCTCGCACCCGCCGCGCTCGCGATGACGGCGGACCTGGGCGAGGACGTCGTCGACTTCGTCCCCAACTACGACAACAAGCTCACGCAGCCGGCCGTGCTGCCCGCGGCGATCCCGAACCTGCTGGTCAACGGCGCCGCCGGCATCGCCGTCGGCATGGCGACCAACATGGCGCCGCACAACCTGATCGAGGTGGTGGCCGCGGCCCGCCACCTGCTCGACAACCCGCGCGCCGAGCTCGACGAGCTCATGCGGTTCGTACCCGGGCCCGACCTGCCGACCGGCGGCAAGATCGTGGGCCTCGAGGGGGTGCGCGAGGCGTACGAGTCGGGGCGCGGTCGCTTCATCACCCGCGCCACCACGCGGATCGAGAAGGTCACGGCGCGCCGTCAGGGCATCGTCGTGACCGAGCTCCCCTACCTGGTGGGCCCCGAGAAGGTCATCGAGAAGATCAAGGACGGCGTCTCGTCCAAGAAGCTCGAGGGCATCTCCGCCGTCACGGACCTCACGGATCGCCATCACGGGCTGCGGCTGGTCATCGAGGTCAAGAACGGCTTCAACCCCGAGGCCGTCCTCGAGAAGCTCTACCGGTACACGCCGCTCGAGGAGTCGTTCTCGATCAACAACGTGGCGCTCGTCGACGGCGAGCCCCGGACCCTCGGGCTCAAGGAGCTCCTGTCGGTGTGGGTCGGGCATCGCGTCGAGGTGGTGCGACGTCGCTCGCGCCACCGCCTCGCCGCCCGTCGCGACCGGCTCCACCTGGTCGACGGCCTGCTCATCGCGATCCTCGACATCGACGAGGTCATCCAGATCATCCGGGCGGCGGACGATGCGGCGGTCGCCAAGGAGCGGCTGCGCACCGCCTTCGACCTGTCGGAGATCCAGGCCGAGTACATCCTCGAGCTGCGCCTGCGCCGCCTCACCAAGTTCTCGCGCCTCGAGCTCGAGAACGAGAAGTCGCAGCTGCTCGCCGAGATCGCCGAGCTCGAGGAAATCCTCGGCTCCGAGTCCGTGCTCCGGTCCGTGGTGGGCCGCGAGATGGACGCCGCGGCCGCCGAGCACGGCACCCCGCGTCGCACCATCCTGCTCGCCGACGGCGGCGCCCTCGCACCCGCGGCGGCGACCGGCGCGAGCCGCGCCAAGGCGCCCGCGATGGCGATGGAGATCGAGGACTCGCCGTGCTACGCCCTGCTGTCGACCACCGGGCTGATCGCCCGTACGTCGGCCGACGAGCCCCCCGCGCGCGACGGCCGGCGCTCCCCGCACGACGCGCTGCGATCGACCGTGCACGCCACGGCACGCGCGGATGTCGGCGTCGTCACGACGACGGGTCGCATCGTCCGGCTGTCGCTGCTCGACGTCCCCGCGCTCGCCCCGACCAGCGAGCCGCCGTCGCTCGGGGGCGGCACCCCGATCGGCGAGCTCGTCGTGCTGGAGCGCGGCGAGGAGGCGCTCGCCCTGGTCCCTCTCGACGGGACCGCCCCGCTCGCGCTCGGCACGGCCCGCGGCATCGTCAAGCGTGTCAAGGCGGACGACGTCCCGACGAAGGACGCCTGGGAGGCGATCGCGCTCGCCGACGGTGACGTCGTGATCGGGGCCGGCGCCGCGGCCGACGGCGACGAGCTGCTCTTCATCGCGTCGGACGCGAGCCTGCTGCACTTCGACGCGGCGAACGTCAGGCCGCAAGGCCGCGCGGGCGGCGGCATGGCGGGCATCAAGCTGGCCGCCGGCGCCTCGGCCGTGTTCTTCGGCACGATCGCCGCGGGCACCGAGGCCGCCGTGGTGACGATCGCGGGACCGTCCGACGCGCTCCCCGGCACGGCGGCGGGCTCCGCCAAGTGGACGCCGCTGGCGGAGTTCCCCGGGAAGGGGCGGGCCACCGGCGGGGTCCGGTCGCACCGCTTCCTCAAGGGTGAGGACGCGCTGCTGCTCGCGTGGGCGGGCGCGGCCCCGCCGCGCGCGTGCTCCGGCGCGGGCCAGCCTCTCGACCTGCCCGGCGAGCCCGGCCGACGCGACGGGTCGGGCGTCGGCATGCCGGCGCCCGTGGGCGGCGTCGGCTGACCGCGTCGGCGATCGCTGGACCCTAGACGGTCGGCTCTACGACCACCGCGTCGCGCTCGCGCGGCTGGCGCAGCCGGACGGTGTCGCCCACGAGGAGGACGTCGCCGCGGAAGAAGCGCAGCAGCCACAGCACGGCGTCGACGTTGGCATCGTGCTGGAGCCGCGCCGGCGCGCCCGGCTCGGCGCGCGTGGAGCGGCGCCCGATCACGTCGAGCACGGAGTGGACCGCCAGGGTGTACTGGCCCCGCAGCACCGTCTCGAGGGGGCGCGCGACCTTGCGGTACCGCACCTTCACCCCGTAGCCGCCCGCCTCGACGTCCGCCTTGTGGCCGACCTCCGCGGTGCGACGCACGTACAGGCCCTTGGTGGGCAGGATGCGCGCCACGTCGACACCGCGCCGCATCGCGATCTCGAGGGCGAACGCGAGCCCGTACCCCGAGGCCTCGCCCGTGTTGGAGAACACGGCCACGTCGCCGGGCACCTCGCGGGGACGCATGATGAGCACCGCGACGGTGGGATGACCGCGCTCCCCCGCGTCGATGGCACCGTTGACCGCCTGGTGCAGGAAGCGGCGACGCTGGATCGGCTCGGCCACCGCGAGCAGCACGCATCCGGCCTCCGCCTCGGCGACGATCGCCTCCCGGACCCCGCCGCCCTTGAGGAGCCCGCCGTCGAGGACCTCGATGTCGGGGCGGAGTGCGCGGAACCTGTCCGTGGCGTCGAACAGCGCGTCCGTCGAGAACAGCACCAGCGACGCGGCGGCCATCGCGAGCCTGTCGACCGCGCGGTCGCTCAGGCGATGGCCGTCGAGCACGGCGATGCGCCGGGTCCTCTCGATCACCCTGTCCATCTCAGCCCCTCACCGGGGCGTGACCCCCGCATCGTGCTCCCCCAGGTCCTCGCGCGCCGTCGGCGCGCCCTCATCGTCAGTGACCCTCGAACGACCAATGACGGTCCGTCAGCAGCTTGCCGATCACCAGGCCCACCATGATCGACAGGACCACCAGCAGCACCTCCAGGATGGCGCCGATCGTGTCGGAGTAGCGACCCTCGTTGAGGCTCACCACCGACTGGAACGCCAGCACCCCGGGGATCATGACGAGCACCGCCGGCACCTGCAGCGTGATGATCGGCGAACGGGCGAGATCCGCGGCGAGGGCCGCGAGCACGCCCACGATCACGCAGGCGATCACCGTCGCCATCTGGATCATCATGCCGTCCTCGATCATCGCCTTGCGGATGGTGTTCGCGACCATGCCGATCGCCGCGGCGAACAAGGCCATGCGCCATGGCGAGTTGAACATCAGCGCGAAGCCCAGCACGCCGATCAGGCTGGCGAGTGCGGTGACGACCACGTGCGTGGCCGCGGTCATCTCCATGGGCTCGCGCACGGAGGTGTCGAGCCCGCCCAGCAGGGTGAGCGCCCACACGCTGAGCGCCGCGCCGAGCGTCATCATCGATCCGAAGACGATGCGGGAGATCCCCGCGGAGAAGTCGAGCTTGGCGAGGTCGAGCGCCCCCGTGATCAGCGGGAACCCGGGGAGCAGGAACAGGACGCACGCGATGTAGCCCGAGGCGTGCACGTCGGTCGCGGCGCCGAAGAGCGCGTAGACGGCGACCGAGCCCAGGTACGCGCCGCACGCGATCGCCGCCGCGAGCATGGTGGTGCCGAAGGGGTTGAAGCCGCGGTGGTGGAAGGCGCGACGCACGAACTGGCCGAGCGACGCGGCGATGAGCACCGCGATCACCTCGAGGGGGCGGGCGTTGTTGAGCACGGCGAAGCCGGCGCACGCGCCGCCCGCGTAGATCGCGTTCATGACCGGGTGGTGCCGGGCGGGCGCCTTCTCGATCCGGTCGAGCGCCGCGGAGACCTCCGCGACCGAGGTGCGCTCGGGGACGTCGCGCCGGAACCGGTCGAGCATCGCGATGCGGTCCGCGTTGACCCCGAGGCTGCGGATCTCGGTGACCTCGGTGCGGAAGATGGGTCCGCGGTGCGTGGTCGCCGTGATCTCGGTGAGCGTGACGTGCGCCGCGTGGTGGTCCACGCCCAGCGCGTGCGCCACCGCCTGCATCGCCTGCTTGACGCGGTAGCTCGCAGTGCCCGCGGCGAGCATCATGCGCCCGACCCGCAGGATCGCGCCCGACTGCCGGATCAGGCCGACGGGCTCGAGGGCGTCCTCGTGGTCGCCCGCCTGGATGTAGGCCTCCGCCATGCGTCCCGCCTCGTGTCGTGTGCCTGCCGACGCGCGCGGCGCCGCCCTGATGGCCCGGGGACTCCCATCATGCCAACAACGGGCGCCCCCAGGGTCCGACTATCGCGGCGAGCCGACGCGCTTGTGCCAGTCGCGGATGCGTCGCAGCCGCTCGTGGTGGAGGGCCGCGTCACCGCGGTCGAGCCCCAGGACCAGCGCACCGCCGATCACGACCGTGATCACGGCCGCGACAGTCGTGGTGCCCGCGAGGATCAACGACACCAGCACTGCGGCGGTGAGGGTGACCCCGATGACGGCGAGCCCGTGCCCTCGTCCTGAGCGCTCGCGGATCCAGAGCTCGTCGATGAAGTCGGGCTCGCGTCCGGACACGTCGAGCTCGTGCTCGAGCCACTCGCAGCGCCGCGGAAGCCCGCCCCAGCGCACGTCACGGAAGACCGTGCGGGACGGCGCGTCGTTGACGCGCTTGCTGCGGTGGTAGCCGAACGGGTGCACGGAGCACGTGCGGGACTCGTGCGTCCCCTCGGGCCAGACCCCGCCGCTCATGCGTCGATCCTCGAGTGGTCGAGGCTCGCGGCGCCCGCGATGATGAAGTCGCGGCGTGGCCCCACGTCGTTGCCCATGAGCAGCTCGAACACGCGCTCCGCGGCCGCCGCGTCGGCGCTCGTGACGCGGCGGAGCGTGCGGCGCTCCGGGTCCATGGTGGTCTCGGCCAGCTGATCGGCGTCCATCTCTCCCAGTCCCTTGTAGCGCTGGATGTCCTCCTTGTAGCGGCGACCGGCGCGCTTGAGGTCGCGGAGCGTCTCCTGAAGCTCCTTCTCCGAGTACGTGTAGATGTACTCCTTCTCCCGTCGCGCGGAGCCCGAGACCTCGACCCGGTGCAGCGGCGGCACCGCGGCGAACACCCGGCCGGCGTCGACGAGCGGCCTCATGTAGCGGAAGAAGAGCGTCAGGAGCAGCGTGCGGATGTGCGCGCCGTCGACGTCGGCGTCGGTCATGAGGATGATCTTGCCGTAGCGGGCCTGCTCGAGGTCGAACGTGCGTCCGGACCCCGCCCCGACCACCTGGATGATCGAGGCGCACTCGGCGTTGTGCAGCATGTCCGTGACCGAGGCCTTCTGCACGTTGAGGATCTTGCCGCGGATCGGCAGCAGGGCCTGAAAGTCGGAGCGACGCGCGAGCTTGGCGGTGCCCAGCGCGGAGTCGCCCTCGACGATGAAGAGCTCGGACTGCTCAACGTCGTTGCTCCGGCAGTCCGCGAGCTTCGACGGCAGGGATGACGTCTCGAGCGCGTTCTTGCGCCGCGAGATCTCCTTCTGCTTGCGCGCGGCGACGCGCGCCCGCATCTCCGCGACCACCTTCTCGAGCACGGTGTTGGCCTGGAGCTTCGCGTCCCGCTTGGTCGACGTGAGGATCGCGGTCAGCTCCTGCTCGATCACCTTGGCGACGATCCCGCGCACGGGGCCCGTGCCGAGCACCTCCTTGGTCTGGCCCTCGAACTGCGGCTCCGGGATCCTGACCGTCACCACGGCGGTCAGTCCGGCCATGATGTCGTCCTTCTCGATGCGCTCCGCGCCGTCCTTGCCGGTCAGCTTGAGCCGCCGCGCGTTCGCCTGGATCTGGGCGCGCAGCACCTTCACGATCCCCTGCTCGAAGCCGGCGAGGTGGGTGCCGCCCTTGGGCGTCGCGATGATGTTCACGAACGACCGCGTGTCCGTCTCGTACCCGGTGCCCCAGCGGAGCGCGACGTCGACCTGGCACTCGCGCTCGACCTCTTCGGACACCAGGTGCCCGTTGGGCTTCAGGACCGGGACGGTCTCGCTGTACGTCCCGGAGCCGGTGAGCTCAAGGGTGTCGGTGATCGCCGTGTCCGTCGCGATGAACTCGACGAAGTCCTTCGCGCCGCCCTCGTATCGGAACGACTCCTCGTGCGGGGTGAGCGGGTCGCGCTCGTCGCGGATCACGAGCTCGAGCCCCGGGACCAGGAACGCGGTCTGGCGGGCGCGCACCAGCAGGTCGTCGTAGCTGAAGGACGCGCCCTTGTTGAAGATCTGCCGATCCGCCCAGTAGCGGATGCGCGTGCCCGTGCGCGCCTTGGCGACCTTGCCGACCACGGCGAGCTCGGAGCCCGTGACGAAGGGCTCGAAGGTGCTCTCGGGCGCGGGGCCGGCGGCCGGATCCTTGAAGTAGCCGGGCTCTCCCCGTCGGAAGGCCATGTGATGGGTCTTGCCGCCACGGTCGACCCACACGTCGAGCCGCTCGCTGAGCGCGTTGACGACCGACGCGCCGACGCCGTGGAGGCCGCCGGACGCCGCGTAAGACCCGCCGCCGAACTTGCCTCCCGCGTGGAGCTTGGTCATGACGACCTCGACACCGGTGAGCCCCGTCTTGGGCTCGACGTCCACGGGGATCCCGCGGCCGGAGTCCCGGACCTCGACAGAGTCGTCGCCGTGCAGCACGATCTCGATGCGGTCGCCGAAGCCGCCGAGCGCCTCGTCGACCGAGTTGTCGATGATCTCCCACAGGCAGTGCATGAGGCCACGGGAGTCCGTGGTGCCGATGTACATGCCCGGGCGCTTGCGCACCGCCTCGAGCCCCTCGAGGACGGACAGATGCCGCGCTGAATAGTCGTTCGCCACGCCGAAAGTTTAGTCGCGGGCGCCGACATCCGGGCCCAGCCTCGCCGACGCGGGTCGCCGGGCGGCGCCACCCCGCACGCGCCGTCGATCTCTCGACAGGCCACCTGCCGGCGCTCCGGCCTTGCACATCCTCGCGACCGGGTGTAGGAATAGTCCTGAAACAGTAAAGGTCCCGTAAAGCGCGAGGTGTCCACACCCTCGCAGACCAAGAGGAGCCAACATGACCGCCATCGCCACGGCAAGCACCGGACTCTCCGCCCCCGTGAACGACACGCGCGAGCTGCACCGCCTCGCGACCTCGCCGCTGCGGGCGGAGCGGCTCCTCGCCGCCGCCCATCCGGCGGCCGAGGCGGCGACGCTGGTCTCGCTGGCCCTCGACATCGCGGACTCCGTCCGTGGCGCCGTCGCCGCGAATCCCGCGGCCCCGGGCACCGTCCTGATCGACCTCGCGTACGACACGCACGCCGACGTGCGGCTCGCGGTCGCCGCGAACCCGTCGGCTCCCGCACAGGCGCTGGAGGCGCTCGCCGACGACCCGGTGCCCTTCGTGCGCCTCGCCGCCGCCGCCAGCTGATCTCCCTCCTCCACCGGGCCCCGGGCCGCCGCACCTCCCCCTCGATGCGGCGGCCGGGGGCCCGTCCCGTCCACCGGGAAGAAGCACCGGTGCGGTCACGTTCATCCCGATGAGGAGGCCCCGATGACGCAGTCCACCACCGCCGAGCTCGACATCGAACGGAGCGCGCCCGCGCTCGCCCCGCGACTGGTGGTCGCCGCGGGCGCCCTGGTCGCCATCGTGGGAGCGGCGTGGGGCGCAGGCGCCTTCGGCGGCACTCCCATCGAGGAGGCCGCGGACGGCGCCCTCGCGGCGGACGCCACCCTGCTCGCGCCCGCGACCCCCGCGTTCGGGATCTGGTCCCCGATCTATCTGGGCCTGGCGGTGTTCGCCGTCGTCCAGGCGCTCCCCGCGACCGCCGCCCTCCCCCGGGTGCGCGCGGTCGCGTGGCACCTGCTCGCGGCGATGCTCCTGAACGCCGCGTGGATCGCGGTCGTCCAAGCCGGCCTCCTGTGGGCGTCTGTCGGCGTGCTCGTCGCGATCGTCGCGACGCTGTCGTGGGCGGCGGTGCGCCTCACCCGCCCTGCGCCGCGCGGGTGGATCGACGCCGTGGCCGTCGACGTGCCCACGGGCCTCTACCTCGGGTGGGCGTCCGTGGCGACGGTCGCGAACCTGACCACCGCCGGCGCCGTCCAGCTCGGCGCGGCGCCCGAGGACGGCACCTACCTCGCGACCGCCGTGGTCGCCGCGGTCGCCCTGCTCGTGATCGCGATGGTGCGCGACCTCGCGACCGCGCCGGTCCTCGCCTGGGCGGTCGCCGGCGCGGCGGCCTGGGGCCTGGCGTGGATCGGCGACGGCCGTCTCCGGGGCGAGCCCGCCGACGCCATCGTCGGGTGGGCCGCGCTCGGCGCCGCGGGCATCGTCCTGCTGGCCGTGGCCATCGCCACGGCCGTCGCGGCGTTCCGGGCGCGCCGCCGAGCCTGACGCGTCAGAGTCGGGGACGGAGCCGCTGCGCCGTCATCGCGACGTTGTCGTGCTTGATGAAGAAGCCGAGATCCTGGTAGAGGTGCAGTCCCGCGGGGCTCGCGTGGAGCTCCACCACCTCGATGCCCATCGCATCGGTCAGGTCCAGCAGCGCCTCCATCACCGCACGCGCGTAGCCGCGGCGCTGATGCTGAGGCGCGGTGGAGACCCACTGGATGTAGCCCATCCGTTCCGCCTGGGCGCCGGGGCGCGCGAGGCGCGGCGCGACGTTCACGAGGCCGCAGGCCGCGAGGCCGCCCTCCTCCGCATCGATCACCACGCCGAACAGGTCCGTGCCCAGGCGCGCCCTCACGGTCCGTGCCGACTCCGCCGCCCACGAGGGCGTGGGCCGCGCGCCGACGGCCTTGTACATGAGTGCGCCGAGGTGGACGATCTCGGCGGAGTCGTCCGGGCGCGCCTGACGGACCTGGGCCACCTCAGCGCCAGGCGACGGCGACGACGATGTTGAGCAGCGTCAGCGCGCCGACGATCCAGTAGGCCGCGCCCGGCTCCGCGCGCTTGCGGGTCGCCTCCGCCACTCCAGCGACGGCCAGCGCGATGACCAGCTTGAACGCGATCTTGACGTGGTCGGGCTCGTGGTCGGACGCGTAGGCGACGCCGACGAGGGCGAGGCCCGTCACGATCTGCGCGCGGGCGCCCCACACCATCGCGGTGGTGATGCGCTTGGTGCGCGCGCGGAGCTGATCGAGGAAGGGACCGAGGATCGCCGCGAGGCCGACGAAGTGAACGATCAGCAGGACGATGCGCAGGACGGTCACGGGGGCTCCTCACGATGGCGGGCTGGCAGGGCACGATGCTAGCGCGGACGGGGCGCCCTCGACCCCTAGGCTTGCGCCGTGCCCGCACGACTGCGCTCCCCCGGCCTCGGTGCCGCCTACGCGCTCACCGCGGCAGCGCTGTTCGGCATCAACGGCTCCATCTCGAAGGTCGTGATGGCGGCCGGGATCACTCCGCCCCAGCTGACCTTCATGCGGGTGCTCGCCACCACCGTGATCGCGGGCGGCGTGCTGCTGGTCACCGATCGCGCCCAGTTCCGCGTCACGCGCGGCGAGCTGGCCCGGCTCGCGCTGCTCGGCGTGGCGGGCCTCGCCATGATCCAGTGGATGTACTCGGTCGCGATCGCGCGGCTCCCGGTCGGGGTCGCGCTGCTCTTCGAGTACACCGCCGTCGTGATGGTCGCGGTGGTCGCCTTCGCGGTGTTCAGGGAGCGGGTGCACCGCCGCCTGTGGCTCGCGATCGTCGGCGTGCTCGCCGGTCTCGCGGTGGTGGCGCAGGTGTGGGACTCCCACCTCGACGCGCTCGGCGTCGCCGCCGGGCTCGGGGCCGCGGTCTGCTACGCCTTCTACTTCCTCGCCGGCGAGCGCGGCGTGACGCGCCGGCCTCCCATGGCGATCGCGTTCTGGGCGTCGCTGTTCGCCACGGCGTTCTGGGCCCTGCTCTCGGGGTGGTGGCGCGTCGAGCCCGCGCTGCTCACCGGTTCCGTCTCTCTCGACGGCGCCCTCTCCGCGGTGGTCGTGCCGATGTGGGTGCCGCTGCTGTGGATCGCGGTGCTGGGCGGGTTCGCGCCCTTCACGCTGATCCTCACCTCGCTGCGCCACATCAGCGCGACCGCGTCGGGGATCATCGCCAGCTCCGAGGTGCTGTTCGCCTTCCTGGTGGCCTGGCTGTGGCTGGGCGAGACCCTCGCCCCGGTGCCGCTCGCGGGCGCCGCCGTGGTGCTGATCGCGATCGTGGTGGCGCAGACCGCCCGCACGGAGCGGACACCCACGCCGGAGGTGCCGCCCGAGGTCCCCTAGGACCCGGTCGCCCCCGAAGATAGGGCACCTGCCCGATGTGCGACGGGTGCCTTAGGGCGGAGCGTAGGTGGCGTCGATGAAGCGGCGCACGACCGCTTCCGACAGGGGGAGCCATCATGAACGACCTGACCGCCAACGGCCTGTACATCACCACCCGCGCCGCCTCGCTCGACTCCGCCGCGGAGGTGCGGCGTCGCCAGCTCGAGCGCCTCGAGGACGCGCCTCGACCCAGCCGCCGTCGACCCCTCCGTGAGTGGTTCTCCCACCCCGTCCGTGCCGTGCTGCCACACCACGGCGGGCGTGCCGCCGCCGCGTAGCGGCCTTCCCGTCGGCGCGGTTCGGTGCGACGATGGACCGGTGGCGCGCACCGCGCCCGGTCCTCCGCCGCGCCGACGGGAGGCACCGGTCGCGAGCCCTTCCCGGAGGCCACCGCCTCCGCGGGGTGGGCGCGGGCCGCGCATGGGGAGGGGAGGACCCGTGAGCACCGTTCCGACAGCGCCGCGGATGGTGGGCCGAGACCGCGAGCTCGGCGCGCTCCTCGACGCCGTCGCGTCGGGCCGCGCCGGAGAGCCGTCCACGGTGCTCGTCCGCGGCGAGGCGGGCATCGGCAAGACCCGCCTGGTCACGGACCTGGTGGACCGTGCCCGGGAGATGCCGGGCACCGTGGTCGCCTCGGGCAGCTGCGTCGACCTGGGACCCATCGGTGCGCCGTTCACCTCGGTGCGGCGTCTCCTCCACGAGCTGGTCGAGGCGCTCGGGCTCGAGGCGGTGGCCGCGGCGGCAGGGAGCCCGCGCGTGCGGGCGACGCTCGCCCGGCTGATCCCGGAGCTCGACGAGGGCGAGGAGCCGCCGCCCGCCAGCGGGGCCGACTACGTGGCCGAGGCGATCGAGCGCGTGCTCGAGAACCTGTCGGTCGACCAGCACCTGCTCCTGGTCCTCGAGGATCTGCACTGGGCGGACGACGCGACCCGGGCCCTCCTGCGGACGCTGGCCGGCACCCTCCGGGCGAGCAGGCTCACGCTGGTGCTCACCTACCGGCCGGAGGACGTCGGTCGGGGGCATCCGCTGCGCGAGGTGCTCGCGGACCTCGAGCGGCGCCGGGGCGTGAGCCTGATCGATCTGCACCGGCTCACCCGCGAGCAGGTCGCGTCGCAGCTTCGCGAGCTGCAGGGGACGGAGCCGGGCGCCGCGGTGGTGGCGTCGGTGCTCCGACGGTCCGAGGGCGTGCCGTTCTTCGTCGAGGAGCTCGCCGGCGGCGACGGCGACGATGCCGCGGGAACCCTCCGCGACATCGTCCTCGCCCGGTACGACCGCCTTCCCGGTGCCGCACGGGCCGTCGCCCGGCTCATGAGCGTCGCGGGCGAGCGGATCGATGACGCGCTCCTGCGCGAGGCGTGGGACGGCGAGGAGGCGCAGCGGCTCGAGGGACTGCGGCAATGCCTCGACGCCGGTGCCCTGACAGCCGACGAGGCGGGCTTCGCCTTCCACCATGCGCTGCTGCGCGAGGCGGTCTATCAGGACCTGCTGCCGAGCGAGCGCACCGAGGCGCACCGCCGGCTCGCACGGATCGAGCAGGACCGGGTCGACGCGGGCGACACCGCGCGTGCCGCCGCGGCCTCCCACCACTGGCTGGCCGCGCAGGACGTCGACCGCGCCTTCGCCGCGATCGTCACCGCGCTCGACGAGGCGCGCGCCGCCTACGCGGTGGTGTCAGCGGCCCGGCTCGGCGAGCAGCTCCTCGACCTGTGGGACCGGGTCGACTCCCCTGCGGCGCGGCTGGGCATGAGCGCGCTGGAGCTGCGCTGCCAGGTGGCCGAGGACCTGTACGACGCGGGCGAGAGCGTCTCCGCGATGCGCGCTGTCGACGAGGCGCTCGCCGTCGCGCCCGCGACGGGAGCCGCGATCGAGCGCGCGCGACTCCACGCGACCGCGATGGCGCTCACGGCGGAGCATGTCGGGCGCTCCGGCGTGCCGGCTCACCTCGAGGAGATCGAGCGCCTGCTCGGCGACCGGACCGACGCCGCCGCGCTGCCGTTGCGCGTCGGGGCCCTGGCGGCTCGAGCGGTTCGGTCGGACTCCCCTCGGGGCGCGGTGCTCGCGGACGACTGCGTCGCCCTCGCCCGCACCGCCGGCAGCCCCGAGACGCTGTCGATGGCCCTGTGCAAGCGCGCGGTGGTCAATCGCAAGCGGAGCAGGTACGAGGATGCGATCGCCGACCTCCGCGCCGCGCTCACGATGGACGCGGGAGCGGTGCTGTGGGGACGGTGCGCGACCGCCAACCTGGTGGACGTCCTCAACCAGATGGGGCGGTACGACGAGGCGGTGGCAGCCGGTCTGGCGACGCTCGATGAGGCGATCGAGGCCGGGCTCGAGCGACGCATCGGCGCCCCGATCCTCGCCAACGTGGCCGAGGCGCTGGTGAACGCGGGACGGACGGACGAGGCGATGCCGCACCTGCGCCGCGCGCGCGCCCTGCTCGCGGGGGACTCGCCACGCTGGGGGGACTTCCTGGTCGAGATCGAGGCGACCGCGCTGCTCTGGGACGGGCGCATCGACGAGGCCTCGGAGGTGATCGAGGGGCCGGACGTCCCGCCCGCGGTCGAGGACGATGCCGAGGCGGCCTTCAACCGGGCGGCGATCCTGGTCGAGGCGGAGACCGCGCGTGCGATGGAGAGCCCGCCCGTCGCCGCCCGCGCGCACGCCACGAGCGCGCTCGGTCGCGCGTCCGCGCTGTCCACGGAGGAGGCGCGCGCCGAGCCCGACGCCGCGGCACGGCTCCTGGTCGCGGCGAGCCGCGCGATCGCCGTGGCGCGCGCCGCGCGGCTGGATCCCGACGACAGCCTCGTCGCGAGCGTCCACGAGGTCGCGGCGGCGCTCCCCCGCCATCCGGCGATGGCGGCCTGGGCCCGGACCGCCGACGCGCTCGTGGCCGAGGCACCGGCCGAGACCTGGGGCGACATCGCCCGAGCGGCCGACGGCAACGCGCCGGTCCGGCTCGTCCTCGAGGCGCGGCTGTGGGAGGCGCTCGCGCTGCGACGCGAGGGCCGCCGCGCGGATGCTCGGGAGGCGTTCGACGCGCTGGCGCGTCATCCCGATGCCGGGCGCGCTCCTCTGGTCCTGCGATGGGCGGAACGGGAGACCGCCGGCACGGCGCTGCAGACCGCGGGCCCCTCGCTGACCGCGCGCGAGGGCGAGGTCCTCGCCCTGCTGGCGGCCGGCCTGACGAATCCCGAGATCGGCGACCGGCTCGTGATCTCGCGCAAGACCGTCAGCGTCCACGTCTCCGCGATCCTCGCGAAGCTCGGCGCGGCCAACCGTACCGAGGCCGCCGCGTACTACGCCGGCCTGGACCGGACGCCCGCCTCGGCCTGAATGCGGGCCGACGCACGCGCTCGCCCCGGACGCGGCTGAGGTGCCCCGTCGCCGAAGATAGGGCATCCACCCCATGCCCGACGTGCGCCTTAGGGAGCACCGTGAGCGGTGTCACCGCAGCGGCACCCGGCCGGTCGGGACAACGGGGAGTCATCATGCACCAGCTCATCGCCAACGACCTCTACCTCGAGCGCCGCGCCGCCGGCGTCGCTGCCGCCGCGGAGCTCCGGCGGTCGCGGCTCGAGGGCCTCGACGGCGACGGGCCCGCACGTCGCCGTCGGTTCCTCAGCGACTGGTTCGGGCGGCCCGCACGGCCCGCCGCGGCCCCCGGCCGCTGGGGCTCCCTCGGTCGCGTGGGGTCGCGCCTCGCGCCACGTGCGGCCTGGAGCGTTTCGGACGGGGATGTCACGATATGACCATGAACGCGATCGCGCCCGCCGGCCGGATGGTGGGGCGCCGTCAGCAGGCGGACACCATCCGCGCCGCCGTGCGCGACGGCGCCGAGGGCCGGCCGCGCGTGCTCGTGGTGCGCGGCGAGGCGGGCATCGGCAAGTCCCGGCTGATCACGGAGATGCTCGCCGAGGCGGCCGCGGACGAGGCCGGCGTGCCGCGCGCGATCGCCGTGGGCCACTGCGTCGACATGGGGCCGATCGCGGCACCGTTCACGCCGTTCCGGCACGCGTTGCGCGCGCTGATGGACGCGGTGGGAGTCGACGCGTTCCGGGCCGCCGCCGGCGGCACCGCCACGCTCGTGCCGATCGGCTCGCTGCTGCCCGAGCTCGCGCCGGACGAGCCCGAGCGCTCGCGGGCCACCGCCGAGGTCGCGGAGGCGATCGAGGTGCTGGTCGAGAACCTCACCGCAGACGTCCACGCGATCGTGGTGCTGGAGGACCTCCACTGGGCGGACCCCGCGTCCCTCGCGCTCGTGGCCACCTTGGCGGCGACGCTGCGCGCGACGCACCTCACGCTGGTCCTGACGTACCGCTCGGACGACGTGGGCCGAGGCCACCCGCTGCGCGCGGTCCTCGCCGAGCTCGAACGCAACCGGGCGGTCGCGACCGTCGACGTCGCACCGTTGTCCGCCGAGGAGATCGAGGACCAGGCGCACCAGATCATGGGGCGGCCTCCCACCGCTCGCGAGCTCGCCGAGCTGGTGGCGCGCACGGATGGGGTGCCGTTCTTCGTCGAGGAGCTGCTGGACCTCCCTCCGGGGCCGCTGCCCGACTCGCTGCGCGACGTGGTGCTCGCGCGCTACGACCGCCTGGCGACGGGAGCGCGCTCGGTGGCGAAGCTGGCGGCCGTGGCGGGGATGCGGGTCGACGACGAGACCCTCGGACTCGTCTGGCAGGGCGACCCGGAAGGGCTGGTCGACGGTCTGCAGGCGTGCGTCGCCGCCCATCTGCTCGTGGTCGACGGCGCCGGCTACACGTTCCGTCACGCACTCGTGCACGAGGCCGTCTACCAGGGGCTGCTGCCCTCGGAGCGGGCTCGTCACCACGCCGCGATCGCGGAGGCCCTCGAGGCACGCGCCGCGCGCGGCGAGCGCGAGCTCGCGGCCGGCATCGCCGCGCACTGGTTCGGCGCGCGGGACGCAGCACGGGCCTTCGACGCGACGGTGGCCGCCCTCGCCGAGGCACGCGACACCCATGCGTTCGAGACGTGCGCCCAGCTGGGCGAGCGGGTGCTCGAACTGTGGCGCGCCGTGGAGGATCCGGCGGGCCGGGCCGGCCGCAGCCGTGCGGCGCTCGCCGCGGACATCGCGCGCGACTACTTCGCCGCCGGCCGCAAGCGCGACGCACTGACGGTCGTCGACGACGCGCTGGACGCCTGCACCGAGGCGACGGCGTTCGAGCGCGCCGCGCTGCACCAGGTCGCCACGCGGGTGTCGTGCGAGGCGGACGGCTGCGGGTGCGGGGTCGACCACCTCGCGCAGCTGGAGAAGATCGTCAAGGACTCGGCCGACCCGGAGCTCGCTCCGCTGCGCGCGAACGCGCTCGCGATGCGCGCGGTCCACCGCGAGCGCGCCGAGGACGGCCTCGGCCTGTCCGACGAGGCGCTCGCGATCGCGGAGGCGGTGGGCGACCGTCACACGCTGGGGCCGGTCCTGCGCCTGCGGGGCATCGTCCTCCAGACGCTCGGCAGGAACGACGAGGTGATGGCGACCCTCGCGCGCGCGACCGAGGTCGACGGCCCCGACTCCGAGACGGGACTCATCGCGAGGAACAACCGCGTGGACCAGCTGATGGTCATGGGCCGGTACGCCGAGGCCGTCGACGCGGGGCTGCGCGCCATCGAGCAGGCGATCGCCGCCGGCCGCGAGCGCTCCTGCGGCGGCTACATCCACGCGAACGTCGCGGAGGCGCTCGCGGCCCGCGGACGCGTCGACGAGGCCTTCACGCACGCGCACCGCGCGAGCGTGCTGTGGCGGGGCGAGTCGGGGCGCTGGCTGTCGATCGCACAGCGCGCCGAGGCCGGGGCGCTCCTGTGGGACGGCGACACCGAGCGCTTCCTCGCGATCGCCGCCGAGCTGCGGCCGGTGGTGCAGGCGATCGAGGACGACGTCGAGGAGACCGCGAACTGGGCGCGGCTGGGCATCGACGCCGCCGTGTCCCACGCGCTCACCACCGGCGGCGTCGAGCGGCGGCGCGCCGTGACGCAGGCGCTCGAGACCGCGCGAGTGCTCGCGAACCCGGATCTGCCCGAGCACGCCGTCGTGGTGCGGGACCTCCTGGTGTCCGGTGGCCGCGTCCTGGCGCTCGCCGCGGAATGGGGCATCGAGGCCGACCCTGCTCTCGAGGCGGGCCTGCGCGCCACGGTCGACAGGTTCCCCGCGGACCGCTGGACGCGGCCGATGCACGCGACGATGCGCGCGTACCTCGCCGATCTCGCGGGTGACGGCGACCGGCTCTCGCGGTGGACCGCGGTGCGGGACGCGACGGCGGTGGAGGGCGGGCGGGTCGCGCTCGCGCTCACCGCGCGCTACGAGCACGCACGAGCCTTGCTGGACGCGGGCGCACGCGCGGAGGCGATCGCCTCGCTCACCGCGCTCGTCGACGACGCCGAGGAGCAGCACACCCGGCTCGTCGCCGGATGGGCGCGCTCCACGCTGGCGCGGCTCGGCGCGGGCGGACACGGATCCGACGACGATGCCGGCGTCGGGCTCACCCCGCGCGAGCGGGAGGTCCTCGAGCTCATCGCCGAGGGCCTCACCAACGTGCAGATCGGCCAGCGCCTGTTCATCTCGCCCAAGACGGCGAGCGTGCACGTCTCGTCGATCCTCGCCAAGCTCGGTGCGGCGAATCGCGCGGAGGCGGCGGCCTGGTTCGCCGCGGAGGGGACCCGGTCACGAGCGTGAGCGCCCGGCCTCCCCTCGCGCGCAGGGGTCGATCACCGTTGAGGCGCCCGCTCCGCGCGCGAGGGCGAGGTGCTCGCCCTGCTGGCGGCCGGCCTGGACCGGACGCCCGCCTCGGCCTGAACCTCGGCCGGCAAGCCATCTAGCAGGACTGATCGCCAGCGACCCCTCGACTGCAACGCTCGAGTGCGGCACCATGGGGAGATGGCCGTCGCCCCGTTGGCCGCCAGAATGGTGGGCCGCGACACCGAGCTGGCCGCGCTCCTGGACCTGTGCGCCGCCGGGCGCGCAGGCGAGCCTCGAACCGCTCTCATCCGTGGCGAGGCCGGGATCGGCAAGACGCGGCTCCTGCGGGAGTGCCTCGAGCGCGCGGCTCGCGGCTACGAAGTCGAGCCGGTCGTCGCGACGAGCCATTGCATCGACCTCGGGCCCGTCGGCGCTCCACTCACGCCCATCCGCAGGCTGCTGCGGGACTGCTGCGCGCGGGTCGGGGCTGACGCGATCGAGGCGGCATCGGGGACGCCTGCGATCATCGCGGCCCTCGCGACGCTGGTGCCGGAGCTCGCCAGCGGGCCGTCGGCGCCGCTGACAGGAGGCGCCGACTACATCCCCGAGGCGATCGAGACCCTGGTCGAGGGCCTGTCACGTGACCGACACCTGATCCTCGCCGTCGAGGACATCCATTGGGCGGATGCGGCCACCCTGGCGGTGCTGCGCGTGCTGGCGACCACCCCGCGTGCGACGCATCTGACGCTGCTGCTGACCTACCGTACCGACGACGTCGACCGCGGCCCGGACATGGCCGCATGGCTTGCCGAGATGCAGCGCGCCAGGACGGTCACCACGATCGATATCAGCCGTCTCCGTGCCGAGCAGGTGGCGGCGCACGCCGGCCAGATCCTCGACCGGGAGCCGACCTCGACCGAGGTCGCCACCCTCATGGAGCGCAGCGAGGGCGTCCCGTTCTTCGTCGAGGAGCTGCTCGGCCTTCCGGAGCACGCGCTGCCCTCGTCGTTGCGCGAGGTGGTGCTCGCCCGTGTGGGGCGGCTCGAGGACCCCGGTCGCGCGGTGGTCCGCGTGGCGGCGGTCGCCGGCGCACGGCTCGAGCACGACGATCTCGCCTCAGCGTGGCCGGGCGAGGTGCCGGAGCTGACCGCGGGGCTTCACGCGGCGATCGCCGCCGGCATCCTCGGCGCCGAGGGCGACGGCTACGTCTTCCGCCACGCGCTGATCCGGGAGGCGGTGTACGAGCAGCTCCTGCCCCACGAGCGCAAGGACCTGCATCGCGCGTATGCGTCGGACCTCCAGAGGCGTCTGGACGGCGGCGATGCGGGCGCCGCAGCGCCCGCGGCCGCGCACTGGCGTGCCGCCGACGATCCCGACGCGGCGTTCGCGGCGACCGTCGCCGCGGTCGCCCATGCGCGGGCGACGCTCGCCGTCGACATCGCCGCACGGCTGGGCGAGCAGCTGGTCGGTCTGTGGGGCCGGGTGCCGCGTGCCGCGGAGGTCGCGGGGGCGGATCTCGCGCACGTCCGGCGGGCGATCGCACAGGACTACCTCGATGCGCACGAGGTGCGCGCGTGCCTGCGCGTGATCGACGACGCGCTCGCGGCGGCGCCCGTCTCCGATGCCGAGACGCGGGTGCCCCTGATCCTCATGGAGATCCGGGTCGCCCGGGAGACGGAGCGCCGTCTCGACAGGGCCGCACGGCTCGACGAGCTCGACTCCCTCATCAGCGGTCGCAACGACGCCGAGGCCGAGCTCTGGCGCGCCCAGTCGGTGACCTGGCGCGCGTCATGCTCGCGCGGAGCCGAGAGCGACGCGCTCCACGACCGAGCCGTCGCCCTCGCCTCGGCGACCGGCGACGCGCGCGTGCTCGCCTTCGCGAAGCTCATGCGCGCGAAGAACTGCTGGTCGACGGGTCACCTCGAGAGGGCTCACGCGGACCTGGCCGAGGTGCTGGAGCTGTGCCCAGAGCCCGATGACACCCGGCTGCTGGCCGTCAACAACATCGTCTGCAACCACCTGCAGGCGGGACGGTTCGGTGCAGCCGTCGATCTCGGACTCGCGACCGTGGCTCTGGTGACGGAGGCCGGTCGCGAGCGGGCCGGGGCGCACATCCTCTCGAACACGGCCGAGGGGATCATCGCCTCGGGCCGTCTCGAGGAGGGCATCGCGGCGGCGCGCCGCTCCGTCAGCCTCTCCCGCGGCGACTCCGTGCAGATCGTCCTCAACGCGAAGCAGATCGAGGGGCTCGGCCTGGCGTGGGACGGGCGCCTCGAGGAGTACGACCGCCTGATCGCGCTCGAGACGTCGGTCGCGCAGGACACGCAGCTGGACCTGCAGTGGATCGGGGTGTGGCACCAGCTCCGCGTCGACGCGGCCGTGGTCCGGGCGATGGCGTCTGCGCCCGCGGCCCGCGCCGCCCTCCTCAGCCAAGCGATGTCGCTGGTCGATCCGCTCGGCACCGCCGAGGCCGAGCACGCGCCGGGCGATCTGGACGTGCTGGTGGTCTCCGCGGCGGCGCTGATGGGCGCTGCCGCGCGCGTGGGCGTCGAGGTGCCCGCGGACCGTGTGGCGACCATCCGGAGCATCGCCACGCAGCTGGGCCGCCATCCGTGGTTCCGGTCGTCGTTGGTCCTCACGGAAGCCCACCTCGGCGACGCGACGCGATCCCCGGATCGCGTCGAGAGGTGGCGGCTCGCGGTCGCCGAATGCGCGCGAGGCCGGGTGCCGCGCCGCCACGTGCACCACTCGCGCTACCTGCTGGCGGACGCATTGCTCGACCACGGCTCACGGGACGAGGCGGTGGACCTGCTGAGCGCCGTCGCGGCGGAGGCGCCCCCCGACGGCGTCGGGGCCGTCGGGGCGTGGGCGACGGAGCTGCTGACGCGCCTGGGCCGATCCGGGCCGGACCTCCAGGTCGACGGACCGCTCACGGAACGTGAGACCCAGGTGCTCGACCTGGTCGCGGAGGGCCTCTCCAACGGGGAGATCGGCGAGCGGCTGTTCATCTCGCGGAAGACCGTCAGCGTCCACGTCTCGTCGATCCTCGCCAAGCTCGGCGTCGCCAACCGCACCGAGGCCGCCGCCTATCACCACGCCTCCGGACGCGGCTGAGGCGCCCTCCCCGGAGCGGGCGAGGGCGCCTCAGCGCGTCGTGAGCGGGTGTCAGTCGAGGTAGTCGCGCAGCACCTGGGAGCGCGACGGGTGACGCAGCTTCGACATGGTCTTCGACTCGATCTGGCGGATGCGCTCGCGCGTCACGCCGAACACGCGACCGATCTCGTCGAGGGTCTTCGGCTGGCCGTCGGTGAGGCCGAAGCGCATGCCGACCACGCCTGCCTCGCGCTCGCTCAGCGTGTCCATGACCTTGGACAGCTCCTCCTGGAGCAGCGTGAAGCCCACGGCGTCCGCGGGCACGACCGCCTCGGAGTCCTCGATGAGGTCGCCGAACTCGCTGTCGCCGTCCTCGCCGAGCGGCGTGTGCAGGGAGATGGGCTCGCGGCCGTACTTCTGGACCTCGACCACCTTCTCGGGCGTCATGTCGAGCTCCTTGGCGAGCTCCTCCGGGGTCGGCTCGCGGCCCAGGTCCTGCAGCATCTGGCGCTGCACACGGGCGAGCTTGTTGATGACCTCGACCATGTGCACCGGGATGCGGATGGTGCGGGCCTGATCGGCCATGGCGCGCGTGATCGCCTGGCGGATCCACCAGGTCGCGTAGGTCGAGAACTTGTAGCCCTTGGTGTAGTCGAACTTCTCGACCGCACGGATCAGACCGAGGTTGCCCTCCTGGATCAGGTCCAGGAACAGCATGCCGCGGCCCGTGTAGCGCTTGGCGAGCGACACGACCAGACGGAGGTTCGCCTCGAGCAGGTGGTTCTTGGCGTGACGACCGTCGTTCGCGATCCACTCGAGCTCGCGCCGCAGCTTGGGCGCCAGCTTCTCGCCGGAGCCCAGCTTCTCCTCAGCGAACAGGCCCGCCTCGATGCGCTTGGCGAGGTCGACCTCCTGCTCGGCGTTCAGCAGCGCGACCTTGCCGATCTGCTTGAGGTAGTCCTTCACCGGGTCGGCCGTCGCGCCGGCCGTCATCACCTGCTGGACCGGTGCGTCGTCGTCACCCGTGCCGAGCACGAAGCCGCGCGACTCGTCCTCGCCGCCCTCCTTGCCCGCGGGAGCCTCGGAGTCCTCGGTCACCTCGTCGTCGCTCGGCCCGCCGTCGGACGGGTCGGTCTCGTCCTCGGCCGGCTCGGCGTCGGCCTCGGAACCCTTGGCCTTCGCGGAGGCCCTGCCCCGGCCCTTGGCGGGGGTCGTCGCCCCGGCGGCAGGCTTCTTGGCGGCGGCGCGCTTGGCGGCAGGCTTCTTCGGAGCCGCAGTCTCGGCGTCGGCGCCCTCGGGGGCCTCCGGCTCGGCGGCCTTGGCTGCGCTCGCCTTGCGCGCCGCTGCCTTGGGCGCGGTCGTCGTGGTGGCGGTGGTCTTGGAAGCGGCGGCGGTAGTCGTGGCCTTCTCCTTCATCATGGTGCTGTCGGCGTGCGGCAGCGCGTCGGTCGAACTGCGGGGGGCGTCCGTCTGGTCCTGGCGTTCGCCACGAGGGCGGCTATGGTCGCCGGAGACGGACCGGCTCGACTGCTTCGGCGACACGACTACCCTCTCGACCTGTCACGGAGTGGATGGTGAGGCTGCGCTGTTCGCCTCGCGCAAATCCATTAGATTGTAACGCCCGATCGACCCGCGGTGTTCCTCGACACGTCGGCGGATCGCTCCCGTCAGCGCTCCCCCGAGGTCTCCACGAGGGCGCGGACCAGGCCCGCGAGGCGGTAGCCGGGCTGGAGCTCGAGCGCGACCTCCGACCAGGCGACGGCGCCGTCGCGATCGGACGTCCACCATGCCAGGACCGCGAGCATCGCGGCGGCCGGAGCGGCGCGCTCGCCCGCGAGGTGGTCCAGGATCCCCGCGAGGAGCTCGCGTGCACGCGCCGACCGGACGGGGTCCGGGGCGCTGCGCGGGGTCAGGCCGGCGCCGAGCACCGCCGCGACCGCCTCACCGTCACGGCCGTCGCGCGCCTCCGCCACCGCCGCGTCCGCGCCGGGCACCAGGGCGATCAGCGCGGCGTCGCGCACCCGCACGTCCGCGAGACCTGCGGCGATCCGGCCCAGCAGAGCCGCGTTCCAGCCGTCGGACCCGAGCGCGACGAGCCAGGTCTCGACCGAGCGGACGCGCCACCCCGCGGGTCCGAGCGCCGACGCGCGCGCCTCCCACCGCCGCGCGGCGCGGACGCTCTTGCGCCGCTCCTCCGCGGGCGCCGACCGCAGGTCCCGGGCCCACGCCCGCCTCCACCGCCCGTCGAGGCCGGGGTCCGGTCGGGCGGCGGGCACGGCGCGTCCACCCGGAGGACAGCAGCGGGGATCGGTGCAGTCGGGGCAGAAGTAGCGACCCGCCGTGACCCGCCAGCTGCCGACCTCTCCGACGGTGTCCGCAAGCGCGTCGGCGACCCGGTCCAGCGCGTCGCAGCGGCGGTCGGCCGGCTCGTCGGTGAACCCGAGGACCAGCGCGCGAGCCGCGCCGTCACGCGCCGCCTGCGCGGCGACCTGCAGGGCGAGGTCGGGGCCGTCGTCGGCGAGCAGGTCGCGACGATCGACCCTGAGCGCCGCGAGCACGGCGCCGGCATCGCCGAGCAGCACCGTCACGACGCTGTCGGCGGGCTCGAATCCGAGCATGCGAGGGACGAGCGCGACCAGCTCGCCGGGTCCGGTGATCACTGTCATGCCGCCAGGCTCGTGCCCGTGGCGGGAGGACTCGCCGCGAGGCGGGGGCGCAGAGGAGTCAGGCGTCGTCGTCCCGACCTGGGGACATCCGCCCGTACGCTGATCGCCATGGACGATCCCCGCGCAGCGATCGACGTACGTGTCCACCGCATCCTCGGCTGGCTCCGCGACGTCGCCGGCCCGACCGGAGTCGCCGCGGACGAGATCCATGCGCGCCTGGTCCAGGCCTCGGAGGGCGGCAAGGCGTTCCGGGGCCGCCTCGTGATCGCGGCGGCGGAGGCGTGCGGCGGCGCGTCCGAGGCCGACGTGGTCGGCGTCGCCGCGGCGCTCGAGCTCTTCCAGACCGCCGCGCTCATCCACGACGACGTCCTCGACGGCTCCGACATGAGGCGGGGCCGCCCCGCCACGCACCGTGCCTTCGAGGCCTCGCATCGGGCGCGCGGCGGCCTCGGCGAGCCCGCGGCGTACGGCACGGCGGGTGCGATCCTCGCGGGCGACATCGCGCTGGTCGCGGCGCTCCATGCGGCGGCCGAGGTCTCCTACGCCGCCGACCCGCGGATCGAGCCGTTGTTCGCGGAGATGGCCGTGCTGGTCACGGCAGGCCAGCACCTCGACATGCACGAGGCGACGGTGCCGCTCGACGCCGAGCGGCTACCCGAGGCCGTGCAGACGGTGATGCGGTCGAAGACCGCCTCCTACACGGCGGAGATGCCGCTCGCGCTCGGCGCCGCGCTGGCCGGGGCGGACGATGCGGTGGTCGCGGCGGTGCGAGACGCCGGCGTCCCCCTGGGCATCGCGTTCCAGCTCCGTGACGACGTCCTCGGTGTGCTGGGCGCCAGCGACGTGACGGGCAAGCCGGTCGGCGACGACCTCCGTGAGGGCAAGCGCACGCTCCTCATCGCGCATGTGCTGGCGCACGGGACGGCAGCCCAGCGCGCCGACGTTCTCGCGGTCCTGGGTGACCCCCAGGCGGGCGCGCCCGACATCGACGCCGCGATCGCGGCCCTTCGCGCATCCGGCGCCGTGCACGCGGTCGAGCAGGCGATCGCAGCCGCCGCGGGGCACGCCCGCGCCGCGCTACACGCCGCCCTGCCGGATCCGACGCCGGTGCTCGCGCTGGTCGATGCCGCGATCGACCGCGCGTCCTGACCTCGGCCGCTCCTAGAGGAGCGACTGGGCGATGCGCCGCACGTGGGCGCGTCGTCCCTCGCGCAGCGCCGCCAACGGGGTCATGCCGAGCTCGGCCTCCTCGTGCAGCAGCCAGTCGGCGCTCTCCGCATCGTCGAATCCCGCGTCCCGCAGGAGGGTGAGCGTGCCGCGCAGGGTCGCCAGGACCTCGGGACCATCCTCTCCGTCCACGATCACCCCCGCCGGGAGCTGCATCACCTGACGTTCGCCGCGACGGACCGCCAGGACGTGGCCCTCGCGGATCAGCTCGCGCACCTGCGACGGCGTGATGCCGAGCACCTCGGCGAAGTCGGGGACGGTGAGCCAGTCGGTGTCATCGGTCATGGCGTCCAGCGTACCGACGTGGGCTCTGACGGGTTGCGGGATGGGCCGACCTGGCATAACGTCACTTCTGCACCATCTGTCACATCAGTCACATCCGTCACAGATCTGGAGGTGCGTATGCGTGCAACGCAGCGCCGACCCTCCGGCCGGGCCGCCACGTCCGCGGCCGTCGGAGCGCTCGTGATCGCCCTGCTCGCCGCCGCCCCCGCCGCCGCGGACGAACGTCACCGCGTCGAGCCGGGCGACACCGTCTGGTCCCTCGCGCAGCGCTACGGGTCGTCGGTGTCCGCGATCGTGCGCGCGAACGGTCTCGACGGGCGCGCGACGATCGTGGTCGGCCGATCCCTGACGATCCCGACCGGCACCGGAGCCGCCTCGAGCCAGGCCCAGTCCTCCGCGACCCGCGTCGCGACGCACGTGGTGGTGGCCGGGGACACCGTGTGGAGCCTCGCGCACCGGCACGGCATCGGCGTCGACGCCATCATCGCGGCGAACGACCTCGGCTCGCGCGCCCTCATCCGCGTCGGGCAGACGCTCGTGCTGCCCGGGGTCGCGGCATCCTCCACGGCGCCCGAGGCGACCGCGTCCCCCGGGCCGTCCTCGGCATCGTCCACCGCGCGCACCGTGACGGTCGCCCCCGGGGACACGCTGTCCGCGATCGCCGCGCGGAACTCGACGACCGTCGCGGCGCTCGCCCGTGCCAACGGCCTCACGAACGTCAACCTGATCCGCATCGGGCAGCGCCTCACCCTGCCGGACACCACAGGCACGCCCACCGGGCTGGTCGGCGACACCTTCCTGGGCCGCACGTACCCGACGGAGGTGGTCGCCTCCGCCAACCGGCACAAGGCCGCGCTGCTCGCCCGCGACGTCCCCTCGCGCGCGGCCATGCAGCGCCTGGTCGTGGCCACCGCGAACGCGTACGGCGTCGACCCCGCACTCGCCCAGGCCGTCGCCTACCAGGAGTCGGGCTTCAACATGCGCGCCGTCTCCCCCGCCGACGCGGTGGGCGTCATGCAGGTGATCCCCGCATCGGGCGAGTGGGCGTCCACCATGGCCGGCCGCCGGCTCGACCTGCTCGACCCGGAGGACAACGTCCTGGCCGGCGTCCTCATCCTGCGCTCCCACACCAGGAGCTTCGCGGACCGGGCGAAGGTGATCGGCGCCTACTACCAGGGCGCTGCCGCTGTGCGGAAGCACGGGCTGTACCCCGGCACGGTCGACTACGTCCGATCCGTCACCGCCCTGATGACCCGGTTCGGGTGACCGCCGCGCCGCCGCGGCACCTGCCGGGAGCGGCGCCGGGACGCCTAGAATGGCGCACGTGTCCGACACCCTGACCGATCCGCTCCTCGGCCGCGTCATCGACGGCCGGTACGAGGTGCGCGAGCGCGTCGCGGCGGGCGGGATGGCGACGGTGTACCTGGCGTTCGATCGCCACCTCGAGCGCGAGATCGCCCTCAAGGTCATGCACCCGCATCTGGAGGTCGACCCGCGCTCCCGGGAGTTCGTCGCGCGCTTCCGACGCGAGGCCAAGGCGGCGGCACGGCTCACCCACCCGGGCGTGGTCCGCGTCTACGACCAGGGCACCGACCAGGAGCTGTCCTACCTGACCATGGAGTTCGTCGAGGGCGAGAACCTGCGGGAGCGGATGGCGCACGAGGGTCCGCTCGCGCTCGGCGACGCCCTCACCACGGCCGAGCACGTGCTCGACGCCCTCGCGGCCGCTCACCGCCAGGGGCTGGTGCACCAGGACGTGAAGCCCGAGAACGTCCTCATCGACACCGACGGTCGGCCCCGCGTGGCCGACTTCGGCCTCGCACGCGCGGTCACCGAGGTGACCTCGAGCACCACGGGGACCATCCTCGGCACCGTCGCGTACCTGGGCCCCGAGCTCATCTCGAACGGGATCTCGGATGCGCGTACCGACGTCTACGCCGTCGGCGTGCTGCTCTACGAGATGATCACCGGACGCCAGCCGTACACCGGCGACACCGCCATCGACGTCGCCACCCAGCACGTCCACCACGACATGCCGGCGCCGTCGGAGTCCGTGCCGTGGCTGCCGCCGGAGATCGACGACCTGGTCGCGAGCCTCACCTCCCGCGACCCCGCGCACCGTCCCGCGGACGCGGCCGAGGCGCTCGAGCGCCTGCGCGCGACCCGCGAGCTGCTCGACGACCCCACCCTGGATCGCCGCGCCGACCCGCCGTCGGGCCAGATCCCCGCGGTGGGCGACGACGACGCGACCACGGTGCTCGAGGCCGCCCCCGTGGGCGCGACCGTCGCGCTCCCGATCGGCCTGGGCCACCCGTTCCCCGCGGTGGGCGCCGAGGTGGTGCCCGACCTGCCCGACGACGACCCTGAGGCGGAGGAGCCGCGCCGCGCCGACCGGCGCGCGGGCTGGTGGATCGCCGCGATCCTGGTGGCCGTGCTCGTCATCGGCGGCGGTTCGCTGTGGTGGTACAACTCGATCGGTCCGGGCGCCTACACGACCGTGCCGCCGGTCGCGAACGAGACCGAGGACAACGCCCGCACGTTCCTCGAGAGCGCCGGGCTCGAGGCCGAGGTCGAGTACGTCTACGACGACGACGTGCTCGACGGCTTCGTGATCGGCACGGACCCGAGCGCGCAGCAGCGCGTCCTCGGTGGCAGCACGGTCACGGTGTTCGTCTCGCAGGGCCCGGAGATGTTCACCGTGCCGTCCGTGGTCGGCTCGTCAGAGGACGACGCCCGAGCGGCGCTCGCGGAGATCGGCTTCACGATCGGCGAGGTCACGTCGACGTCGTCCGACACGGTGCCGTCCGGCGAGGTCATGTCGGTCTCGCCGGCCGAGGGCGAGACGGTCCGCCACGACGAGCCGGTCGACATGGTCGTCTCGTCCGGGCCCGCACCGATCACCGTCCCGGACGTGAGCGGCATGAAGCAGGACGACGCTGTCGCTCTCCTCGAGGACGACTACGCGCTGCGCGTCACCGTCGAGACCGGACGCACCGAGGACGTGAAGACCGGCGAGGTCTACGCCCAGAGCCTGGACGCCGGCTCCGAGGCGCGTCGCACGGACGCGATCACCATCACGGTGTCCGAGGGCAAGCCTCTGATCGAGGTGGGAGACTACGTCGGGCTCGCGGTGGACGAGGCCGAGGCGGCCGCGAAGGACGACGGGCTCAAGGTCAGCCTCTACCCCGTGTGGCCGTGGAGCTCGAAGACCTCCGTCGTGGACCAGTCGATCTTCCCCGGCACCGCGGTCGAGAAGAACTCGACCATCACCCTCCGCTACAACTGACCCCCGCATCGTCCACGATGCGCAGAAGGCCCGTCCCCCGAGGGACGGGCCTTCTGCCCTGCCGGGACGATGCCCGGCTCAGCCGAGCTCGACGCTCTCGTCCTGCGGCAGGGTCGCGTGGTGGCGCGTGAGCAGCTCGGAGACCAGGAAGGCCATCTCGAGCGACTGCTGATGGTTGAGACGGGGGTCGACCTTGGTCTCGTAGCGCCGCGCGAGGCCCTCGTCGTCGATCTTCTCGGTGCCCCCCATGACCTCGGTGACGTCGTCGCCGGTGAGCTCCACGTGGAGGCCTCCCGGCACGGTCCCGAGCGCGGTGTGGACCTCGAAGAAGCCCGTGACCTCGTCGAGGATCGTGTCGAAGTCACGGGTCTTGTAGCCGGACTCCGAGGTGAAGGTGTTGCCGTGCATCGGGTCGGTCAGCCACGTCACCGCGACGCCGGCGTCCCGCACGCCCTCGACGATCCCCGGAAGCGCGTCCCTCACCTTGTCCGCGCCCATGCGGGCGACGAAGGTCAGGCGCCCCGCGATGTTCGCGGGGTTCAGGCGCTCGGCGAGCGCGACCGCATCGTCGGCCGTGGCGGTCGGACCCAGCTTGACCGCCAGCGGGTTGTGCACCTTCGAGAGGAACTCGACGTGCGCGCCGTCGAGCTGGCGCGTGCGCTCGCCGATCCACAGCAGGTGCGCGGAGCAGTCGTAGGCGAGCCCCGACCGCGAGTCGATGCGGGTGAGCGCCCGCTCGTAGTCGAGCAGCAACGCCTCGTGGCTCGAGAACAGGTCGACGGTCTTGAGCGCGTCGAAGTCGCCGCCCGCGGCCGCCATGAAGCGCACGGCCCGGTCGATCTCCGCCGCCGTCCGCTCGTACTGCGCGTACGCCGGGTTGGCCGCGAACCCCTTGTTCCACTGGTGCACGCGCCGCAGGTCGGCGAAGCCGCCCTGCGTGAACGCGCGGATCAGGTTCAGGGTCGACGCGGACACGTGGTACGCGTCCAGCAGGCGGTTCGGGTCGGGGATCCGCTCCTCGGCCGTGAAGCCGGACGAGTTCACGATGTCCCCGCGGTACGCGGGCAGCGTCACGCCGTCACGGGTCTCCGTGTCCGAGGAGCGCGGCTTCGCGTACTGGCCCGCCATGCGGCCGATCTTCACCACGGGCGTCGAGGCGCCATAGGTGAGGATCACGGCCATCTGCAGGATGGTCTTGATCTTGTTGCGGATACGGTCGGCCGTCGCCTCGGCGAAGATCTCGGCGCAGTCCCCTCCCTGGAGGACGAACGCCTCGCCGCGGGACGCGGCGGCCAGCTGCTCACGCAGCCGGTCCGCCTCGCCCGCGAACACCAGAGGGGGGACCTGCTTGAGACGGTCGGTGGCGTGCAGCAGCGCCGTGGCGTCGGGCCACGTCGGCTGCTGCCTCGCCTCGCAAGCGAGGTACGAGTCGATGCCAGCCGCCGTCAGGGCAGCCTCGGTCATATGTCTACGCCTGTCCGATCGCCTCGAGGGTCTCGACGTACCACGGGGTGGAGGTGTCGAAGGGCTTGTGGCCGGCGATGCGCGGGAACGCGATGGCCTTGAGCCGGTCGCCGTCCTCCTCGTCGTGGCCGATCACGCCGGGCTCGCCGCGCAGCGCGCACTCGACGGCGTAGTCCGTCATCGACTTGATCAGGCGCAGGTCCTGCGGGTTCGCCGCGGCCGCACGCGAGTAGTAGCCGGACTTCTGCACCATGACCTTCTCCGCGCCGAGGCGCTCGGCGAACTGCTTCGCGAACCACTGGCCGGGGTTGATCGTGTCGAGCTTGACGTGGCCGAACGGGTCGCGCTCGACGACCCCGCCCGACTCTTCGATCTCCTTGATGATCTCGGGGACGCCGGCACCCTCGGAGAGGAAGATGTTGACGTTGCCGACCTCGTCCATGACGGTGCGGAGGCGGTCGGCCTCGGCGTCGAGGTCGATCGGCGACTCGGGCACGTAGACGGCGTGGATGTCCCAGCGCTCCTTGGTGAGCCCGATGCCGGGCAGGAAGGTGCGCGTGGCGAGGTCGTCACGGTAGGACTTCGCGGCGGCGGCCGTCAGCCAGCCGCAGGCGCGGCCCATGACCTCGTGGATGATGAGCATGCGCGGGCCCGAGCGGTGCTCGCCGATGATGTTGCGGCCGAACTGCGCGGCCTCCTCGGCGGCGGTCCAGGCACCGAGCGACTGGCGGATCGGGACCACGTCGTTGTCGATGGTCTTCGGCAGGCCCACGACCGTCAGGCCGTAGTCGTGCTCGGCCAGGTAGGCGGCGAGGTCCGCGGCGGTGGTGTTCGTGTCGTCGCCACCGATGGTGTGGAGCACGTCGACGCCGTCGGCCTTGAGCTGCTCAGCTGCCACCTCGAGGGGGTTCTGACCCTCCTCGACCAGACCGCGCTTGACGCAGTCGGCGGCGTTGGTGAGCTTGACGCGCGAGTTGCCGATCGGCGAGCCGCCGAACTCGTGGAGCAGTCCCGCGTGCTTGCGGACCTCGTCGTCGATCACGGTCTTCTTGCCGAGCAGCAGGCCCCAGTAGCCGTGCTCATAGGCGATGATCTCGACCTCGGGGGCGATCTCGGTGTAGCGCTCGATCAGGCCTCCGACGGCGGAGGACAGGCAGGGGGCGAAGCCTCCCGCGGTGAGCAGGGCGACACGGCGAACCGACATGACGGACCTTTCGTCGTTGAGCTTGCGGATTTCGTGGTCATTCTAGGCGTGCGGGCAGGGGCCCCGCGCCGGGACGGGAGACCTAGCGGTCGGCGTCTCCCTCGGCCGGCTCCTCGCGGGCGGCCTTGGCCATCTCGCGCTTGACGAGCGCGGCGTCGCGATCGACGTACGTCTGGCCCGACAGCGCGGCGATCGCGTGCATGATCTCGTCGGTGGCCTCGCGCAGCACGGTGCGGTCGTCCTGCCGACCCGCGTGCTTCTCGAGGGAGATCGGCTCGCCGATCCGCACCCCGATCGGGTGGCGGGACGGCAGCCGCTGCCCGATCGGCTGGGCGATGTGGGTGTCGATCATCGCCACCGGGAGCACCGGGGCGCCCGACTCGATCGCAAGGCGCGCGACGCCGGTCTTGCCGCGGTACAGGTTCGCGTCGGGGCTCCGGGTGCCCTCGGGGTAGATCCCGAGCAGATCCCCGCCCTGCAGGACCTGGAGCCCCGTGCGCAGCGCCGCCTCCGACGCGCGGCCGCCACCGCGATGTACCGGGATGGTGCCCACTCCCTCCATGAAGGTGCGGGTCGCCCAGCCCTTCACGCCCTTGCCGGTGAAGTACTCGGCCTTGCCGAGGAACACCACCTTGCGCTTGATCACCAGCGGCAGGAACACGGAGTCGGAGAACGACAGGTGGTTCGACGCCAGGATGGCGCCGCCCTCCGCCGGGATGTTCTCGGCGCCCTCGACCCAGGGCCGGTAGTAGCCCTTGGCGGCCGGCCCGATCAGGACGTTCTTGAACAACCAGTAGTTCGTGTCGCTCATGCTGCTCCTAGGCCTGCGCGGCGAGGCGCGCCAGGTCGGCGGCGCCGACGATCCCGGCATCGTTGCCCATCTGCGCCGCGACGATCGGGACGATGGGTCGGTGGCCGCGGGCGGGGAGGTTCTCCTCGTAGGCCTCGCGCGCGGGGCCCAGCAGGAGATCGCCTGCCGCGATCACCCCTCCGCCGATGACGAACAGCTCCGGGTCGAGGGCCGCAGCGAGCGAGGCCGATCCCTCTCCGATCCACCGGCCGAGCTCGGCAAGCAGCTCGATGCCGAGCTCGTCGCCCGCGATCGCCGCCTCGGTGACCATCGGTCCGGTGACGGCGGCGGCGTCTCCCCCGGCGAGCTCGAGCAGGGCGGCGGCGCGCACCTCGCGCTCGACCGCCGCGCGGCGCGCCTCGCGCGTGAGCGCGGAGCCGGACGCGTACTGCTCCCAGCATCCTCGGAGCCCGCAGCCGCAGGGGTGCCCGCCGGGCACCACGCGCAGGTGCCCCAGCTCGGCCGCGAAGCCGAACGCGCCACGCACCAGCGTGCCGTCCACGACCAGCGCGGCGCCCAGCCCCGTGCCGATGGTCAGCAGCGCCATGTTCCTGGCCTCGCGGGCGGCGCCGAAGGCGAACTCGGCCCATCCGGCGGCGTTCGCATCGTTCTCCACGACGACCGCGATGTCATCGCGTCCGATGAGCGAGGAGACTCGCTCAGCGAGCGGGTAGTCGCGCCACGCGATGTTCGGCGCGAACAGCACGTGCTCCTGGTCCGAGGAGACGAAGCCGGCGGCCGCGAGGCCGACGGCGTGGAACTCGTGGTCCGCGGCCAGCTCGCCGACCGCCTCGGCGATCGCCTGGTCGATGCTCGCGGGATCCTGCGGCTTGGTCTTGCGCTTGGTCTTCGCCACGATGCGCCCGTGCTCGTCGACGACACCGACCGCGATCTTGGTGCCGCCGATGTCTACGCCGATTGCATGCATGTTCTATGGCCTTCCGATGCTTCGCTGGGACTCCGTCAAGGCTAGCCTGTGAGAGGTCCCGCCCACTGCCACCGGAGTCACACGTTCATGAACCAGCCCGCGCGCGCTGATTACGCCCCGAACATCGTCGCCCTCATCACCGACCGCTGGCGCGAGCGCGCCGATCAGGTGGTCATGCGTCACGCCGACGCGGACGACCGCTGGATCGACGTCACGGGCGGCGAGGCGCTCGCCACGGTCGCCGCGATCGCCAAGGGTCTGATCGCGCGGGGGGTCGAGCCGGGCGCCAGCGTCGGCATCATGTCTCGCACCCGGATCGAGTGGAGCCTGCTCGACGTCGCGATCTGGACCGTCGGCGCCCTGCCGGTGCCGATCTACGACACCTCGTCGGCCTCTCAGATCGACTGGATCACCTCCGATGCCGAGATCGCCCTCCTGTTCGTCGAGACCGCCGAGCACGCCGCGCTCGCGCGCCAGGTCGCGGAGGACGCGGAGAGCCCGCTCAGCGACGTCATGGTGATCGACGACGGCTGCCTCGATGACCTGCGCGCCGCGGGCGCCGGGATCCCCGACTCGCTGGTCGCCGAGCGGTCCGCCCTCGCGACCCTCGACTCCCCCGCGACGATCATCTACACCTCGGGCACCACGGGACGCCCGAAGGGCGTCACGCTCACGCACTTCAACTTCGTCCGCCACACCTATGGCATCCAGGACGAGCTCGACGACGTGCTGCTCTTCGACGGCGCCAGCACGGTGCTGTTCCTCACGCTCGCGCACTCGCTCGCGCGGCTCGTCGAGGTCGCGCTCCTCGCCTCCGGCACCGTGATCGGCTACTGCCCCGACGCGCGCAAGCTCGTCCCGTACTTCGCGTCGTTCCAGCCCACGCTGATCCTCGCGGTGCCGCGCGTGTTCGAGAAGGTCTACAACTCCGCCGAGCAGAAGGCGGCCGAGGGCGGCAAGGTGAAGATCTTCCGCTGGGCCGCCAAGCAGTCGATCGACTACTCGCGGGCGCTGTCGACGCCCGGCGGGCCGTCGTTCCCGCTCAAGGCGCGCCACGCGGTGGCCGACCGGCTGGTGCTGTCCAAGATCCGCGCCGTGCTCGGCGGGCGCGCCATCCACGCCATCTCCGGGTCGGCGCCGCTCGGCGAGCGGCTCGGCCACTTCTACAACGGGCTCGGCCTGCAGGTGCTCGAGGGCTACGGCCTGACCGAGGTCACCGCCGCGTCGCACGTGAACCGCACGAGGCTCTCGAAGATCGGCTCGGTGGGCTCGCCCCTGCCCGGGTTCGAGGTCCGCATCGCCGACGACGGCGAGATCCTCATGCGTGGCGACATGCTGTTCGCCGGCTACCACCGCAACCCCGAGGCGACCGCGGCCGCCATGCAGGACGGCTGGTTCCACACCGGGGACATCGGGCACCAGGACGACGAGGGCTACCTCTACATCACGGGGCGCAAGAAGGAGATCATCGTCACCGCGGGCGGGAAGAACGTCGCGCCCGCGGTGCTCGAGGACCGGCTCCGGAGCTACGCGCTGGTCAGCCAGTGCGTCGTGGTCGGCGACGCGAAGCCCTACATCGGGGCGCTCGTCACCCTCGATGCCGAGGCGCTCCCCGCGTGGCTCAAGGGCCACGGGCTGCCGGAGATGACCGTCGCGGAGGCGGCGCAGGATCCAACGGTGCGCGAGCACCTGGAGAAGGCCGTGGAGCGCGCCAACGGCGCGGTGTCCCGGGCGGAGTCGATCCGCCGGTGGGAGATCCTCCTCGACGACTTCACGGTCGACAACGGCTACCTCACGCCGTCGCTCAAGATGAAGCGCTCCCTGGTGCTCCGGGACTTCGCCGACCAGATCGAGGCGCTGTACCGAGGCTGACGCGTCGCGCGCGCTGCCCTCACCCGAGGCTGGTCAGCCCGCCCGTGGCGGCCTGACCAGCCTCAGCGGCGGGACGAGCCCGCCCTCGGCCAGCGCCGCCACCGCGCTCGCCTCGTCGTCGTCGAACTCGACCCTGGCCCGGTCGGACGGTCGCACCTCGATCGTGAGGAACGACACCACGCAGTCCCCGCAGGACTTCCCGCGCATCTCGCACGAATCGCAATCGATCATCATGCGGCCAGTGTGCGCAACGGGTCTGACATCGCTCCGTCATGCCTGGCAGAGCGGTGATGGCACCGTCGTGTCGGACCGCTGACGTACCGTCGGCGCCATGACCACCCCTCCGTCGACCCTCGAGCAGCTGCTGCACCGGCAGCCGACGCTCGCGGACGTCGGCGAGCCGCTGTCGCAGACCACCTTCGTGGTGGTCGACCTCGAGACCACGGGCACGTCCCCGCAGACATCGCGGATCACCGAGATCGGCGCGGTGAAGACGCGGGGCGGAGAGCTGGTCGGCGAGTTCCAGACCCTGGTCGATCCCGGCCTGCCCATCCCGCCGATGATCGTGGCGCTGACGGGCATCACCGACGCGATGGTGGTGGCCGCGCCGCGCATCGAGCACGTGCTCCCGTCCTTCCTGGAGTTCCTCGGCGACGGGGTGCTGGTCGCGCACAACGCGCCGTTCGACGTCGGCTTCCTCAAGGCGGCGTGCCGCGCCCACGGCTACGCGTGGCCGGGCAGCCAGGTGGTCGACACCGTCACCCTGGCGCGCCGTGCCACCACCAAGGAGGAGGCCCCCAACAAGAAGCTGTCGACGCTCGCGCGCGTGTTCGGCACCGCGGTGGAGCCCAACCACCGCGCGCTCGAGGACGCCCGGGCGACGTCGGAGATCCTCCACCGCATGCTCGAGCGCGTGGCCGCGTTCGGCATCACCCATCGTGAGGACCTGGTCGCGCTGCGCAACCCCATGCCGGAGAAGCTGCGCCGCAAGGCGACAATGGCCGAGACGGTGCCGGCCAAGCCCGGCGTGTACACGTTCCGGGGGCCGCGCGGCGAGCGCCTCTACGTCGGCACGTCGAAGAACCTGCGGGCACGGGTCAAGTCGTACTTCACCACGGGAGAGCAGCGGCGCCAGATCCGCGAGATGCTCGAGCTCGCGGTCACCGTCGACACCATCGTGTGCGCGACGGAGCTCGAGGCCAACGTGAGGGAGGTGCGCCTCATCGCGGAGCACCGCCCGCGCTACAACCGGCGTTCCGCCCGGCCCGAGCGCACCGCATGGGTCCGGCTCACCGACGAGCGCTACCCGCGGCTGAGCGTCTCCCGGTCGATCGAGCCTCCCCCCGGCGCGCTCGGGCCGATGCGATCGGCCTCCGACGCGCGCGTCGCGGTGGAGGCGCTGCAGAGCGCGCTCGGTGTGCGGACCTGCACCACGCGGCTCCCCATCACGCCCCGCGGCGGGGCGCGAGCGTGCCTGCTCAAGGACCTCGGGGCCTGCGCCGCCCCCTGCGTGCGCGGGCCGTCCTCGGGCTACGACGTGACGGCCGCCGCCGCCAAGGACGCCCTCGAACGCGATCCCGCCCCGGTCGTGTCGGCGCTCGAGCAGCTCATCGTGGAGCGTGCCGACGCGCTCGAGTACGAGCGCGCGGCAGAGCTGCGCGACGGGATCAGCGCCGTCGTGGACGGCGCGATGCGTGCCGAGCGGCTCGCGGCGATCGCCCGCTGCGGCATCGTCGCCGCGCGCCCGCACGGCGACGGCTGGGACGTCGCCGCCTTCCGCCGGGGCGCGTTCGCGGCGAGCGCGTACGCGGCCTCGCGCGCCGACGTCTGGCCCGCAGTCGAGCGCCTCCGGGGCCTCACGGGCGACCTGGGGCTGGACGAGCCCGTGCTGGTCGAGGAGCGCGAGATCGTCGCCCGCTGGTTGGAGTCCTCGGGCACACGGCTGCTCGTGGTCGAGGGCGAGTGGGCGAGCCCGTGGACAGGCGCGGGCCGCCACGCGCGGTGGGTCGACGCGCGTCGGGCCGACCGCGCGGCGCGCGGCGACCTGCGCACCACCTGAGCCTCGCTCACCCGCCCGACGGCACGCGTGCGCCCGAGGGGGATCAGGACTGCGTGGCCGCGACCCAGCGATCGAGCGCCTCGCGCGCGGCTCCCGAGTCGATCGAGCGCTCGGCGTGGCCGAGCCCCGCCGAGAAGCGCTCGACCAGGGTGCCCGAGGCCGTGCCCGGGAGCGTCGCATCCGCCACCAGGCCGGCGGCCGCGTTAAGCGCCACCGTGTCGCGGACCGGGCCCGTCTCGCCCTCGAGCACGCGTCGGACCACCGCGGCGTTCTGCTCGGCGTCGCCGCCCCGCAGCTCGTCCAGGGTGATCGGCGCAAGACCGAGGTCGCCCACCGGATCGAGGCGCTGCTCCGAGATCTCGCCGCCACGGACCTCCCAGAGGGTGGCCGGTCCCGTCGGCGCGAGCTCGTCGAGCCCGTCGTCGCCGTGGAACACGAGCGCCTCGCGGCCCTGCGACGCGACCACGCCCGCGAGCACCGGGGACACCCGCATGCTCGAGGATCCGATCGCGGTCGCCTGAGGCTGCGCGGGGTTGGTCAGGGGGCCGAGGATGTTGAAGGTGGTCGGGATGCCGAGCTCCTTGCGGATCGGCATGGCGAACCGCATGGACGGGTGGAACACCTGCGCGAAGCAGAAGGTGATGCCCACCTCCGTCGCGAGCTCCTTGACGCGCTCGACGGGAAGGTCGAGCCGCACACCCAGCGCCCCGAGCACGTCAGCGCTGCCCGACTTCGACGTCGCGGCGCGGTTGCCGTGCTTGACCACCGTCGGTCCAGCGCCGGCGATCACGATCGACGCCATGGTCGAGATGTTGACGGTGTGGGCGCCGTCGCCCCCGGTGCCGACGATGTCCACGGTCCGGCCGGGCACCTCGAAGCGCAGCGCGTGGTCCAGCATCGCCTGCGCGAGGCCCGCGACCTCGGTGGCCGTCTCCCGCTTGACGCGCAGCGCCGCGAGGAACGCGCCCATGGCCACGGGCGAGGCGGAGTCGGTCAGCACGGACTCCATCACCGCGGCGGTCTCCTCCGCGGTCAGGTCCTCGTGCTCGACCAGGCGCGCGAGCAGGTCCTGCAACGTCGCCACGAGAGCCCCTCAGGCGTCCGCGTCGGCGGGGGCGAAGAAGCCGTCGACGGCGTCGCGCACCGCGAACGGGTCGAGCGGGTGCGACACGGCGGCGTCCGCCTCCGACCAGGTGGCCAGCCAGGCGTCGCCGGGACGGCCGACGAGCAGGAGGATCGGCGGGCACTCGTACAGCTCGTGCTTCATCTGCCGTGCGATGCCCATGCCCCCGACCTTCGCGGCCTCCCCATCGAGCACGACCAGGTCGAAGCGCTCGTTGTCGAGGCGGTCGATCACCGCGGCGTGCGTGGCGGTCTCCACCCACTCGATCTCGCGCCCGTGCGTGGACGGACCGACGGCGAAGCGCACCTTCTCCCGCACGTTGCGGTCGTCGCTGTACAGCAGGATGCGCGCCTTGCGGGTCGCCGGGGCGCCGGACTCGTGCTTGACCACGTCGCTCATGTCGCCCATTCTGGCATGGCCGCGGGACCGCGCCACCCGTCTCGCAGGGGCGCGTCCGCCCCGGTTCGCGCGGCTTGAGCGGATTGCCGGGAACCGGCCCCGCGCCATGCGCGTTGAATGGTGTGAACTGCGTGCTCCGTGCGCTTTAATGGGACCTATGTCCCACGCCACGACTGCGCCGTCGCCCATCCACGCGACGCGTCCGAACCAGGTCGCCGTCGGCACCATCGTGTGGCTGAGCTCCGAGCTGATGTTCTTCGCGGGCCTGTTCGCGATGTACTTCACGCTCCGGGCTCAGGTCCCCGAGGTCTGGGCCGACAAGACCGAGCTGCTCAACATCCCCTTCGCCGCGGTGAACACGACCGTCCTCGTGCTCTCGTCGTTCACCGCGCAGGCGGGAGTCTTCGCGGCCGAGCGCTATCAGCGCCGCCGCACGGGCTCCCTGCTCAAGCTCAAGGGCTGGGGCATGCACGAGTGGTTCGTGCTGACCTACATCATGGGCGCGATCTTCATCGGCGGCCAGGTGTACGAGTACGCGATGCTGATCTCGGAGGGCCTCACCATCTCGTCGAGCCCCTACGGCTCGGTGTTCTACCTCACCACAGGCTTCCACGGCCTGCACGTCATCGGCGGTCTGATCGCGATGCTGTTCGTGCTGGGCCGGTCGTTCGCCGCCAAGAAGTTCGGCACGCACGAGGCCACCACGACCATCGTGGTCTCGTACTACTGGCACTTCGTCGACGTCGTGTGGATCGCGCTCTTCGCCGTGATCTACCTGATCCGTTAGGGGCTCAAGAGATGCATTCGCTCGCCAGGCGGCGGTACCACCGCGCGGCCCCCGTCATCCTCGTCGCCCTGCTGCTCGCGCTCGTCACCGGCGTGGCCTGGGCCATCTCCCAGGCGACCTCCGCGGACGCCGCCGTCACCACCACGGCCGACGACGTGACCGAGGGTCAGAAGCTGTTCGCCGCGAACTGCGCGTCCTGCCACGGGCTCGACGCCACCGGCACCGAGGGCGTGGCGCCCTCGCTGGTCGGCGTCGGCGCCGCCGCGGTCGACTTCCAGGTCGGCACCGGACGCATGCCGATGCAGGCGTCCGGCCCGCAGGCCATCGCCAAGCGCACGCAGTTCTCGCAGGACGAGATCAACCAGCTCGCGGCCTTCGTCGCCTCGCTGGGCGCCGGCCCCGCGATCCCGACCGCCGAGCAGGTCGACCCCGCGCTCGGAGACGCCGCGAACGGCATGCAGCTGTTCCGCACCAACTGTGCGATGTGCCACGGCTCCGTCGGAGGCGGCGGCGCGCTGACGCAGGGCAAGTACGCGCCGAACCTGTGGGAGACCACCCCCACCCACGTCTACGAGGCGATGCTCACCGGCCCGCAGTCGATGCCGGTGTTCAACGACGCCAACATCACCTCCGAGGGCAAGCGCGACATCATCGCCTACCTCGAGGCGCAGGACGCCGGCTCCCCCGGCGGCTTCCGCCTGGGCACCATCGGCCCCGTCGCCGAGGGCCTGTGGGGGTGGCTGATCGCCCTCGGACTCATCATCGCCAGCACCGTGTGGATCGGAGCCCGTTCTTCATGAGCACCGTAGACAAGCCCGCTGAGGATCACGGCGCGCCCGAGGCCTTCGAGGACCCGGGTCTGCCGTACCACCGTCCGCGCCGCGCGGACGTCGACGAGAAGGCAGAGAAGCGCGCCGAGCGCCAGGTGGCCGCGCTCTTCGGGATCTCGATCGTCGGCACGGTCGTCGCCATCGGCGCGTACTTCGCCATCGACATGTCGGAGGAGATCGACTCGATCCGCTTCGCGAACATGGCGATCGGCATCGGCATCTTCCTCGCCATGATCGGCATCGGCCTCGGTGCCATCCACTGGGCCAAGACCCTCATGCGCGACCACGAGATGGTCGAGGAGCGCCACGAGCTGCGGTCCTCCGACGAGTCCCGCGAGGGCGCGATCCAGAACCTCAAGGACGGTGCCGCGGACTCCGGGATCAGCGGCATCAAGCGCCGCGGCCTCCTGGTCGGCACCGGCGTCGCGGCGCTTCTCGCCGCTCCCCTGGCGATCCTGGTGCCGCAGCTGGGCAACATGGGCGCGGACTGGAACACCAAGAAGTTCGCGCACACCATGTGGCGCAAGGGCATGCGGCTCACCCGCGACCCCGACGGCACCCCGATCAAGGCCGCGGACGTCACCATCGGCTCCGCCTTCCACGTGATCCCCGAGGGTCTCAACGACCTCGAGCACGGGCTCATCGAGGAGAAGGCCAAGGCCGTCGTGCTCCTGCTCCGCCTCGACCCGCGCGACCTCAAGGTCCAGGAGGGCCGCGAGGACTGGTCGTTCGACGGGATCGTCGCGTACTCCAAGATCTGCACGCACGTCGGCTGCCCCGTGGCGCTGTACGAGCAGCAGACCCACCACCTGCTGTGCCCCTGCCATCAGTCGACCTTCGACGTGGCCGACGGCGCCAAGGTGGTCTTCGGGCCCGCGAAGCGGCCGCTTCCGCAGCTTCCGATCGCGGTCGACGACGAGGGCTACATCATCGCTCAGAGCGACTTCCACGAGCCGATCGGGCCGTCGTACTGGACGCGCCTCAAGAACACGTCCGACGGCCTGTCCGACTCGACCGAGGAGAGCAGCCACTGATGGGCACCCGACTCAACCGCGCCGCCGCGGGCACCGCGAACTACGTCGACGAGCGCACCTCGATCGGCGGCTTCGTCAAGTTCTTCGCGCGCAAGCTCTTCCCCGACCACTGGTCGTTCATGCTGGGCGAGATCGCGCTGTACTCGTTCATCATCCTGCTGCTGTCCGGCGTGTTCCTGACCGCCTTCTTCGTCCCCTCGATGACGATCGTCACCTACGACGGCCCGCTCGAGACGATGCAGGGCGTGGAGATGTCGGAGGCGTTCGCCTCGACGCTGCACATGTCGTTCGAGGTCCCCGGCGGCCTCCTCATGCGCCAGATCCATCACTGGGCCGCGCTGCTGTTCACCGCCGCGATCGTCACCCACATGGCGCGCGTGTTCTTCACCGGCGCGTTCCGCAAGCCGCGCGAGCTCAACTGGCTCGTGGGCTTCACCCTGATGATCCTGTCGCTCGCGGCCGGCTTCTCGGGCTACTCGCTCCCCGACGACGTGCTCTCCGGCAACGGCCTGCGCATCATCGAAGGCGTGACGCGCTCGATCCCGATCCTGGGCGAGTACATCTCCTTCTGGATCTTCGGTGGCGAGTTCCCCGGCGAGATCCTGATCCCCCGCCTCTTCACCATGCACATCCTGCTGGTGCCGGGCCTGATCCTCGCGCTGATCGCACTGCACCTGTTCCTGGTGTTCCTGCACAAGCACACGCAGTACCCGGGCGGTGGCCGCACCCACAAGAACGTCGTGGGCCTGCCCCTGTTCCCCGTGTACACCGCGAAGGCCGGAGGCTTCTTCTTCGTGGTCTTCGGCGTGGTGGCGCTCGTGGCGGCGCTGTTCACCATCAACCCGGTGTGGAACTACGGCCCCTACGACCCGTCCCCGGTCTCCGCAGGCACGCAGCCCGACTGGTACATCCTGTTCATCGACGGCGCGCTCCGCCTGATGCCGGGCTGGCTGTTCGACGTCATCCCCATGGAGTGGGAGTTCTGGGGCTACACGCTCAGCTGGAACCTGCTGATCCCCGCCGTCATCCTGCCCGGCCTGTTCTTCGGCTTCCTCGCGCTGTACCCGTGGATCGAGGCCTGGGCCACGGGCGACCGCGGCGAGAAGCACGTGCTCGACCGGCCGCGCAACGCGCCGGTGCGCACGGGCCTCGGCGTGGCGCTGATCACGTTCTACGTGATCCTCGTGATGGAGGGGTCGAACGACATCATCGCGAACCTCTTCCACCTGTCGCTCAACGACCTGACCTACTTCTTCCGGATCGGCATCTTCGTGATCCCGGTGCTCGCCTTCTGGATCACCCGGCGCATCGCGTTCGGGCTCCAGCGCAAGGACCGCGAGCTGGTGCTCCACGGAAACGAGACCGGTCGGATCGTCCGCCACGAGCACGGCGAGTACATCGAGGTCCACGAGCCGCTCGACGAGCAGGAGCGCTGGCTCCGCGTGGGCTACGAGGACATCGCGCCGCTGGAGATCGAGCCCGAGTTCAACGACCGGGGCGTGCGCCGCAAGGGCTACCGCTGGGATCGCTTCAAGCAGCGGCTGTCGCGCTTCTACTTCGAGCAGCGCATCTCCCCCGTCACGCCGGAGGAGCTCGAGGAGGCGCAGCACGCGCACCACTGACACGCATCGTCACCCGCAGGGGCGTCCCGGAGCATCCGGGACGCCCCTGCGGCGTTCCCGGCACCGTTGCCCGCCGATGCCGCGTTCCGAGCGAATCCCCAGCATCGTCCCGGAATGCCCGCGCCGACACGGGAGTTGTCACAGGAGAACCATCCTCGCCCCGTCGCCCTGCCATGAGTAGGCTCGGGACGTTCCCGGAAAACCGGCCGTGACGCGTGTGCGCCGCGGCCCGACCTTGGAGGAGATATGGCCGACTACACGCTGCCGGACCTCTCGTACGACTACGGCGCCCTCGACCCGCACATCGCGGGTCAGATCATGGAGCTGCACCACAGCAAGCACCACGCCGCGTACGTCGCCGGCGCGAACACCGCTCTGGAGAAGATGGCGGAGGCGCGCGACACCGACAACTTCGGCGCGATCGCCGGCCTCGAGAAGGCGCTCGCCTTCAACCTCGGCGGTCACACCAACCACTCGATCTTCTGGACCAACATGTCCCCGGAGGGTGGCGACAAGCCCACCGGCGAGCTGTCCGCGGCGCTCGACGAGCACTTCGGCTCGTTCGAGAAGTTCCAGGCGCACTTCACGAACAACGCGATGACCATCATGGGGTCGGGCTGGTCGATCCTCGCCTGGGACACCATCGGCAAGAAGCTCGTGATCGTGCAGCTCTACGACCAGCAGGGCAACGTGCCGGTCGGTCTGATCCCCCTGCTCATGCTCGACATGTGGGAGCACGCCTTCTACCTCCAGTACAAGAACGTCAAGGCGGACTACGTCAAGGCGTGGTGGAACGTCGTGGACTGGGCCAACGTCCAGCAGCGCTTCATCACCGCGACCGCGACTCAGGGCCTCATCGTCATGTGACGGACGTCCTCGTACCCGACAGGGGCCGCCTTCCATCCGGGAGGCGGCCCCTGTCGCGTCTCCTGGGTCCCCATCTCCCCCGGCCTGCCCGCTAGGTTGGGAGCATGCCGGGAGAGGCCCTGAGAGCCCGCGGGCGCGCCACGAGCGCCGCGGATCGACGCTCCGCGCTCTGGCTGCTCGTGGGGAGCCTCGCGGTGCTCCAGTTCGCGTACCCCGCGACCCTCGACGGACGGCTGTGGACCCTCCTCTACCTGTCCGTCTACATCGGGCTCGTCGTCGTCGCCGTGCGCATCGGCGCCGCCGACCCGCGACGCTTCTGGCCCCTCGTGGCGGCCGCCGCCGCCCTGGTCGCCGGCGCGACCTGGTTCGCGGTGCAGCAGGACGACCTCGCCGCGACGCGCGCGATGCTCGCGGGTTCGTTCCTGCTCCAGCTCGCGCTCATGGTGGCGCTCCTCGACGCGCTGGTCCATCCTCCCGCGCACGCGACGGTCACCGACCTCATCCTGGTGGCCGTGGCGATCTATCTGCTGTTCGGCGGCGTGTGCGGCCTCCTCTCCGCCCAGCTCGAGCTCGCCGCCCCGGGGAGCTTCGTCGACCAGACGGCGTCGGGAGAGCCGCTGGCCTGGCAGGGCCTCATCTACGGCAGCTACGTGACGCTGACCACGCTCGGCTTCGGCGACATCGTGCCGCTGGCCCCGTGGGCACGTGCCCTATGGTCGTTCGAGGCCGTGGTCGGGACCCTCTACCTCGCGATCGTCATCGCGCGCCTGGTGGGCCTCGGCGGGAGCCATACGTGGCTCCGCGGCAGGGACACCCGAGCGCCCGGTCCTGACGAGCCCTGAGCCGCGCCACGGGGAACGAGGACGGCCCGGTCCCCGCGCGGGGACCGGGCCGTGAACCGTTCGCGGCTGACGCTCAGTGGGCGTGCTGACCGCGCGAGAACTCGAAGACCCAGCCCCACAGGCCGATGGTGCCGAGCACAGCCGCCGGGACCATGATCCACCAGTCGACGGCCAGCGCCACGAAGGACAGCGCGGCGCCGGCGGCCAGCACCAGCGGCCACCAGCTCCACGGCGCGAACACGCCCTGCTCCCCCGCGTGGTCGGCGATCTCGCCGTCCTCCGCGTCCTCGGGTCGCTTGCCGTGGCGACGCTCGAGCATCTTGAAGTAGAAGCCGACCATGCCGAACATGCCGGCGGTCAGGTAGATCGCGAGGAACCCGACCCACTCGCTCCAGTGGGTGAAGATGCCGTACGCCGTGCCAGCCAGGATGAAGAAGGCCGTCGGGATGTTGAAGACATTCGCCTCGATGCGCATGCGGCTCTCCTCCTAGCCGACCGGGGCGTGGTCGGTGTTGTCGCGCTCGGCCTGATAGTGGTCGATCGCCGCCGCACCCGGGTGATGCAGGTCGAACGCCGGACGCTCCGAGCGGATGCGCGGGATGGACGTGAAGTTGTGGCGCGGCGGCGGGCAGGACGTCGCCCACTCGAGCGAGTTGCCGAAGCCCCACGGGTCGTCCACCGTCACCTTGGGCGCCCGCTTCGAGGTGATGTACACGTTCCACAGGAACGGCAGCGTCGAGAGCGCAAGCACCACGGCGCCGATGGTCGACAGCTGGTTCATCCAGGTGAAGCCGTCCTCGGGCAGGTAGTCGACGTAGCGTCGCGGCATGCCCATCGCGCCCAGCCAGTGCTGGACCAGGAAGGTGGTGTGGAAGCCGAAGAACAGCAGCCAGAAGTGCACCTTGCCCAGGCGCTCGTTGAGCATCTTGCCCGTGAACTTGGGCCACCAGAAGTAGAAGCCCGCGAACATCGCGAACACGACCGTGCCGAACACCACGTAGTGGAAGTGCGCGACCACGAAGTAGGAGTCGGACAGCGGGAAGTCGAGCACCGGCGAGCTCAGGATGATGCCGGTGAGGCCGCCGAAGAGGAAGGTGACCAGGAAGCCGATCGACCACAGCATCGGTGTGTCGAAGGTGAGCTTCCCTCGCCACATGGTGCCGATCCAGTTGAAGAACTTCACTCCGGTCGGCACCGCGATGAGCATGGTCATGAAGCCGAAGAACGGCAGCAGGACCGCGCCGGTGACGTACATGTGGTGCGCCCACACCGTGACCGACAGCGCCGCGATCGCGATGGTGGCGTACACCAGGCCGTGGTAGCCGAACAGCGGCTTGCGGCTGAACACCGGGAAGATCTCCGAGACGATGCCGAAGAACGGCAGCGCGATGATGTACACCTCGGGGTGGCCGAAGAACCAGAAGAGGTGCTGCCAGAGGATGGCGCCGCCGTTGTCAGGGTTGAACACCTGGGAGTGGAGCACGCGGTCCGAGCCGAGCGCGAAGAGCGCCGAGGCCAGCGGCGGGAACGCCAGCAGCACCAGCATCGACGTCACCAGGATGTTCCAGGTGAAGATCGGCATCCGGAACATGGTCATGCCCGGCGCGCGCATCGTCACGATCGTGGTGATGAAGTTCACCGCACCGAGGATGGTGCCGAAGCCACCGAGCGCGAGTCCGAAGACCCACAGGTCGCCGCCGACGCCCGGCGAGTAGACCGAGTTCGACAGCGGCGCGTACGCGAACCAGCCGAAGGATGCGGCGCCCTGCGGGGTGAAGAACCCCGCCATGGCGATCACGCCGCCGAACGCGTACAGCCAGTACGCGAGCATGTTGAGGCGCGGGAACGCCACATCGGGCGCGCCGATCTGGAGCGGCATGATGAAGTTCGCGAAGCCCGCGAACAGCGGGGTGGCGAACAGCAGCAGCATGATCGTGCCGTGCATGGTGAACAGCTGGTTGTACTGCTCGGCGGACTGGACCACCTGCATGCCCGGCTCGAACAGCTCCGCGCGGATCAGCAGCGCGAGCAGGCCGCCGACCACGAAGAAGAAGAACGACGTGATCAGGTACATGTACCCGATGGTCTTGTGGTCCGTGGTGGTCAACCACTTGATGACGATCGAGCCGCGCTTGGTGGGCGCGACCGGGACGGACACCTGGCGGGCGGCGTCGCCGCCGGCCTCGTACGAAACCGTGGCCATCAGGAATCAGCCTCCTCGTGCTCCTCGGTGAGCTGGACGACCTGATCGCGCGAGTACTCCTCGACGCCGATCTGCCCGGTGTAGCCCTCGTTGCGCAGCTCCTCCATGTGAGCGTCGTACTCGTCGCGGGAGACGACAGCCACGTTGAACAGCATCGACGCGTGGTACTCGCCGCACAGCTCGGCGCACTTGCCCTGGTACATCCCCTCCTGGGTGGGGATGATCTGGAACGTGTTGGTCCGGCCCGGGATGACGTCCTCCTTGTAGAGGAACGCGGGCACCCAGAACGAGTGGATGACGTCGCGCGAGTCGAGCGTGAACTCGACGCGCTCGCCCACGGGGAGGTACAGCGTCGGGAGCGTCTCCTCGACGCCCTCCTCGCCCGTCAGGCTCGCCTGGACACCGGGGTCGTACACGTCGTCGTCGACGTAGTTGAAGTCCCAGCTCCACTGCTTGCCGACCACGTTGATGTGGATGTCCGGGGTCTCGGACGTGTCCTTGATCGCGGAGATGTCCTCGACCGTGTACTTGAACAGCACGCCGATCATCAGCAGCGGGACGATGGTGTACATCAGCTCGAGCGGAACGTTCGCCCTGGTCTGCAGCGGGAGCTTGGTGTCTCCCTTGCGCTTGCGGTACACGATGACCGCCCAGAGGATCAGGCCCCAGGTGATGACGCCGACGGTGAGCGCGGCGATCCAGGAGCCGTTCCAGAGCGTGATGATCCGCCCGGTCTGGTTGGTGATCTCAGGGGTGCTGGGAAGGGCGCCGTTCTCAATCCCGGTGGAGCAGCCGGCGACCAGGGACGTCAGTCCCAGGGCGAGGGCTCCTGCCAGGGCTTTTCCGAGCGCGCGGGGACGCGAAATCGAGGACACACGGGCAGTGTAGCGCGCGATACGGTGAGGGCATGCAGGCCGCCCGCATGTTCCTCGACGCCAGTGGTTCCTCCCCTATGACGAATCGGGCGCTGGAAGCGTTCCAGGCGGGCCTCGCCGACGGCTGGGCGGACCCGACGCGGCTCCACTCGGAGTCGCGGCGCGCGCGCCAGCTTCTCGACGGTTCCCGCGAGGCGATCGCGGACGCCCTCGATGCGCGTCCCGAGCAGGTGCACCTCACCGCCTCCCCGCACCTGGGGCTCGAGCGCGTCATCGCCGGGGTGTTCGCGGCCCGGCGAGGCCGCGGCCGGATCGTCGCCTCCGCCGTGGAGCGCGACGCCACGCTCCACGCCGCCGACTACGTCAGCGGCGGGCGCCTCGCGACCGTTCCGGTCGATCGCGACGGGCACGTCGACATCGAGGCGCTCGGCGCCGAGCTGGCCGACCCGGACGTCGCGCTCGCCGCGGTCCAGCACGGCAATCACGAGATCGGGACGCTGCAGCGGCTCGACCGTGTGCACGCCGCGACGTCCGCGGCAGCCGTGCCTCTCATCGTGGACGCCACCGCGAGCATCGGCCACGTCCCCGCCCCCGAGCGATGGGACGCGTTGGTCGCGAACCCGGCGGACTGGGGCGGCCCCCAGGGCATCGGCGTGGTCGCGCTACGCCCCTCGACCCGGTGGCTGCCCGTGTGGCCCGAGGGCGACGACTGGGCGCCCGGCGGCGTCAGCGTCCCGGCCGCCCTGGCGGCGGCCGTGGCGCTGCAGGAGCGGCTCGAGCAGCTGGACGCCGTGGGCGCGCGGCTCGGGGCGCTGATCGACCACGTCCGCGCGCGGGCGACCGACTGGCCCGGCGTCGACGTCGTCGGCGATCCCGCGGAGCGGCTCCCGCACGTGGTGACGTTCTCCTGTCTGTACGTCGACGGGGAGGCGCTCCTGACGCGCCTCGACCGCGAGGGCATCGCGGTCGGCTCCGGCTCCGCCTGCACGACCAGCACGCTCGAGCCGTCGCGCGTGCTCGCCTCGATCGGTGCGCTCAGCCATGGGAACGTCCGGCTCGGTCTGCACCCGGGCGTCGGCGAGGCGGACATCGAGCGCTTCCTGGCGCTGATGCCGCGCATCCTCGGCGACCTGCGCGACGAGGCCGGGGCACCGGACCTTGGCTGAGGATCGCGCCTCCGGCGGGGACGATGCGTCGCCGTCCGGCGCGGCCGACGTCACCATCGACGCGACGGGGCTGCTGTGCCCGCTGCCGATCATCGAGCTGGGCCGGGCGGCGCGCGGGAGGGCGCCCGGCACCACGATCACGGTGGTCTGCACCGACGTGGCGGCGCGTCTCGACGTCCCCGCATGGGCCCGGATGACGGGCCACGAGTTCGTCGGGGAGACGAAGACGGACGGCGGGGCCGTGGCCCTCACCGTCCGTCTCCTCTAGGTGTTCTGATTCAGTTCGCGCGATCGGGTCGCCCCGCGCGGCTCAGCTGAACGAGTCTCCGCATGCGCACGAGCTCGACGCGTTCGGGTTGTCGATCGTGAAGCCCTGCTTCTCGATCGTGTCCGCGAAGTCGATCGTGGCGCCGTCCAGGTACGGGACGGACATCTTGTCCACGACCACTCCGACGCCGTCGAAGTCGCGGATCGCGTCCCCGTCGAGGGTGCGCTCGTCGAAGTACAGCTGATAGATGAGGCCGGAGCAGCCTCCCGGCTGCACCGCGAGGCGCAGGCGGAGGTCGTCACGACCCTCCTGCTCCAGCAGGCTCTTCACCTTGGCCGCTGCGGCATCGGTGATCACGACGCCGTGGGACTTGGTCTCGGTCGCAGTCTCGGTCACTGGCGCCTCCTCTCTCTCGGTTACGGGACCAGCGTACGCCGCGGCGCGGACATTCCCCACCCCCGGCGCGCGATTCGTTGATGGATCATCCACCGGCGAACAGGAACCGGCTCAGCGCCGCGGGGTCCATGTCTGGGCGACCCGGCGGATCTGGTCGGCCAGCCCCGCCTCCCCCGGCAGCCCCTCGTGCGCTCCCGCGATCCCCGCCGCCATCAGGTCGCGCCGGCCCAGCGCCAGGTGCGCGGTGACGGCGACGGCCGGCACCCCCGTGGCGCCGGCGACCCGGGCCGCGGAGGCCGCCACGCCGTGGTCGAGCCCGCGGGCGTCGAGGCGTCCCGTCACGCACGCGACCACGTCCGCGTCGGCGGCGGCACGGTCGAGACCGGCGAGCTCCGCGACGGCGGGCGCCGCCGGCACGATCCGCGCGCCGAGCGCCGCGAGCGCGTAGGCCAGTCCGCCCGCGGCGCCGCTGCCCGGCTGATCGGACAGGCGACCCGGCCCCAGCAGGGTGCGCCGGGCGGCGACCGGGTCGGCCTCGCGGGCGATCGCGGACCAGCGCTCCTCCTGTGCCTGCGCCGCGAGGGCGAGCGCGGCATCGTGCTCCCGTCCGTCGCGCACCGAGGCGCTCATGCCCGTGAAGCCGAGCAGCGGCCGGTCGGAGCCCGCGAGCGCCATGATGGCGAGCCCGCTCAGGCCCGCGCGCGCCGCCTCGAGCCCACCGCCCCACAGGTCTGTCGCATCCCCCGCCGGGGGCTCGTCGCCCACCGGCACCACGACGGTGCCGCTCTCCCCCGCCGCTGCCAGCCCGAGCAGCGCCGCCGCCAGCGCGGCGGGCTCCCAACGCGCCCCCGTCACGGGCGCGAGCACGAGCGCGTCCCCCCGTCGACGGGCCGTCGCCCCGCCGACGGTCAGCGCCTCTCCGTCGAGGGCATCGGCCGTGCGAGGCCCGCCGTCAGGCACGGGCACGGCGGCCACGTCGACGTGCGGCGCCGCCGCTCCCCAGGCCTCCGCCGCCGCCGAGGCGACCGCCGCGGGCGGGAGATCGGGAGCGTCGGGGCGGGGCCAGCTCTGGGCGGCGATCACGGCACGCATGGCCACCAGTGTGCCGTGTCCGTCATGCGACAATGTGCGAATGACCCAGACCTTCCATGAGCCCTCGCCGTCCGCGTTGATGCTCCTGGGCGAGCGTCGCGATCCGCTGTCGGAGCGCGGCGTCGACTGCCCGGGCGACCTGCCGGCGGCCTCGGACCCCGACCTGGTCGAGCGCGCGCGTGCCGCCAAGGAGGCGCTGGGCGACCGCGTCTTCATCCTCGGCCACCACTACCAGCGCGACGAGGTCATCCAGTTCGCCGACGTCACCGGCGACTCCTTCAAGCTGGCGCGCGACGCGGCCGCCCGCCCGGAGGCCGAGTTCATCGTGTTCTGCGGCGTCCACTTCATGGCGGAGTCCGCGGACATCCTCACCGGCGACGACCAGGCCGTGGTCCTGCCCGACATGGCCGCCGGCTGCTCGATGGCCGACATGGCGAACATCAACCAGGTGGACGATGCGTGGGCCCAGCTGGAGGAGGCCGGCGTCGCCTCCCGCACGGTCCCCGTCACCTACATGAACTCGACCGCGGCCATCAAGGCGTTCTGCGGCGCCCACGGCGGCGTGGTCTGCACCTCGTCGAACGCCGAGGTCGCGCTGCGCTGGGCCTTCGACCAGGTGGGCGGCGTCGACGGCGACGGCAAGGTCCTGTTCCTGCCCGACCAGCACCTGGGCCGCAACACCGCGGTGCTGCAGCTCGGCATGGAGCTGGACGACTGCATCGTCTGGGACCCCCGCAAGCCGCTCGGCGGCAACACCCCCGAGGCCGTCGAGGCGGCCCGCATGATCCTGTGGAAGGGCCACTGCTCGGTGCACGGCCGCTTCCGCCGCGCCCACGTCGACCGCTTCCGCGCGGAGGTGCCGGGCATCAACGTGCTCGTCCACCCCGAGTGCGCTCACGAGGTGGTCACAGCCGCCGACTTCGTGGGCTCGACCGAGTACATCATCAAGACGCTCGACGCGGCCGAGCCCGGCTCGAGCTGGGTCATCGGCACCGAGCTGAACCTGGTCCGGCGCCTCGCGAACGCGCACCCCGACAAGGAGATCCACTTCCTCGAGGACACGGTGTGCTTCTGCTCCACCATGAACCGCATCGACCTGCCCCACCTCGTGTGGGCGCTCGAGTCGCTGGCCGCGGGAGAGGTCCCCAACCGCATCGTCGTCGATGCGGAGACCCAGCGCCTCGCCAAGGTGGCGCTCGACCAGATGCTCGCGCTCCCCGCCCTCAACCCCGCCAAGGACTGACCCGAAGGACTGCCAGGGGCGGCCGCCCCGACATGATCATGAGCGACCAGAACACCAACGAGACCCCCGCGACCGAGATCCCCGGCATCGAGGTGCCGGGCGACAGGAAGGGGCGCCCCACCCCCAAGCGCAAGGACCAGGAGGCCGCGCGCCGCCGCCCGATCGTCCCCGACGGCAAGCAGGCGAAGAAGGAGCAGCGCGAGAAGATGCGCGCGCAGCGCGAGAAGGAGTACCAGGCGATGCGCGAGGGCGACGAGCGGCATATGCCGCTCGAGCACCGCGGCCCCGAGCGCCGGTTCCTTCGCGACTACGTCGACGCGCGCACCACCCTCGGCGAGTTCCTGCTGCCCGTCTCGATCGTCTTCGTGGTCGCGTCCCTGCTGGTCCCGTCGCAGACCTGGGCGGGCCTGGGCCTGATCGTCTTCTTCTACCTGCTGGTGATCATCGTCGCCGTCGACACGTTCCTGATGACGCGCCGGCTCAAGAAGCGCTTCGTGGAGAAGTTCGGCTGGAAGAAGCTGCCGCGCGGCTGGACCTTCTACGTGATCGCCCGCCAGCTCAACATCCGCCGCTTCCGTGCGCCGAAGCCCGCCGTTAACCGGGGCGAGTTCCCGAGCTGACGCGACCCGCGCATCGTCCGAAGGCGCCCCGGCCCCGTGCCGCGGGCGCCTTCGCCGTTCCCGGCCGGGTTCGGCTCCGGTCGCGTCCCTCGCCTAGGGTCGGACCATGGTCAACTACAGATACCTGGGCCGTTCCGGCCTCAAGATCACCGAGCTCACCTACGGCAACTGGATCACCCACGCCTCGCAGGTCGAGAACGACCAGGCGAAGGCGTGCGTGCGCGCGGCGCTCGACGTGGGCATCAGCTCGTTCGACACCGCCGACGTCTACGCCAACACCGCGGCGGAGACCGTGCTGGGCGAGGCGCTGAAGGGCGAGCGCCGCGAGAGCCTCGAGATCTTCACCAAGGTGTTCTGGCCCACCGGGCCGGGCGGGGCGAACGACATGGGGCTGTCGCGCAAGCACATCATGGAGTCGATCGACGGGTCGCTGCGCCGCCTGCAGACCGACTACGTGGACCTGTATCAGGCGCACCGCTACGACCACGACACGCCGCTCGAGGAGACGATGAGCGCGTTCGCAGACATCGTGCACGCGGGCAAGGCGCACTACATCGGCGTGAGCGAGTGGACCGCGGATCAGATCCGCGCGGGCGCGGCGCTCGCCAAGGAGCTGCGCATCCCGTTCGTGAGCTCGCAGCCGCAGTACTCGATGCTGTGGCGCGTGATCGAGGACGAGGTGGTGCCCGCCTCGAAGGAGGTCGGCGTCGGGCAGATCGTGTGGTCCCCCGTCGCGCAGGGCATCCTCACCGGCAAGTACGCCCCGGGGCAGCCGCCGCCCGCGGGCTCCCGCGCCACCGACGAGAAGTCCGGCGCGCGCTTCATCGAGCGCTTCATGCGCGACGACATCCTCACGCGCGTACAGAACCTGCGGCCCGTCGCGGACGAGCTCGGCCTCACGCTCGCGCAGCTCGCGATCGCCTGGGTGCTGCAGAACGACAACGTCTCGGCGGCGATCATCGGCGCGTCGCGGCCCGAGCAGATCGTGGACAACGCGAAGGCGTCCGGCGTGGAGATCCCCGCGGAGCTCATGACGCGGATCGACGACGTGCTCGGCGACGTGGTCGAGCGCGACCCCGGCCGCACCGCGGAGGCCGGTCCGGCCTCGCGCTGAGCGCGGACATGCGAGGACCCCGGAGCCTGATGGCTCCGGGGTCCTCGTTGCATCAAAGGAGAAAACAATGCATGCACGGCTGGCAGGTCCGTACATGCATGACAACGTGCTGGTCCCGCTCAGTGTTCCCGGGGGCTGGTTCCTGGTCGTCGGCATCGCCCCGGTGCCGCCCGCCTCCCGCTCCCACCGCCCGCCGCCCGTCCCACCGCCCGCTCCCATCCCGCGAGATGGACGCTGGGTGCCCGAAACCGCGCCGTTCCGCGCACCGATCCGCCATTTCGGGGCCGGTGGCGGGGCTGGCCGGTGGCGGGGCTGGCCGGTGGCGGGGCTGGCCGGTGTCCGGTCGATGCTCCCGCTCGCGGTCAGCCCGCAGCGGCGATCTCCAGGATCCGGGCGGCGGCCGGGGCCAGTCGCCTCCGGGGATCCCACACCGCGGCGAGGGGGCGCACCAGCGCCGGCCCGTCGACGCGGACCCGGACCAGGCGTCCGGCGGCGACGTCGTCGCGCACCGCGCGCTCGCTCAGCGCCGCCACGCCCCCACCGGCGAGCACCGTGGCGCGGATCGCCGCGGTGGTCGACAGCTCGGCCGCGGGAGCGGCGACGGAACCCGGACCCAGCATCGCGGCGAGCGCGCTCTCGAGGGTGAGCCGCGTGCCGGAGCCGGGCTCGCGGCTCAGGAGCGGCGTGCGCGCCACCTCCGCGGCGGAGACGGAGGTCCGGCGCGCCCACGGATGCCCGGGCGCGACCACCACGACCACCTCGTCACGCGCGACCACGAGCGCGGCGAGACCGTCGGGCGGATCGGGGGTCTCGACGAAGCCGAGGTCGTCCAGCCCTGCGCGGACGCGTTCCTCGACGACCGCGCTGTTGATGGCGGTCAGCTCCACCTGCGCCGCGTCGGGATCGCGGCCGTAGGCCACGAGCCATCCGGGAAGCAGGTGCTCGGCCACCGTCAGTGACGCCGCGATCCGCACGTGTGCGGTGGCATCGGCCCGCAGCGCGGCGACCGACGACTCGAGCCCGTCCGCCTGCGCAAGCACGGCCGCCGCCCATCCCGCGATCAGCGCACCGTGGTCGGTGAGCCCGGTGCCTCGCGCGGAGCGGGCGAAGAGCGCGAGCCCCCACCGGCGCTCGAGCGCCCGCATGCGCTGCGACACCGCCTGCTGACTCACGCCCAGCGCCTGCGCCGCGCCGGTGAGGCTGCCGTGCTGCTCCACGGCGACCAGCATCCGCAGCTCCTCGAGCGAGGTCCGCATGCCCACTCCTCTTTCTACAAGCGTAGGTTGTGGATCACCGGCATTCTGCCACTACCGGACCTCATGACGGCTTGGAACGCTGGACGCATGACACGCCGCACCGTCCGCCCCGTCCCGCCGAACTGGTTCGCGGTGGTGATGGGCACCTCGATCGTCGCGACCTCCGCCCACTCGCTTCCCTGGCAGCTGCCCGGGCTGGGCGCTCTCGCCTGGACCGCCTGGGCCGCGGCGGGGCTCGCGCTCGCAGTTGCGGTCATCGCGACCGTGCGCCACGTGCTCTCCGACCGGGGCGCCGTGCGCGCGTATCTTCTCGACGGCACGGTCGCCCCGTTCTACGGCGCGCTCTCGATGGGCCTGCTCGCGTACGGCGCCGCCACCCTGCTGGTCGCCGGTCCCACGCTCGGGGCGTCGGCGATCGCGATCGACTCCGTGCTGTGGACGGTCGGCACCATGGTCGGGCTCGCCACCGCTGTCGGGGTGCCCGTGCTGCACTTCACCCGGCATGAGACGGCGGCGGACTCGGCGTCAGGCGCATGGCTGATGCCGGTGGTGCCCCCGATGGTCTCGGCCGCGACCGGCGCGCTGCTGCTCCCATCGCTCGACGGCGCGGCCGCTCAGACCCTCGCGCTCGCGTGCTACGCGATGGTGGGAGCTGCAGGCCTCGCCTCGCTCGCCCTCGTGCCGCAGATCTGGTCGCGCCTGGCACACCACAAGCTCGGCGCCGCGGCCGCTGTGCCCACCCTCTGGATCGTGCTCGGCCCGCTCGGTCAGTCCGTCACCGCGATCGGGCTGCTGGCCGACCACGCGGGCCCGGCGCTCGGAGTCGAACCGGAGGTGCTGAGGGTCGGCGCCGTGCTCGTCGGCGTGCCCGTGCTCGGGTTCGCTCTGCTCTGGCTCGCCATCGCCGGGGTGCTGACGGCGCGCACGGCACGCACCGGGCTGCCGTTCTCGTTGGCATGGTGGGCGTTCACGTTCCCCGTGGGCACCTGCGTCACCGGGGCCTCGTCGCTCGCCGCACACACGGATTCGTCGGCGCTGGCCGCGATCGCCGTCGCCCTCTTCGCTCTCCTGCTGGGCGGATGGATCGTCGCCGCTCGCGGGACCGTGCGGGACCTGGTGGCGCGGCGGGCTCAGCCCGCGGTGAGCGCGCGGTTGAGCCGCGCGACCCAGCCGGGACCGCGGTACACGAACGCCGTGTAGACCTGCACGAGCGTCGCGCCTGCGGCGAGCATGCGCCGCGCATCCTCCTCCGAGCTGATCCCGCCCACGCCGATCAGGCACATCTCGTCGCCCACCCGGGCGCGCAGCCGCCCGATGATCTCGACGGCGCGCGGCAGCAGCGGCGGGCCGGACAGGCCGCCGGGGCCGCGGTCGTGGGCGATGGTGGTGTTGGCCGCAACGATCCCGTCGAGCCCGAGCTCGAGCGCCAGGTCCGCGACCGCATCGACGTCCTCGTCCGCGAGATCCGGCGCGATCTTCACCAGCAGCGGGACGTGACGGTCCGTGACGGCGTCGTCCGCGGCCGCGCGGGTCGCCGCCAGGATGGGTCGCAGCGTCTCGACCGACTGGAGGTCGCGCAGCCCGGGCGTGTTCGGCGAGCTGACGTTCACCACCAGGTAGTCGGCGTGGCGGGCGAGCAGCGCGGCGGACGTGGCGTAGTCCTCGGGCGCCTGCTCCGCGGGCGTGACCTTGTTCTTGCCGAGGTTCACCCCGAGGACGATGCGCCGCCCGCGCCGGGTGGCACGGAGCCTCGCGAGACGCTCCGCCATCTCCTCGGCTCCCCCGTTGTTGAAGCCCATCCGGTTCCGCAGGCCCTGGATGTCCTTCTCCCGCCACGACCGCGGACGCTCGTTCCCTGGCTGCCCCAGCGGGGTCACCGTGCCGACCTCGACGAAGCCGAAGCCGGCCGCCGCGAGCCCCTCGACCGCCTCGGCGTCCTTATCCATGCCCGCGGCCAGCCCGACGGGCGCCGGGAACGTCAGCCCGAGCGCCTGGACCGCGCCGGTGGGAACGGGACGGGGCACGAGGCCCAGCGCACGGCCCATCCGGAACGCCGGAGCGCCCATCCTGAAGGCCGCGATCCCGAACCGATGGGCGCGCTCGGCGTCGATGTGGCTGAGAAGGTGCCGGTAGAAGGATTGGTACACGAGTCCCAAAGTACCCGGGCTAGGCTCGTCGCATGACGTCACTCACCACCGCTCAGGAATCCGTCGCGTCGATCGACGCCGATGCGCTCATCGTGGGATGGGCCGCCGACGGCTCGGTCGCCGCCCACCCGCTGCTCTCGGACGAGGCTCGCGAGGCGATCGCCGCGGGCGCCGCCGCGCTCGACGCCTCGTCGAAGGCGGGCAAGGTCACGGTGCTGCCGGGCGTCGGCGTGGCCGCGCGCCGCGTCGTCGTGGTCGGCGTCGGCGACGCCACGACCGAGGACCTGCGCACCGCCGCGGGCGAGGCCTCGCGCGCGGTCGGCAAGAAGCCGGCGGCCGTGGTGGTCGCGCTGCCCGTGGAGTCGGACGAGGCGGCGGTCGCCGTCGCCCAGGGCGCGCTGCTCGGCGCCTACGCCTTCACCGACTACAAGTCGGACGAGGACGCCGCCACCGACACCGCGTGGACCGTGGCGGGTGCCTCGGACGCCGCGATCGCCCGCGCCCAGATCCTGATCGCGGCCGCCGCCGGCATCCGCGACCTGGTCAACACGCCCCCGCTGGACCTCTTCCCCGGCTCCTTCGCCGAGATCGCCCAGCAGCTGGGCGCCGCCGCAGGCGTCGAGGTCAAGGTGTGGGAGGCGCAGGATCTCGCGAACGAGGGCTTCGGCGGGATCCTGGGCGTCGGCATGGGATCGTCGCGCCTGCCCCGCCTGGTGCGCGTGGGCTACGCGCCCGAGGGTGCGACCCAGACCGTCGCGCTCGTCGGCAAGGGCATCACCTTCGACACCGGCGGCATCTCGCTGAAGCCGTCGAAGTCCATGGAGACCATGAAGTCGGACATGACGGGCGCCGCCACGGTGCTGCACGCCGTCATCGCCGCCGCCCGCGCCGAGCTGCCCGTCGCCGTGACCGCGTGGCTGTGCCTCGCCGAGAACATGCCCTCGGCCACCGCGCAGCGCCCGTCCGACGTGATCCGCATCTACGGCGGGAAGACCGTCGAGGTGCTCAACACCGACGCCGAGGGACGCCTGGTGATGGCCGACGGCCTGGTCAAGGCGTGCGAGGAGGACCCCGACGTGGTGCTCGACGTCGCGACGCTGACCGGCGCGCAGGGTGCCGCGCTCGGCACCCGCACCTCGGGCGTCATGGGCACCGAGGCGATCCGCGACGAGGTGGTGGCCGCCGCAGGCGAGGCGGACGAGCTCATGTGGCCGATGCCGCTCCCCGAGCACCTCCGGGCCGGGATCGACTCGAAGGTCGCGGACCTGCAGAACATGGGCGACCCGCAGGGCGGCGGCATGCTCACCGCCGGGATCTTCCTGCGCGAGTTCGTGGGCGACACCCCGTGGGGCCACCTCGACATCGCCCGTCCCGCCTACAACGAGGGCAAGCCGTGGGCCGAGAACGTCGCCGGCGCGACCGGCCACTCCCTGCGCACGCTGTTCCGCTTCCTGGAGAACCGCGCGCAGGCGTGACCTCCCGCTGACGCGAGACGGCCCGGCACCCCCGCGGGGGTGCCGGGCCGTCGTCGTCAGGAGGCGCCGGGACGATGCGCGGGCTCAGCCCAGCGACTTGCGGTGCTTCTCGTTCCACTCGCGCATGCGCGACGGGTAGCCGGACAGGTTGACGTCGAACGCGGGGATCGCGAACTGCTTCGCGAGCTTGCGCGCCGTCGCCTCGTCGGGCACCCGTCGCCGGGTCCACTCGCCCGACCCCGCCACGATCACCATGGTCGTCTGCGTGACGCGCGTCGGAGGCTCGATGTACGCCTCGCACTCGCCATGGCCGGCGACGAACTCGCGGAAGTGCTGGATGGTCTCCGCCTTCGCGTCCTTCGCCGCGGGCGCGGCCGGAGCGGACTTCGAGCGTGACCTGCGTGAGAACAGACCCATGCGCTCCAGCGTAGCCTCACCCGCCTGGTTCCCGGACGGCGCGCCACGGCCGGGCCCTTGGTCCTCCCACGTTCCCCGTTGGTGGCAAGATGGGCCGTACAGTCATCCCTACAAGGAGATTTCATAGTGTCCGAGTCCACCCCACGCTCGTTTGATGTCCTGATCCTCGGTGGCGGTTCCGGCGGTTACGCCGCGGCGCTGCGGGCCTCCCAGCTCGGCCTCACGGTCGGCCTGGTCGAGGAGTCGAAGGTGGGGGGTACGTGCCTCCACAACGGATGCATCCCGACCAAGGCGCTGCTGCACGCCGCGGAGCTCGCCGACAACGCGCGCGAGGGCCACAAGTACGGCGTCAACTCCTCGCTCGAGGGCATCGACATGCCGCAGGTCAACGCCTACAAGCAGGGCGTGATCGACCGCCTCTACCGCGGCCTCACCGGACTGGTGAAGTCGCGCAAGGTCACCGTCATCGAGGGCCACGGCACGCTGGTCGGCACCGACACGGTCGAGGTGAACGGCGAGCGGTACACGGGCGCGAACATCGTCCTCGCCTCCGGCTCCTACGCCCGCTCGCTGCCCGGCCTCGAGATCGGCGGCCGCGTCATCACGTCGGACCAGGCGCTCCAGATGGAGTGGGTGCCCCAGACCGCGATCGTCCTCGGCGGCGGCGTCATCGGCGTCGAGTTCGCCTCCGTGTGGACGTCGTTCGGCTCGAAGGTGACGATCGTCGAGGCGCTCCCCCACCTCGCCCCCAACGAGGACGAGTCGCTGTCCAAGGGGCTCGAGCGCGCGTTCCGCAAGCGTGGCATCGACTTCAAGGTCGGGGTCCGGTTCCAGGGCGTCGAGCAGTCGGACCAGGGCGTCAAGGTCACGCTCGAGGACGGCACGGTGCTCGAGGCCGACATCCTGCTCGTCGCGGTCGGCCGCGGCCCGCGCACCGCGGACCTGGGCTACGAGGCGCAGGGGGTCCCGATGGACCGAGGCTTCGTGCTCACCAACGAGCGCCTCCACACCGGCGTCGGCAACATCTACGCGGTCGGCGACATCGTCCCCGGCCTCCAGCTCGCGCATCGCGGCTTCCAGCAGGGCATCTTCGTCGCCGAGGAGATCGCAGGCCTCGCGCCCCAGGCGATCGTCGAGTCGAACATCCCCCGCGTCACCTACTGCGAGCCGGAGCTCGGCTCGGTGGGCCTGACGGAGAAGCAGGCCGTCGAGAAGTACGGCGCCGACAAGGTGAAGTCGCTGGAGTACAACCTGGGAGGCAACGGCAAGAGCCAGATCCTGGGCACCACGGGCTTCATCAAGCTGGTCCGCGTGGTCGACGGACCGGTGGTCGGCATCCACATGCTCGGCGCACGCGTCGGCGAGCAGATCGGCGAGGCTCAGCTGATCGTCAGCTGGGACGCCCACCCCGAGGACGTGGCACCCCTGATCCACGCCCACCCCACCCAGAACGAGGCCCTGGGCGAGGCGCACCTCGCCCTCGCCGGCAAGCCGCTCCACGCGCACGACTGAATCCGAACGAGGGAGTTCCACACCCATGGCAAACGACGTCACCCTTCCCGCGCTCGGCGAGTCCGTCACCGAGGGCACCGTCACCCGCTGGCTGAAGTCCGTCGGCGACACCGTCGCCGTCGACGAGCCGCTGCTCGAGGTCTCGACCGACAAGGTCGACACCGAGATCCCGTCGCCCGTCGCGGGCGTGCTGCTCGAGATCCTGGTCCAGGAGGACGAGGACGCCGAGGTGGGCTCGGTGCTCGCGCGCATCGGCGCCGAGGGCGAGGCGCCCGCGGAGGCCGCCCCGGCCGAGCCCGCGGCTCCGGCGCCCGCACCCGCGGCGGAGGCTCCCGCCCCGGCTCCTGCCCCCGCTGCTGAGGCCGCGCCCGCACCCGAGCCCGCAGCCGAGGCAGCGCCCGCGCCGGCCGGTGGCGGGCGTGAGGTCACGCTGCCCGCCCTCGGCGAGTCCGTCACCGAGGGCACCGTCACCCGCTGGCTGAAGTCCGTCGGTGACACCGTGGAGGCCGACGAGCCGTTGCTCGAGGTCTCGACCGACAAGGTCGACACCGAGATCCCGGCGCCCTTCGGCGGCGTGCTGACGGAGATCCTGGTGGACGAGGACGAGGAGGCCGAGGTCGGAGCCGTGCTGGCACGCATCGGCGAGCCCGGCTCCGCCCCTGCGCCCGCGGCCGCGCCCGAGCCCGCTGCGGCTCCGGCTCCGGCTCCGGCTCCGGCTCCGGCTCCGGCTCCGGCTCCCGCTCCTGCTCCCGCCCCGGCCGCTCCGCCGGCTCCCGCGGCAGCGCCGGCGGCGCCCCCTGCGCCCCCTGCCCCCGCTCCTGCAGCCCCGGCGGCTCCCGCCGCGCCCGCACCGGCCGCGGCGTCGACCGGCTCCGGCTACGTCACGCCGATCGTCCGCAAGCTCGCGGCAGAGAAGGGGGTCGACCTCGGCTCGCTCGCCGGCACCGGCGTCGGCGGCCGCATCCGCAAGGAGGACGTGCTCGCCGCGGCCGAGGCGGCTGCCCCGGCCGCACCCGCGGCGGCACCCGCCGCGGAGACCGCGCCGGCCCCCGCATCGTCCGCCAACGAGGTGACGGTGTCCGAGCTGCGCGGCCAGACGGTCAAGATGACCCGCATCCGCAAGATCACGGCCGACAAGATGATGGAGTCGCTGCACGGCATGGCGCAGCTCACCTCCGTGGTCGAGGTCGACTGCACCAAGATCTTCGCGCTGCGTGCCAAGAACAAGGCCGCGTTCTCCGAGAAGCACGGGGTGAATCTCACGTTCCTGCCGTTCTTCACCCGTGCCGTCGCCATCGCGCTCACCGAGCACGCCTTCCTCAACGCCTCCGTCGTCGACGGCAGCATCGCGTACCACCCCACGGTGAACCTGTCCCTCGCGGTCGACACCGAGAAGGGCCTGATGCTCCCCACGCTGAAGGATGCCGACTCGAAGACCATCGCGGATCACGCCAAGGGGATCGTCGACCTGGCCGGCAAGGCCCGCAGCGGCGGCCTCAGCTCGGACGAGATCTCGGGCGGCACGTTCTCGGTGACCAACACCGGCTCGGGCGGCACGCTGTTCGACACCCCGATCGTCCCCGCCCCCCAGGTGGGCATCCTCGCGACCTGCGCGATCGTGAAGAAGCCCGTCGTGGTCAAGGGCCCGGACGGCGAGGACGTCATCTCGGTCCGCCCGATGTGCTATCTCCCGCTCAGCTACGACCACCGGATCGTCGACGGTGCGGACGCGGCCCGCTTCCTGCAGACCGTGAAGCGGATCATCGAGGCCGGAGAGTTCGAGTCCGAGCTCGGCCTGTAGATACGAGACACCAGAAGATGCGCGTCGTCATCGCGGGCTCCTCGGGGCTCATCGGAACGGCGCTCACGCACTCGCTTCACGAGGGCGGCCACGACGTGGTCGCCCTCGTGCGGCGTCCGGCGCGCGACGATCACGAGTCGCAGTGGGATCCCCGCGCCGGCACCGTCGACGCCGACCTGCTGCTCTCCGCCGACGCGGTGGTCAACCTCGCGGGCGCCTCGATCGGCGACAAGCGCCTCACCGACGCGTACGCGGCGGTGGTGCGCTCCTCGCGCGTGGAGTCGACCGCGACGCTCGCGTCCGCGCTCACCCGCGGCTTCGAGGGCGTGCTGATCCAGGGCTCCGCGATGGGCTACTACGGCGACCGGGGCGACGAGGTCCTGAGCGAGCGCTCCGGGCCCGGGTCGACGCTGCTTGCGAGCATCGTCCAGGACTGGGAGGCGGCGGCCCAGCCGGTCCGCGACGCGGGGATCCGCACGGTGACCGTGCGGACAGGGCTGGTGCTCGCCCCGCACGGGGGGTTCGCGGAGCGGCTGCTTCCGCTGGTGACCCGCGGTCTGCTGAGGTCGCTGGGGCCCGGCGACGCGTGGCACTCGTGGATCACGCTCGAGGACCACATCCGCGCCCTGCGCTTCCTCATCGACAGCGAGCATGCGGGCGCGGTCAACGCGATCGCGCCGGCGGCGGCCCGTGACGCGGCGTTGATCCGCGCCCTCAGCGAGGCGGCGGGCAGGCGCCCCGGATTCAGCGTCCCCGCGTTCGTGCTCGAGGCCGCCATCGGACCCGCCGTCGAGGATCTGCTGTCCTCTCAGCACGCCCAGCCCGGCGTGCTGACCAGGCTCGGCTTCGAGTGGCACCACCCCACGATCGAGGACGCCGCGCGCTGGGTCATGGCGCGGCGCTGACGTCGCTCACGCGCCACCGCTCCCCCGACCACACGAGCTCGAGCACCGCGGTCTCGACCGCCGCCTCGATCTCGCGCCTCTCACCCTCCGCGGTGACCCACGTGTGCGCACCGATACGCGTGGTCACCTCGACCGTCGCCGCCTCACCGTCGACCATCACCGTCGAGGCCTCGATCTCCGGGTCGCCGAGCCCCTCCACCGCGGCACCGTCGGCCAGCAGCGCGGCCTGATGCTCGAGCTGCGCCCACGCGGCCGACCCCGGGACCGCCAGCCCGGCCAGCGCATCGCCATCGCCCGACTCGAGCGCGGCGAAACGTGCCCGCGTCAGCTCGCGGGCGGCGTCGGTGGGCTCCACCCCGACCGGCGGCTGCGCCGCGGCCTCCACCAGGACCGTCGTGGCGCCCGCCGCGCCCTCCGGCACCGACGGCGGGAGGGCGCTCCACAGGAAGCCAGCCGTGAGCGCGAGGACCACCGTCCCCGCGACGAGCGGGACGCGTCGCCGCAGCCGCCATGCCCACGCGCGGGGATCACGCGCGGTCGCCGCAGTCGAGGCGGCGGACCGGAGCGACGGCGCGACGTCGACTGCCTCGGGCCGCCACCGGGCGGTCTCGGCGCAGCTCGTCAAACCGGCAGCGATCGACTCGGCGGGTGGGCGCGCGGCCGGATCCTCGGCCAGCAGGGGTGCCGTCCAGGCATCCGCCTGGACGGCGATCGTGGGAGCCGCCATGTGGCGGCCCAGCCTCCCGAGCGCGTAGACGTCTCCGGCAGGGCTGGGTCCGCCCGCCGCCTCGGGCGCGGCGAAGCCGGGCGTCCCGTGCTCGCGACCGAGCGCGGGTCCGATGAGGTCGATCAGCAGCGGACGCTCGGCCACGAGCACGTTGCCCGGAGAGACGTCGCCGTGAGCCAGGCCGTGGCGGTGCAGCGCGGCGAGGGCGTCGGCGAGGCCCGACATCAGCCACACCCACTGCTCGAGCGACGTGATGCCCGCGTGCGGGCCGGTTCCGCGCGCGGTGCCCAGGTCGGGCGCGGACACCCGCGGGGTGCAGACCTGCACGGTGGACCCGTCGCGCCGCACGTCGAGGGGCGGCACCAGGCCGGGGTGGTCCACCGCCGCCAACGCCGCCATCCGTGCGCGGGCGGCGCGCTCGACGGCGTCGCCCTCCCCCACGTCGCGCACGACGCGACGCAGGGAGAGCGGTCGAGGGCTGGTCACCCCCTCACGGTGCCACCGGCCGCACGCGGGGCGGGTGTTCTCCACAGGGGCGAACGCCCGCCCGGCGTCAGTCCCCGATGCGGCGGGCCGGCCACCACGCGCGCCGGCCGATGTCGCCGATGAGCCCGGGCACCAGGAGCGAGCGCACCACGAACGTGTCGATGAGCACGCCCGCGGCCACGATGAACGCGATCTGCGCAAGGAAGATCAGCGGGATCACCCCGAGCGCGGCGAAGGTCGCGGCCAGCACGATGCCCGCGGAGGTGATGACGCCTCCCGTCACCGCAAGGGCCCTGCGGATCCCCTGACGCGCACCGTGCTCCAACGACTCCTCGCGCGCCCTCGACATGAGGAAGATCGAGTAGTCGACGCCGAGCGCGACCAGGAACACGAAGCCCAGCAGCGGCACCGACGGGTCCGTGCCGGGGAACCCGAGCACGTGGTTGAACACGATCGCGGACAGGCCCATGGTCGCGGCGAAGCTCAGCACGTTCGCGAGGATGATCAGCACGGGCGCCAGGATCGAGCGCAGCAGCAGCATGAGCACGACCAGGATCACCACGAGGATCGTGGGCAGGATGATCACCAGGTCCCGCTCACTGGTGAGCCGGGTGTCGAGCGACTCCGCGGCCTGGCCGCCGACCAGCGCGTCCGCGTCGACGGCGTGCGCCGCCTCGCGGACGTCGGCGACGATCTCGAGGGCCTCCGCCGACGACGCGGACACCTGGGTGACCGCGTTCACCTCGACACGGCCGTCGATGACGATCGGGTCCTCAGGGACGGCGCCCGCGGGGGCGCCCGCCGCCACGGCCGGGGTGAGCAGGTACGCCGCGCTGACGCCGTCGACGGCGGCGACGGCGGACAGCACGTCCTCCGCCGAGTCCTCCGGGGTGATCACCCGGATCGGCGACGTCGCGCCGGCGTCGAAGTGCTGCTCGAGGAACTCGAAGCCCGAGACCGACTCGGTCTCCGCGGTGAAGATGTCGCGCTCGCCCAGCCCGCCGGACTTGAAGGTCGGCACGAACGCGGCGAGCACCACCAGACCCAGCGCGGCGGACGCCCACACGACGCGCGGGCGGGCGTCGACGAACCGCGACACGCGGCCCCAGACCCCGGCGCGCGCCTCGACGGCCTCGATGGTCTCCTCCGCCTCGTGGTTGTCATCGCCGCGGTAGCGCGGCATCGCCGGCCAGAACACGCCCCTCGCATGCTTGCCTCCAATCAGCAGCAGCGCAGGCAGCAGCGTGAGCGCGGCGAGGAACGATGCGGCGATGCCGATCGCGCCCGCCGGACCGAGCGCGGCGTTCGACTTGAGGTCGCTCAGCAGCAGCACGAGCAGGCCCAGGACCACCGTGCCGGCCGAGGCCGCGATGGGCTCGAGCGAGCGCCTCCAGGCGCGGCCCAGGGCGGCGTACGGCGAGCGCACGCGCAGCAGCTCCTCGCGGTAGCGCGCCACCAGCAGCAGCGCGTAGTCGGTGGTGGCGCCCACCACCAGGATGAACATGATGCCCTGGCTCTGGCCGTTGAGCGTGATCACGTCGGCCGACGCCATCGCGTAGACCGCGATGATGGCGCCCGTGAGCGCGAGCATCGACGTCGCGAGCACCAGGAACGGCAGCACGGGGCTCCGGTAGACGATGAGCAGGATGATGAGGACCACGCCGAGCGCGACCAGGAGCAGGATGCCGTCGATCCCGCCGAAGGCCTCCACCAGGTCGGCCACCAGCCCCGCCGGACCGGTGACGTAGCCGGTGAGGCCTGTGTCGGCCTCCTCCCAGGCCGCGCGCAGGGTGTCCACGTACAGCTGTCCGATGGTCTCCTCGCCCGACGCCTCGTCGAACACCTCGGCGTCGACCGCGAGCGAGGCGAGGATGGCCTCGCCGTCCTCCGACGGCACCGCGGTCGGACCCTGGCCCTGCGGGCCGGTCAGGGTGACGTCGCCGACGGTGCGACCGTCGGGGTCGCCCTCGAGCGGGACCGCCAGGGCGGAGTCGAGGAAGGCCTGGACGGTCGCGAGGTCCTCGGGACCGCCCTCGACCACCAGGAGCGCGGGGACGGACTCCGTGGGTGCGAACTCCGCGTGCGCGGCCGCCGCCTCCGTCGACTCGGCGCTCGAGGGCAGGAACGCGGCGGAGTCGTTCTCCTGCACCTCCGACAGCACTCCGAAGGTCTGTCCGCCGGCTCCGCCGATGGCGAGCCAGGCGACGATGGTCAGGACGACGGCGATGGGACGGAGCCAGGGACGCTTCAGCACGTTCATAGTGAACGGCTCAACCGCGCGCGCGGAGGGATATTCCCGCGCGCGCAGAGAAGTTACCCTTCTGTGATGCGGATCGTCCCCCTCGACCTCGGCACGCGCCTGATCCCGTACCAGGAGGCGTGGGATCTTCAGCGCCGGATCCATGCCCAGGTGGTGGCCGGCGAGGAGCCGGACACCGTGCTGCTCGTGGAGCACGAGCCCGTCTACACCGCGGGCAAGCGGACCGCCGCGTGGGACAGGCCCGTCGACGGCACCCCGGTCGTCGACGTGGACCGCGGCGGTCGCATCACGTTCCACGGCCCAGGCCAGCTGGTCGGCTATCCGATCGTGCGCCTCGCGGAGCCCGTGGACGTGGTGCGCTACGTGCGGACGCTCGAGCAGGCGGTCATGGACACCTGCGCACACTTCGGGATCGAGACGATGCGCGTCGAGGACCGCTCGGGCGTGTGGCTCCCGGCGGCGGACGGCCGCCGCGAGCGGAAGATCTGCGCGATCGGCGTGCGCGTCGCCAAGGGCGTCACCATGCACGGCTTCGCGCTCAACTGCACCACCGACCTGGCCTGGTACGACCGCATCGTCCCGTGCGGCATCTCCGACGCCGACGTGACCTCCCTGAGCGCCGAGCTGGGCCGCGAGGTGACGCTGGACGAGGCGCGCGAGCCGCTGCTCGGATTCCTCGAAGCCGCCCTCGCCGACGTAAGGTGGGCGCAGGCGAGCACCCCCGCCGACTCCCCGCTCCCCACGAAGGAGACCGTGTGACCATCGCACCCGAGGGCCGCAAGATGCTGCGCGTCGAGGCCCGGAACGCCGCCGTTCCGATCGAGCGCAAGCCCGAGTGGATCCGCACCAAGGCGACCATGGGCCCCGAGTACAAGGACCTCAAGGGTCTGGTGAAGTCCGGCGGCCTGCACACCGTGTGCGAGGAGGCGGGCTGCCCCAACATCTTCGAGTGCTGGGAGGATCGCGAGGCGACCTTCCTCATCGGCGGGGACCAGTGCACGCGGCGCTGCGACTTCTGCCAGATCGACACCGGCAAGCCCGCGGACTTCGACGCGGACGAGCCGCGCCGCGTCGCCGAGTCCGTCCAGCAGATGGGCCTCAAGTACTCCACCGTCACCGGCGTCGCGCGCGACGACCTGGCCGATGGCGGCGCCTGGCTCTACGCCGAGACGGTGCGGCAGATCCACGCGCTCAACCCCGGCGTGGGCGTCGAGCTGCTGATCCCCGACTTCAACGCCGAGCCCGACCAGCTGGCCGAGGTCTTCTCCTCGCGCCCCGAGGTGCTCGCGCACAACCTCGAGACCGTGCCGCGGGTGTTCAAGCGCATCCGCCCGGGCTTCCGCTACGAGCGCTCCCTGTCCGTGCTGACGGCGGCGCAGGAGGACGGCCTGGTCACCAAGTCGAACCTCATCCTCGGCATGGGCGAGACGTTCGACGAGGCCGTCGAGGCGCTGCGTGACCTCCACGCCGCCGGGTGCGACCTCATCACCATCACCCAGTACCTGCGCCCGAGCCCCCGCCACCACCCCGTGGACCGCTGGGTCAAGCCGCAGGAGTTCGTCGACCTGTCCGACATCGCGACCGAGATCGGCTTCCTGGGCGTCATGTCCGGCCCGCTGGTGCGCTCGTCGTACCGTGCCGGCCGGCTGTGGGGCCAGGCGATGCGGCGCAAGGGTCGGGAGATCCCGGCGCCGCTCGCGCACCTCGGCGAGGAGACGGAGTCCCGCCAGGAGGCCTCCGCGCTGCTGCGGGCGAATCCGACGCTCGCCGGCTGACCCGGAGGGTCCGGCTCCCGCACGTCACGCACTAGACTGTCCCGCATCATGGCTAAGGACACCTCGCCTCAGAAGAAGCAGCGCTGGTACTCGCTGGTCGCCCAGGCCTACAAGGTCACGGCGCCGCACGACAAGTGGCTGCTGCCCGGCATCATCGGCATCATCGTGGGCGGCATCGCCGTCTTCGTGGTGATCGGTCTGATCATCGGCGGCACCGCCGCGATCATCTACACCTCGATCTTCGGCGTGCTCACCGCGCTGCTGGGCGCGATGTACTTCCTCACGCGCCGCTTCGAGAGCAACGCCTACGCCCGCATGGCGGGCCAGCCCGGCGCGGCCCTCGCGGTCGCTCAGGCCATCCGCTCCGGCTGGGAGTTCCAGGACGAGCCGGTCAACATGGATCCCCGCAGCCAGGCGATCGTGTTCCAGGGCGTCGGCAAGGGCGGGATCGTGCTGCTGGCCGAGGGCGGCAACGCCGCGCGCAAGACGGTGCAGACCACGACCAAGCGCATCGAGAAGCTGGTCCCCGGCGTCCCCGTCACCTCCTACTACGTGGGCTCGGGCGAGGGCGAGGTGTCGCTCGCGAAGCTGCAGCGCACCATCCGCAAGACCCCGAAGGCGCTCAACAAGAACGCGCAGGCGACCGTGAAGGCGCGCCTCAAGGCGATCGGTGGCAGCAAGCCCCCGCTGCCGAAGGGCATCGACCCGGTCCGCGCGCGCCCGGACCGCAAGGGCATGCGCGGCCGCTGAGCCCGACGACGACCCGCCCGTGAGCCCCCGAGGGGGAGCTCACGGGCGGTTTCCTCGTCGTGGGCGACTTCTGCGGGGCGCTCAGCGTGGCGCGCCGAGCGTGACGCGCACCCCGAGCGGCCCCGCCCCGAAGGAGACCTCGCGCATGTCGGCGACGCGCGGCAGACCCTCCGTGGCGGGCGTCGACAGCCCTCCGACGACCACCACCGTCGCCCCGGCCTCGAGCGCGGACCGCACCCCCGCATCGGCGTCCTCGAACACGACGCACTCCCCCGCGGTGGTGCCGAGCAGCCCGGCGCCCCTGCGGTAGGGCTCCGGGTCGGGCTTGCCGCGCTCGACGTCCTCGGCCGCGACCATGCGGGTCACCTCGGGGAAGCCGAGCCGTTCCATGCGTCGCAGGGCTGCCGTCCGGACGGCGGAGGTCACGACGGCCCACCGCGCCGGAGGGATCGCCCGCACCGCCGCGACGGCGCCCGGCACCTCGACCTCGGCGTCGAAGCGCTCGTTCTCCCAGGCGCTGATGCGCGCGAACCAGGGCTCGATGTCCGCGTCGTCCCCCAGGAACCGCCGCAGCGTGGCCCGGGCCGGGACGCCGTGGACGTGCGCGAGCACCACCGCCGGGTCGAGGCCCACCTCGCGCGCGAAGTCGCCCCACACCTGGTCCACCATGCCGGTGGAGTCCACGAGCGTGCCGTCCATGTCGAGCAGGACGCCGGCGACGTCGAGCACCGTCATGCGGCGGCTCCCGTACGGACGATGCGGGTGCCGGCCAGGCGGTCGTGCAGCCCTCGCCCGTCCGGTCCCCACACGACGGCGGGGATGACGAGCGCGAGGAGCGCCGTGCGGATGAGCGCCTTGACGGGGCCCACGAACGACGCACCGTCCTCCCGGATCACCCGGAGCCCCATGACGCGATGCCCGATGGTGGTGCCCAGGGTCGCGACCAGCAGCAGATGCTGCGCCGCCCAGACGCCGAGAGTCGCGAACGGCGCTCCGGCGAGCAGCACCCGCTCGGGCAGCGTGGCGACGCCGGGATCGAGGGCCGGGTCGGCGAAGAACGCGCTCGATACGAGCAGGCTGAGGATCCAGTCGATGCCGATGCCGAGCAGCCGTCTCATGGTGGGCGCGACGGGGGTCGCGGCCGTCTCGTCGGGAGTCACGGCGTCAGCCTAGCCGCGGTCGCCGCGGGGCCGATCCGTGCGGGCGATGGCCGGTTTCGGGGCCACATGTAACAGTTCTGAAACATCGCCTGTATCCGGAGGCAACAGTACGGCCCTAGGGTGGTCATGCCAGAGAAGGCCTTCCACCTCATCTAGGAGTACCGGATGTTCAAAGACGCCAATGAGGCGATCGAGTATGTGAAGAACGAGGGTGTCGAGTTCGTCGACATCCGCTTCTGCGACCTCCCCGGTCAGATGCAGCACTTCAACATCCCCGCGTCGCAGTTCACCGAGGACGTGTTCACCGAGGGCGCGATGTTCGACGGTTCGTCGATCCGCGGCTTCCAGGCGATCAACGAGTCCGACATGAAGCTGCTGCCGGATGTCGCCACCGCGTTCATCGACCCGTTCCGCAAGGCCAAGACCCTGGTCATCAACTTCTCGATCGTGGACCCGTTCACGAACGAGCCCTACTCGCGCGACCCCCGCAACATCGCGGCGAAGGCCGTCGAGTACCTGAACTCCACCGGCATCGGCGACACCGCGTTCTTCGCGCCCGAGGCCGAGTTCTTCATCTTCGACTCGGTGCGGTTCGACACGAACCAGCACGAGGGCTACTACCACATCGACTCGTCCGAGGCCTGGTGGAACACCGGCACCGAGTACGAGGAGGACGGCACCCCGAACCGCGGCTACAAGACGCGCTACAAGGGCGGCTACTTCCCCGTCTCCCCCGGCGACCAGTTCGCGGACCTCCGCGACGAGATGTGCAAGGTCCTCGAGGAGGTCGGCCTGCACCTCGAGCGCGCGCACCACGAGGTGGGCACCGCCGGTCAGCAGGAGATCAACTACCGGTTCAACACCCTGCTCCACGCCGGTGACGACATCCAGAAGTTCAAGTACGTCATCAAGAACGTGGCCTGGAAGCACGGCAAGACCGTCACCTTCATGCCGAAGCCGCTGTTCGGCGACAACGGCTCGGGCATGCACGTGCACCAGTCGATCTGGAAGAACGGCGAGCCGCTGTTCTACGACGAGGCCGGCTACGGTGGCCTGTCGGACATCGCCCGCTGGTACATCGGCGGCATCCTGAAGCACGCGCCCTCGCTGCTCGCCTTCACCAACCCGACCGTGAACTCGTACCACCGCCTCGTGCCGGGCTACGAGGCCCCGGTCAACCTGGTGTACTCGGCTCGCAACCGCTCCGCCGCGGTCCGCATCCCGATCACCGGCTCGAACCCGAAGGCCAAGCGCATCGAGTTCCGCGCGCCCGACCCGTCGTCGAACCCCTACCTCGCGTTCGCGGCGCTCCTGATGGCCGGCATCGACGGCATCAAGAACCGCATCGAGCCGCCGGCCCCGGTCGACAAGGACCTCTACGAGCTTCCCCCGGAGGAGCACGCCCTCATCCCGCAGGTGCCGGACTCGCTCCCGAAGGTGCTCGACTCGCTCGAGGCCGACCACGCGTTCCTCACCGAGGGCGGCGTGTTCACCGAGGACCTCATCGAGATGTGGATCGACCTCAAGCGCACGCAGGAGATCGACCCGCTGCGCTTCCGTCCGCACCCGCACGAGTTCGAGCTCTACTACGACTGCTGAGCAGCCCGCGTAGCGTTCACCCGAAGGCCCGTCCCGCATCCGCGGGGCGGGCCTTCGGCGTCGCAGGCCGGCCGCGGCACCCGTCCGAGCGCTTGCACCGTGCACGCCGGTCGGGAATCCTTGGGTCAGTTGCCTGCCACCGGAGGGGGACGCGGGGAGCATGAGCGTGACGGCGAGGAGCACGGCGCGCGGGGACCGTCCGGCGCCCCGCACCCTGCTCGGCGTGCTCGCGCGCAGCGCCTGGTTCCTCGAGGACGAGGTGAGCGCGATCGCCGAGCTCGTGCCGCCCGGCGGCGTCTGCGTCGACGTCGGCGCCGGGTACGGCCTGTACACCGCCGCGATGATCACCGCCGTCGGCACGGGCGGCACCGTGCATGCGGTCGAGCCTCAGCCGTCCTCGCGTCGCGTGCTCGACGCCGTGGTGCGGCTCTACCGCGCCGACGACCGCGTGGTGCGCCACGCGTGCGCCATCGGCTCGGCTCCGGGCCGCTCGGAGCTGAGCGTGCCGGTGCGCCGCGGCCGCGCGGTCTCCGGCCGGGCCTTCGTGACCAGGCACGCCACCGGCGCGGGACCCAATGCCGCGGACTTCGGCGGCGAGCGCCGCTATCCCGTCGAGGTGTCGACCCTGGACGACCTGGCCGCCCTCCACGGGCTCACCCGGCTCGACATGATCAAGGCCGATGTCGAGGGCGGGGAGCTCCACGTGCTGACCGGAGGAGCGCGCACCATCGCCCGGCACCGGCCGATCGTCCAGCTCGAGATCGAGGAGCGTCACCTCGACAAGTACGGGATCTCCGTGGCGCAGGTGACGGGCTTCCTCCTCGACCAGGGCTACACGATGCACGGGTGGACGCGGCGGGGGTGGCGCCCGGCGGCGCGCGTCACGGACGAGCGCCGCAACTACCTGTTCACTCCCTGATCGCGCGGCCGGGAGCGCCCGGCCATCCCGGGACAGCGCGGCGCGACTCGCCTACGATGACAGGAGCCGCCCGCTTCGGAGGTGAGGCATGAACGCCCGGTCCGCGCTGCTGTCCCTGCCCGTCGCGATCGCGCTCGCGCTCACCGGGTGCAGCCAGATCCAGGAGTTCCGCGGCCAGATCGACGACATCCGCTGGTGCTCCGACGTGGTGCGGCTGGCGGCCGCTGTCGACAGCGCGAACGCCGAGGCCGCGCGCAACCTGGTCGATGCGCTCGACCGCTCCGGTCCCGAGGACCTGGCCGACGACGTCGGCGTGGTCCGGTCGGTGGTCGAGGACATCGAGGCGGGCATCGCGGAGGCGACGGCGCTCACCGAGGACGAGGTCACGTCCGCCGTCGGCCGTCTGGTGGACCAGGTCGAGGAGCGCTGCGAGGGCGAGCTGCAGGACTTCGGCTCCGAGTAGCTCCCGCGCGCGGCGCGCACGCGCCTCCGGGACGTTGGACCCGAAGAATCCGAAGGAAACGCGCCCGCGACCCGTCTGGCTCATTCTCTTCATCTGGGCGCTCCGCTTGCGGCGCACATCGATATGCAGGCGGACGCGCGCGGCGCCTCCCTGCTCCGGTAGCCCCCGCAACGCATCCCCGGAAATGCCGTACGGATGCTCGTTGAAGCGCGTCGAAACCTCTACGTAACTTTGCCTCGAAAGTTCAACGGCGAAACAGAGAGGCAGCGCAGAGTGACGAACGACGTCGTACTCACGGTGACCGGCATGTCGAAGAGCTTCGGCGTGGTCCGCGCGCTGAAGAACGTCGACTTCGAGCTCCGCGACGGTGAGATCCACGGCCTGATCGGCGAGAACGGCTCGGGTAAGTCGACGCTCACCTCGATCGTCGCGGGCAGCCAGCCGGCCGACACCGGGACCATGATCTTCCGCGGCGGGCCGTGGTCCCCCGCGACGGTCAACGAGTCGCTCGCGAACGGCATCGGCATGGTCGTGCAGGAGAGCGGCACCGTGCCGGGCATCACCATCGCCGAGAACCTGTTCCTGGGCGAGACGGGCCAGTTCTCCACCCTGGGCCTCGTCAACCGCCGCGAGATGAACGCGCGCGCTACCGCGGCGCTCGAGGCGATCGGCGTCACCGACGTCAACCCCGCCACCCCCGCGGGCGCCTGCGACTTCCAGACCCGCAAGCTCGTCGAGCTCGCGCGCGTGATGATGTACGACCCCGCGGTGGTCGTGATCGACGAGACCACCACCGCGCTCGGCCAGGACGGTCGTGACCTGCTCTACAAGGCGATGGACGACCACAAGACCCGCGGCGCCGTCATCTTCATCTCGCACGACCTCGACGAGATCATGTCCGTCTGCGACCGCCTCACCGTGCTGCGCGACGGCGACATCATCTGCACCTTCGACAAGGACGAGTTCGACGAGGGCGCGATCCGCGCCGCGATGATCGGCCGCTCGATGGAGGGTCATTACTACCGCGAGGACAACAAGGCCACGGCGAACGACGAGGTGATGCTGTCGGCGACCGGGCTGAACCTCGGCGACAAGCTCCGCGATGTCACCATCGACGTCCGCAGCGGCGAGATCGTCGGCGTCGGCGGGCTGAGCCACTGCGGCATGCACGAGCTGGGCAAGGCGCTCTTCGGCGCAGTGGTGCTCGACTCGGGCGCGGTCGAGTCACGCGGCGTGAGGATCTCGAACGAGCGCCGCGCCGTCCGCAACGCGCTCGGCTACGTCTCGAAGGACCGCGACACCGAGTCGCTCAGCCTGAGCGCCTCGATCCGCGACAACATCGCCAGCGCCGGGCTCCGGCTGATCGGCAAGGGACGCGCGGGGCTCATCACCTCCGGCGCCGAGAACGCCTACGTGAAGACCCCCATGGACCAGCTGGAGATCAAGGCGCCCGGCGCCGGCACCATCGTCTCCACGCTCTCCGGCGGCAACAAGCAGAAGGTCGTGTTCGGCAAGTGGATCGCGTGCGGCACCGAGGTCCTGATCCTCGACTGCCCGACCCGCGGCGTCGACGTCGGCGTCAAGCAGGCGATGTACCGCCTGATGACCCAGCTGAAGGACGAGGGCAAGGCGATCGTCCTCATCTCCGAGGAGATGACCGAGCTCATGGGCATGAGCGACCGCCTGCTGATCATGAAGGACGGTCGCGTGGTGCGCGAGTTCGAGCGCAGCGCCGACCTCAACGAGATGGAGATCATCGAATGCATGATCTGAACGGCACCACCGTGGCCCAGGACGATGCGGTGGCGGGCACGCCCGCCACGCCCACCAAGGCCGCCATCGCCAAGGAGGACGCCGCCGCGGCCGCCAAGGCTCGACGCGGCAAGCTCTTCGCCGACCTCGCGCCGCTGATCGGTCTCGCGGTCCTCGCGGTCGCGTTCGTGCTGGCGGGCACGTCGGCGGGCACCAACATGGGCTACGCGGTCGAGACCCTGGTCAACCAGTCCGTGATCGTCATCATCATCGCGACCGGCGCCATCTTCATCTTCGCGATGGGCTCCTTCGACATCAGCCTCGGCGCCTCGACGCTGGTCGCCGCCATGGTCGCGGGCCTGGTGCACAACGCGACCGGGAACCTCTGGCTGATGCTTGGGGCCAGCGTCCTCGCGGCCGTCACCGCCTCCCTCATCAGCGCGACGCTCGCCGCCGTGTTCAACCTGCCGGTCTTCGTGACGACCGTCGCCATGCTGTCGGTGCTGGGTGCCGTCGCCGCCGCGCTCGTCCAGACCACGGGAGGCGCCCAGATCCGGATCGACCGGTCGTTCGCCCGCGAGTACGACACGCTCACGGTGAAGATCATCGTCGCCGTCGCGTTCCTCGCGCTCTGCGTGTTCCTGTTCAACTACACACGCCTGGGCCGCGTGGAGAAGCTCATGGGCGGCAACCCGGTCACCGCGAGGCTCACCGGCGTCTCGATGAAGCTGACCGCCATCGCGGCGTTCGCGATCGCCGGCCTCGGCGTGGGCCTCGGCGCGTTCCTGACCGCGCTCCGCACGCCCACCCTCACGGTGACCAGCGCCTCCGACATCGGGATGAACATCCTGGTCGCGATGGTCTTCGGCGGCATGGTGATCTCCGGCGGGCCCCGCAGCCGGATCTACGCCGCGATCATCGGCGGCATCTCCATGGCGCTGCTCAACCAGACCATGTCGATCATGCTCCAGGGCATGGCCGGCGGCGCCGGGATCGCCCAGATGGTCCGCGCCGTCCTGTTCCTCGCCGTCGTCTGGCTCGCGGCCTCGGGCTTCCGCACCAAGGTCCTGCCCCGCTGACCACCCTCCCCTGCTCCACCAGATCGCAGTACCCCACCCAATGAAGGGAACATCATGAAGATCACTCGCAAGATGGCGTTCGGCACCGCTGCTGGTGTCGCCGCCGCGCTGTCGCTGGCCGCCTGCTCGAGCAGCGCGGGCACCACCGACGGCTCGAGCGCGGGCGCGACGGACGCCGCCGCGGCCGACCCGGTGAAGATGTGCGTGCTCGTCGCCGACGTGACGTCGTCGGAGGCGCTGAGCTTCCGCGACTACTACACCGACTACATCGCCGGGAACTTCCCGGTGGAGTTCGTGTACTCCGACGAGCTGGCGGACGCCGAGGCGGAGAAGACCGCGATGGAGGGCTTCATCGCGAACAACTGCGAGGCCGTCATCTCCTTCGCGTCGGCGGACCGCCCGACGCAGCTCGACATGGCCGAGGACGCGGGCATCTACTACGCCGTCGCGACCGGCGCCCTGTCCGAGGAGGAGTACGAGACCTTCAAGGACTACGAGTACTACGTCGGCGCCATCGGCCCCGACGCGATGACCGAGTACCAGGCCGGCTACGACATGGTGAAGCACTTCACCGCCGAGGGCGACACCGAGTTCGGCATCTTCGGCGGCGGCGTGCCCTACTACCTCGAGATGCACATCTACCGCGCCGCCGGCATGCTCGCCGCGCTCGCGGAGGACCCGACCACCTCGTACGGCGGCGCCACGGAGATGGGCGACATCCTGGGCAAGATCTACCAGGACGGCACCATCAAGATCGCGGACTTCGAGTCGGACGTCTACACCCTCTCGGGCTACCTCGAGACCTGGGACTTCGACGCCGCGTGGCAGGCCAGCATGGCCGACATGATCGCCGCGGGCCCCGACGCGATCCTCGCGGTCGGCACCGGCAACGCGATCCTGGGCGCCGCCGTGGACGGCACCGGCATCCAGATCGGTGACATCGACGCCTACACCGAGGACAACCTCGTGGCGATGGAGAACGGCACCCTCGGCTTCCTCGCGGGCAAGTTCACCTCGATCAACGGCCCGATCTTCGCGGCGACCCTCTCCGCGGTCCAGGGCGAGCCCTACCGCACCGCCGAGGGCTCGGCCTTCGCGCTGAGCCAGGGCTACTGGGAGGCCACCACGGCCGAGGAGTTCCAGGAGATCGTCGACGCCGACAACGTCGACGCCCCCGTCTACGACGTCGACGCCCTGTCGCCGTTCGTGGCCTCCGGCGCGAGCTACGACGAGTTCGCCGACTTCGTGAGCAAGTACACGTTCGCCGACCTGGTCGGCTGACACACCCCTAGGAAAGGACAGGGAGGCACCAGAGATGGGCAGCTTCATGCGACGGGCAACGGGAACCCTGATCATCCCGGTCGGAGTGTTCGCGGTCGTCTGGGCGCTGGCCGCCATCGACGGTGCCTCCCTGTTCAGCTCCAGCGACAGCCTGATGATCCTGGCGCGCACCACCGCGGTGACGATGCTGACGACCATGGCTCTCGCGATCAACCTCAACAGCGGGCGCTTCGACTTCTCGCTGGGTGCCATGGCGCTCGCGTCGAGCACCATCGGCGCCACCATCGCGATCAACGTCGGCGGCGGCTTCCCCGCGATGGCGGCCGTGACGCTGGCGGCCGGCGCGCTCCTGGGCGCCTTCTCCGGCCTCCTCTACGTGACGCTCCGCATCTCCCCGCTGGTGAGCTCCCTGGGCGTGACGCTGCTCTTCGAGGGCCTGGCGTTCACCATCACCGGCGGCGGCAACATCAGCTTCACGCAGTACCCCGAGCTCGTCGCCTTCGGCAAGAACCTCACCGCGCTCGTGATCGTGATCGTGCTCGCGCTGGTCGGCGTCTACACCGTCTTCGACCGCTCGCGGTTCGGCTCGGACTACCGTGCCCTCATCACCGGTCAGCACGCCGCCGTGTCGGCCGGCGTGAAGGAGAAGGGCAACGCGATCGCCACCTACGCGGTGTCGGGCGGCCTGATGGGCGTGGTGGGCCTGATCCAGGCGTCGGGCAAGGGCCTCATCGAGGCCGGCAGCATCAATTTCTCGACCATCGGCATCATGTTCACCGCGTTCCTTCCGATGTTCGTCGGCGGCTACATCGGCCGCTACTCCAACGACAAGCTCGGCTACCTGCTCGGCGCGCTGAGCATGTCGGTGATCGGGCTCGGCTACTCGGCGCTGCGGCTCACGTCCGCACAGCAGTCGCTCATCACGGCGTTCCTGCTGGTGGCCTTCCTCATCTTCCTGAGCAACGAGGAGCGGGCGAAGCACTGGTGGCGTCGGGCCCGGCTCGGCAACCGGCCGCCGTCGGGACCCGCCGCGCCCCCGCGCGAGACCGCCGGCGTCGGGGCCTCGGCGTGACGGCCGCGACGGCCACGGGCCCGCGTCCACGGCGGCGATCCGCCGACCGGTCGTGACCGGGACCCGGGGCATCGTCTTCGCCCTCGACGGCGTGCTGGTCGACACCGACGAGACGAGCTTCCGGGCGTGGGCGACCGTCGCCTCCCGCCTGGGCATCGCGTTCGGCCGCGACGACCACGCCCGGCTGCGGGGCCTGTCCCGCTCCGAGACGCTCGACGCGATCCTCGCGCTCGGCGACGCCGAGGTGTCGCGGACCGAGAAGGAGCTTCTCGCGGACGAGCGCACGGCCATCCACCGCGAGCTCGTGCGCGGGCTGTCCCCGCGCGACATCGACCCCGCGGTGCCCACGCTGCTCGCGGACCTTCGCGCCCGCGGGCTGCGGCTCGCCGTCGCGTCCGCGAGCCGCAGCTCCCGCATGATCCTCGAGCGCACGGGGCTCCGGGACCGGTTCGACGCCGTGTCGGACGGCGCGAACATGTCGCGCCGGGAGCCCGATCCGGAGGGCCTCCTCCGCGCCGCCGACCTTCTCGCGCTGCCCGCGTACCAGTGCGCGGCGGTCGTGAGCACCCGCGAGGGCGCCGGCACGGCGCACGCCGGCGGCTTCGGAGAGGTGCTCGGCCTGGGGGACGCCGCAGCACACCCCGATGTCACCCGGGCCCTCGCGAGCGTGGCGGGCATCGCCGCCCTCGTGAGCGTCTGATCAGCCCTCGCCACCGGGACGCGAGACAATACCGCCGTGTACTCCGAGAGCGAGCTGGTCGTCCTGCCGCGCGCGCTGCCCGCGCGCGTGATGTTCGTCGAGTCCGACGGCATGGTCCCGCCGAGCCGTCGTGACGAGTCCCAACTGATCTTCGTGGTCCACGGCCGCCCGACGGTGGTCGACGACGAGGACGAGGTCACCCTCGAGCCCGACGACGTCTATCTCGCGAACGCGCGGCGGCTCGTCGCCCTCGAGTCCGACGACCCCTTCCAGGTGATCGTCCTCCGACTCGACGTGCGGCGCCTCGACGAGTCGCTCGACGAGGTCGAGTTCCGCGTCAACTCGGCGGCGGCCTCCCACCGCCGCGCGTTCCGTCCGCTGCTCCACCTGCTCGCCCTGGTCGTCAAGGCCAACGCGACCGAGGACGAGCAGAACCGCTTCAAGACCCTCGCGCTGCTCTACGCGCTGCTCGACGAGCTGACCCGAGGCTTCATCGCCGACCCCGCCGGCGGCACGACCGCGTCCGACAAGCATCGCAGCCGCATGCGCCGGCTCCTCCGCTACATCGACGAGCACTACGCGGAGGCGCTGACCCTCAACCAGGTCGCGGCGCACGAGCACCTGTCCGCGCCCTACCTCTCCGCGTTCTTCAAGGAGAACGTCGGGATGACGTTCTCCGCGTACTACAACGCGCTGCGGCTCGACCGGGCGGTCGACGACCTGGTGACCACCGACGAGAGCGTCGAGACGGTGGCCCGCCGCAACGGCTTCAGGGATCCCCGCGCCTTCGTCAAGGTGTTCAAAGAACGCTTCGGGGTGCTGCCGAGCCAGTACCGCCGCGACGAGCTGCAGAAGAAGGAAGGCCGCGACGGCCCGTCACGCCGATCGACCACGGCGCGACCCGCGCCGGACTCCCCGCTGGCCCTGCTCGCGAAGTACCTGCCCGAGGAGAGCGACGGTCACGTCACGGCCGCCTTCGACGCGGATCCGCTCGCGAAGGTGGTCGCGGTGGACGCGATCGACGTGACCGCGGACGGGCGCGCGCTCCACCACGCGTACCGCAAGGTGACGACCGTCGGCCGCGCCAAGGAGCTGCTGTACCAGGAGGTCCGCGACATGCTCGCCGAGTGGCAGGCGGACGTGGGCTTCGAGTACATCAAGTTCCACGGCTTGTTCGCGGACGACATGCACGTGTACCGCGAGGACAGGGACGGCCGGCCGGTCTACAGCTTCGTCCTGCTCGACAAGGTCCTCGACTTCCTGCTGTCGATCGGGCTCCGGCCGTTCGTCGAACTCTCCTTCACGCCGCAGGAGATGGCCTCGATCGCGGACCGGACGGTCTTCTCCGCGCCGTTCAACGTCAGCCCGCCGGCGAGCCTCGAGGGCTGGACCGCGCTGGTCGAGGCGTTCGTGAGGCACGCGATCGACCGCTACGGGCACGCCGAGGTGTCCCGCTGGCTCTTCAGCCCCTGGAACGAGCCCGACACCGGGTCCACGCTCTTCGGCTTCGACGACGACGCGCTGTTCTACGACTTCTACGACGCGACGTACGACGCGGTGAAGCGGTCCGGCACCGACCTGGCGTTCGGCAGCCCCGCGATGCTCGTGAGCTACGCCCAGGACAAGGACTGGCTGCTCGCCTTCCTCGACCACGCCGAGGCCGCCGGGCGCGCCCCGGACTTCCTCACGGTGCACTTCTACGACAACGACTTCTCGCGCGCCCGGCTCGACGAGCACTCCCCCGGAGAGCCGGCCGGGCTGCGCCTCAACAAGGACCAGGACACGTTCCACAAGACCGTCCGCCAGCTCCGCATGCTGCTCCAGGAGCGGGGGATGGCCACCCCCGTGTACATGACCGAGTGGAACCTCACGGTGTCCCACCGCGACCTCCTGAACGACACGACGTTCAAGAGCTGCTACCTCGCGAAGAACCTGCTCGAGAACTACGACGACCTGGACTCGTTCGGCTACTGGATGCTCACGGACCTGGTCGAGGAGCTGCAGCCGTCCGACGACATGTTCCACGGCGGCCTGGGGCTCTACACCTACAACGGGGTCAAGAAGCCCCACTACTACGTGCTCGCCGCCCTGCGTCGCGCCGGCGACCGCCTGCTCGCCTCAGGCGAGGGCCACTTCGTGACGGCCAGCGATCACGCCGTGCAGATCTACCTGTACAACTACGAGCACTTCAGCCACCTGTTCGCCTCGGGCGAGCGCTACGACATGACCTACCTCGAGCGCTACGCCCCGTTCTCCGAGGTCGGGCGCATGGACGTCTCGCTGGAGCTCACCGGGCTCGCGCCGGGCACGTACCGCCAGCGCGAGGAGGTCATCAACGCCGACCACGGCTCGGCCTTCGACACCTGGCTGCGGATGGGCGCGCCGTCGATCGATCCCCCGGAGGTCGACTACATCCGGCAGGTCTCCGTCCCGCAGATGATCGTGAACGACGTGGAGGCGGGCGTCGACGGCACGCTCACGGTCTCCGCCGTGCTGGAGCCGCTCGAGGTCCGGGTGATCGAGCTCGTGCCGCGCCGTCGCGCATCCTGACGAGGGACGGCGCGGCGCCCCCGGGTCTCTCTCGAGAGCCGAGGGCGCCGGGACGGGACGATGCGTCAGCCGCGCGATCCCCCCGGGTGCGGCTCGCCGTCGGCGAAGGCGGGCGCGGCGGCGAGATCGCCGCCCGAGATCGCCTCGCCGGAGCTCGCGATCGCGGCCTCCCGCTCGGCCGCCTCGGACGCGACGTGGGCGTCGCCGCCCGCTGCCGGGCGCATCGTCACCAGCAGGCCCGCCGCGAGCGAGGCCAGCAGGACGGCTCCGACGGACACCCACATGGCGGTGGTGAAGCCGTGCACGGCCGCCTGCGCCATCTCGGCAGGGGCGGACGCGCCGGTGTCGACGATCCAGTTCGCGGTCGCCGTCGCGGCGATCGTGTTGAGCAGCGCGATGCCGACGGAGCCGCCCACCTGCTGGGTGGTGTTGAGGGTCGCCGAGACCACGCCCGCATCGGTCCCGCGCACTCCCCCGGTGACGGTCGCCATCGACGGCATGAACGTCATGCCCATGCCGAGGCCGAGCACCACCAGACCGGGCAGCACGTGCAACCAGTACGACGAGCCGACCTCGATCTGCGTGAGGAACGCGAGGGCGCCCGCGCCGAGCAGCGTGCCCGGGACCATGAGGCGGCGAGGCCCGACCCGCGGGAGCAGGCGGGCGGAGATGCCGACCGCGCCCGTCATCATGCCCAGCACCATGGGGAGGAACGCGACGCCGGTCCTCAGCGGCGAGTAGCCCTGCACGCCCTGGAGGTAGTAGGTGAGGAACAGGAACACGCCGAACATGCCGATCTGCGTCAGGCCGACGGCGAGCAGCGCGCCCACCCGGTTACGCTCGCGCAGCAGGTGCAGCGGCAGCAGCGCGTGCGGGGTACGGCGCTCGACCAGGACGAACGCGACCATCAGGATCGCGCCGAGCCCCAGCATCCCGAGGACGAGGCCGGAGGACCATCCGTGCTGCTCCGCCTCGCTGAGGGCGAAGACGATCGCGAGCAGGCCGCTCGAGGCCAGCACCGCGCCCGGGATGTCGAGCCGGGTGCGGATGCCCGGCGTGCGGCGGTCGTGGAGGAACAGCGCGGTGCCGATGACCGCGACCACCGCGATCGGGACGTTGACCATGAGCGTCCAGCGCCAGTCGACGTACTGCGTCAGCGCGCCGCCCAGGATGAGACCGATCGCGGCGCCGCCGCCGGCGATGGCGCCGTAGACGCCGAGCGCGCGAGCGCGCTCCTTCGGCTCGGTGAAGGTGATGTTCAACATCGACAGCGCCGCGGGGGCGAGGAGCGCGGCGAACACTCCCTGGAGGGCGCGGGCGACCAGCAGCATCGTGAGCGACTGCGAGAAGCCGCCGAACGCCGAGGCGAGGGCGAAGCCGCTCAGGCCGATGATCATCGTGTTCTTGCGGCCGAACACGTCGCCGAGGCGACCGCCGAGCAGCAGCAGCCCGCCGAACGCGAGCGTGTAGGCGGTGATGACCCACTGGCGGTCGGCATCCGAGATGCCCAGGTCCGCCTGTGCGGTGGGCAGCGCGATGTTGACGATCGTCATGTCGAGCACGACCATCAGCTGCGCGAGGCCGATCGCGGCGAGCCCCCACCAGCGGCGGGGATCGGGGGTGGTGTCCATGGGGAGCCTTTCGTGTGCAGGGGCCGCGACGGCAGGGACGTTCGTCGAGCGCGACCATGCGGGGAGCCCGTGAGGGCGGTGCCGGCGAGGCGCCGGCGACGGTCCGGGCGGCGGCGGGACGATGCCCGGGGAACTTCCTAGCCGACCGGTAAGTTCTCTCGGTGATAGTATTCACACAACTAACCGGTCGTCAAGTCAATTCCCGGGACGTGTCGGACCGCCGCATCGTCCCCCGCGAGAGGTAGGAAGGAAGCCATGACCGACACCGCCACGCGCCGCCGGGGCGACACCCGTGCGCGCATCCAGGACGTCGCGCTCGAGCGCTTCACCTCGCAGGGCTACGACCAGACCTCGCTGCGCGAGATCGCCGAGGACCTGGGCGTCACCAAGGCCGCGCTCTACTACCACTTCAAGTCCAAGGAGGAGATCCTCGACTCCTTGATCGCGCAGGTCCTCGACGAGGTCGACGCGCTGGTGACGTGGATGAACGACGGCCCGGCGACGCGCGAGCGGCGCCTGGAGATGATCGCGCGGCTGGTCGACGTCACCCGCGGCACCCCCGGCGAGGTGATGCGGTGCGTGCAGCAGAACGAGGTCGCGCTGCAGAACCTCGCCTCCACCACCGGGCTGGTCCACCAGCTCAAGCAGAAGCTGTGGGACTCGTCGCTGCCGGCGGACGCCCCGCTCGAGGACCGGCTGCGGATGCGCATGGCAGTGATGACCGTGCTGATCGCCAACAAGCTCGAGAGCGACCTCGGAGGCACGGTCGAGGAGCGCGGTCAGGCGGCGCTCAGGGTCGCAGCGGACCTGGTGCCGTAGCGCCGCGGAGCCGACACCCTCCGATCTCCCTCGCCCGGCCGGACATGGCTGCCTGATCTCCCCCTGTCTCGGGCACCGATGTCCGGCGCCGAGCCGGAACGGCCTTCTCTCCCCCTCGAGGAGACGATCGGTGTCACGTGTCGCCAGGTGCGCGAGCCTCGACCCATGGCCCGCGCAGCACGCTCCGACGGCCGCCTGACCGCTCTGATGACGCGGCTCGACGGCCCGCGAGACCCGGTCCTCCCGCGCAGGCAGGTGCTCGACGCGATCGGACGGGCCGGACTGGAGCACGCCGTCGCCGACGGAACGCTGACCAGGGTGCTGCCCGGCTGGTATTGCCTCGCCGCGCACGCGGATGACCATCGGGTGCGGTGCGCAGCCGTCGTGCGCTGGTCGCGGGGCGCTTTGGTGATCACCGGCCGCTCCGCACTCCACCTGCTCGACAGCCGGTTCCCCGCACCTCACCGGGTCGAGGCTCGCAGTGCGCGGCACGGCCACGTCCGCACGCCGGCCTGGCTGCGCGTCACCTACGGAGAACCGGTTCGGTGGCGGATCACGGTCGGGGGCGTCACGTGCCTGGTGAGCGACGACGCGGTGCTCGACGCATGGTGCATCGCGGCGCCGCCCGACCGGGAGACCGTGTTCTACACCGCCCTCTGGCTTCGGGCGGTGTCGCCCCGTCAGCTACGTCGGGCGGCCGACCGGCGCGCGAGGGTCGCCGATCGCCGCTCGCTGGTCCGGCTGCTGGACGAGTTCGACGACGGGGCGACGTCGCCCACGGAGGTCCTGGCGCGACGGCGGGTGTTCGTCGGTCACGAGTTCGCCGAGCTCGAGGCGCAGGTCTCGATCCGTGCCGCGGGACGGACCCGCATCGCGGACCTCCTGCATCGGCGTGCGCGCCTGGTGATCGAGCTCGACGGCTCGGCGTATCACGATGGTCCTGAGCAGGTGGCGCGGGACCGGGCCCGCGATGCGGAGCTGCTGGCGGCGGGTTACGCGACCGTGCGGTTCGGCTTCCGCGAGCTCATGAGGGACCCCGACCGATGCCGGACGCTCCTGCGCGCGGCCATCAGTTCGCGCCTGGGCCGGACATGAGTGCGGCGATACGGCAACGATCGCGCACTCATGTCCGGCGCGAGTGGAGAGCAGGTGGGCAGTCGGGCAGGTGCGCGCCTCGCTACCCCGCGAGCTCCTCCTGACGCGTCGCGGCGGCGATCGCACGCTCGTCCGCCACGTAGCCCTCGATGTGCCGCTCCGCCGGGCCGTTGTACGCGCTCAGCGGCCGGATCAGGGCGTTCGAGGCCAGCTGCTCCTGGATGTGCGCGGTCCAGCCCGCGACGCGGGACGCCACGAAGATCGGCGTGAAGATCGCAGTGTCGAACCCGATCAGGTGATACGCCGGCCCCGAGGGGTAGTCGAGGTTCGGGTAGATCCCCTTGCGCGCGACGAACTCCGCCTCCAGCCGGTCGTACAGGTCGGCGATGTCCGGCCGTCCGTAGTGCGCGATGAGCGTGTCGAGCGCCGCGTGCATGGTCGGCACGCGCGAGTCCCCGCGCTTGTAGACCCGGTGGCCGAATCCCATGATCTTGCGCTTCGCGCCCAGCGCCTCGTCGAGCCACCCGGTCACGCGTGAGGCGTCGCCGATCTCCTCGAACGTGCGCATCACCGCCTCGTTCGCGCCGCCGTGCAGCGGGCCCTTGAGCGCGCCGATCGCCGCGACCACCGCGCTGTAGTAGTCCGACAGCGTCGAGGTCACCACGCGCGCGGTGAAGGTGGAGGCGTTGAACGAGTGCTCCGCGTAGAGCGTCATCGACACGTCGAAGGCCTCGCGCGCCACCGGGTGCGGCTCCTCACCGAAGGTCATCCACAGGAAGTTCGCCGCGTAGCCGAGGTCGTCACGCGGCGCGATCGCGCCCAGCCCTCGCTCGCAGCGCTGGATGTACGCGACGATCCCGGGCAGCTGGGCGAACAGCGCGAGGGCCTTGTCGAGGATCGCGTGGGGCTCGCTGTCCCAGGCGGTGGGGTCGCTCGCGCCCAGCATGCTCACCGCGGTGCGCACGATGTCCATGGGATGAGCGGTCCCCACCAGCTGGTCGATCACCCGCGCGATGGCCGGATCGAGCGTCCGGTGCGAGCGCTCGATGCGCTGGAACTGCGCGAGCTGCTCGGCCGTCGGCAGCTCCCCGTACCAGAGCAGGTAGACCACCTCCTCGAACGAACGCATGGCCGCGAGCTCCTGGACCGGGTACCCGCGGTACAGCAGCGAGTTGGTGTCGACGTTGACCTTCGACACGGCCGTGTGGTCCACGGTGACGCCGGCGAGGCCCTTCTTGATCTCGGGGGTGTCGCTCATGATCACTCCTTTGTGATGTGGGGACGGGCACCGTGCGGTGCGAGGAGGGGTCGATTCAGTCCTTGGTGACGGTGAAGGTGAACACGTTCGAGTCGAAGCGGCCGTAGGACTCGTAGTCGAGCAGGTCGTACAGGTCCGCGCGGTGCTGCATCTGCCCGAGCAGCCCGGTGAGGTGGCCCGCGGACTGGAGCTCGTCGAGCCCGCGCACCGCGGATCCCATCGCGAGCCGCAGCAGCGAGACGGGCCAGATGACGATGCTCACGCCGACGTCCCGGAGGCTGTCCACGGAGAACAGCTCGGACTTCCCGAACTCGGTCATGTTCGCGAGGATCGGCACGTCCACCGCCGCGCGCATGGCCTCGAACTCGGCGAGGGTGGCCATCGCCTCGGGGAAGATCGCGTCCGCGCCCGCGTCGACCAGGGCCCTGGCCCGGTCCGTGGCCGCGTCGAGGCCCTCGACGCCACGCACGTCGGTGCGCGCCATGATGAGCAGGTTCGGGTCGCGGCGACCGTCGACCGCGGCGCGGATGCGGCGTACGGCGAGGTCGAGCCCCACCACCTCCTTGCCGTCGAGGTGGCCGCAGCGCTTGGGGTTGACCTGGTCCTCGATGTGCAGGCCCGCGACGCCGGCATCCTCCATCTCCTGGACGCTCCTGGCGACGTTCATGGGCTCCCCGAAGCCGGTGTCGGCGTCGACGAGCGCCGGCAGGTCGGTGACCCTGGCGATCTGGCGCGACCGCCCCGCGACCTCGGTGAGCGTCGTGAGGCCGATGTCCGGCAGCCCCAGGTCGGCGGAGAGCACCGCACCGGAGATGTAGACGCCCTCGAAGCCGCGCTGCTCGATGAGCCGCGCCGACAGCGGGTTGAAGGCCCCGGGGAAGCGCAGGAGCTCGCCGGAGGCCAGCCGGGCTCGGAACGCGGCCCGCTTGTCGGCCGCCGAGGTGGTCGCGTAGAGCATCGTCCCCTCCCCTACAGCAGCCCGGACGGCGCGGGCGCGGCCGCGCGCACCTGGTCGGACACGGTGAACGTCAGCCCGCCGAGCTCGTCGGAGCCGAGCTCCGGCAGCCGCTGCGCGACGTCCAGGAACCGCTCGATCTCGGCGGGCGGGACGATGCCGTCGGCGAGCGTGCGGAACTTGCCGACGTAGTCGTCGCGCGCGAACGGCTTGGCGCCCAGCGGGTGGGCGTCGGCGACCGCGATCGACTCCTCGTGCACCGAGCCGTCGGTGAAGGTCACCCGGATCGTGCCGCCGAAGGCCTTCTCCGCCGGGTCGTTCGAGTGGTAGCGGCGCGTCCACTCGGGGTCCTCGGTGGTGGTGATCCGCTGCCACAGCGCGACCGTGTCGGGCCGCGCGGCCCGCGCCGGCAGGTACGAGGTCTCGTGATCGAACGCGCCGTCCTGCAGGGCGACGGTGAAGATGTACGGCAGGGAGTGGTCGAGCGTCTCCCGCGACGCGGTCGGCGAGTACTTCTCGGGGTCGCCCGAGCCGGACCCGATCACGTAGTGCGTGTGGTGCGAGGTGGCGAGCACGATGCTGGCGACCCGCTCCGGATCGCCGATCTCGGGGCGCTCCCGGTGCAGGCGCCGCGCGAGGTCGATCCACGCCTGCGACTGGTACTCCGCCGAGTGCTGCTTCGTGTACGTGTCGAGGATCGCCCGCTTGGTCTCCCCCGCCTCGGGCAGCGGGACCTCGTAGCGGGCGTCGAAGCCGCCGAGCATCCAGGCGATCACCCCGTCCTCGCCCTCGTAGATGGGCGTCGGAGACGTCTGCCCCCGCATCGCGCGGTCGACCGCCTCCACGGCGAGCTTGCCCGCCAGGGCCGGGGCGTGCGCCTTCCACGACGAGATCTCGCCCTTGCGGGACTGCCGGGTCGCGGTGGTGGTGTGCAGGGCCTGACCCACCGCCTGGAAGATGGTCTCGGCGTCGAGGCCGAGCATGGCGCCCATGCCCGCGGCGGCGCTGGGCCCCAGGTGCGCGACGTGGTCGATCTTGTGCCGGTGCAGGCTGATGCCCTTGACCAGGTCGACCTGGATCTCGTATCCGGCGACGATCCCGCGGAGCAGGTCGGCCCCGGTGAGCCCGCGCGCGGCGGCGTGCTGCGCCACCGCCACGATCGGCGGGATGTTGTCGCCGGGGTGCGAGTACTCCTCCGCGAGGAAGGTGTCGTGGTAGTCGAGCTCCCGCACGGCCACGCCGTTCGCCCACGCCGCCCACTCCGCGCTCACACGGGTGGCGCCGGGCTCGCCGAACACCGTCGCACCCGCGCCTCCGGCGGACGGACGATGCGCGAGGGCCTGCGCGCGGGCCGCCGCGGGCGCCTCGCGCGAGTAGGACGCGGCCGCCACCGCGGCGTTGTCGATCACGCGGTTGATCACCATCTCGGCGACGTCGTCGGCGATCGGCACGGGGTCGGCGGCGACCTGTGCGATCGACCAGGCGAGCTGGCACTCGCGGGGCAGCGCCTCGGCGGACGTGTGGGCTCGGACGGCGTGCATCTTCACTGGTGACGCTCCTCAGCGGTCGGGGGCAGGGTGGGATCCTGGCGCATGGTCGCGAGGATGTTCGCGAGGCTGCGGTGCAGGTGGAGCTCGGTCGCGTACGCGGCCATGGTCTCGGAGCCCTCGATGATCGCGTCGAGGATCATGAGGTGCTCCTGGGTGGCGCTGCGGAGCCGGGCCGAGTCGTCGCTCGACAGGCGCCGGATCCTGGCGACGTGCACGCGCACGCCGCGCAGCGCGGACAGCAGGTAGGGGTTGGCGGCGGCCCCGTCGATGGCGGCGTCCATGCGCGCGGTCTGCGCGTAGAAGTCGTCGCGGGACGCCTCGGTGGCGAGCCGCTCCCCCGCCTCCCGGACCTCCTCGCGCAGCACCTCGAAGACCCCGCGGTCGCGGCGGAGCGCGGCGAGCCTGGCCGCCTTCACCTCGAGCGCCTCGCGGATCTCGAACAGCTCGCGCACGTCGTCGAGCGTCAGGCCGGCGACCTCGAGGCCGCGCGCGCCGCGGGCCGCGACCAGTCCGTCGCCCTGCAGGCGGGACAGCGCCTCGCGCAGGGGCGTGCGGGAGACCCCGAGCCGCGCCGACTGCTCGATCTCTGCGAGGGGCGCGCCGGGCGCGAGGGTGCCATCGAGGATCTCGTCCCGCAGCGCTCGGTAGACGCGGTCGCTGGTCCTCAGCGCTCCCGGCGGATCTTCTGTATACAACAACGGCTCCATGGTCGCGAAACTAGCACTCTCGGAGGTCTTGTGCATACATTCGATCGTGGCGGTCATCGTCCGCTCACCGTCCCGAAGCGCCGCGCGACGGGCGCGATCAGCAGCGGCCGGACTGCGAGCACGGCTCCGACCACGACCGCCAGGGCCGCGGTCGCCACGATCGCGCCCGTCCAGCCCTCGCCCTGGGTGCCGGCGAACATGTGATTGAGGTTGCGGCGCGCCCCGGTCGCGAGCACCAGCGCGACGTGGCTCACCACGAACAGCACGAAGTAGAGCATCACCGGGAAGTGGATCCGCCGCGCCACCGTCACGGGGTACAGCCGGTCGAGGCGGCCGCCCGCGCGCCAGAAGATGCTCATGCGCACCCCGGTCGCGATCGCGAGCGGCGCCGCGATGAAGACGGTGACGACGTAGCTGAGCTGCTGCAGCGAGTTGTAGTACGCCCAGCCGTCCTCGACGGGCCAGTCCAGGGACAGGTACTGCAGCGCGGTCGACACGGCGTTCGGCACGACCTCCCACGACAGCGGCACGATCCGCATCCACTGCCCCGTCGCGAACAGCAGCACCACGTAGGTGACGCCGTTGACCACCCACAGCACGTCGAGCGCCTGGTGGGTCCACGCGAGCAGGCTGATCCGCGTCCGCGGGTCGGAGCGGCGCGCCCAGTAGGCCTCCGGCCGCGCCTGGCGTCGCACCTCGAGCCCGGTGCGCACGATCATCGCCAGCAGGAACACGTTGAAGAAGTGAGTCCACGACAGCCACGTCGGGATGCCGACCGGCGCGCCCTCGGGCGGCGGCACCGCCCCCGGGTAGCGGGCGACGAACGCCTGGACGCCGTCGAGGCCCACGATCAGGCGGGCGCCGAGCACCGCGGCGATCCCGAGAACGGCGATCACGGCCACCATCCCGAGGGAGCGGCGCGCGCGGGGCGAGAGCCCACCGGGATCGCTCTCCGTGGTCGGGGATGCGTCGGCGGTCCCGGGCGCCTCGTCCGCGGCGACCGCCGCGGGCTCCGGCGCCGGCTCCTGGGGAGCCGGAGCGTGATCCTCGACGGCCGGCGCCCACCCGGCGGGCGGCCACGGCTCCCCGCCGGGCACTCGGGGAAGCCCCCGCCGCAGCGCGACGTCTCCACGCGGACGCCCGGCGCCCGGCGCGGGGTCGCCCGGGACGGACGATGCGGTGGCGACGGCGGTCGTCGAGGTCGCCGCGGGCGCCCCGGCGGTGAGCGTCACGGCGGCGGGCGCGGCTCCCGTCAGGGCCCCCGCATCGTCCCCCGTCGCGGCGGGCGCGGGCGGCCACGGCTCCCCGCCGGGTACGCGCGGCAAACCGCGACGGAGGGTGGCCGTCATGCGCCCTTCCTCGACTCGAGGGCGCTGATCAGCTGCGGGACCACGGTGAAGACGTCGCCCACCACCCCGAAGTCGGCGATCGCGAACAGCGGCGCGTCGGCGTCCTTGTTGACCACCACGATGGTCTTCGCCGTCTGCATCCCCGCCCGGTGCTGGATCGCCCCCGAGATGCCGAGCGCCACGTAGAGCTGCGGCGACACCGAGACCCCGGTCTGCCCCACCTGATGCGCTGCGGGGATGTAGCCCGCGTCGACCGCGGCACGGGAGGCGCCGACGGCGGCGCCGAGCGTGTCCGCGAGCTGCTCGACCAGCGCGAACTGCTCGGCGGACCCGAGCCCGCGACCGCCGGAGACCACCTTCGCGGCGCCGCGCAGGTCCGGGCGGGAGGATGTCGCCTCGACGGGCTCGACCTCGACGACGGTCGCGGCGGGCAGGCCGGACGGCGCCACCTCCAGCGCCTCCACCACCGGCAGCTCGACCGGCACGCCCCGCGCGTCGACCGCTCCCTGGCGGACCGTGATGACGGGCGCCCCGAACGTCGCGGCGGAGTCGACAAGGTAGGCGCCACCGTAGGCGCTGTGGTGGGCGACGATCCCCTCGGCGTCGCGGGACACGCCCACCGCGTCGACCGCCAGGGCCGCACCCTTCCGAACGGCGAGCCGGGCCGCGGCCTCACGCGCCTCGACGGAGTGCGACACCAGGATCGCCGCGGGCATCGATGCCTCCACGGCCGCCGCGAGCGCGTCGACGACGGGCACCGTCACCGCGTCCTCGGCCGCATCGGCGACCAGCACCCGGGTCGCGCCGAGCGCACCTGCCGCCGCCGCGACCTCGCGTGCCCCGTCGCCGACGACGAGGGCGACGGGGAGGCCGACCTCCGCCGCGGCGCCCAGCAGCCCGGCCGCGGACGGGGCGAGGGCGCCGGACGGCAGCCGGTCGAGCAGCACCAGCACGGGCGCGTCGCTGTGGTCGGTCATGTCCCTCCCCCTCACACCAGCCGGCTCGAGACCAGGAACGCGGCGAGCTGCTCGCCCGCGTCACCCGAGTCGGTGATCTTGATGCCGGCCTCGCGGGCCGGTCGCTGACGCGCGGCGATCATGATCGACCGCGCCACGTCGGGAGCCTCGGCGTCGACCCCGAGGTCGTCCAGGGAGAGGGTCTCGACGGTCTTCTTCTTGGCGGCCATGATCCCCTTGAAGCTCGCGAGCCTCGCGTCGGGCAGCGCCTCGGTGATCGAGACGATCGCGGGCAGGGGCGCGGTGACGCGCACGGTGGCGGCGTCGGAGGCGCGCGTGCCGGTCACCGCGTCCTCACCGATCTCGATCGCGGCGAGCGCGGTCGCGCACGGCACGGCGAGGTGCTCGGCCATGGCCGCGGGCACCGCACCTCCGCCGCCGTCGGTCGAGGCGTTGCCCGCGACGATCAGGTCGAAGCCGATGCGTCGTGCCGCGGCGGCGAGCACCTCGGCGGTCAGCATCAGGTCCGCGCCGAGCAGTCGCTCGTCGACCACCTGCACCGCCGACGAGGCTCCCATCGCGAGCGCCTTGCGCAGGGCGCTCTGCGCGGGCTCGGCGGCCATCGCGAGGACCACCACCTCGGTGTCCGGATGCGCATCGGCGTGCGCGAGCGCGACCTCGAGCGCGCGCTCGTTGATCTCGTCGATCACGGCGTCCTCCGGGGCCCGCTCCGCGAGCCCCGTCTCCAGCGACAGCGTCCGGTCCCGGTACGTGTCGGGCACCACCTTCATCAGCACGACGATCCTCACCGCTCTCCCTCCTCCAGCCTGTCGAGCGCCTCCGCGGCGGCGCGGGCGAGCGCGGGCACACCCTCCGCCAGCGTGGGCGCGAACGTGTCCCCGGGTCGCTCGCCGTCCAGCCAGCGCGTGTGCATGGCCTCGCAGAAGATCGCCGACTTCCATAGCGCCAGCGCCTCGTACCAGGGCAGCATCGACACGTCCGCGCCGGTCGCCTCGGCGTACCGGGCGACGAGCGCGGCCCGCGTCGGGAAGCCCGGGAGCGCGGTCACCGGGGTCAGGTCCATGGGGGTGGTCGCCCTGCCGGCCTCCGTGTAGGTCGCCACCAGGTAGCCGAGGTCGGCGAGCGGGTCGCCCAGCGCCGCCATCTCCCAGTCCAGCACCGCGGCGATCAGGCCCGGTGCCGCGAACATCAGGTTGCCGAGGCGGAAGTCGCCGTGGACGATGCTCGCGCCGGGCTCGGACGGCACGGCGGCAGCGAGGCGCTCGGCGACCTGGTCGACGAGCGGCACCTCGCGCCGGGTGTTGAGGGGCCAGATCTGGGAGAACCGTCGGAGCTGGCGCTCGAGGTAGCCCGCGGGACGGCCCAGCGCGGCGACGTCGCCCTCGAGGGGGACCTGGTGCAGGCGGGCGAGGGTGTCCACGGCCTCGTTCACCGTCGCCGCGCGGTCGCGGGGATCGGCGTAGCCGCGCGGCAGCGCGTCGGTGAGCACGTGCCCCTCGACGAGCTCCATGAGGTAGAACGGCACCCCGATGACGTCCGGGTCCTCGCACACCGCCACCACGCGCGGAGCGGGCACGCCGGCGGCGCCGACCGTCGCGACGACGCGCGCCTCGCGCACCATGTCATGCGCCGAGGGCGGGAACGGCGGCCGCGGGCCGCGGCGCAGCACCAGCCGGTCGCGTCCCCTCCGCAGCTCGTAGGTGATGTTCGCCTGGCCGTCGCCGATCCGGTGCCACGCGAGGGTGCCGCGCGCCATCCCGACGGAGTCGAGGTACGCGTCCAGCGGCTCGATGACCAGCAGCGGCGGGCTCGCGAGGGCGGCGGCGTCGGCGGCGTCCGCCACGACGTCCCGCGTCTCGACGCTCATCGCGCCCCCTCCGGGGTGTCGAGCACCCGCTCGCCCGCCTCGACCTCGCGCCGCCGCCGCGCCACGGCGCGGCGGGCGATCGCCCACCGGTGCGTCTCCGACGAGCCGTCGTACACACGGAACGGGCGCACCTCGTTGAGGAACGCCAGGAGGGGCAGCTCGAGCGTCACGCCGTCGCCCCCGCACAGCTGCACCGCGCGGTCGATCACGCGGCCGACGGCCTCCGAGACGTGCACCTTGGCGATGGACGATGCGGTGGCGCCCGCGCGCGGGTCCTCCGCCAGCAGGCGGGCGGCCCGGTCGATCAGCGCGTCGCAGGTGGCGAGGTCGATCTCGGAGTCGGCGAGCATCGCCTGGGCGATCCCGAGCTCCGCCAGGGGTGCGCCGAACACCTCGCGCGTCCGCACGCGGTCGAGTGCGGTGTCCTGCGCGCGTCGGGCGAGACCGAGCCACCGCATGCAGTGGGTGAGCCTGGCCGGGCCGAGCCGGACCTGCGCGTACGCGAAGCCCTCGCCCGCCTTGCCGAGCACCGCATCGTCGCCCACGCGCACGTCGGCGAAGGTCACGTGCGGGTGGCCGCCCGTGATCGCCGTCTCCATGGTGCGGATGGGGTGGCCGACCGTCACGCCGGGCGTGTCCATCGGGACCACGAGCATGGTCGCGGCCCCGTCGCCGAGCTCGGGCGTGCGCGCCATGACGATCGCGTAGGCGGCCTCGTCCGCGCCGGAGATGAACCGCTTCTCCCCGTCGAGGACCCAGCCGCCGTCGACGCGGCGCGCGACCGTCGCGAGCGCGGCGGGATCCGATCCGGCGCCGGGGTGGGGCTCGGTCATGGCGAAGCACGACCGTGCCTCGCCCGCGGCGACCGGGGCGAGGAACGCCTGCTGCTGCGCCGGCGAGGCGACGCGCTCCAGCAGGTACATGTTGCCCTCGTCGGGGGCCATGCAGTTGAGGACCGCCGGGCCGATCGGCGAGTAGCCCGCCTCCTGGAAGACAGGCGACCACTCGGGGAGGGTCAGGCCCAGGCCGCCCAGCGCGGTCGGCACCTGAGGCGCGAAGACGCCCGCCGCGCGCGCCTCCTCCTGGAGAGCGCGCCTGCGCTCCGGCCCCAGCTCCATGCCGGCGGGCGGCTCGGACGGCACCACCACGTCGCGGATGAAGCGCCGGGTGCGCACGGCGAGCTCGCCCACGGTGGCCCGCGTGGCCTCCGCGGCGGTCATGCGACCCCTCCCGCCGCCAGCAGTCCCCCGTCGAGGTCGAGCACCTGGCCCGAGATCCAGCCCGCCTCGGGCGAGCAGAGGAAGGCCGCAGCGGCCGCGACGTCCTCCGGGACGCCGAGCCGGCCCATCGGGTACTGCGCGGCGACCTCGGCCTCCCGACCCTCGTACAGCGCGCGCGCGAACTGCGTGCGCACCACGGCAGGCGCGAGGGCGTTGACCCGGACGCGGGGCCCGAGCTCCGCCGCGAGCGTGCGGGTGAGGTGGGAGACGGCCGCCTTGCTCACGCCGTACCAGCCGATGCCGGGAGACGGCACCGTGCCCGTCACGGAGGAGAGGTTGAGGATCGCGGCGCTGTCGTGCGCGCCCAGCCCGGCGGCGCACGCCTCCTGCACCCAGCCGAGCGTGCCGAGGAGGTTGACGTCGAGCACCTTGCGCGCCGCCTCGTGGTCGAGGCCCAGCAGCGGCCCGTACACCGGGTTGATGCCGGCGTTGTTCACGAGCACGTCCAGGCGCCCGAACGCGGCGACCGCGGCCGCGATCGCGTCGCGGCGGTGGTGGGGATCCTGAGCGCGGCCGGCGACCGTCCGCACCCTCTCCTCGGGCAGCTCGGCGGCGGCCGCGGCCAGCTCGTCCTCCTTGCGCGCGGTGATCACCACCGACGCCCCCTCGGCCGCGAGACGCGCCGCGATCGCGCGGCCGATCCCGCGGCTCGCTCCCGTCACGACCGCGACCTTCCCCGCGAAGCGGTCCGCGACCACGAGGCCCGGGGCCTCGAGCACTCGACCATCCACATCCTGCATGCCACGCTCCTTTGCGCGATTGCTTAATCCAGATTAAACAGCAAGCGACGGGGCGCGCAAGCGACACGCGGAATCCGGCCCCCTGGCCATCGTCGTTTCTAATGTGCTATAAAAACCGTGAGGTTGAGATCAAGGAGGATCCACTCATGACCGCTGTCACCGGCACGTCCCCCAAGGCCGCGAGCGCGAGCGTCGTCGGCCCCCGTCGCGTCTACGACGAGGAGCACGAGCAGTTCCGCGAGATGGTGCGGGACTTCGTCGAGCTGCACGCGCGCCCCCACGCCGATCGGTGGGAGCAGGAGGGACGAGTCGACCGCGACCTGTTCGTGCGTGCCGCGGAGGCCGGGATCCTGGGGTTCGGCATCCCCGAGGAGTACGGCGGCGGCGGCTCCGACGACTTCCGCTTCAACGCGGTCATGGGCGAGGAGCTCGCCCGCCACCCCGTCACCTCGGGGATGGCCGGGGTGGCGCTGTCGAACGACATCGTCATCCCCTACTTCACGGACCTCACGAACGACGAGCAGAAGGCGCGCTGGCTGCCGGACATCGCCGCCGGGCGCAGCATCGTCGCCGTCGCCATGACGGAGCCGGGAACCGGCTCGGACCTCGCGGGCATCCGCACCAGCGCCGTCCGAGACGGCGACCACTACGTGGTGACCGGCTCGAAGATCTTCATCTCGAACGGCCAGAACGCCGACCTGATCGTGACGGCGGTGCGCACCGGGCCGGACCCGCACCGCGGCATGAGCCTCCTGGTGATCCCGGCGGACTCCCCCGGCTTCTCCCGGGGCCGCCGCCTCGAGAAGATCGGCCTGCACGCGCAGGACACCAGCGAGATCTTCTTCCAGGACGTCCGCGTCCCCGTGGCAAACCTCCTCGGCGAGGAGGGCACCGGGTTCTTCGGGCTGGTGCGCAACCTCCCGCAGGAGCGCTTCTCGATCGCCGCGGCGGCGGTGGCGTCGAGCGAGGGGGTCCTCGAGCGCACGCTCGCCTACGTCAAGGAGCGCCACGCGTTCGGCCGGCCGATCGGCTCCTTCCAGAACACCCGCTTCGAGCTCGCGGACATGGTCACCGCCGTGCGCGCGTCCCGTGCCTACGTCGACGACTGCATGGTCCGGCTCACCGAGGGCACCCTGAGCGCGGAGGAGGCCGCGGGGGCGAAGTTCCTCGCGACCGAGCAGTACGTGAACGTCGTCAACCGCTGCCTGCAGCTGCATGGCGGCTACGGCTACATGCGCGAGTACCGGATCGCCAAGGACTACGAGGACGCGCGCATCACCACCATCTACGGCGGCACCACCGAGATCATGAAGGAGATCGTCGGGCGGGGCCTGGGACTGTGACCGGACAGGGACTGGGAGAGGAAGACATGCCTGACGCATTCATCTACGACGCCGTGCGCACCCCGCGCGGACGCAACCGGGGCGGCTCGCTCCACGGCACCAAGCCCGTCGACCTGGTGGTCGGCCTGATCCACGCGCTCGAGGAGCGCAACCCGACGCTCGACACGAACCTGATCGACGACATCGTCCTGGGTGTGGTCTCCCCGGTGGGCGAGCAGGGCGGCGACATCGCCCGCACAGCGGCGCTGGTCGCCGGCCTGCCCGAGACCGTCGCCGGCGTCCAGCTCAACCGCTTCTGCGCCTCGGGCCTCGAGGCCGTCAACACCGCGGCGCAGAAGGTCGCGAGCGGCTTCGAGTCGCTGGTGCTCGCCGGCGGGGTCGAGTCGATGTCGCGCGTCCCGATCGGCTCCGACGGCGGCGCGTACGTCCAGGACCCGACCACCAACTACGACCTCTACTTCGTCCCCCAGGGCGTGAGCGCGGACCTGATCGCGACCGTCGAGGGCTTCACCCGCGAGGATGTCGACGCCTTCGCGGTGGAGTCCCAGCGGCGCGCCGACGTGGCGTGGAGCGAGGGCCGCTTCGCGCGCTCGGTGGTGCCGGTGAAGGACATGAACGGCGTCACGCTGCTCGACCACGACGAGCACCGTCGCCCCGGCGGCACCGTCGAGTCGCTCGGCGCCCTCACGCCCGCGTTCGCCGCGATGGGCGCCGAGGCCGGCTACGACGCCGTCGCGATGCAGAAGTACCACGCCGTGGAGCGGATCGACCACGTCCACACGGCCGCGAACTCGTCCGGGATCGTCGACGGAGCGGCGCTCATGGTGATCGGCTCCGCCGAGGTCGGCGAGCGCCTCGGGCTCACGCCGCGCGCCCGCATCGTCGCCGCGGCGGTGTCGGGATCCGAGCCCACCATCATGCTCACAGGCCCCGCGCCGGCCACCCGCAAGGCGCTCGCGAAGGCGGGCCTCGAGGTGGACGACATCGACCTGTTCGAGCTCAACGAGGCGTTCGCCTCGGTGGTCATGCGGTGGGAGCGGGAGATGGGCATCCCGCACGAGAAGGTCAACGTCAACGGCGGCGCGATCGCCATGGGCCACCCGCTGGGGGCCACCGGGGCGATGATCCTGGGCACGCTGCTCGACGAGCTCGAGCGTCGCGACCTCACGCGTGGCCTCGCCACGCTCTGCGTGGGCGCCGGCATGGGCGTCGCGACCATCATCGAGCGGGTCTGAGCGAGCGGGAACGGGAGGGACAGCGCATGAGCGTCATCGAGGAGCGGACCGACGTGGTCCACGTGTACGACTGGCAGCAGGACGCCGACGGGGTCGTCACCATCACCATGGACGATCCCGACAGCGGGGCCAACACCATGAACGCGCACTTCGTGGCCGCCCTCGAGGCGACCGTGGAGCGCCTGCAGGCGGAGCGTGAGCAGATCACCGGCGTGATCCTCGCCTCCGCGAAGAAGAGCTGGTTCGCGGGCGGCGACCTCAAGCTGCTGCGGGCGGCCGACCCGTCCAATGCCGCCGAGGAGACGGCCCACATCGAGCACGTCAAGGCGCTGCTGCGCCGCATGGAGAAGCTGGGCCGTCCCGTCGTCGCGGCCCTCACCGGCACCGCGCTCGGCGGCGGGCTCGAGGTCGCGCTGGCGACGCATCACCGCATCGCGGCGTCGGACGCGACGGGCGCGCGCTTCGGCCTGCCCGAGGTGTCGCTCGGGCTGCTCCCGGGCGGCGGCGGCGTCACCCGCACGGTCCGGATGCTGGGCCTGCAGAAGGCGCTCGCGGACGTGATCCTGCCCGCCACCAAGTTCACCGCCGAGGGCGCGCTCGCGGCCGGGCTGGTCGACGAGGTGGCGCCGACCGCCGAGATCGTGAACCGCGCCAAGGCGTGGATCGCCGCGAACCCGGAGCCCGTCAAGCCGTGGGACGTCAAGGGCTTCCGCCTGCCCGGCGGGGCCCCGCTGTCCCCCGGCAACGCCGGGATGCTGGGCGCGATGCCGGCGCTGCTGCGCAAGCAGACCAAGGGCGCCCCCCTGCCCGCGCCGCGGGCCGCGATGGCCGCGGCCGTCGAGGGCGCGTACGTCGACTTCGACACCGCGTCCACCATCGAGAGCCGCTACCTGGTCCAGCTCACCCACTCGCAGGTCGCGAAGAACATGATCAAGGCGTTCTTCTTCGACCTGCAGAGCATCAGCTCGGGCGCGAGCCGTCCCATCGGCTACCCCACCTACCAGGCCAAGCGCCTGGGCGTGGTGGGCGCGGGCATGATGGGCGCCGCCATCGCCTACGTCGCCGCCAAGGTGGGCATCGAGGTGGTGCTCAAGGACGTCTCGAAGGAGTCCGCGGAGAAGGGCAAGGACTACGCGCGGATGCTCGAGCAGAAGGCCCTCACGCGGGGCCAGACCACGCCCGAGCTCAGCGAGGAGCTGCTCGCCCGCATCACCACCACAGGCGACCCGGCGGACTTCGCGGGCGTCGACTTCGTCATCGAGGCGGTGTTCGAGTCCGTGCCGGTCAAGCAGGCCGTGTTCCAGGAGATCCAGGACGTGGTGCTCCCGGATGCGGTGCTGGGGTCCAACACCTCCACGCTGCCCATCACCCTCCTCGCCGAAGGCGTGGACCGCACCGACGACTTCATCGGCATCCACTTCTTCTCCCCCGTGGACAAGATGCCCCTGGTCGAGATCGTGCGCGGCGAGCGCACCTCGGACGAGGTGCTGGCGAAGGTCTTCGACTTCGTCCTCCAGATCCGCAAGACGCCGATCGTCGTGAACGATGCGCGCGGCTTCTTCACGTCGCGCGTGATCGGCAGGTTCATCGACGAGGCGGTGGCCGCCGTGGGCGAGGGCGTCGAGCCGGCGTCCATCGAGCAGGCGGCGCTGCAGGCCGGCTACCCCGCCGGCCCGCTGCAGCTGGTCGACGAGCTCTCGATCGCCCTCACGCAGAAGATCCGCGACGAGACCCGCGCGGCCCAGGAGGCCGAGGGCATCCCGTGGGTGGCCCACCCCGCCGAATCGATCGCCGACTGGATGGTCGACGAGGCGGGACGCCCGGGCCGCAAGGCCGGCCAGGGCTTCTACGACTACGACGAGAGCGGCCGACGCGCGGGGATCTGGCCCGGCGTGCGGGAGCGCTACGCCTCCGGGAGCGTCGAGGTGCCGCTCAAGGACCTGCAGGAGCGGATGCTGTTCGCCGAGGCCATCGACACCATCGACTGCCTCGACAACAACGTGCTCACCTCCGTCGCCGACGCGAACATCGGCTCGATCTACGGCATCGGCTTCCCCGCCTGGACCGGCGGGGTGCTGCAGTACGTCAACCAGTACGAGGGCGGCCTCGACGGCTTCGTCGCGCGGGCGAACGAGCTGGCCGACCGCTACGGCGAGCGCTTCCGCCCGCCGGCCTCGCTGATCGCCCGCGCGGCCACCGGCGAGATCTACGAGTAGGAGCGGACCATGCTGACCACGAGGTTCACGGAGGCGCTGGGGATCGAGCACCCGATCGTCCAGGGCGGCATGATGTGGGTGGGACGGGCCGAGCTCGCGGCCGCGGTGTCGGAGGCCGGCGGCCTCGGGATGATCACGGCGCTGACCCAGCCCACGCCGGCCGACCTGGTCAAGGAGATCGCGCGGGCGCGCACCCTGACCGACAAGCCGTTCGGCGTGAACCTCACGATCCTCCCGTCGATCAACCCGCCGCCGTACGACGAGTACCGGCGCGCGATCGTGGACTCCGGGGTCACGATCGTGGAGACCGCGGGATCCAACCCGGAGCCGCACATGGAGCTGTTCCGCGAGCACGGAGTGCGGGTGATCCACAAGTGCACCAGCGTCCGGCATGCCCTCAAGGCCGAGGCCGTGGGCGTGACGGCCGTCTCCATCGACGGCTTCGAGTGCGCGGGCCACCCGGGCGAGGACGACGTGCCCGGGCTGATCCTCATCCCGGCGGCGGCGGACCAGCTCACGATCCCGTTCATCGCCTCCGGTGGATTCGCGGACGGGCGCGGCCTTGCCGCCGCCCTGGCGCTGGGCGCGGACGGCATCAACATGGGCTCACGGTTCATGTGCACCGTCGAGTCTCCGATCGCGGAGGCGGTCAAGCAGCGGATCGTCGCGGCCTCCGAGCTCGACACCAACCTGATCTTCCGGACGCTGCGCAACACCGCCCGCGTGGCCAAGAACGCGATCAGCGACGAGGTGGTGCAGATCCTGAACGCCGGCGGGCAGTTCGAGGACGTGCGGCCGTTGGTCGCGGGCGCCCGCGGGAGGAAGGTCTTCGAGGAGGGGGACCTCGACGCGGGGATCTGGACGGTCGGCCAGGTGCAGGGCCTCATCCACGACATCCCGCCCGCGGGCGAGGTCGTGAGGCGGATCGTCGCCCAGGCGGAGGAGATCCTTCGGCGCCGGCTGACGCTGTTCGGGAACCCCGCCCCGGTGGGCTGACCCAAGCGGACGCACCGAGGGTCCCGGCGGCGAGAGCCACCGGGGCCCTCGGTGCGTGTGGACGCCGCTTTCACGTGATCGCATATTCACTTCTGTCATCGCGGGACACCGGCTCGCGCGAGGCATCGGGCGAGCGAGTCCGTGCCATCTCGCGAACGATGTCACGGAACGATTACGGATCCCCTGCCGACGACGCGTGGGCCTTGCGCCCGCCCTCTCCTCCGCTTAGCATGTGAGTCACCATTTACTTATCTGCTCAATGGAGAGTAGGAGACCGGCGATGGCGCCTGACGTCCGCGTACGCGACGGCCGCGGGTCCGACCACGCTCACCGCGCCCCGTGCGGCGCATCCCCCGCCTCGACGCGCGAACGTCGCGTCGGGCATCCGCGCATCTGAGGAGGAACCATGTCCATCGCCCACCGCACGGGTCGCCGCCGCGCCCTGCCTCTCACGGTCGCGGGTCTCGCGGTCTCCACCCTGGCCCTGGCCGGTTGCTCGGGCCGCGATGCCGCGGGCGCCGACCCCGAGGCGTCCGCCACCGCCGGCACGGGCGCGACCACGGAGGCGATGGCCGAGTCGTGCAGCCCCGGCTTCACCGACACGGAGATCAGGATCGGCAACTCGGTCCCCCTGTCCGGACCCGCGGCCGCGTACGGGGCGATCGGCCAGACCCTCAAGCTCTACTTCGACGACATCAACGCCGCGGGCGGCCTCGAGCTGGCCGACGGCACCACCCGACAGGTGAACGTGACGGTCGTCGACGACGCCTACGACCCGGCCAAGGCGGCCACGAACGTCCGCCAGCTCGTCGAGCAGGACGAGGTCTTCGCGCTCGCCGGCGTGCTGGGCACGGGGGCCGCGATCTCGGTCGCTCCGTACATCTCCGAGACCGGCGTGCCGAACCTGTTCGTCGGCACCGGTTCCGATGCGATCATGAGCCTCCACGCGGACGGCACCCAGTGGACCACCGGCTTCATGCCCCAGTACGGCTTCGAGGTCTCGGCGCTCGCGCAGTACCTGATCGAGAACCACCCCGGCGAGACGGCGGCCATCCTCTACCAGAACGACGACTTCGGCGAGAGCATCAAGGCAGGCTTCGAGGCCGCGTTCGAGGGCAGCGGCATCGAGATCGTGGCGGCCGAGCCCTACGAGGTCGCGAGCGCGACCGTCGACAGCCAGGTGACCACGCTCGCCGCGTCCGACGCCGACATCTTCCTCAACTGGGCGGTCGGCGCCTTCGCGACGCAGTCGCTCAAGAAGAAGCTCGAGCTCGGCTGGGACGCCACCACCGTGATCAACGCTCCCGCGGCGGATGCGACGTTCTTCCTCAAGCCCGCGGGCGAGGGTGCCGCGGACGGCGTGGTCTCGGTCGCCTACACGAAGGACATCACCGATCCGTCGCTCGCAGGCGACGCCGGCTTCGACGCCTGGGCGGCCTTCGCCGCGGCTCACCCCGACGAGGTCAACGCGATGTTCGCGCCCGCCGCCGCGGGCTACCAGACCGCCCAGCTCCTCGAGGCGGCGCTGGCGCAGATGGAGGGCTGCACCCGCGAGGCGCTGCTCGATGCCGCGACCTCGTTCGACGGGCTCGAGCTCGATCTGGCACCCGTGACGGTGAGCACGTCCCCCGAGTACCCCTACGTCTTCAGCGAGGTGAAGATCCAGGTCTTCAACGGGACCACGTGGGACGTCGCCGAGGGCACCTACACCGTCGGCTGAGCCCGCCTCCCCCGGGGCCACGTGCCCCGGCCCCGGGGGAGCGACGACCCCGCACCCAGGAAGGAGGACCCGCATGGACGCGTTGCTCGCGGTGAGCGAGGTGCGCCTCTCGTTCGGGGGCCTGCAGGCGCTCGACGGTCCCAGCCTGCACCTGCGCGACGGCGAGGTCGTCGGGCTGATCGGACCCAACGGCGCCGGCAAGACCAGCCTGTTCAACTGCATCGGCGGGCTCTACCGCCCGCAGTCGGGCAGCATCCGCATCGCCGGCCGGGAGGTCGCAGGCCTGCCGCGGCACCGGATCGCGGCGCTCGGCGTCGGCCGCACCTTCCAGAACATCGGCCTGCTCGCAAGCCAGACCGTGCTGGCGAACGTGCTCGCCGGCGCCCACCACGTCGCCACCGGCGGCTGGTGGGCCACCGCGCTCGCCCTGCCCTCGGTGGCCCGGTCCGAGCGCGAGCACCGCGAGCGCGCGATGGCCCTGCTCGCCGAGCTCGACCTCGCCGACGTGGCCGGACGGATGGTCGGAACCCTGCCCTTCGGCACGCTGAAGCGGGTCGAGCTCGCCCGAGCGCTCATGGGCGAGCCCCGCCTCCTGCTGGTCGACGAGCCCGCGAACGGCCTGGTGCACGGCGAGGTGCTCGAGCTCGGCGCGACGCTGCGCCGCCTCGCGACCGAGCGCGGCGCAGCGATCCTGCTGGTCGAGCATCATATGGGCCTCGTGACGTCCGTGTGCGACCGCGTCGTCGTGCTCGACTTCGGCCGTGTGATCGCCGAGGGCGAGCCGCACGAGGTCGCTCGGGACCCGCGGGTGGTCGCCGCCTACCTCGGGACCGCTGCATGAGCCTCCTGACGGCGGAGATCGCGAGCGCGGGCTACGGCCGCGCCACGGTCCTGCACGACGTCGACCTCGAGGTCCCCACCGAGGGGCGCCTGGCGGTCCTCGGCGCCAACGGCGCGGGCAAGACCACCGTGCTCCGGACGCTCTCGGGCCTCACTCGGGTCGAGGGGTCGATCAGGCTCGACGGCCGCGAGCTCGTGGGGCTCAGCCCGTACCGCATCGCCGCCGCCGGCATCGCTCACGTCCCGCAGGGGCGCGGGACGTTCGGCGACCTCACCGTGCGCGAGAACCTGCTGGTCGGCGGCGTGACCCGACCCAGCCGCGCCGCCCGCGCCGAGGCAGACCGCTGGATGGAGAGGTTCCCGCGGCTCGGGGAGCGCGCCACGCGGCCGGCCTCGGGGCTCAGCGGCGGCGAGCAGCAGCTGCTCGCGATCGCGCGGGCCCTCATGTCGGCCCCCCGCCTGCTGCTGCTCGACGAGCCGTCGCTCGGGCTCGCCCCCAAGATCACCGCCGAGCTGTTCGCCACGCTCGACGCGCTCTGTCGCGAGACCGGCACCGCCATGCTGCTGGTCGAGCAGAACGCGCAGGCGGCCCTCGGGATCGCCGAGCAGGCCGTCGTGATCGAGAGCGGCCAGATCACCCTGCGCGGCCCCGCGGCCGAGCTGAGGGACGACGACGAGGTGCGACGCGCCTACCTGGGCGTGTGAGAGAGGAACGCGGATGCTCCTGCAGCAGCTGGCCGACGGCATCGCGACCGGTGCGATCTACAGCGCGCTCGCGCTCGCGATCGTGCTCGTCTTCCGGGCGTCGCGGACGCTCAACTTCGCCCAGGGCGAGTTCGCCCTGCTGGGCGCCTACGTGTCCTGGCAGCTCGTCGTCTGGGGGCTGCCGGTCTGGGCGGCGCTGCCGGTCTCCATGGCCCTGCTCGCGGCGCTCTCGGCCGCGAGCGAGAGGGCGCTGATCCGGCCCCTCGCGCGCCGCCACCAGGCCCTCCCGCTGATCATCGTCACGCTGGGCCTGATGATCGCGATCAACGCGCTGATCGGGTGGGCGTGGACCTATCAGACCAAGGAGGTGCCCGCGCTGTTCGGCGGGGGCGCCGTCGACCTGGGCGGTGTCGCGGTGTCGCGGCAGGACATCGGGATCGTCCTCACCGTGCTGGTCGTCGCCGTGGTGCTCGGCGTCCTCTTCGAGTTCACCCGCTGGGGTCTGCGGATGCGGGCAGCGGTGTCGGCGCCCGAGTCCGCGGAGCTGTCGGGGATCTCGACCGGCCGGACCATGACCATGGGGTGGGCGATCGCCGGCGCGGTCGGGGCCCTCGCCGGCACGCTCATCGCGCCCGAGCTGTTCCTGCACCCGGGCATGATGGCGCCCGTCCTGATCTACGCCTTCGCGGCCGCGACGCTCGGTGGCCTGGACTCCCCCGTCGGCGCGCTGATCGGCGGCCTCACCGTCGGGGTGGTGGAGAACCTCGCCGGCAGCTACCTCCCGCACGGCTCCGACTTCAAGCAGGTGGTCGCGCTCGTGATCATCGTGGTGGTGCTGCTGGTGAGACCCCAAGGGATCCTCGGGCGGCGGGAGGTGGTCCGGGTATGACCGCGACGTCGACACGGCGCAGGACCGGCAGCCCGCGGCCGTCGCGCGGCTCCGCCGTCGAGTGGCTGCGGCGCCCACGTCCCCCGCTCGCTCCCCCGCGCTGGCTCACCATCGTCGGGACCGCCGTCGGCGCCGCGGCGCTCGTGGCGGTGCCGCTGGTCAACCCGAGCTACATCAACCTCACCGTGACGCTCGTGATGATCTGGACGCTCGTCGGCCTCGGGCTCAACCTGCTCGTCGGATTCGGCGGCCAGGTCTCCCTCGGCCACTCGGCCTTCTTCGCGATCGGCGCGTACGCCGTCGCGGTGGGCGGCGAGGCGGGCGTCCCGCATCCGGCGACCCTCGCGATCGCCGCCGCGCTGCCCTTCCTCGTGGGGTACGTGCTGGGCCTGCCGGCGCTGAGGCTGCACGGGCTCCAGCTCGGCCTGGTCACGTTGGCGATGGCCATGGCCACGCCCGCGGCGATCCGCGCGCTCGAGCCCCTCACGCACGGCAGCCGCGGCATCGCGATCGACGGCGACCCGCCCGCCTGGATCCCGCTCGCCCACGACCAGTGGGTGTACTACCTCGCGCTCGCGGCGGCCACGATCGGCTACGTGGTGACGCGAAGGCTCGCGCGCGGGCGGCTGGGCCGGTCCTTCGTGGCGGTCCGCGACGCCGAGATCGTGGCCGAGACCCTCGGCGTGGACGTCTGGCGGACCAAGACCCGCCTGTTCGCGGCGTCGGCCGCCTATGCCGGGGTGGCCGGAGGGCTCTACGCCATGCTTCTCGAGTTCGTCGGCCCGGAGAACTTCAACCTCACCCTGTCGATCTCGTTCATCACGCTGATCGTCGTCGGCGGGCTTGCGACCGTGCCGGGCGCCGTGCTCGGGGCGCTGTTCGTGCAGTACGTCCCCACCCTCACGTCGAGCATCAGCCCGGCGGCCACGGGAGCGGCCTACGGCGCGGTGCTGATCGCGTTCGCCTTCTTCCTGCCCTACGGCCTGGTGGGCCTGGTCCGCGCGGCGCTCGGCCGGCTCGTGGCCCGTCTGCCCGGGCGTCGCGGCACGTAGCGGGGTCGCGCCGCGTCCGGACGGCTTCAGGCGACGCCGGCGCCGGTGCGCACCATCGCCTGCGCGGTCGCGACCAGCTCGTCGAGCGAGCGGGTCCGCGGGTTCCACCACTCGACCACCCAGTTCATCGCGCCCAGCAGCAGGAGCCGGAACATGTTGATGTCGAGGTCCGCCCGCACCTCCCCCGCCTGCTGCGCCTCGGCGAAGAGCTCGCGCCACAGCCGGCTGTAGAGGGCCTCCTCGGCCGCGGGCCGGATGCGCAGCTGCTCCGGCACGTGGCCGGCGTTGCGGATGGAGGCGGTCGCGTAGTGCGAGAGCTGCAGCTCGAACCGCAGGTGCGCGTCGACGGCCACCATGAGCCGGTCCATGCACGACGTGTCCTCGGGAAGCGCCGCGAGCACCTCCGCGAGGTGGAGGCGGACGCGGTTCGCACCGACCCACATGACCTCCTCGACCAGCTCGTCGCGGGAGGAGAAGTAGTAGTAGATCGCGGGCGCCTGGACCCCGGCCACCTGCGCGACGTCGGACAGCCGGGTGCCCGCGTAGCCCTTCCGGGAGAGCACCTCGGCGGCGGCGTCGAGGATGCGCTGGCGCGTCTGCGCCGACTTCGACGTCGCGGAGGACGCCACGGCCTCGGTGCTGTTCATACCTGGGATTCTAACCCATATTAGATTCCAGGTTGCGGAACGACGCGGCCCGTCCTAGCATGTGAAGCGCGATTCACTTAATCGTGCCACCTGCAGGTTGCTGCTCAATGGAGAGTAGGAGATCCGGCGATGACCCTGATGGACCAGCCCATCCGAAGCGCCCAGCTGACCACCCGCAACCCGATCGACGGCGAGGCCGTCGCCACCTATCCGGTCGCCGGCCCACCCGAGGTGGCCGCCGCGATCGCCCGCGCGCGCTCGGGCGCCGACTGGTGGCGAGACCTCGGGTTCGGCGCCAGGCGCGCGCACCTGCTGGCCTGGAAGTCGGCGATCGCGCTCCGGGCGGACGAGCTCGCGGACGTGATCTCGGCGGAGACCGGCAAGCCCCATGGCGACGCCGTGCTCGAGGTGATGCTCACGCTCGGCCACCTGGACTGGGCCGCCAAGAACGCCGAGCACGTGCTCCGGCGCCGCAAGGTCAAGTCGGGCCTGGTGAACTACAACCAGCACGCGACGGTCGGCTACGAGCCCTACGGGGTCGTGGGCGTGATCGGACCGTGGAACTACCCGTTCTACACGCCGATGGGCTCCATCTCGTATGCGCTGGCGGCGGGCAACGCCGTGGTGTTCAAGCCCAGCGAGCTCACGCCGGGCGCCGCCGTGTGGATCGCCGAGCGCTGGGACGAGGCGGTCGGGCACGACGTCCTCATCGCCGTGACCGGCGACCGCGAGACCGGCGCGGCGCTGGTGGCCGCCGACATCGACAAGATCGCCTTCACCGGGTCGACCGCGACCGCCAAGAAGGTGATGGCGGCCGCCGCCGAGCGGCTGGTGCCGATCGTCGCGGAATGCGGCGGCAAGGACGCCGTGCTCGTGGCCGCCGACGCGGACCTCGACGCCGCGGCCGACTTCGTCGTGTTCGGAGGCATGGGCAACGCCGGCCAGACGTGCGCCGGCGTGGAGCGCGTGTACGCGGTCGACTCCATCAAGGACGCGCTGGTCGCCAAGGTGGTCGAGCGAGCGCAGCGACTGCGCACCGGCGGCGACGACGCCCAGTACGGACCCATGACCCTGCCGGCCCAGGCGGACGTGGTCCGCGCCCACGTCGACGATGCGCTGCGGACAGGCACCGCCGCGCTCGGCGGCCCGGAGAGCATCCAGGGCCGGACGATCGCGCCGATCGTCATCACGGACGTGGACGAGTCCTCGGACGCCGTGCAGCACGAGACTTTCGGGCCGCTCGTGGTCATCAACCCCGTGGCGTCGCTCGACGAGGCCGTCGCTCGCGCGAACGCGACCTCGTACGGCCTCACCGCCGCGATCTTCACGCGCGACACCCGCGCCGCCGACCGGGCCGCGGGCCGCCTGCGCACCGGGGTGGTGTCGATCAACTCCGTGCTCGGCTTCGCGGGCGTCGCGGCGCTCCCGTTCGGCGGCGTGAAGGACTCCGGCTTCGGCCGCATCCACGGCGCCGACGGGCTGCGGGAGTTCTGCACGGTCAAGTCGATCGCACGCCAGACCCGCAAGCCGATGCTGAACCTCCTCACCATGGATCGCACCGAGAAGGACATGCATACCGCCGCGAAGATGATCCCGATGCTCCACGGGAGGTCCAAGCCGCAGCGCTGATCGCCGACCGCGGGGACGGTCCTGGCGTCACACGCCCAGGACCGCCTCCAGCATCGGCTGGATCCACGCCTTGGCGTCCGCGGCGGGGCGATGCCGCAGGGCGACGGCGAGGTCGGCGACCACGTTGAGCCCGGCGTGCACCCGGGTGCGGGCCTCGCGAGGCTCCAGGTCGGGGCGCACGGCGCCGAGCAGCTCCACCCAGTCGTCGACGTGCTCGCGCTGAAGCCGTCGCAGGCGCCGCTGGTCCTCCGCATCGAGGGCGCCGACATCAGCCGTGTACACGTCCATGAGGTCGCGGTCGTCGACCGCGAAGGCGATGTACGCGCGCTCGAGCACCCGCAGCGACTCCAACGGCTCGTCCCCGCCCAGCGCCTCCTCCGCAGCGGCGTCCAGCACCGCGGCGGCCCGCTCGCAGGCGGTGCGCAGGATCTCGGCCTTGCCGGCGAAGTGGCGGTAGACGCCGGACGGCGTCAGTCCGACCACACCGGCGATGTCCTCGATGGTCACGTCGTGGTACCCGTGCTCGCCGAACAGCGCGATGCCCGCCTGCGCGAGCTGGTCGCGCCGACGGCGAGGCTGGGCGGACGGCTCCGCCGACCGGGAGGCGACCGCGGGCACCGGTTCGACCGCGCAGGTGAGCGCGTCGCCGGCCGCGTGCTCGAGCAGCGCGCGCAGAGCGGCGCCGGGCATCGCCGTGCGGTGCATCGTCACCGAGGCGATGGCGCTCAGGGCTGCGCGGCACACCAGGTCCAGCGTCTCAGCGTCGAGCTCGGGGCGCAGCACCCCCACGGGGCCCCCGAGCCGCGTGCGCAGGGCGGCGAACTCGTCGCGCAGCGCGCGGCGGTCGTCGTCGTGCAGGTAGCGGCTCTCCCACCGGTAGATCCCGCCGGTGGTGCGCATGCCCAGCGTCGCGACGGTCCACGCCTCGAGAAGCGCGTCGACCTCCCGTCGCGCGTCGTCGGGCGTGCGCTCCGCCGGCGTCGGCACCTCGTCGGCCGCCTCGTGGAGGCCCTGGACCAGGCCCATCGCCACGGAGCTGAAGAGGTCGTACTTGTTCGCGAAGTGCCGGTAGAGCGCCGCCGCGGTGATGCCCACGGCGTCGGCCACGTCCTGCATCGCGACGCGATGGTAGCCGCGCTCCGCGAAGGCCGCGGCGGCGGCCGCCTCGATGGACTGCCGCCGGTCCCGCGGCCGGCGCCGTGGGGGCGCCGCAGCCTCGGCGCCGCTCACGATCGCGCCTCGTCGCGGCGGCGCGCCGCGCAACACGCCGGGCGCCCTAGCCAGGAAATGTGAATCATGAGTAACATGATGCCAGTCGGGCAGCCAGATGTCCGGCAGGGAGGGACGAGTCGCGGCAAGGGCGCCGCCGCTCGCAGGGCTCGACGTACAACGAGGTGCAACTCATGAGCGAATCCACCACCGGCATCCCCGCGGCGATCCGCCGCAACCACTGGATGAACCAGGTCCTCAGCCACGCGGAGATGAGGCCCGACGGTCCCGCGTTCAAGTTCCGCGGCGAGGTGACCACCTGGGCGGACACCGCACGCCACATGGACACCATCGCCGCCGCGCTGCGGAGGCGCGGCGTGGGCTTCGGCGACCGCGTGCTCATGCTCACACTCAACCATCCTTTGGTGGTGGAGTCGGTATTCGCGATCAACAGATTGGGCGCGATCGCGGTCCCGATGAACATCAGGCTGTCACCCGCCGAGCTCGCGTACATCGTCGACGACGCGGACGCGGACGTGATCATGGTCGACCAGCCGCTGGCCCCGCTGGTGGCGGCAGTGGGCCAGCTGACCGGCCGCATCCGGAAGGTGATCGTCTTCGGCGAGGCAGCCGAGGGCCAGGAGCCCATCTCCGCGCTGCTCGCCGAGCCGATCGGCGACTTCGAGGCGCCCGACGTCCCCGAGGACACGACCTGCCTCATCATGTACACCTCCGGCACCACGGGACGCCCGAAGGGCGCGATGCTCGATCACGCCAACATGACGTCGCAGGCGATCACCGTGATCCGGGTGAACAACATCTTCAACGAGCGCGACGTGTCCTTCCTCACGGCTCCGCTGTTCCACATCGCGGGCCTGGGCTCGATCGGCGCGAACTTCATCGTCGGCATCCCCACCGTGCTGCACCCTCTGGGCGCGTTCGATCCCGTCGAGATGGTCGACGCGTGGGAGCGCGAGGGCGCGACCATCGTGTTCAACGTCCCGCAGCAGTGGCAGGCCATCTGCGCGGTGCCGGGGATCCGGGAGCGCGATCTCAAGCTGCGCGTCATCAGCTGGGGCGCGGCACCGGCCTCCGACACCCTGCTGCGGACCATGTCCGACACCTTCCCGAACGCCCTCAACGTCGCCGTGTTCGGCCAGACCGAGCTGTCCCCGATCACCTGTGCGCTCCGCGGCGAGGACGCGATCCACAAGCTCGGATCCGTGGGCCGTCCGCTGGTCACGCAGCAGTACCGGATCGTCGACGGCGCGATGAACGACGTGGCCGTCGGCGACGTCGGCGAGATCATCTACCGCGGTCCCAACCTGATGAAGGGCTACTGGCGCAAGCCGGCCGAGACCGCGGAGGCCTTCGCCGGCGGCTGGTTCCACTCCGGCGACCTGGTGCGCCAGGACCAGGACGGATTCGTCTGGGTGGTCGACCGCCTCAAGGACATGATCATCTCGGGCGGCGAGAACGTGTACTGCGCGGAGGTCGAGAACGCGCTCTTCGCCCATCCCGACATCGTCGAGGCGGCCGTCTACGGTCGCGCGGACGAGCGCTGGGGCGAGGTGCCCGTGGCCGCCGTGGCGCTGCGCCCCGGCGCGAGCCTCGACATCGAGGGGCTCCAGGATTGGCTCGGCGACAAGCTGGCCCGCTTCAAGCAGCCGAAGGCGCTGGTCGAGGTCGAGGCGCTCCCCCGCAACGCCGCCGGGAAGGTCAACAAGGTCGCGCTGCGGCAGGCCGACCCCGTGCCGGTCGCGCCGTAGGGCGGGCGCCGATGACCCGGATCACCGTCCCGGTGGAGGTGCGCTGGTCCGACCTCGACGCCAACGGCCACGTCAACAACGTCGCCTTCCTCACGATCCTGGAGGAGGTGCGGATCCGCCACCTCCACGTGTTCCGCTCCCGGGCCGACCAGGCCCGGGGGCGGGCCTCCGCGGTGGTCGCACGGCACGAGGTCGAGTACCTGGCGCCGATGCCGTGGTCCGAGCGGCCCGTCCGCGTCGACCTGTGGGTCTCCCGCGTCGGCGGCGCGAGCATCGAGGTGTGCCATCAGATCCGCTCGCCCGAGGGTGACCCGGAGACCACCTATGCGCGAGCCGTCTCGGTCATCGTCTATCTGGACCCGGCCACCCAGCGGCCGCGCGGGATCCGGGCCGACGAGCGCGCCGCCTTCGCGGAGCTCGCCGACGAGCCCCTGGCCCTCCGCGGTCCCGTCGCGCCCGCCGCCCTCGCGCGCTGACGCGCGCGTCACACGTCGCTGACGGGTCCGCCGTCCTCGAGGAAGCCCTCGAGGTTGCGCGGCCGGTAGGCCGGATCGACCGCGAGGCGATCGACGGCCGTCGCGGCCACCGACTCCCGCCCGCCCTCGGCCGCGCCCAGGGGGCGGACATGCGGCGGCCACAGGCGGAACAGCCCGGTGCGCGCGTCGCCCACCTCGCCCAGCGGGTCCGGCGCGAACGGGACCAGCTCGTCGTCGCCCGGCACCGCATCGTCCCCCACCGCGAAGGACCCGGGCCGGAGGGTGAGCCCGTGCTCGACCGCCCGATCGGCCATCCACCGCAGGGTGATGTCCGACAGGCCGTGCGCGAGGACCCCGCCGCCGACCTTCGAGTGGTCGCCCGCGAACCAGACCTGCTCGACGATCTGCCCGCCCTCGGGATCGGGGAGCTCCCACACGGCGGGCGCGTAGGGCTTGCGCTGCTCGTCGATCGACAGCGCGTGGAAGGCCGCCTGGACGGTGCCCGACAGCCGGGTGTCGTGGAAGCTCCACCGGCGGTTGAGGCGGCGCACGCCGGGGATGCCGCTCCACGGCAGGCCGAGCGCGCCCACGGTGTCCCACACGCCGATGAACCTGACCCCGACGTCCGGGTGCGAGTAGGAGCGCCGGAACAGCTCGGACTCGACCGCGTGCGGCCCGTACGCGCGGGAGCGGTACAGGCGGTAGGCGTCGTCGAGCCGGTCCCGGTGCTCCGGGCGCAGGATCCCGCAGTTGCGGATCAGTCCCGCGACGGATCGTGCCGTGTAGGCGCCGCGGGAGAAGCCGATGAGGTACAGCTCGTCGCCCGGCGTGTACTCGGCGACGATGTCGCGGTACGCGTCCCGGACGATGCGCGACAGGCCCACGCCGAACGCGGCCCCGAGGAGGCGTTCGCCGGCGTCGGTGCCCACACCGCGGTGGTAGAGCACGGCCTGGCGTGCTCCGTCGTCCCCGGTCGGAGCGATCGCGGCCGCGAGCTTCGTGACGTTGGTCGGCGTCGGCGTGCCGTCCGCGGCCTGATCGGGACGGCTCCAGGTCCCGTCGCAGCACAGGACGATGCGTGAGACCACCGTGCCCCCTCCCCTGGCGTCCTCCCATGACAGCGCCCGTCCCGGGCGCTGTCAACGCGCCTCAGTGCTCGGTGAGCACCGCGACCACCTTGCCCCGCGTATGCCGCTCGCCGACCCGGGCGAGCGCGGCGGGCGCCTCGGCCAGCGTGACGGTCGCGGTCACGAGCGGGTCGAGCTCCTCCGCCACGACCAGGTCCATCAGCAGCTCGAGCCCTTCGGCGAGCCACGCGACCGACCGCTCGTCGTCCGCGGCATGGGCCGCGCCGAGCGCGATCTCGTGCACCGACGGCGCTGTCGTGAACGGCGGCACCGCGGAGAGGTCCGCGCGACCGGCGACGCAGGCGATGCCGCCGCCATGAGCGAGCAGGGACAGGTTCTCGGTCGCCGAGCTTGCGCTCACGGTGTCGACCACCGCGTCCACCCCGCGGCCGCCGGTCAGCTCGCGCACCCGTGCGGCCACGTCCTCGGAGCGGTAGTCGATCACGTCGTGCGCGCCGAGCTCGCGGACCGCCTCGTGATGCGCCGCCGACGCCGTCGCGATCACGCGCGCGCCGGCCAGCACCGCGAGCTGAACCGCGAAGCCGCCCACACCGCCGGAGCCGCCCGTCACGAGCACCGTGTCGCCGGGCTCGACGTCGAGCCTCCGCGCGACGGCCTGCAGCGCCGTGAGGCCCGCGCACGGGAGCGCGGCCGCCTCCACGGGGCCGAGACCCGCGGGGACCAGCGCCACGGCGCGCGCGTCGACCGCCGCGAGCTCCCCGAGGCCACCCCCGCGGCGCAGGTCCGTGTGCACGGCGACCCTGTCGCCCGCCCCGAGGTGTCCGACGGCCTCGCCCACCGCCTCGACCCGTCCGACGATGTCGAGCCCCGGCACGTGCGGGTAGGTCCACGCCGGATGTCCCGAGCGCGCGGTCGAGGCGTCGACGGGGTTGAGCCCGCAGGCCTCGACCGCGATCAGCACCGCGCCCGGGTCGAGCGCGGGCGGCTCGATCTCCCCGAGACGCAGGCCCGACGGATCTCCCGGTGCCTCCAGCAGCAGCGCGCGCATCTGGGTCCCTCCTCGACCGATGCGCCCACCGTAGCGCGCCGGTCCGACGGGCGGCGCGGCCCAGCGCTCACACGGGGTCGGGCAGCGCGATGGTGTGCGCGGTGTGCCGCACCTTGGTCTCGAGGTAGCGGGCGTTCGCGCCCGAGAGGTGCACGCCCGTGGGCACGCGCTCGTCCACGTCGACGCCGAGCAGCTCGAGCTGCGCCGCCTTGTCCGGGTTGTTGCTCAGCAGCCGGATCCGGTCGACCCCGAGGGCGCGGAGCATCTGGGCGGCGGGCGCATAGTCGCGCTCGTCCTCGCCGCGGCCGAGCGCCACGTTGGCCTCGTAGGTGTCGAGGCCGGCGTCCTGAAGCGCGTACGCGTCGAGCTTGGCGTAGAGGCCGATCCCGCGCCCCTCCTGGCGCAGGTACAGCAGGAATCCGCCCGACTCCGCGATGCGCTCGACGGCCTCGCGCAGCTGCGGGCCGCAGTCGCAGCGCTCCGAGCCCAGCACGTCGCCCGTGAGGCACTCGGAGTGAGGCCGCACCAGCGGGGCCGCGCCGCCGGCGGCGGCGCGCTCCAGGGCGCCGCGCCAGTCTCCCAACCCGATTGCGAGATGCTCCCGCCCGTCGACCAGGCCGTCGAACGTGACCACGTCCCCCGTGGCGGCAAGGCCGTCAGCGAACCGCAGCGGCACCCGCACCGAGGTGCGCACCGTGGCGGGCTCGGGCGTGAGGGCGGCGGGCTCGGCGATGGTGGCCTCGAGGTCGCGGGCACGCGATCGCAGCAGGGGGCAGGTGAGGGTCACGACCGCTCCTTCTGATCGGGCGACGCCCCGTCGGCGTCGGCTCGGGTCTGGTGAGGTGTCGAACGCCGCGGACGCGCCTCGTATTTCGCGGGCACGCGCACGGGTCGCACGGAACCTCCCGCGGCAGCCGCGCCCGGGGCCGACCGCGTGCGGCGGGGCCGGATTTGTGACACCGCCTGCAAACGCTTACATTGGTGTCCAGGACGCCGCGCGCTCATCGACGCGCGGGCGGTGTCCGACCAGCAGGATCGCAGCACCGCACCCCTCGAGAGGACGACGTGGCCCCCACCGACGCAACCGCGCCCACCGCAGGAACCGAGTGGTGGAGGTCGTCGGTCATCTATCAGATCTATCCCCGGTCGTTCGCGGACGCCTCGGGCGACGGCATCGGCGACCTGCCCGGCATCACCGCCCGCCTCGAGGAGCTGGCCGATCTCGCGATCGACGCGGTGTGGCTGTCGCCGTTCTACCGCTCCCCGCAGAAGGACGCCGGCTACGACGTGTCAGACTTCCGCGACGTGGACCCGATCTTCGGCTCCCTCGCGGACTTCGACGCCATGATCGAGCGCGCTCACTCGCTCGGCATCCGCGTGATCGTCGACATCGTCCCGAACCACAGCAGCGACCAGCACCCCTGGTTCCAGGCCGCGCTCGCCGCCGCGCCCGGATCGCCCGAGCGCGAGCGCTACGTGTTCCGCGACGGCACGGGCGAGAACGGCGAGCTGCCACCGAACAACTGGGAGTCCGTCTTCGGCGGGCCGATGTGGACGCGTGTGACCGAGCCGGACGGCACGCCCGGCCAGTGGTACCTCCACATCTTCGACACCGCCCAGCCCGACCTCAACTGGGAGCTCGAGGAGGTGCGCGCCGAGTTCGACGACGTGCTGCGCTTCTGGCTCGACCGCGGGGTCGACGGCTTCCGCGTCGACGTCGCGCACGGGCTGATCAAGGCGCCCGGACTGCCCGACTTCGTGCAGTCCCAGGAGGAGGCCTCCATGGGCGGCGGGGCGGCGACCCAGTCGCCCTACTGGGCCCAGGACGGCGTCCACGAGATCTGGCGCCGGTGGCGCCGGGTCACCGACGAGTACCCGGGCGACCGGATCCTCGCCGCCGAGGCGTGGGTGTACCCGCTCGAGTTCATGGCCCGTTGGGTGCGTCCCGACGAGATGCACCAGACCTTCAACTTCGGGTACATGGAGGCACCCTGGGACGGCGAGGCGCTGCGCCAGGTGATCGACGACTCGCTCGAGACGTTCGGCGCGGTCGGCGCTCCCTCCACCTGGGTGCTGTCGAACCACGACATGATCCGCCACGCGACCCGCCTGTCGCTGGGCGAGGACGCGCCGCAGGGCCACGGGGTCGGGCCCGAGACGCCCGGGCTCCCCGACATCGAGGAGGGCATCCGCCGTGCACGCGCCGCGACCCTGCTCATGCTCGCGCTGCCCGGCGGCGCCTACCTCTACCAGGGCGAGGAGCTGGGCCTTCCCGAGGCGATCGACATCCCGGGCGACGCGCGACAGGACCCGACGTGGCACCGGACCGAGGGAGAGCGCTACGGCCGCGACGGCTGCCGCGTCCCGCTGCCCTGGGAGGCGGACCGAGCGGCCTACGGGTTCTCTTCCACCGGGGAGACGTGGCTCCCCCAGCCCGGCCTGTACGGCGTGCTCGCCCGTGACCGCCAGCGCGGCACGGTGGGCTCGACGCTCGAGATGTACCGCGACGCCCTGCGGCTGCGGCGCGAACGCGGCCTCGGCGCCGGCGCGATCGCGTGGCGCGACGCCCCCGCCGGCGTGCTGTCGCTCGACAACGGCGGCGTCCGGGTGATCGCGAACATCGACGGCGCTCCCGTGAAGGTGCATGGCGAGGTCCTCGTGGCGTCGAGCCCGTTCGACGGCGACCTGCTGCCGCCCGACACGACCGTCTGGGTGCGCGCAGCCGAGTAGCATGCAGGTGCGGGCCGCACAGCGAGGGAAGGAGCCGGCGTTGGCGACGATCCAGCAGGTCGCGGACCTGGCACGCGTCTCCACCGCGACGGTCTCGCGGGCCCTCGCCGGCAAGCCGTCCGTCTCCGCCGCGACGCGCGAGCGCGTCGAGGAGGCCGCCCGGTCGCTCGGCTACGTCGCCTCCGCGACCGCATCGTCCCTCGCCTCGGGCAGGACGCGGAACATCGGCATGGTCATGCCCTACCTCGGCAGCTGGTTCTACGCCGCCGTGCTCAAGGGCGCCCACCGGGCGCTCGCCGACGGCGGCTACGACCTCACGCTCTACCACCTCGAGGACACGACCAGGCACGCCGAGCGCCGCCAACGGCTCTTCGACGAGTTCCTACGACGCAAGCGGGTCGACGCGTTCATCGCCGTCTCCCTCGAGCTGTCGGACGCCGAGCTGGAGAGGATCGCGCTGCTGGGCAAGCCGATCGTCGGGCTCGGCGGCCCCATCCCCGGCGTCACCACGCTCAGCCTGGACGATGCGGGCGTCGCCTCCCTGGCGACCGAGCACCTGCTGTCGCTCGGCCATCGCGAGATCGCCCACCTGGGCGGCGACGAGGCGTTCGAGCAGGACTTCCACGTGCCCGCGAAGCGCCGTGCCGCGTACGAGCAGGCGCTGCGCGCCGCCGGGGTCGAGCCGGATCCCCGGCTCATCAAGAACGCGGACTTCACCATCCAGGGCGGCTACCAGGCGACGCTGCAGATGCTCGGCGCGCCGCAGCGGCCCACCGCCCTGTTCGCCGCCTCCGACGAGATGGCGATCGGCGCCATCCTCGCCGCGCGCGACCTGGGGCTCCGGGTCCCCGAGGACCTGTCGGTGGTCGGCATCGACGGTCACGAGCTCGGCGAGTTCTTCGGCCTCACGACGGTCGACCAGTTCCCGGTCGTGCAGGGGCGGATGGCCGCGGAGACGCTCCTCGAGGAGCTGTCCCCCGACGCGTCCGGCGACCACGTCAACCGTGACCTCCCGTACGAGCTCGTGGTGCGCAAGAGCACCGCGGTGCCCTCCGGCAGGCCGCGTGAGTGACCGCGTGCTCGTGGTGGGGCCCACGAGCGAGAACCAGCTGGTCGCGCTCGACGCGCTGCCCCGCCCCGAGCCCCATACGGTGTTCGCGCTCGGGCACCGCACCGTGCTGGGCGGGACCTCCGCGGGCAAGGCCCTCCACCTGGTGGACGCCGGCCTGTCCCCCACGCTGCTGACCACGCGGGGGGACGATGCCGCGGGCGACGCGCTCATGGCGCAGCTGCGGGCGTGCGGGGTGGACGTGCGCGAGGTCCGTGCCGAGGGCCCGACCGAGCGCCACCTCAACCTCATGGCGGCCGACGGCGGGCGCGTCTCGATCTATCTGCAGCCGTCCGGGCCGCTCCCCGCCGAGGAGCTGCGCCGCGCACGCTCGGTCGCGCTGGCGGCCATGACCGATGCCGCCGCCGTGTTCCTCGACCTCTCGGACGTGGGCCGCGCGCTCATCCCGGAGGCGACGGCGCTCGCCCACGAGGTGTGGTGCGACGTCCACGACTACGACGGCATGGACGGATTCCACCGGCCGTTCGTCGACGCGGCCGACGTCCTCATCATGAACCGGGACCGGATCCGCAATCCCGGGTCCTACCTGCGCGATCGGATCGCCGCCGGCACCACCCTCGCCGTCTGCACGCTGGGCGCCGACGGCGCGCTCGGCGCGACCGCCGACGGCGCGATGGTGCGGATCGCCGCGCCCGAGGTCGCAGTGGTGGACGCGAACGGCGCCGGCGACGCCTTCGCGGCCGGGCTGATGGCGTTCGCGGTCGAGGTCGGCGGGGCGTCGCGCATCACCGGCGAGCTGCTGGGACAGGCGCTGGAGGCCGGGGCCGCGCAGAGCGCCCGCGCCGTCGGCTCCGCTCAGATCTCCCCGCTGCTCGAGCGGCACGGCGCCGGCTGAGGGCGTGCCCCGGGGCACGCCGAGCTGTTCAGCGGTACTGCGGCTTGGGGCGCGGGTACGTGAGCACCCCGATGAGGAAGAACACCAGCCCGATGATCAGCGCCCACGCGGCGAGCTCGAGCAGGCGGAGCTCGACCGCGGGCACCGCGGCCTCGGTGACCACCTCGAGGATCAGCCGTCCGATCGAGCCGTCCTTGCCGCCGGGCAGCAGCGCCACGACCGCCTCGACGCCCCAGAAGTGGGTGCCGACGAACAGCGCCCCCGCGATCGCGGCGGTGGCCGCTCCGACCTTCGGCAGGAACCAGCGGAGTCGGAGCGTCACGAACATGCCGACGACGACCACGCCGATGCCGGTCCACAGCGCCCAGTCCTGCGCGATCCGGAGCCACTGGTAGGCGCTGCGCACGTCGTCGAACGTCTCCGCGTCGAGCGCCTCGACCTCGATGGGGTCCACCTGGATGTCGGGGATCTGCACGCCGACGAGCGGGATCGTGTCGATCTGCGCGTTGACGTAGCCGGACACGTCGATCTCGAGCGTCAGCGGCGCCGGGGTCGTGAGCGTGCTGCCGAGCTGGGCCGCGAGCTGCTCGTGCGCCGCATCCACCTGCTCCAGCAGGGACTCCTTGAACGTGTCGGTGTCGACCGCGTCGGTGATGAGGGTCCGGAGCGCATCCTCGAGGCCCAGGCGCGCCGGGTCGATGCCTCTCGCCTGCAGGCCGGCGACCGCGGAGTCGGCGACGGCATCGCCCAACGCCGCCACGACCTCGGGGTCGTCGAGCGCGTCCTCCGCGATCCCGTGGACGGCGGTGCCGTCCTCGATCGCGCGGACCGCGACGGCACTGACCGCCCATGCGGAGAACAGAGACGCGGCCACCAGGATGATCAGCGCCGATACCACCGTGCGGGCCCAGTTCACGTGCGCCCCACCTCCCAGCCGAAGAACACGCGCTCCGTCACTGCCCTCGCTCGTCGGGAGGCCCGCGTGAATCGTTCGTCCAGCTCAGCACCGGACATCTGTGTACCAAGAATCTCAGCAAGTACGCCCAACTCGCGGATATCCGCCGGAAGGACGTCCGTGTCGCGCGCCGCGCCCCTCAACGCCATCGCCCCTCGCAGATCCGTCGCGAGCACCCACGCCTCGCGGAGCTTGGCCGCGTCTCCACGCCCGATGAGGCCCAGGTCGGCGCAGGCCGCGAGCGCCTCGAGGGTGCGCGTCGTGCGCAGCTCGGCGTGTGCGCGCCCGTGCCGCAGCTGCTGGAGCTGCACGCACCACTCGACATCGGACAGCCCGCCGGGGCCGAGCTTGAGGTGCCGGCGCGGGTCGACGCCGCGCGGCAGCCGCTCGGCCTCCATCCGCGCCTTGAGGGTGCGCATCTGCCGGAGCGCGCCGTCCGGCAGCTCCGCCGGGTAGCGGACCTCGTCGATCATCGCGACGAAAGCGTCGCGCAGGCCCTGGTCGCCCGCCACCGGCTGCGCGCGGAGCAGCGCCTGCGCCTCCCACGGGTCCGACCACCGGCCGTAGTACGTCGAGCACGACTCGAGCGATCGCGCGAGCGGGCCGTTGCGCCCCTCCGGGCGGAGGTCCGCGTCGATCTCCAGCGGCGGCTGGGGCCCGACCCTCTGCAGGATGCTCCGGATCTCCTGCGCCATCTGCACCGCGATGGCCTGGCCGTCCGGCGCCTGGCCGTCCCAGACGAACTGCACGTCCGCGTCCGACGCGTAGCTCATCTCGAGGCCGCCGTAGCGGCCCATCGCGATCACCGCGAACCGGATCGGCAGCTCCTCGAGCCCCCGCGCCGTCGCCACGTTGTGCCGCGCGATGCGCAGCGCGCCCTCGATCAGCATGTCGGCGGCGTGGGACACGGCCTCGGCGGCGTCCGAGGCGTTGATCAGGCCGAGCGCGTCGGCCGAGGCGACGCGTGCGAGCTCGCGCCGGCGCAGCCCTCGCATCGCGGTCGCCGCCTGCTCCGGGTCGTTGGAGCGCCGCAGGATCGCGTCGGCCTCCGTCCACATCCGCTCGTAGGAGCGGGGCACCAGGTCCTCGTCGCGGTCGAGCCACGTGACGCCCTCGGAGGAGGCCAGCAGGGCCCGCGCGACGTAGCGGGAGGTCGACAGGAGGCGGGCGAGCCGTTGAGCGGCCGTCCCCGAGTCGCGCAGCAGCTTGAGGAACCACTGCTGGTCGCCCATCTGCTCCGACAGCTGCCGGAAGGCGAGCAGCCCCGCGTCGGGATCCGCCCCCTGCGCGAACCACCCGATCATGGCGGGCAGCAGCTGGCGGCGGATCGATGCGGAGCGGCTGGTGCCCTCCGTCAGCGACTGGATGTGCCGGTAGGCACCCGCCGGATCCACGAAGCCCACGGCCGCCAGGCGCTCCTTCGCCGCCGCATCGTCCAGCCGCGCCTCGTCCTCGCTGAGGCGCGCGACCACCGGGAGGATCGGCCGGTAGAACATCTCGAGGTGCATCGCGCGCACGTCGCGCCGGATGTCCGTCCACACCTCCTCCATGTACTCGACCGTGGCGAAGCCCGACGCGCGCGCGAGGATCCGACGGTCCTGATCCGAGTCGGGCATCAGGTGCGTCCGCGTGAGCTTCCGGAGCTGCAGGCGGTGCTCCCAGACGCGCAGCTGACGGTAGGAGCGGTCCATCGCCGCCGCCTGCGGTCGTCCGACGTAGCCCGCGGCGCGCAGCTCGCCGAGCGCGTCGAGGGTGCCCCGCACGCGCAACGACTCGTCGGCGCGGCCGTGGACCAGCTGAAGCAGCTGGATGGTGAACTCCACGTCGCGCAGGCCCCCGGGACCGAGCTTGATCTGACGTCCCGACTCGGCCGCCGGCACGTGCTCCTCGACCCGGCGACGCATGGCCTGAGCCGACTCGACGAAGCCCTCGCGCTCGACGGCCTTCCACACCATCGGGTGCAGGCGCTCCACGTACGCCGCCCCCACCTCGGGGTCGCCGGCGACCGGCCGGGCCTTGAGCAGGGCCTGGAACTCCCAGGTCTGTGCCCAGCGCTCGTAGTAGGCCTGATGCGACGCGAGGTTGCGGACCAGCGGCCCGTCGCGGCCCTCGGGACGCAGGTTCGGGTCGACCTCCCAGAGGGCGGGCTCGACCCCCATGCCGCCGCAGGCCTTGGCCGCAGCGATCGCGAGCCTCGTCGCGACCCGCAGCGAGACGTCGTCCGAGACCCCCTCGGCGGGCTCCGCGACGTAGATCACGTCGACGTCCGACACGTAGTTCAGCTCGCGCGCGCCGCACTTGCCCATCGCGATGACCGCGAGCCGGGTGGCCGCATGCTCCGGATCGTCGGCGCGGGCGATCGCGAGCCCGGCCTCGAGGGCGGCGCCGGCGAGGTCGGCGAGCGCGGCGGCGACGGCGGGGAAGATCGTGGCGGGCACGTGCTCGAACAGGTCCTCGGCGGCGATCCGGGTGAGCGCCCGCCGGTAGGCGACCCGCATCGCGGCGACGCCCTCACGGCCCCCGAGCGTCGCGACCGGGGCGGCGTCGGAGGGGTCCGCCCCGACGGCCTCGAGCAGTCGCGCACGGAAGTCCATGCGGGTGAACGAGGCGGCGGAGTCCCAGTCGAGGAAGTCGCGCAGCATCTCCGGGTGCCGGATCAGGAAGTCCCCGAGCGCGAGCGAGCCCCCGAGCAGCACGCCCAGACGCATGCCGCCCGGCGAGGACGACAGCGCGGCGAACTCCGCGCTCAGGCTCGCGTCCCGCGCCGACTCCGCGAGCCGCAGCAGCTGCAGCAGACCCGCGTCGGGATCCGCCAGGTACGAGACGGCGTGCGCCGGGTCCTCGAGCGTGACGCCGGAGACCTCCTCGATCTCCCGGATCAGCCTCTCGGCGCGCGCCGGCTCAGAGGCCCCGGCGCGCCTGAGCAGCGTGGTGAAGGAGACCTCCCGCGCGCTCATGCGGGCCACCCTATCGGGGGACGACGACCGTCTAGAGGACCGAGAGGTAGGTCTCGAGCTCGAACGGCGTGACCTGGGCCCGGTAGGACTCCCACTCCGCCCGCTTGTTGCGCAGGACGAAGTCGAAGACGCGCTCGCCCAGGGTCTCGGCCACCAGCTCCGACCGCTCCATCACCTGGATCGCCTCGTTGAGGGACGTCGGGAGCGGCTCGTAGCCCAGCGCGCGACGCTCGGCGCTCGACAGCTCCCACACGTCGTCCTCGGCGCCGTCGGGGAGCTCGAGGCCCTCCTCGATGCCCTTGAGCCCCGCCGCGAGCAGGACCGAGAACGCGAGGTACGGGTTGGCTGCGGAGTCCATCGCCCGGTACTCGACGCGGGCCGACTGGCTCTTGTCGGGCTTGTGCGCGGGCACGCGCACCAGCGCAGACCGGTTGTTGACGCCCCAGCACACGTACGACGGCGCCTCGGCCCCGCCCCACAGGCGCTTGTACGAGTTTACGTACTGGTTGGTGATCGCGGTGATCTCGGGGGCGTGACGCAGCAGGCCCGCCATGAACTGGCGCGCCACGAGCGACAGCCCGAGCTCCGCGCCGGCCTCGTGGAAGGCGTTCCGGTCGCCCTCGAACAGGCTCATGTGCGTGTGCATCCCGGAGCCCGGCGCCTCGAACAGCGGCTTGGGCATGAAGGAGGCGAACACGCCCTGCTCCAGCGCGACCTCCTTGATCACGGTGCGGAACGTCATGATGTTGTCCGCGGTGGTCAGCGCGTCGGCGTAGCGCAGATCGATCTCGTTCTGGCCCGGGCCCGCCTCGTGGTGGCTGAACTCGACGGAGATGCCCATGTTCTCGAGCATCGTGATCGCCTCACGGCGGAAGTTGTGGGCCGTGCCACGGGGAACGTTGTCGAAGTAGCCGGCGCGGTCGACCGGGACCGGCTGCTGGCCCGGCTCGAACTGCTTGAACAGGTAGAACTCGATCTCGGGGTGCGTGTAGAAGCTGAACCCCTGCTGCGAGGCCTTGTCGAGCGTGCGCTTGAGAACCTGGCGCGGGTCGGACAGCGCGGGCTCGCCGTCGGGCGTGAAGATGTCGCAGAACATGCGGGCCGCGCCCTGACGCTCGCCGCGCCACGGGAGGATCTGGAACGTGGCGGGGTCGGGCTTGGCGATCATGTCCGCCTCGTACACGCGCGTCAGCCCCTCGACGGCCGAGCCGTCGAAGCCGATGCCCTCGTTGAAGGCGTTCTCGAGCTCCGCGGGCGCGATCGCGACCGACTTGAGGATGCCCAGCACATCCGTGAACCACAGACGGATGAACCGGATGTCGCGCTCCTCGACGCTGCGGAGCACATATTCCTGCTGCTTGTCCATGCGGCCCATCCTGCACCATTTGTGTGACGAACATGTGTCCGCGGCCCGCGTGCCGCGACGCGTAGGCTTCCTCCATGTCGACGCTCCGCCTCGCGCTCGCCCAGGTCAACCCCTGCGTGGGTGACATCGCTGGTAACACGGCACTCGTGCTTGACCGGTGCCGCGCCGCCCATGAGGCTGGCGCCACCGTGGTCGCCTTCCCCGAGATGGTGGTGACGGGCTACCCGATCGAGGACCTGGCCCTGCGGGAGAGCTTCCAGCGCGCCGCGGCCCGCGCGACCGAGGAGATCGCCGCGACCCTCGACGCGGAGGGCATGGGCGGCCTGATGGTCGTGCTCGGCACGCTCGGGGTGTCGCGCGCCGGTCTGCCGTTCAACCAGGCGGTGGTCATCACCGGCGGCGAGGTCGCCGCCCGCTACAACAAGCACCACCTGCCCAACTACGGCGTGTTCGACGAGCGGCGGATCTTCGCCGCCGGCGAGGACGCCTGCGTCATCACCGCCGCGTCGTCCCGCATCGGGATCGTCATCTGCGAGGACATCTGGCAGGACGGTGGCCCGGTCGCGCAGCTCGCGGCCCTCGACGTCGACCTGCTGCTGGTGCTCAACGGGTCGCCGTTCGAGGAGGGCAAGGGCCGGGTCCGGACCGATCTCGCGCGCCGCCGGGCCGCCGAGGTGGGCGCGCCCCTCGCCTACGTGAACCTGTGGGGAGGGCAGGACGACCTGGTGTTCGACGGTCACTCGTTCATCGTCGCGGCCGACGGGGCCTGGATGGCGAACGCGCCGGGCTTCGAGGACGCGCTGCTGGTGTGGGACGCGCCGGAGCCGGGCGCGGTCCCCGTCCAGGGGCCGGTGGTCGACTTCGCCTCCGACGCCGAGCAGGTCTACCGCGCCTGCGTGACGGGGCTGCGCGACTACGTGGAGAAGAACGGGTTCCGCTCGATCGTCCTGGGGGTGTCCGGAGGCATCGACTCCGCGCTGACCGCCGCGATGGCGGCGGACGCGATCGGCGGCGAGCGCGTGGTCGGCGTGTCGATGCCGTCGTCGTTCTCCTCGCAGCACTCGCGCGACGATGCGGCGGACCTGTGCGCGCGCATCGGCGCCGACTACCGGGTGCAGCCCATCGCACCTCTGGTCGACGCCTTCCAGGGAGAGCTCGCGCTCGAGGGGGTGGCCGAGGAGAACCTGCAGGCGCGGCTGCGCGGCGTGATCCTCATGGCGCTGTCCAACAAGGAGGGGCACCTGGTGATCGCGCCGGGCAACAAGTCCGAGCTGGCCACCGGCTACGCGACCATCTACGACGCGGGCTCGATCGGAGGCTTCGCTCCCCTGAAGGACGTCGACAAGTCGCGGGTCTGGGAGCTGGCGCGCTGGCGCAACGCCCATGCGGCGGCGAACGGAGAGACCCCGCCCATCCCCGTCTCGTCGATCGAGAAGCCTCCGTCGGCCGAGCTCCGCCCCGGGCAGACCGATCAGGACTCGCTGCCGCCGTACGAGCTGCTCGACGAGGTGCTCGACGCCTACGTCGAGCACGCCGAGGGCCGCGCCGAGCTGCTGGCCCGCGGCTTCGACGAGGCCGTGGTCGAGCGGGTGCTGCAGCTGGTCGACCGCGCGGAGTGGAAGCGGCGCCAGTACCCCCTCGGACCGAAGGTGACGGCGCTGGCGTTCGGCCGCGACCGCCGGCTCCCCATCACCAACCGCTGGCGGGAGCTCGCCGAGTAGCCCGGCCCGGACGACCCGCGGCCCCGCGCCGCCCCCCTCCGCGACGGGTGCGGGGGTGCCTGCGGCCACGCTCCCGATTTCATGCACGAACGAACGGGCTCCTCCGCGTCCGGCGGCCCGGCCCGCGCCGGTGCGTTCGCGCATGAATACGGGAGCGCCGGCGCAGCGGTACCGGAGGCCTGCGCGAAGGCCCGCATCTGCGGCCGCACCTGCGCCCTCGTGAGAGGCTGGACACCATGACGAGTCCGAAGAAGGTCCGTATCCATCATTTCCGCGAGATGAAGCAGCGTGGCGAGAAGATCACGATGCTCACCGCGTACGACTTCCCCACCGCGAAGGCCTTCGATGCGGCCGGCGTCGACATGCTCCTGGTCGGCGACTCCATGGGCGACAACGTCATGGGCTACGACTCGACCGTACCGCTGACGATCGACGAGATGATCCCCTACACCCGCTCCGTCGCGCGGGCCGCCGAGCGCGCGTTCGTGGTCGCGGACCTCCCGTTCGGGACCTACGAGGTCTCCCCCGAGCAGGCGGTGGAGTCCTCGATCCGCATGATCAAGGCCACCGGCGCGAGCGCGGTGAAGTTCGAGGGCGGCCGCCGCATCGCCCGCCAGGTCAAGGCCGTCACCGACGCGGGCATCCCCTTCTGCGGCCACCTCGGGTTCACCCCGCAGAGCGAGACCGCCCTCGGCGGTCGCCGCATCCAGGGGCGCGGCGAGCACGGCGTCGAGGAGCTGGTCGCCGACGCGCTCGCGCTCCAGGAGGCAGGAGCCTTCGCCGTGGTGCTCGAGATGGTGATCGCCCCCGCCGCGCGCGCGGTGACCCAGGCGCTCGACATCCCGACCATCGGGATCGGCGCCGGGCCGGACACCGACGGTCAGGTGCTCGTCTGGCTCGACGCCGCGGGCGTGGGCGACTGGCACCCCCGCTTCTCGAAGCAGTTCGGAGCGGTCGGGCAGGCGCTGCACGATGCGGCGGCCGGCTACGTCGCCGAGGTCAAGTCCGTCGCGTTCCCCGCGCCCGAGCACACGTTCGAGAGCTGATCATGAGCACCATCCTCGTCACCGGGTCCGAAGGAAAGCTGGGCCGCCACGTGGTCGCGCGCCTGCGCGCCGAGGGTCACGACGTCCACCGCCTCGACGCCAAGCCCATCGCGCCCGCGAGGGACTACGTCCGCATCGACCTCACCGACGCGGGCCAGACCCTCGACGCGATGTTCGGGGTCCAGGACGCCTACGGCGCGGTCGACGCGGTGGTCCACCTGGCCGCCATCCCCGCGCCGGGCCAGATGACCGACACCGCGACCTTCCAGAACAACATGCTCGCGACCTTCAACGTGTTCCAGGGCGCGCGCCGGGCGGGCATCACGAACGTCGTCTACGCGTCCTCCGAGACCGTGCTGGGTCTCCCCTTCGACACTCCCCCGCCCTACATCCCTGTCAACGAGGACTACGAGGCGCGGCCGGAGTCCAACTACTCGTTGGTGAAGCACCTCGAGGAGACCATGGCGATCCAGCTGTGCCGCTGGGATCCTTCCCTCAAGATCATCGCGCTGCGCTTCTCGAACGTCATGGACGTCGACGACTACGCGGAGTTCCCGGGCTTCGACGCGGACCCGGCGCTGCGGCGATGGAACCTGTGGGGCTACATCGACGGCCGCGACGGCGCGCAGGCGGTGTCACGGGCTCTCGACTACGAGCCCCGCGGCTTCGAGCGCTTCGTGATCGCCAACGCCGACACCGTGATGTCGCGCGCGTCCGCGGACCTGGCGGCCGCCGAGTTCCCCGGCGTCCCCGTGGTCAAAGAGCTCGACGAGCACGAGACGATGCTGTCGATCGACAAGGCGCGGCGCCTGCTGGGCTACGAGCCCGAGCACTCCTGGCGCGACCACGTCTAGCGCGGCGGATGGCGACGGCGGTCGCGTTCACGCCCGCAGAGTCATCGGCGCCCCGTCCCACCTGCGTCGTCGCGCGTAGTACACGAGCACCCAGACGTTCGACGCGAGCGTGACGACGTCGAGCCAGGACCTCGCGCGCCCGGCGACGTCCTCGGCGTGGAGCGCGTCCGCGACCAGCAGCGCGATGCCCGCGAGGTTGACGACGAGCAGCAGCACGATCGCGAGGAGCCACCCGCCGCCGCCGTGAGAGGCGACCGTCGCATCGTCCCCCCGCCGAGCCCGCCACCACCCGACGACGCACCTGACGAGCCAGTAGGAGAGCACGCCCGTCATCGGGATCAGGCCGGTCATCGCGAGGTACCAGGCGAGCAGCGCGAGGCCGTCGACAGCCCCGGCATCGCACGGCGCGGCGCACAGCGTCAGGTCGCCCGACCACAGCCGCGCGGCGATGTCGACGGTGCCGACGATCAGCAGGACGAAGAGCGCGACGAGGAGCCAGAAGCCGAGCTCGGCGCGCAGACTACGAGTCGTCGTCGCCCCAGGAGTCCTCGTCGGAGTCCCACAGCTCGTTGCGCGCCTGAGCGATCTCGAGAGCGTGGCGGGCCTCCTCCGGGCTCGCGTAGGGACCCATGAGGTGCTCCCACGAGCTCTGGCGCCCCTTCTCCACCATGCGGGTGCGGGTGTTGAACCAGTACTCGACGGGCTGCTCGGCTTCGGTGGACATCGGCATCGCCTCCGTGAATAGACTGCCAGGTATGAGCCCCGTACGCGAGAGCATCTCCAAGGGCACCGTCACCCCCGTGCGGGATGTCCCGTCATCGATCCCCCGCCCCGAGTACGTCGGCAAGACGCGGGCGGCGCTATGGACGGGCGGCGACGTGCACTCCCCCGAGACCATCGAGAGGATCCGCGTCAGCGCGCGCATCGCGGCGCAGGCGCTCGCCGAGGTGGGCCGCCACGTGGTGCCCGGCGTGACCACGGACGAGCTCGACCGGATCGGCCACGAGTTCGTGCTCGACCACGGCGCGTACCCCTCGACCCTGGGCTACCCGGGGGCCGCCGGGCGGCCGGCCTTCCCCAAGGCGCTGTGCACCTCCGTCAACGAGGTGATCTGCCACGGCATCCCGGACTCGACCGTGATCGAGGAGGGCGACATCGTCAAGGTCGACATCACGGCGTTCACGGGCGGAGTGCACGGCGACAACTGCGGCTCGTTCATCGCGGGCGAGGGCACCCCGGAGGCGCAGGAGCTCGTGCAGGTCACGTACGACGCCATGATGCGCGGCATCAAGGCGGCGCAGCCGGGCCGGGAGGTCAACATCATCGGCCGCGTGATCGAGAAGTACGCCTCGCGCTTCGGCTTCGAGTCGGTGCGCAGCTACACCGGGCACGGGGTGGGACCCGCGTTCCACACGGGCCTGGTGATCCCGCACTACGACGCCGCCCCTCATCACGCCGACGTGATCGAGCCGGGCATGGTCTTCACCGTCGAGCCGATGCTGTGCATGGGCTCGGAGGAGAACCACGAATGGGACGACGGCTGGACGGTGGTCACGGACGACCACTCCTGGGTCGCCCAGTTCGAGCACACGATCGTCATCACCGAGACCGGACCGGAGATCCTGACACTGCCATGAGCAAGCACATCGCCCTCGGCGTCGACATCGGCGGCACCGGCATCAAGGCCGCGCCCGTCAACCTGAAGACCGGCAAGTTCGCGGACGACCGGTACCGCATCCCCACGCCGCAGCCCGCGACCCCGGACGCCGTCGCCAAGACCGTGGCGCGCGTCATCGCGAAGTTCTCCCCCGGCAAGCACACCCCGATCGGGGTGGCCTTCCCCGGCGTGGTCCAGCACGGGATCGTCAAGACCGCCGCCAACGTCGACGACTCGTGGATCGGCACCGACCTGCGCGCGATCATCCGCGACTACGCCGGGCACGACGTCCACGTGCTCAACGACGCGGACGCCGCCGGCTACGGCGAGTACAAGTTCGGCGCCGCTCACGGCCAGAACGGCTCGATCCTCATGACCACGCTCGGCACCGGGATCGGCACCGCCATGATCGTCGACGGCACACTGGTGCCGAACCTCGAGCTCGGGCACATCATGATCGACGGCCACGACGCGGAGGAGCGAGCCGCGGAGTCCGCGCGCGACCGCTACGGCTACGACTGGGACCAGTGGATCGCGGAGCTCCAGAAGTACTACTCGGAGATCGAGCGGCTGCTGTGGCCCGACCTCATCATCGTCGGCGGCGGCATCTCGAAGTCGCACCACATGTTCCTGCCGAAGCTGCGCCTGCGAGCCCCGATCGTGCCCGCCGAGCTGCTCAACGGCGCGGGCATCGTGGGCGCAGCGGCCGCCGCGGCCGCGGCCGACAAGGTCGAGAAGGCCGAGCAGAAGGCCGCCGCCAAGAAGGAGGCGAAGGCCGAGGCGAAGAGGTCGAAGAAGGCCGCGAAGGCGTCGTGACCTTCTCGGCCGCCCCGGTCCTGTCCCATCGCCTCGCGCGGCTCGAGCCGCTGGCCCACGCTCACCACGACGACCTGTGCGCGGCCGTCGGCGACCTGCACACGCTCTGGTACACGTCGATCCCCTCGCCGGACACCATGACCGCCGAGATCGACAGGCGCCTCGCGCAGCAGCGGGACGATGCGGTCGCGCCGTGGGCGATCGTCGACGCCCGGACCGGGCGCGCGGTCGGGATGACGACCTACCTCAACCTCGACCCGGAGAACCGCCGGCTGGAGATCGGCTCGACCTGGCTGGGCCGCGAGGCTCAGGGCACCGGGGTCAACCCGGCGGTCAAGCTGCTGCTGCTCGCGCGCGCGTTCGACGCGCTCGGCTGCATGGCCGTCGAGTTCCGCACGCACTGGCACAACCACCAGTCGCGCACGGCGATCGCCCGGCTCGGCGCCCACCAGGACGGCGTGCTGCGCCAGCACAAGGTCTGGACCGACGGCTCGATCCGCGACACGGTCGTGTTCTCGATCCTCGATCGCGAGTGGCCCTCGGTGCGGCTCGGCCTCGAGTCCCGGGTGGCATCGCGGTGACCACCGTGCGCCGTCGGGCGCGCGCGACCCCAGGTGCGCGAGGATGAGGCCATGAACGGGCCGGCCGATACCGCGGAGGTGCGCCGCACCAACCTCTCGCTCGTGATGCGCGCCCTCGACGCCCAGAGCCCCGCCTCGCGCACGGACCTGCGCGCGGCGACGGGCCTGGTGAGCGGCACGGTGTCCAGCATCGTCGACGAGCTGATCGGGCGCGGGATCCTCATCGAGTCGGGCGAGACCACCTCGACCGGCGGCCGCGGCCGCCCCCGCAAGGTGCTCCACCTCAACCACTCCCGCGTGGTGGTGAGCGTGGTCCAGCTCACGGCGGAGGACACGATCGCGGAGATCCGTGACTTCGGCGGCGAGCTGATCTGGGAGCTGCGCCGACGCCACGGGGTGCGGACCGGCGAGCCGGGCGACGTCGTGCGCGCGCTCGCTGAGGCGGTCAACGCGTCGCAGGGTTTCCTGGCGCAGCACGAGGACTCGTGGCAGGCGGCGATCGTGATCGCGGTGCCCGCACCCGTGGTCGCGGGCACCACCATCGGATCCGCGATCGACTTCGGCATCGGGCGCACCGAGATCCTCGAGCCCGTGCGCGCCCTGCTGGAGAGGCCGGCCACGCCGATCATCATGAACGACGGCCGCCTGGGCGCGCTGGCCGAGCATGCCGACCGCGGCCCCGGCGCGGCCCGGGCGATGGCCTACGTCAAGGGCGACGGAGGCATCGGCGGCGGGCTCGTGATCGACGGCGAGGTCTATCTGGGGTCGCACCTGATGGCGGGCGAGTGCGGGCACATCTGCGTCGATCTCGCCGGTCCCGCGTGCGAGTGCGGCGCTCGCGGCTGCCTCACGCAGTTCCTCGGGCTGCACGCGATCGCGAGGGCCGCGGGCCTCGAGGACCTGGCGGCCCGGGCCGACCAGGACCAGGTGCTCGACGAGCTGGTCCGGCGCCTCGACGCGGGCGAGCAGCGCGCCGTCCAGGCGATCGACGTCGCGGGCCGGGCGCTCGCGGCCGCGATCGGCACCATGAGCAACTACACGGACCTGGACCTGGTGGTGCTGGGCGGGTTCCTGCCGCGGCTCGAGCCCTGGCTGCGCCCGCCGGTCCAGCAACTCATCGAGACCCGGGCCCGCCACATCGCGGAGTTCAACCCCCGCCTCGAACGTGCGATCCACGGAGAGGACGCCACGCGCATCGGCGCCTGGAAGCTCGGGCGTCAGGTGGTGCTCCGCGCCCCCGACGAGGTGCCGCTGGTCGGCTCCTGACCGGGCGCGGCGACGCCCGGCCGGGGTCCGGTGATCTCGTCGTGAGCCGTGATCACCGACTCGCCCGACCGGGCGCGCCCTGGTCAATTCCCGGTCAGCGCACCGAGATCGCCACCGCACCGACCCCGTAGATCGAGGAGTCGGTGGTCGACGTCGCGTACACCGCGAAGTAGGTCGACTCCTCGTCCTCCGCGACGGTCAGCAGGCCGTCCTGGTCGACGAAGGTGCCGGGGCTCACCGGGCCCGCGATCGCCCAGGTGACGTCCGGGTCGCCGGCCAGCGTGAACTGCTGGCTGGTCCCCCGCACGACCGGCTGCGTGAAGCGCGCACCGTGCGGGAGCGGCTCGAGCCCACGCCAGCCGCTCATGTCGGTGCCGCGGAAGACCTCCATCCACGACCACTTCTCGTGCGTGAGCCAGTTCGCGGCGCCCGCGTCGATGACGTAGCCCGGGAGCGCCTCGAGGCCCACCGTGTCGGCAGGAGCCTTGGCCCGACCCCCCGCGTAGACCTTGGTGAACGTGATCGTCTGCCCACCGACCTCGAGGTCGACGGTCTGGTCGACGCGCGACGTGTTGTAGCCCGTGTTGCCGATCAGCTGAACGTTGCGGTCCTCGACCCCGTTGCCGTCGAACACCTGGGCGGACGCGGCAGCATCCGTCAGCGTCCCGCCCGCGGCGTAGTACAGGGTCGCGCCGTCGACGGTCGCACGCAGCGTGTACGTGACGTCGTTCAGCACCTGGCTCGCCTCCTCGAGGTTCGCCACGCCGTAGAAGCTGTACGCCGTGACCGTGCCGTCGACGGTGGTGCCGCCGCCGCCCTGCTGGGCCATGTACGCGTAGACGCTCGCGATGTCGTAGGTCGCGATCTGGTGGGCGCCGGAGGGCACCGCTCCACGCAGCGCCGCCGGGTCGACCTCGACCGTCATGGTCGTGTAGACCGGGACGAACGCCCAGTTCACGTAGGTCAGCGCGACCTGCGTCTCGCCTTCCGAGGAGTCCACCAGGAAGTCGTCACCCGGGACGAGCACCCGCTCGTCACCATGCTCGCTGCGCAGCGTCACCGTCACGTCCTCGGCCCCGACGGCGGAGGCGTCGACGTCCGTCGGCCACGTCACGTACACATCGTCGGCGAGGTGGTCGACCAGGTTCGGCTTCTCGCCCGCGCCGACCCAGGTCCAGACGGGCGCGTTCCCGGCCGCCGGAGCGTCGTCGACCTTGTCGGCGAGAGGCGCGATGTCCGCCACCACCGGCAGGCCCGCCGCGACCTTCTCGGCGTCCGCGCCCGAGTAGTCCTGGCCGTAGATGTAGACGTGGAGACGGAACGTCTGGGCGGCGACCGGCAGGCCGTTGTAGGTGATGCCGCTCACCTCGAGGTTGAAGTAGTAGTTGCCACGGCCGTCCCCGCCCAGGCAGCTCCACTCGCGCGCGCTGTCCGTGTCGGTGATCAGGTAGTCGCCCGTGTCGATCATGAGGTCGCCCTGATCGAGGACGTAGGTCAGCTCGCCGTCCGCGCCCGACGTCTCCAGCTCGGTAGCGCTGAGTGTGTACTCCGAGGTGAAGTAGCCGTCGCCGTCGACCAGCGCGACGGTGGCGCCGCTGGTGTCGAGGTGGCTCGCCTTGAAGCCGTCGAGGTCGACGGTGACGGTCGCCTCGCTGTCGGCGGCGTAGGTCACCGCTCCCCCGAGCCGCTCCTTGAGCGTGCTCTTGCTGTGGGTGAACGCGCTGCCGTAGAGGCTGCTCTCGACCGTGATGGACGGGAGCGCGAACTCGCCGACCTCGACCGCGACCGGCACGTAGGCACCGGAGACGAGCGCGAGCGCCCCCTCGGGCGGCAGCACGGCGAGCGTGCCCGAGCCGTTGGCGGTGAACCCGTCGATCTGCGACGCGTCGACCTTCACGGTGATCTGACGCCCGTCGCCGGAGACGGAGGCGCGAGCGATGCCGTCGACGTCTGTGAACGCGGGCGTCCCGTCCGGGTTCACGAACCATGAGGTCACGTCGGTGCCAGACGCGATGGTCCACCGCGCGGACCCCGTCGCACGCAGCACCACCGTCGACGCTCCCGCATTGGTGATGCTGATGCCCGAGCCCTGGACGGCGAACGGCGCCGTCCCGCTCTGCTGCACCGCCCCGGCCGGCTCCGCATCGGCGGGTGCGGCCACGGCCGCACTCTGCATCGAGGCTGCCGCGGCCAGGGCCAGCACGCCGGCGATCGACCTCATCCTGAGGCCGCCCATTCTTGTCATCTTCAGTCCTCCTTGACTGGATCCCGCCCGGCGATCGCCGGGAGGCTGCGGGGCACGTTGGAGCGAGAGCGCGAGGGTCCGCTCAGGGCTGGTCCCGGCGGTGCGGGCAGGTGCGCGGCAGGGCCGTCAGGCGACCGTCCGGACCGCGGAAGGCCCCCTCGCGCGCGGATCGCCGCGGGACCGTTCGAGGTCCGGCGGCACCTGTCCAGGTCGCGCTCACGTCATCGTGCACATGACCCATATGACCGGCTCGACCGAAATTTGTCAATAGTCGGCATTAATCTGGCGACGCACGCGCGAGCACCGCCCCGCAGCTATCGCTCGCACACCGTCCCGTCGCGGTCACCGTCCCGGTACCACCCGTACTCGGCGTCGACACCGTCGACGTAGGGGCCGTATCCCGCGGCCGCGGCCTCCTGGCAGGTGTCGTATCGCGGGTCGACCGCCACGTCCCCCTCACCCGTCGGCGCGAGCGCGTCATCCGAGGTCGAGACCGGCGGCGCAGGCGTCGGCGCCGGCCCGCCCGTGTTCTGCGCGAGCACCGGCTGGTCGCCCGGCGCCGGCAGCGGGTGGCCGGGGCACGCGTCGAGCACCCGCAGCATCGCGTCGAGCTCGGCCCGGGTGACCCACACCTCGTACTTGGCCTTCACTGCGACCTGGCGGGCGACGTAGGCGCAGCGGAAGCCCGTCGCGGGCGGCAGCCACGTCGCGGCGTCGCCGTCGCCCTTCGCGCGGTTCTCCCCCGCGTCCACGGGCTCGAGGTTGAGCGGATCGTTCGCGAACGCCACGCGCTTGGCGAACGGCCACTGCGCGGCACCCTTCTGCCACGCGTCGGACAGGGCCACCAGGTGGTCGATGTCCACCTCGCTCGCCCCACCCTTCTCGAAGCGGATCAGCGTCCCGGTGAACGGGTCCTCGAGCACGCCCGCGAGCACGGTGCACGGGCCCGACGTCTCGAGCCCGGTCAACCTCAGCCGGAGCATGTCGTTCCTGGTGTCGCACCCGTTGCGGTCGACGTCCACCCAGCCCGACCCGAACTGGTCCCGCGAGTACCCGGTCTGCGGCGCGCGACCCTTCACCGTCAGGTCGAGCGCCGCCGCATACGCCGTGCCGCGGGTCGTCGCCGGCGAGGCCGACGATGCGGGGGCGGCGGACGCTCCGCCCGTCGCCGCGGGCGACGGAGGAGCCGACGGGACGTCGGCGCCCTGCGCGGTCGTCAGGGGCGCGGCCGCCGATGCGCACCCGGCCAGCAGACCCGCACCCAGCATGGCCCCCAGCAGCCCCGCCCACCGCATCGTCGCCCCCTCGGCATCCGTTCCGAACGCCGCGACACTATGCGGATCACCCCGTTATCGGAGCGCGGCGCGGCGGGGCGCCGCGGGATCACCCCTGGTCGTCGACGAGCAGCCGGTACAGGTCCTTGCGCGCGGCGGCGAGGATCTCGACGGCGCGGGCCGCGAGCTCTGGACGGCCGGGCTGGCGCGCGACATGGACGGCGGCCTCGCGCAGCGCGCCCAGCTCCTGGCGCAGCGCGGCGGCGGACTCGTGCCCCTCGGGCGAGGAGAACAGGGCCTCCATCTCGGCGGCGTGCTCGGCCGCCCATTCACGGCCCGCCGCGGTCAGCGAGGCCGTCTTGCGCCCCTCGACGGTCTCGATGCCCACCAGGCCCTCGTCCTCCAGCGCCTGCAGCGTCGGGTAGATCGAGCCGGGGCTGGGCACCCACGCGCCGGAGCTGCGCTCCTCGATCGCGCGGATGAGCTCGTACCCGTGCCGCGGCTGCTCCGCGAGGAGCAGGAGGATCGCGCTGCGCACGTCCCCGCGGGGCCTGCCGCCGCGGCGTCCGCCGGGCCCGCCGTGGCCGCCACGACCGCCGGAGCCGCCGCGCCGCCCGCGGCCACCCTCGCCCCCGTCGCCCGGTCCGAATCCGCCGTGGCGGCCGCGACCCCACGCCTCGTCGTCCCCCGCGCGCCAGGCTTCGTGCTGATGCTTCATGTGGTTCTTCATGCCCACTCTCTCATTCTCTATCGTGTTTCAGTCACGATATATCGCGATAGTGACCAAGTCAAGGGTGCCGCGAGCACGGTCTCGATCGCCTCAGGTGCGGCGGGACAGCACCAGCACGGGGTCCTCCCCCGTGTCGCGCTCGGCGGCCGGGGCGCCGGTGCGCACCAGCTCGGGATCGACCACCGTGAGCGTGAACGCCTGCGGCCCGGAGCAGTACAGCACCACCAGCAGGAACCAGCCCCAGTCGACCAGCATGCGCGACTCCGCGAGCGCCTCGAGCGCGATCGCGGCGGTGAGCAGGGCCCAGCCGAGCGGGATGTACGTGTCCCCCGCGGACGCGCGCTCGACCAGCCGCCAGGCGCTCCCGAACGTGAGCACCACGATCACCAGCAGCAGCGCCAGCCCGATCAGGCCCATCTGCATCCACGCGTCCAGGAACGCGTTGTGGCCGTGCGGGACCACCACGCCGACGTGGTCGACCACCGACCGGTACGGCTCGTGCCAGATCGGCCAGTAGCCGACGTAGCCCCAGCCCTCGGGCCTCGCCATCGCGAGGCGCATCGTCTCATCCCAGATGAACACCCGGTTGGTGGCGTCGGCGCTGCGGTCGAACATCTCGAAGATCTCGGCGCGGAACTTGATGGTCGCCACCGCGACCACCGCCGAGCATGCGAGCACCAGGTACGACAGCACCCGCTTGCGCCGCACCGGCGCCCGCCGGATGAGCAGCGCGGCGGCCGCGAGCACCGAGACGTACAGCATCGCGATCGACACCGTCGCGGACATGGTGAGCAGGTGCACCAGCGCGACCGCCGCCAGCGTGAGGAAGCCGTCGAGCCGCCGCACCCGACGCTCGAGCAGCAGCACCACCGCGATGATCCCGGCGAGCAGCGCGAGCGAGTCGAACACGTTGCGGTTGCCCACGAAGCCCTGGATGGGGCCGCCCGCGAGCAGGAGGTTCTCCGACCACGGCGGCAGCGCGCCGGGGTCGACGCTCGACAGCCTCGCGAGATCGCCCGCGCGCCGCTCCAACGGCTCGCGGAGCACCACCGCGACGTAGAGCTCGAACAGCAGCCCCAACCCGATCGAGACCTGGAGCCCGCGGTAGAGGTAGGCCATCACCTGGGTGCGTCCGGTGGTGGAGACGATGGTCGCCGCCACCAGCGTCACCACGGCGAGCGCGACGGTGGCGAGCGCCGTGACCGCGCGCGTCTCCGACCACAGCAGGGTGATCGCGGCGAGCGCGACGAAGTTCACGATCAGCCAGGGCACGCGCACCCGGTCGAGGTGATGGCGGAACGCGACGACGATCGCGGCGACGGTCGCCGCGCACATCATCAGGTACAGGGGGATGCCGAGCAGGTAGCGGAAGCCCTGGCCCGAGCTCAGCACCACGACGGCGCCGACGGCGGCGTAGGCGCGCCCCCAGCGGGAGGCGGTCCACCGCCAGCATCGCGCCACACGCCCGTTCCGCATCCTGCTCGCTTCCGTCCGAGGGGTCGGCCCCCTGTTCTCGCCGGCGAGTCCGGCCACGCGCCCGGTCTCCTCGGCTCGACGACGAGTCCGGCGCCTCACATGGTAGGGCCGCGCCGTCGCCGTCCCACCGGACAAGGCCTCACCGCGACCGAATCGTGACCGTCGCATCGTCCCTCCTGAGCGGGCGATACTGAGGGCATGGCCACCTCCGCGAGCCCCGTCACGCGCGCCCGGCGCCGCGTGGGCGAGGCGCTGTTCCTCCGCGTGGCGGGCCCCGATGGACCCGCGGCGCGCGACCGCGTCCACCTCACGCCCGGTCCCCGCTGGTTCCCCGCGGGCAGCGCGATCCGGCGGGTGCATGCGGACTCGTCGATGTACATCGGCGGCCTCCGCGCGCTGCTGCTCCAGTCGTTGCACCCGCTCGCGATGGCCGGCGTCGCCGGTCACTCCGGCTACCGTGGCGACCCCTGGGGGCGCCTCGCACGGACGTCGACGTTCCTGGCGTTCACCACGTTCGGCACCGCGGACGATGCGCAGGCGACGGTCGATCACATCCGCGCGATCCACGAGCGGGTGCGCGGCAAGGCCCGCGACGGCCGCACGTACCGCGCCAGCGACCCGCACCTGCTCACCTGGGTCCACATCGCGGAGGCCGACTCGTTCCTCGCCGCGCACCAGCGCTACGGGCGACGCCCGCTCGACGCCGCAGGCTGCGACGAGTACGTCGCCCAGGGGGCCCGGGTCGCGCGCGCGCTCGGCGCGGTCGAGGTCCCCGAGACCGTCGCCGAGCTGGAGGCCGCGATCGCCTCCTACCGGGCCGAGCTCGAGGCCACCCCGGCCGCCCTCGACGCCGCCGACTTCCTGCTCAGCGAGCCGCCGCTCGGACGCGCCGCCCGCGCGCCGTACGCGCTGCTGGCGGCGGGCGCCGTCGCGCTCCTGCCGGACTGGGCACGGACGATGCTCGGCCGTGACTCCTGGGGCGTCCGCACCTTCGGCCCCGCGAGCGGCGGCGTCGCGACCCGCGCGATCCGGTGGGGCACCAGCGCGAACCGGCCCAGTCGCAACGTCGAGTGACCCGGTCGCTCTCGCTAGGGTGACGATCATGACGTCCGCCGCTCACGACCCCGCGAAGGCCATCGCGGGGATGTGCGACTGCGCCGACTGCACCGCGGCGCGCGCCTCCGGCGGCACCGAGCACGCCGTCCAACGCTACGAGCGGCTCGCCGGCGCCCTGAGCGAGCGGCGGCTCGACCAGGAGATCGTCAAGGAGCCGCGCATCCGGCGGCTGTCCAGCGCCGTCGCGATCGGGAGCATCGGCCTGGTGGTGCTGATGGTCGCCGCGGGGATCTGGGCGACCCAGGCGTGACGCCGACCGGGCCCTAACCCACGCGGGCGGGCTCCTCCTCGGCCGCCGCGAGCCGGCGTGCGAGCACAGCGCAGGTGAACAGCTGGATCTGGTGGAACAGGATCACGGGCAGGGCGACGGACGCCGCCACCGCCGGGGCGAACAGCACCGACGCCATCGGCAGGCCGGTCGCCAGCGACTTCTTCGACCCGCACATCAGCAGCGCGATGCGGTCCGGCCGGTCCAGACCGATGCGCGCGCCGGCCCACCAGTTGAGGCTCAGCATCACGGCGAGCAGGGCCGCGCACACCGCGAAGAGGATCACCAGCGCGACGGGGGTGATGTGGTCCCAGGTGCCCGACACCTGCGCCTCCGAGACCGCCCCGTAGGCGACGAGCAGGATGGTGCCGCGGTCCGTGACCTTCGTGAGGTTCTTGTGCGCGCGGATCCACGGCCCGATCCACCGCTCCGCGATCTGGCCGAGCACGAACGGCACCAGCAGCATCAGCAGGGTGCCCGCGACGCCCCCGCCGCCGTCGCCCTGCTGGCCCGTGCCCACGATCAGCACGCCCACCAGCAGCGGCGTGAGCACGATCCCGAGCACGTTGGACACGGTCGCTCCGCAGATGGCGCCCGCGACGTTGCCGCGCGCGATCGAGGTGAACACCACCGAGGACTGGACCGTGGAGGGCAGCAGGCTCAGGTACAGCAGCCCCGTCTGGAGATCGGGGGCGAGGACCGCGTCGGGGATGAAGGTGATGGCGAGCCCGAGCAGCGGGAACACCAGGTAGGTCGAGGCCAGCATCGAGCCCTGCAGGCGGATGTTCTTGAGACCCGCCCACACCTCGGACGTGGACATGCGGGCGCCGTACAGGAAGAACAGCAGGATGATCGCGCCGTCGGTGATCCGCTCGAGGACGTCCGCGACCCCGCCGTCGGCGGGCAGCACCAGGCCCAGGATCAGGACGCCGATGATCATCGCGACCAGCGGGTCGATCCAGGACACGGCCGAGCGGAGGCGGGGACGGAGAGCCATGCGCCTATCGTGCCCTAGCCAGGTGACGCGGCTGTTTCGCCCGCGCCCGCGCCGCTACTCGAGACCGCCGATCTCCGATCCGGGCTCGAAGGTGCCCTCGGCGACGGCCTCCCAGAAGGCGGGGCTGGTGTCGGGGTCGAGCAGGACCGTCGACCCGACTCCGGCCACCGAGTAGCCCATGTTCCTGATCGGCGGAGTGCCGGTGACGGCGTCGCCGGCCAGGCCCCCCCGGATGTCGAACGCGGCGCGCGCCAGGTCGACCACCCCGGACCCCTCGCTCACCGCGAAGGCGTCCAGCCCCGCGGACGTCAGCGCGACCATCCGGAACGGGTTGAGGAGCGTGCCCGGCGCGAGCGCCTCCGACGCCACGGCGCTCACCACCTGTCGCTGACGCTGCGTGCGGCCGATGTCGCCGAGCGGATCGGAGTAGCGCATCCGCGAGAACGCGAGCGCCGTCTCGCCGTCGGCCTCGTGGCAGCCCGCGGTCCACTCCATCTGGCTCTTCGGGTCGTCGACGTCGCGGTCGTAGCAGAGCTCGACCCCGCCGACCGCGTCGACCATGTCCGCGACCCCGGTGAACCCGATCTCGAGATAGAGGTCGACCGTCAGCCCGCTGAGGTCCTCCACGGTCTCGACCAGCAGCGGCGCGCCGCCGAGGCTGAACGCGGCGTTGATCTTGTTGTCCTGGTGGTCGGGGATCGGGACGTACGAGTCGCGCGGGATCGAGACGAGCGCCGTCGGGCCGGACTCGGGCACGTGCAGCAGCATGATCGTGTCGGTGCGGGCGCCCTCGACCGTGCTCTCCGCCCATCCCTCGCGCGAGTCCGAGCCCACGATGAGGTAGGTCCGCCCAGGCGTGTCCGGCGCACCCGAGAGCGCCTCGACGTGCTGGATGCGGCCGGAGGCCCAGGCGGCGAACCACACGAGCGACCCGACCACGAGCAGGAGCACCACGAGCACGACGGTCCGGAGACGGTGCCGGCGACGACGGCGCGGCGCGGCGGCGGGAGGCGCGGTGCGGGACGGCGGCGCGCCGGGCGGAGGCGCGTCGTAGGCGCCGGGCGGCGCCACCCGGGTCGCCGCGACCGGGGTCTGCGCGGGCGGGTTCCGGCGAGGGGACGATGCGGGGTCGGCCGGCCGTCGGCCCGCGGGCGCCGCCCCGCGCTGGGACGTGTCGAAGGCCCCGGTGGAACGGCGCGTGGGCGCCCCGGCGGGGGGCGGCGCGGGCCGCGCCGATGCCGCTGGGCGCTGCGGCGCCGGCGGACGCTGGGCCCCGCGCGGCTGGATCGACGGGGGCATCCGCCGCGGCTCGTCGTCTCCCGGTGTGGTCACGGGGTGAGGGTAACCCGGGACCCCGCGAGAACCACGGAGCGCGGCGCCGAGACCAGGAACCTGGCGGGTGCCCCGGGAGTTGGCGGAGGGGACGCCGCCGTGGCGCCCGACGGAAGGACACCGATGACCGACGCACCGCCGACCACCGCGCTGACCCTGATGAGCGGAGGCATCGGCGCCCCCGTCACCGCGGATCAGATCCGCGTCGCGCGGCACGAGATCCAGGGCTTCCTGCTCCAGTACGAGTTCGGACTGCGGGAGATCGAGACCAAGCTGTCGATCCTCAGCGACGAGTTCCAGGCGCTGCACGACTACAACCCGATCGAGCACGTCGACAGCCGCGTCAAGACTCCGGAGAGCCTGATCGAGAAGGTCGGCCGCAAGGGAGTGGCGGCGGACCTCGCGAGCGTCCGCGAGGCCATCACGGACATCGCGGGTGTGCGCGTCACGTGTGCCTTCGTCACCGACGTGTACCGGCTGTTCGACCTGCTCACGCGCCAGGACGACGTCGAGGTGCGGCAGGTGAAGGACTACATCGCTCACCCGAAGGCCAACGGCTACCAGAGCCTCCACGCGATCGTCGAGGTGCCGGTGTTCCTCTCCTCCGGTCCGGTGTCCGTGCCGGTCGAGGTGCAGTTCCGCACCATCGCCATGGACTTCTGGGCCAGCCTCGAGCACAAGATCTACTACAAGTATTCGGCCGAGGTGCCGGCGCAGCTGCTCGACGAGCTCAAGGAGGCCGCGGGCACCGCCGCCGAGCTCGACGCCCGCATGGAGCGCCTGCACACCGAGATCCACGGCGCCCGCCCCTGACCGCGCTCCTCCCGAGGCCTCCGCACCTGCGCGCAACCGCATCGTCACGCCCCCGAAACGCGCGCCCGCTACGGTGCGGAGCACGCTCCGGGTAATGCGGTGACATGAGGGTTCTCCCCGGCGCGCACGCCGGCGCGCCCGCGTCGGCGCCCCGCTGGACGCGAAGGAGAACCATGCCCCTCATCGACCGTGACGCCCGCCTCGCCGCCCTCCAGGTGCGGATCCGCGACGAGCTGGACCTCCTCGACTACGGCGGCCGCGACTGGGTCCCCTCCCCCGGCGACGGGGTGCTCGACGTGCTGATCGTCGGCGGCGGCCACGCCGGTCAGGCGCTCGCCTTCGCCCTCGCCCGCAAGGACGTGCGCCGGGTGCTGGTGGTCGACGCCGCACCGGCCGGGCTCGAGGGGCCGTGGAGCACCTCGGCCCGCATGCGGACGCTGCGCACACCGAAGATGCTGAAGGGCCCCGACGACGACGTGCCGTCGCTCGCGCCCCGCTCCTGGTTCGTCGCGGCCTACGGACAGGAGCGGTGGGACGCGATCCGCTACATCCCGCGCGTGGACTGGCAGGAGTACCTGCAGTTCTACCGCGAGGTCACCGGGATCGACGTGGTCAACGAGACCACGGTGACCGCGGTCGCGCCGCCCGCGCACCCGGACGGACCGTTCACCGCGACCCTCGCGGGCCCCGACGGCGACCGCGAGGTCCTCGCGCAGCGGGTCATCTTCGCGACCGGCCTCGAGGGCGCGGGCGGGATCGCCGTGCCCCGCCACCTGTTCGGCCACCTCCCCGACAGCGCCTGGGCGCACACGTCGCACGCGATCGACTTCGACGCCTGGCGCGGGGTGCGCGTCGGCGTGCTCGGCGGCGGGGCGAGCGCGTTCGACGTCGCCGGCACCGCGCTCGAGCACGGCGCCGCATCCGTCGCCCACTTCATGCGACGCCCCGAGATGCCCGCCGTGAATCCTCTCCGATGGATGGAGTACGCGAGCTTCGTCGAGCACTTCTGCGACCTCGACGACGCGGACAAGTGGGACTTCATGCGGAAGGTCCTCGAGATCGACCAGCCGTCGACGCAGAGCTCGATCTGGCGCTGCTTCGAGCACGCGGACTACTCGTTCGCGCTCGGCTCGCCCTGGCTGTCGACCCGCATGGACGGCGACGAGGTCGTGGTCGACGTCGCGGGAGTCGAGCACCGCTTCGACGTGGTGGTCGCCGGCACCGGCGTCGCCGTCGACCTGCGGATGCGTCCCGAGCTCGCGGACGTGGTCGACCACATCGCGCTGTGGGGCGACCGGTACACGCCGCCCTCGGGCAAGGAGCACCTCGGCCTCGCCGCGTACCCCTACCTCACGGGATCGTTCCAGTTCACGGCGCGGGACGATGCGGCGGCCCCCTGGATGGGCCGGCTCTACCACTTCGCGCAGGGAGCGCGGGTGACGATGGGCATCACGGGCCATCAGCTCTCCGGCCTGCCGGCGGGCGTGCAGCGGCTGGTCTGGGGCCTCACGGGGGACCTCTTCCGGGAGCATCACGCCCACGTGCGCGCGGACTTCGACGCCTACGACGAGCGCGAGCTGATCTCCCTCGGGCCGCGCCCGGCGGACCAGCCGCCGATCCAGCGGTGGGCGTCGTCCTCGGCGGCCGAGCTCGCGGCTCCGGACGCGGTGGAGGTCTGACTCAGGACCCGTTGAGGCGGTCGCGCCACGCCAGCCACGGCTCCACGCGGGAGACGTCGTAGTCCGGGCCGCTGAGGCCGATCGTGAAGAGCGTCGCGCCGAGCGCGTGCAGCTCGCCCGCCTGCGCCTCCGTCATGCGGCTCACCTCGGTCGAGATCTCGATCTCGCTCACGTCGCGGCCGACCGCGCGGCCGTGCTCCGCGAGGATCCCGAGCTTGCGCTCGAGCGTGGCGGCGTCGGAGAAGGAGTGCCAGATGTCGGCGTGCCGGGCGACGATGCGGAGGGTCTTCCTCTCGCCGCCGCCACCGATGAGCACCGGGATCTTCCGGGTGGGCGCGGGGTTGAGCCGCTCCCAGCGCGCCTCGATACGGGGCAGCGCGTCGGCGAGCGCGTCGAGGCGTCCACCCACCGTGCCGAAGTCGTAGCCGTACTCGTCGTAGTCGCGCTCGAACCAGCCGGAGCCCGTGCCGAAGATGAAGCGCCCGGTGCCGCCCTTGGCGCTGATGTGGTCGATGGTGCGCGCCATGTCCGCCTGCAGATCGGCGTTCCGATAGCTGTTGCAGTTGACCAGCGCACCGATCTCGACGCGGCTGGTCTGCTCGGCGAGCGCCGCGAGCATGGTCCAGGACTCGAAGTGCAGGCCGTCGGGCTCGCCGCGCAGCGGGAAGAAGTGGTCCCAGTTGAACAGCACGTCGACGCCCATCCCCTCGAGCGTCGCCGCGGCGGCGCGGATGGTCTCGTAGGTGGCGTGCTGGGGCTGGATCTGGACGGCGATGCGGACGGGCCGGTCGACGGTCATGTGGCTTCCCTTCGTCGGGACGGCGCGGCTAGAACCATCCGCGCCGCTTGAACACGGTGTACAGGGCGACGCCGAACGCCACCATCGTGGCGAGGGCGAGCGGATAGCCGAACGCCCAGTGCAGCTCGGGCATGCGGTCGAAGTTCATGCCGTAGATCGCGGCCACCAGGGTGGGCGCGAACAGGATCGCGGCCCAGCCCGAGATCTTCTTCATGTCCTCGTTCTGGCGCTGCGCGACCAGGGTCGCGTTGACGTCGAGGATCTGGGCGAGCGAGGCGCGCAGCTCGGTGACCTCGGCGTCGACCCGCGTGAGGTGGTCGGCGACGTCGGCGACGTAGGCGGCCAGCGCATCGTCCTCGTCCTCGGCATGACGGCGCACGAGGGTCCCCACGGCGGCCGCCAGCGGCGCGCACGCGTGCTTGAGGTCCACCACCTCCTGGCTCAGGCGGTAGATCCGCTCGGTCACCGTCGCCTCGCCCGTGAAGACCTGACGCTCGATCTGCTCCTGGTCGAGCGCGAGCCCGTCGAGCACGGGACCGTAGCCGTCGACGATCCGGTCGAGGACCCGGTAAGCGAACGCCGCGGAACCGTGGTGGAGCAGCTCCGGGTCCTCGAGCAGCCCGCCGGGGCCGTCGGTCAGGTCCGGGGCCGCGCTGCCGTCGATCCAGCGCCAGTCCTGGCACAGGACCGCGACCGCGTCCGGGCGCACCAGCAGATGGACCTCGGCGAGCTCGACACGCTCGCTCGCGTCCACGTACCAGGCGGCGCGCGCGACGATGAAGGTGACGTCCCCGAAGCGCTCGAGCTTGGGCCGCTGGCCCGCGTGGTGGAGGTCCTCCGCCAGCAGCGGGTGCAGGCCCCAGTCGTCGGCGAGCGCGGTGATCGACTCCGCGGTCGGCTGCGCCTGGACGATCACGCGGTAGCCGCCGTCCGCATCGTCCCCGTCGACGCGCACGCCGTCCACCACCCGGATCGCGGCGGGGGCCTCCGTCACCACCGGCGGGATGTCCCCCGCCACCCCGCGGCGCCTGCCGATCGCGGCGCGCAGCGCGCGGCGGCGCCCGTGCGACGTCTGAGCCATGACCATCCCCTCCTCGGGTGTGGTCAGCGTCTCACGGCGCCGCGGCATTCCCGAGGAGCGCGAGCGCCCGTCGCGTCAGGACGCCGAGAGCACCGGACGGGGCGCGCCGCTCGGCCGGGTGATGGGCCGGCGGCTCAGCGGACGGTCACCGTGACGGGCTTGGTCGCGGTGGTGCCCGCGCTGTTGACCAGCTCCGCGACGTAGGTGTGCTTCCCGACCGCGGCGCCGGCGATGACGGTCGACGCGGTCTGCGCCCCCGGCGTGGCGGCGGTGAGCGACTGCTCGTCGATCAGCACGCCGTCCTCGTACAGACGGTACGCCGTGCCGTTGGTGCCCCACCCCAGGGTGAAGGTCACCGTGTAGTCCCCGTCCTTGTCCTGGTTGTCGTGGGTGAGCCTGCCGACCCCGGGCGTCGCATCGGTCACGGTGACCTCGAGCGGGGCGGACTCGGTCACACCCATCGCGTTCCGGGCGACCGCCACGTACTCGTACGTGCCGTTGGCCAGGCCCGCGATGGCGAACTCGGCGTGCTGCGCCGTCGGGGTGACGTCCTCGAGCGCCACGGCACCGACGAGCACGCCGTCCTGGTAGAGCGCGACCGAGGTCGCGTTCTGGCCCCACCACAGGTCCCAGGAGACGGTGAACTCGCCGTCCTCCAGGCCCGTGTCCCAGCCGTTGTCGTCGGCGAGCGTGCCCGCGCCGGGCGCCGCGGTCGCGGCGCCCGGAACGGGCGGCTCGGTCGTGTCGACGATCCCGATCCAGGAGAGGGACGATGCGCCGGTGGCCGCGGTCGCGGCGACGGAGACCACCCCGTCGCGGTACGTGGAGAAGGCGACGGTCGCCTGCCCGCTCGGGTCGTCCGCGTCCAGCTCGACCACGTCCGCCGCATCGGTGACGCCCTCGTGGGTCACGGCGGCGTTCAGAGCGGTCGCGCCGTCGACGATCCCGAAGCCGGCGGTGACCTCGTAACTTCCGGCGGGCAGCCAGAAGCGGTACTCGATCGACCCGTCGGGGTTCTCCCACGCGGTGAGGCTCTTGTCGAAGGACCCCTCCGCGACGGTGCGAACGACCGCGCCGCCGTCGCCGATCGCGGTCGCGAGGCCCCACGGCTCGTCCTGGTCCGCATCGACGACCCCATCGGCGACGGCGTTGCGGAGCGCGGCGAGCGGTGCGATCGCGTCGTAGACCGGCGACCCGGCCGTGCCGGCATCGACCAGGTAGGTCAGCCCGGCGGGGATCACCTCGACGTGGAGGACCACGTCGACAGCCCCGGCGGCGCCGTGGACGGCCACCACCGCGTACGGGGTGTCGAAGGCCTCGGCAGCGGGCTCCTCCCAGACCACGGCCTCGGCCATGACCTGGTCGGAGAGGCTGAGCAGGTCGAGGGTCTCCGGCAGCTCGGGCAGGTCGCCCGCGAGCACGGCGATCCGATAGTCGGCGAGCGGGAGGTACCCGATCTCGACGAGCGCGCCGATGGCCTGGTCGACCGCGGCAGCCGCCGCGTCGAGCTCCTCCTGCGTGGAGGAGACCTCGCCGACGACCTCGCGGGCGGTGTCGAGCGCCTCGTCGAGCGCGGCGATCGACGCCGGGCTGTAGGCCTCACGGATCACGGCGTCGCCGCGGTCGATCGCGTCCAGCGCGGTCGCGGGGTCGGGCGGTGCGACGCGGGTGAGGATGAGGTTGTCGACCACCGACCACTGGCCCGCTCCCTGGATGTACCGCAGCGCAGCCGTGATGGTGCCACCGTCGAGGTACACGGGCGACGTGACCGGATGCAGCCACACGTCCTTGCCCACGGTCTCGACCGAGACCGACGACGCCACCTCGCCCGACGCATCCGCCAGCGACAGCGTGATGTCCTGCGTGAGGTTCGCATCACCACGGAACGAGCCGCTCAACGTGTACCAGCCCGGCATGATCCGGACGTCCTGCTCCAGCAGGAAGTCCATCGAACCCGAGCTCCACACGTTGAGGTACGTCGGGCTCTCGAAGCCTCCCGCGGTCCGGATCGCGACCGAGCCCTGCGGCTTGTTCCACGTCACGTCCCACCCGGCGAGCCGGTCCTCGAAGCTGCCGTTGACCAGCAGGTTCCCGGTCGGCAGCGACTGGTCCACCACGGTCACGTCGAACGACGCCGTCAGCGACGGATCCGCGACCAGCGCGACCGTCACCTCCTGCGCGCCCACGGTCCAGGCGTCGAAGCCCACGACCTCGTACTCCGACGCGTCGAGCACCTGCGACGAGCCATCCGACATCGACGCCGTCACCTCGAGCCCCGTCAGATCCAGATCCCCACCGGCGACCACCTCGGCCGACACCGGCGGCGACGTCACCGCGATCGACTCCGCCTCGACCGGTGCGACGCGGGTGAGGATGAGGTTGTCGACCACCGACCACTGGCCCGCTCCCTGGATGTACCGCAGCGCAGCCGTGATGGTGCCACCGTCGAGGTACACGGGCGACGTGACCGGATGCAGCCACACGTCCTTGCCCACGGTCTCGACCGAGACCGACGACGCCACCTCGCCCGACGCATCCGCCAGCGACAGCGTGATGTCCTGCGTGAGGTTCGCATCACCACGGAACGAGCCGCTCAACGTGTACCAGCCCGGCATGATCCGGACGTCCTGCTCCAGCAGGAAGTCCATCGAACCCGAGCTCCACACGTTGAGGTACGTCGGGCTCTCGAAGCCTCCCGCGGTCCGGATCGCGACCGAGCCCTGCGGCTTGTTCCACGTCACGTCCCACCCGGCGAGCCGGTCCTCGAAGCTGCCGTTGACCAGCAGGTTCCCGGTCGGCAGCGACTGGTCCACCACGGTCACGTCGAACGACGCCGTCAGCGACGGATCCGCGACCAGCGCGACCGTCACCTCCTGCGCGCCCACGGTCCAGGCGTCGAAGCCCACGACCTCGTACTCCGACGCGTCGAGCACCTGCGACGAGCCATCCGACATCGACGCCGTCACCTCGAGCCCCGTCAGATCCAGATCCCCACCGGCGACCACCTCGGCCGACACCGGCGGCGACGTCACCGCGATCGACCGGGCCACCACGGCGTTGCCCGTGACCTCGACGGTGATGTCGGCGGTCTTCGGGTCGCCCGAGTACATGGTGACCACGACCGAGACGGTCGCCGTGCCCTCGGTCCAGCCGATCAGCTCGCCGGAGCCGGCGTCGATCGACGCGACGGAGGGATCCGAGGACGACCACGCGAACCCGGCCACGTCCGAGTCGCCGTCGCCGCCGGTCAGGCGCGCGATCAGCTGCTTCGGGTCGCCTGCGTCGACGGCGAGCGGCGCGCTGGCACCGCCCTCCTCGAAGACGGTCACGCCGTCCTCGTCCTCGACCCAGAAGAACTCCGACGCCCGGATCGTGTCGGTGACGGTGACGGGGATGTCGACGAAGAGGTCGGGGTCCGCGACCGACGCGATGCGCACGCTGGTGGTTCCCGACACCACGTCGGCCAGGGTCGGCACCAGGCGGGAGGCGGTCACCAGCCCGTCCTGGGTGACGGTCGCCACCGTGGTGTCGGCCGACGACCACACCACGCCCTGCGACGCGCCGGCGGGGAGGACGCTCGCGCCGAGCTGGACGCTCGCCCCGAGCGTGCCGGCCACCGGTATGAGGCGCACGGCCTCCGCGGTCGGGACGATGCTGCGCGGCGCCGGCGCAGCCGCGTAGACGTTGACGTCGTCGAGCATGGTGGTCCAGGTCATGGCCCCCACCCGGGTGGTCCAGGTCTGGAGCGTGGCCACGTCACCGGTGTAGTCCATGTCCGCGAACGGCACCGTGTGGGTCGCCGTCAACGTCGGATCCTCGACGCTCGTGATCGTGAGCACGGTGTGCTCGGCCCGGAAGTCGAGCTCCGCGTGGACGTGGTACCAGGTGTGGTTCACGTCGAAGCCGTCTCCGACCGGCGTGGTGTCGGTGAGCGGCTCGTTCGAGGTCGACGAGGAGGACCGGCCGCCGCTGCTGAACACGAGCTCGGTACTCCAGTTGGTCTGGATGCTCAGGTAGCGCTGCTGCGAGCTGTCCGTGATGGTGACGTACGCGCCCTTGGAGCCTTCGGGGGCGCCCACGTTCCAGTCGAAGTCGATCGCGACGCGGTCGTTGACCATCGGCTCGCTGAACGCCTTCTGAAGTCCGCGTCCACCCGAGCCGGAGCCCGTGGCGACCAGCACCTGATCGCCGTCGACGGACTGCACCGAGGCGGTCATGTAGCCGCCGTAGCCGGGGATGGCGCCGGTCCCCCACGCATCGCCGATCGCGATGTTCTCGAAGCTGTCGCTCGAGGTCGGGACGTAGACGGGCACGGTCACGGCGTGCTCCCCGCCGGCTGTGGTCGCGGTGATGCGCGCGACGCCGGGCGAGACGGGCGTGACGATGCCGAACGAGTTGACCCTCGCGACCGTCACGTCGTCGGAGGTCCACGACACGGCGTCGTCGGTCGCATCCGCGGGAGAGACGGTGGCGTGCAGCGTCACCGTGGCGATCGGCCCGTCGGGGGCGTAGGTCGAGAATGCGTCGGAGTGGAACCAGTGCTCGTCGACGTCGAGGGCGAGGCCCGTGACGGGCACGGCATCCGCCTGCACGGTGACGACGGCGCTGGCCGTGAACGCGCCGTCGTCGGTCGTGACGGTCACCGTCGCCTTCCCGAGCGCGACGCCGGTCACCGCGCCGGTGGTGTCGACCGTCGCGACGGAGTCGTCCGACGTGGTCCAGGTCACCACGGTGTTCGCGGTGTCCTCCGGCAGCACCAGGGCACGGAGGTCCTTGGTGGTGCCGAGCTGCAGCGTCATGGCCTCGCGGTCGAGGATGACCCCGGTCGCGCGGACCGGGACCACGTGGATCAGCGCCTCCGCGAAGACCATCGGGTCGTCCTCGGCGTAGGCACGGATCAGCACGTCGCCCTCGGCGAGCGCCGTGACCAGGCCGTCGCTGTCGACGGTCGCGATGGACTCGTCGGCGCTGGACCAGCCCAGGTGGTAGAAGCTCGCGTCCGAGGGCAGCACGGTGGCGGCGAGCTGGAGCTCGCGTCCGGTGTCCAGGGTCGCCTCGGTCGTGTCGAGCTCGACCGCCGCGACGGCGACCTTGGTCGCGTCGACGGTGAAGGAGAGCGTGGCCGCTCCGTCGAGGGAGGTCGCCGTGACGGTGGTGCTGCCCGCCGCGTGGATGTCGAGCTGCACCAGCGAGCCGTCGTCGGTGCGCTGGGCCATGCGGCCGGGCTCGGTCTGATGGGTCTCGCCGAAGAACGAGGCGACGGCCGGGTCGGACGACGTGTAGACCACGCCCTGACGTGAGGCGTCCCCGAGCGTCGCCGCGAGGTCGAGGGACGACTTCACCGTGGCCTCGAGGGTGGCACCGTCGGCGACGGTCGAGCCGTCCACGGACACCGTGAGCCCGCTCGCCGTCACCGGGCTCGGAACCGTCACGACGGCGGTGGCGCTGTGGCCGGCCGCGTCGGTCGCCGTCACCGTCGCGGTGCCGGGTGCGACGCCCACCACGAATCCCTCATGCGTGACGGTGGCGACGGACGGGTCGTCCGTGGCGTAGGCCACCACGCTGTCGATGAGCACCGCATCGGTCGGGGTGACCACGGGCGTGAGGCGCTGCTTGGCGCCCTGCTCGACCGTCACGGCCGTCTCGACGAGCGAGATGCCGGTGGGCTCGACCGGGTCGACCGCGTAGGCGCCGTCGGCGTAGCCGTTGTCGTAGCCGAGCGGGGTGGAGACGTCCGCATCCTTCTGCTTGGGCACGCCGCGGATCAGATACGCGTAGAGGCTGTCCATGGCGTCGCCGGACTTGCCGGGCTGGGCGCTGCCCATCTCCTTGATCGAGACGTCTCCGTTGTTGAACAGGATGCGGTTGTTCACGTCGGCGGTGCCGCCGTCGCTGGACCCGACGCCCGGCGTCGGGATCCACACCGCCTCCCAGTAGTAGAAGCCGCGCTTCTGACCGTACGGGTTCGGGTAGTCGAGCGGCGCCTGCATGTAGTCGAGCAGCCAGTTGTACTGGCCGTTCGGGCTGTTGCGGTAGTACGTCGACTGGCCCAGCTGGGTGGTCTGCTGGTCGTGGGTCGGCTTGTAGCGGGTGAAGCTGAAGCCCGCCTCGACGTCGATGTACTCACGGTAGCGGCGGTCGGGGTCCGCGTTGATCGCCTCGCCCAGCTCGATGATGTTGCCGCTGGAGCGCCCTCCGTAGAGGGAGTACGCCTCGCCGTCGTACTGCGCACCCGCCGCGGTGAGCCCGTCGAAGAAGTTGGCGCTCGCGCCCGTGTCGTAGCCGTTGTTGGTGTGGATCGACGTCGCGACCTCCGGGGCGACGTCCTGGATCGCCTGGTGAGCGGCGGTGATGATCGCCGCGTGGCCCGTCGACGTCGCACCGCGCCCGGCGGGCCAGAGCAGGCCGCCGTTCTGCTCGTTGCCGATCTTCACCCCGGCGATCTCGACGTCGTGAGCGACCAGGTCCGTCATGAAGTCGTGGACGTAGTGGTAGACGACGGCCTTCAGGTGGTCCAGGTCGCTGTCCGTTCGGGTGCCGTCGTAGTCGACGTTGGTCCAGATCGCCGGCGTGTACGCCTTCGCGGCGCTCACCCACGCATCGCTGAAGTGGAAGCTCGGGTGGATGCTCATGCCGAGCGCGGCCGCGCGCACCGCGAGCTCCTGGGTGTGCTCCTCGTCCCAGTAGCCCCCCTGGATCATGCGCTTGGGGTAGGGCTGCCCGTCGGGTCCCGTCCAGCTCTGGAACACCGGGAGCAGGGTGTCGTAGCTCACGATCTGCTCGCCCGCCTGGACGAACACCATGCTGGTGATCGAGTTCACGCCGCGGTTCGCCATGATGCGCAGCGCATCCTGCTGGACTCCGTTGGCGAAGTACTTGCCTCCCAGGTCCTCCTCGGCCTGGAGGAACGAGGTGTCGGCGCCCTTGACCTCGTTCTCGTCGTCGAGCTCGAAGAGGTCGAAGGAGTCGACGTACGCGGAGTCCGCGCCGTTGCCGGTCCAGGCGTCCGCGGGGACCAGTCCATCGGCCGTGTGCACGGTGACCGAGTCGACGTAGGCGGCGTCGTACACCGTGTTGGCGTACAGCTCGACCTCGTGGTCGTCGGGGCCCGTGACGAACGTCGCGGTCACGAGCCCGTAGCCGACGGTTCCGGACGGCGCCTGCCGCAGCACCGTGCCGTCGGAGCTGCGCACGCCGAGGTTCACACGGTCGCCCAGGGAGGTGCGGTCCACGTACTCGCCGTCGCGGCCGCGCCAGCTCTCGTGTCCGGTGGTCTCGAAGGTGTCCTCGACATCGACCTTCGCGCGCATGGTCACCGCGTAGCGCGTGCTCGGCTCCACCGCGACCGTCTGCGTGATCTCGGCGCCGTCCTCGAGGCGGACGGCGGCGTCGCCCGTGTCCGCCCCGGTGGTGACCACCGAGGCCGGGCCCGAGACGGCCCATCCCGCCAGACCGTCCTCGAAGCCCCAGTTGGAGAGGGACGCGTCCGCGGAGTCGAGCCGCAGCACCAGGTCGTCGACGTCGATCGCCCCGGCACCCGCGGTGACCGTGACGGTCGCCTCGCCGTTGTACACGAGCACGTTGCGATGAGCCGCGCGGGCCCATGCGGAGCCGCTGCCCGCCACCGCGCCGTCGATCAGGAGCACCGCGTCCGGCCCGCCCGTGCCCGACACCGTGATCTTCGCGTTGTTGTCGCTCGTCGCACCGCGCAGGTGGGCGTCGAGCGTGTAGCTGCCCTGGCTCAGGCCCGTGAACGTCGCCGTGATGGTCGAGCCGGCGGGAAGCGCCGCGTAGGCTCCCCCATCCTGGCCGCCCGCGGAAGCGGCCGCGGCACCTCCGGTGGCGTCCCAACCCGACAGGCCTGCCTCGAAGTCGGTGCTGACCGTCGGCGAGCCCCCCGTGGGCACCTCCGCCGCGTGCGCCGCCGGGGCCACGGCCACCGATGCGAGGGCGACCGCCGCGAAGGCGACCGCGCCGATGAACCTGTGTCGGAGGTCTCCGTCGACCCGCATGTTCCACCTCATCGTGTTGCCGAGAACGACGTCGCGCGCGACGCGTCGCCCGTGACTGCGGCCAGCATCCCTGACGCGCGCGACGATGTCAAGAAACCGGTTACTCAGCACGCACGCGCACGCACAGGTGGCCGCACCGCGGGGCGACCCAGGGGCCCGCGGGGGCGTGTTCGCGGACGAGCGAGGCGACGGGTCAGGCCACGGGATCGACGCTCGCCCGAGGCACGAGCACGGGGGCGAAGACGCGCGGCCCGTCCTCCTCCTCGCCCTTCATCCGCGCCTCGAGGGCCCGCCAGGCGGTCTCCCCGACATCCTCCAGATCGACGCTCATGGTGGTGAGCGCCGGCGAGGACAGACGCGCGAACGGGATGTCGTCGAAGCCCACCACCGAGAGGTCGCGCGGCACCCGCACCCCGCGGTCCCGCGCCGCCTCGAGCACCCCCAGCGCGACCAGGTCGTTGAAGCCGATGATCGCCGTGGATCCTGTCGCGCGCGCCTGGTCGAAGACGGCGTGGCCCTCGTCGATCGTCGATCCGCACGGGAGCCGCACCAGCTCGACCTCCGGGTGCTCCTCCCCGATCGCCGTCAGGCCCCTCAGCCGCGCCGCCTGGGCGTTGGATCCGACGGGGCCGTCGAGATGGACGATGCGGCGGTGGCCGAGGCCGATCAGGTGCCGGCACATCTCGGCGACACCGGCGCCCGAGTCCACGACGACGCGCGGGGCGTCCACCGGCTCGTCACGGTTGACGAGCGCGATGGGCTGCACCCGGGGCAGCAGCGCCGCGAGGGTGTCCGCATTCATGCGCGGCGAGCAGACGATCACCGCGTCCGTGCGCCGTCGCACGTCCTCGATGAGCGCGGGCTCGTCATCGGGCGTCTCGGCCGAGTCCGCGACCAGCACCCGGTATCCCGCCGCGGCGGCGGACCGGTTCACGCCGTGGAGGATCTGCTGGAAGCTCGGGTTCCCCAGATCCGGGACGATCACTCCGACGGTCGAGGTCCTGCCGAGCGACAACGACTGCGCGACGCGGCTCGGCTTGTATCCGAGCTCGTCGACCACGCGGCGCACACGCTCGGCGATCGCCGCGTCGACGGTGGGCCGGCCGTTCATGACGCGCGACACCGTCGCCCGCGAGACGCCCGCGGCCTGCGCGACGTCGGTGATCGTCGCGCCGCTGCTCGGGCGCATCCGCCCGGGCCGTCGTGTCATGCGCTCCGCGGCTCCCCCGGTCATGGGACGCGCGTCGGCGCCCCGCTGCTCGGACTATACCGGTGCCCTCCGGAGGTCCGACCGGAGCGCTCGCCCTACAGCGCCTCGCCCAGGTCCAGACCCGAGATGTCGACCGCCTGCCCCGTCTCGAGCGAGATGTTGCCGGCGATGCCGACCGCCACCGCACGAAGGCCGTCGCGGTATCCGGCGGCCCGGCCGAGCGGGTCCTCGCCCACCCGCAGGTGACGCCGGAAGACTTCCGTCAGCAGGATGGCGTCGCCGCCTCCGTGTCCGCCCTGGCCCTCGGGGATCGGGACCTCCTCGGCGGCCTCCCAGTGGCGCTGGACCAGCAGACGCTCACCCTCGGGCCGCAGCTCGGACGCACCGAGCGCGTCGGGCGTGGCGGAGGGGTCGAGCACCGCACGGCCGCTCTCATCGCGGACCACGGCGCCACGCTCGGTCACCTCGAGCTCCGCACGGCCCTCGGTGCCGTTCACGGTGACGCGATAGCCCTCCCACGGGCTGTGGGCGTTGAGCGAGTACGTCATGACCGCGCCGCCGCGGTAGTCGACCACGACCGCGAGGTTGTCCTCGATCGTGATGCCCTCCGCGAACGGGTCGCCGTCCCGGCGGTAGCCGTCGTACCGCTCCGGCTCGAGGTAGAGGGCCGCCAGCCGGGGGTCGTCGTGCAGGTCGAGCGAGAACGGGTCGTCACCCGCGCCGGTCCCGCGCTCCGGACGCGGCCACAGCCCGCGGGCGCGGGCGTTCTCGGCGCCGTAGAACTTCAGGCCACCGCGCGCATAGACGCGCGTCGGGACGTCGCCGAGCCAGTAGTTGACCAGGTCGAAGTGGTGGCTCGACTTGTGGATGAGCAGCCCTCCCGAGTTCTCCTTCTGGCGATGCCAGCGCCGGAAGTAGTCCGCGCCGTGAACGGTGTCGAGCGCCCACTCGAAGTGCACCGAGGTGACCGTGCCGATCCTCCCGGAGCGGATCACCTCCCGCAGCGACGAGTTGCGGGGCGCGTACCGGTAGTTGAAGGTCATGACGATGTCGCGACCGGTGTCCGCGATCGCGCTCGTGATGACGCGGCACCCCTCCTCGGTGGTGGTGAGCGGCTTCTCGACCACCACGTCGGCGCCGGCGCGCAGCGCCCGATCGATCAGCTCCGCGTGGGTCGAGTCGATGGTGGTCACGATGACGACGTCGACGGCGCATTCGGCGATCATCCGCTCGAGCCCGTCCGCGTCGTAGCGAGGCAGGCCGGCGGTGCCGTCGAGGTCGCGCGCCCGGCCCACGTAGCCGTCGTAGTAGTCGATGCGGCCGGGATTGCGATCGAGCCAGGCCACGATCTCCCCGACGTCGCCGTGGGGTCCGTTGAGCGCGTCGACATACATGCCGGCGCGATGACCGGTGCCCACCACCGCGTACCGCACCCGGGGCGCGCCGGGCTCGGGGTCGACCAGCTGGGGCATGACGAGCGGGCTCGGCCCGCCGGCGCCCGCCCGGCTCGGGGGTGCGGTGGGGTTCTGATCGATCACATCGGTCACTGCGTGCGTCCGTTCTCCGCGAGGTCCGCGCAGCGTCCTCGCTGCGAGACGTGAGGCCTGTCATGAATGCGCTTTCACGCGACGATCCCACTATGCCACGCCGCCCTCACAAGGGCAAGTGATCGGTCACTACTGCGGAACGAAACGCTGTCCCGCCACCGCTGCCCCACTGGCGACATCCGGACTTCTCATGCCACAATGAAACCGCATTCATTCCTTTCCCCGACGTTGAGGAGCTTCCATGGCGACGCTGAGAGACGTGGCCCAGGCCGCGGGCGTGTCCCCCGCCACGGCATCGCGCGCCCTGAGCGCGCCTGACTCCGTGTCGAGCGGGCGACGCTTCAAGGTGCTCGAGGCCGCGCAGAGGCTCGGCTACCAGCCCAACCGCTCCGCGCAGGCGCTCGCGTCGGGACGGAACCGACACCTCGGCCTGGTCCTCCCGGACCTCGCCAACCCGTACTTCGCCACCATCGCCAAGGGGGTCCAGCTCGAGGCGCGCGAGTCGTCGAACGCGGTGCTGGTCGCGGACACCGACGAGGATCCTCGTCGCGAGCACGACGTGGTCAGGGAGCTGCAGACCCGCGTCGACGGTGTGGTGCTCTGCTCCCCGCGCATGCCCGAGGAGCAGATCCTCGAGTGCGCCGCCCGCGGCCCGCTGGTCCTGGTGAACCGCGAGATCGAGGGCATCCCCTCCGTCACCTTCGACGTCGCGAGCGGAATGCGGCAGACGCTGCTCCACCTGCGCGCGCTCGACCACCGCACCATCGCCTACGTGGGCGGCCCGGAGACCTCCTGGTCCGACCGGCATCGCCGCCGGGGCCTCGACTCGGTCGCCGGCATCACGGTGATCGACCTGGGACCGCATCGTCCCGTGCACGCCGGGGGCTTCGCCGCCGCCGATCTCGCGCTCGAGACGGGCGCCACCGCGGTCGTGTGCTTCAACGATCTCGTCGCGCTCGGGGTCGTGAGCCGGCTCCAGTCGCGGGGCGTGGCCATCCCGTCGGGGATGAACGTGGTCGGCTTCGACAACATCCCCGGCTCGACCTACGTGACACCCGCGCTCACCACCGTCGCCGTGCCCCTGCAGCGCGCCGGCCGCGAGGCCGCCATGCTCCTCGACCCGTCGCTCAGCCCCGCGGACGCGGCCCCCGCCCAGCTGCGGCTGGACGTCGAGCTGATCATCCGCGAGTCGACCGCCCCGCTCACCCCCGCCCCCTGAAATCACAAGGACGCTCATGGCCACCGTCTCCCCCACCCCGACACCCGCCTGCACGGATGACGCATCCGCGCCGGCCGACCTCGCCGACGTTGCCGTCGTGCTCGCTCCCGAGGACGACGTCGCGGTGGCCACGCGGGACCTCGCGGGTGGCACCGTGCTGCGATCGGGTGGCGCCACGCTGACGGTGCGGACCACCGTCGCGCGTGGGCACAAGCTCGCGATCCGCGCTCTCGAGGCGGGTGCCCCGGTCCGCAAGTACGGCCAGGTGATCGGCCGTGCCACGGCCGACATCGCGGCCGGATCCCACGTCCACGCGCACAACCTGGGCATGGACGACGGCGCCCGCGACCTCCAGGTGGGGGTCGACCGCCGCGACACCGTGCCCGCCCCTGAGAGGCTGACCTTCCAGGGCTATCGCCGCTCGGACGGCTCGTGGGGCACCCGCAACTACATCGGCATCGTCACCTCGGTCAACTGCTCGGCGTCCACGGCCCGCATGATCGCGGACCAGTTCCGCGGCCCGGTGCTGGACGCCTACCCGCACGTCGACGGGGTGGTCGCGCTCACCCACGACACCGGATGCGGGCTGGTGCCGACGAGCGAGGGCGCGCAGATCACCCTCCGGACGCTGCGCGGCTACGCGACCCACCCGAACATGGCCGGGCTGCTCGTGCTGGGCCTCGGGTGCGAGATGCTCCCCGCCCAGGGGCTTCTCGACGGCACCGGCGTGCGCGAGGACGTGCCCGTGCGCACGCTGATCATCCAGGAGAACGGCGGGATCCGGGCTACCGTCCGCGCGGGCGTCGCCGCGATCGAGGAGATGCTCCCCGAGGTCGACGCGCTGCGCCGCCAGGAGGCTCCCGCCTCGGCGCTCGTCCTCGGGCTCAACTGCGGCGGCTCCGACGGCTACTCCGGCATCACGGCGAACCCCGCTCTCGGCTTTGCGAGCGACCTGCTGGTCGCCCAGGGCGGCACGTCGATCCTCGCCGAGACGCCCGAGGTCTACGGCGCCGAGCACCTGCTGCTGCGCCGCGCGGTCTCGCAGGATGTCGCCGACCGGCTCATGGATCGCCTCCGTTGGTGGGAGCGCTACGCCGAGGCCGGCGGGGGCACGCTCGACAACAACCCGTCGCCCGGCAACAAGGCGGGCGGGCTCACCACGATCCTCGAGAAGTCGCTCGGCGCGATCGCCAAGTCGGGCTCGTCCGAGCTGGTCGCGGTCCACGAGTACGCGGAGAAGGTGACGGAGAAGGGCCTCACCTTCATGGACACGCCCGGCTACGACCCGGTCTCCGTCACAGGGATCGTCGCGGGCGGCGCCACCGTGGTGGTGTTCACCACGGGGCGGGGATCCGTGCTCGGCTGCAAGCCGTCACCCTCCATCAAGGTGGCGACCAACACACCCATGTACGAGCGCATGTCCGAGGACATGGATCTCAACGCCGGGCGGATCGTCGACGGCACCGCCACCGTCGAGCAGGTCGGCGAGGAGATCCTCGCGCAGATCCTCGCGGTGGCCTCCGGCGAGGCCACGGTCTCCGAGGAACTCGACCTGGGCACCGACGAGTTCGTCCCGTGGCAGCTGGGCGCGGTGACCTGAGCGTTCGCCGAGACGCCGAGGGGCCCCTGGCATCGCCAGGGGCCCCTCGCCCTCTCTCAGGGCGGACGATGCCGGGGCGCGGGAGGCAACGGTCCACGCCGCGGCATCGTCACGACTTCATCGGTCGACGCGCGCTCCGCCGCCCGCCGCGAGCTTGAGCACCTCGGCCTTGGTGGCCATGGTCGTGTCGCCCGGCGTGGTCATGGCGAGGGCGCCGTGGGCGGCGCCGTAGTTCACCGCGGTCTGGAGGTCCTGACCGTCGATGAGCCCGTAGATCAGGCCCGAGGCGAACGAGTCGCCGCCGCCCACGCGGTCGAGGATCTCGAGGCCCGGACGATGCGTCGCCTGCACGAGCCCCGTCGAGGGCGACCACGCGATGGCCCCCCAGTCGTTGACCGTCGCCGTGCGGACGGTGCGCAGCGTGGTGGCGACCACCTGGAAGTTCGGGTAGGCGGCGACCACGCGGTCGATCATGGCGCCGAACTTGTCGACCTCGATGGCCGAGATGTTCTCGTCGACGCCCTCGACCTCGAATCCGAGGGAGGCGGTGAAGTCCTCCTCGTTGCCGATCATGACGTCGATGTGGCGGGCGATCTCGCGGTTGACCTCCTGCGCGCGGGCCTTGCCGCCGATGGACCTCCACAGGCTCGGCCGGTAGTTGAGGTCGTAGGACACGAGCGTGCCGTGCCTCTTGGCGACCGTGACGGCCTCGATGACGGTCTCCGCGGCGCCGTCCGACAGCGCCGCGAAGATGCCACCGGTGTGGAACCATCGCACGCCCAGGTCGCCGAACAGGTGCTCCCAGTCGACGTCGCCCGGCCTCAGCTGGCTCGCCGCCGTGAGGCCCCGGTCCGACACGCCGACCGCGCCGCGCACGCCGAACCCGCGCTCGGTGAAGTTGAGGCCGTTGCGCACCTCGCGTCCGATGCCGTCGTAGTCGCGCCACTGGATGAACGAGGTGTCGAGGCCACCCTGGAGGATCAGGTCCTCGACCAGGCGTCCCACCTCGTTGTCGGCGAGCGCGGTGACGATCGCACCGCGCAGCCCGAAGCAGCGACGGAGGCCGCGCGCGACGTTGTACTCGCCGCCCCCCTCCCACGCACGGAAGGAGCGTGCGGTGCGGATCCGTCCCTCGCCGGGGTCGAGGCGCAGCATCACCTCGCCCAGCGACAGCGCGTCGTAACGGGTCTCGGAGGCGGGGCGGACGGTGAGGTCGTTCATGGGAGGTGCCTTACGGGTCGACGGGTCAGGGACGGAGCTCGGCGGCGCGAGCCGAGGCCTGCGAGATCAGGGTGGTGAGGTGCGCGACCTCGCCCGCGGCCACGGCGGCACGAGGGACCATCCACGAGCCGCCCACGGCCGCCACGGACGGAAGCGCGAGGTAGTCGCCGAGGTTGTCGAGCGAGACTCCCCCGGTCGGCACGAAGCTGACGTCCACGAAGGCGGCCGAGAGCCCCGCGATCGCCTTCGGTCCGCCTGAGGTGCCCGCGGGGAAGAACTTCACGGTGGTGACGCCGAGCTCGAGCGCGGCCTGGATCTCGGTCGCCGTGATCGCACCGGGCAGCGCGAGCACGCCGCGCTCCGCGGCACGCTCCACGACCGCACGGCTGGTGCCGGGCGACACGACGTACGTGGCACCGGCGTCGACGGCGGCGTCGACCTGGGCCGGCGTCAGCACGGTGCCGGCGCCGACCAGGATGTCGCCGCGATCGGCGAGGCGCCGGATCGCCTCCGGCGCGGCGGCCGTGCGGAAGGTCACCTCGGCCACGGGCAGCCCGCCCGCGGCCAGGGCGCCGCCGAGCGCATCGGCGGCCGAGGCATCGTCGATCACGACCACCGGCACCAGCCGGTGCGCCGCGAGGCTGGCAAGGGTGGAATCGGGCATGGTCGCCTCCTGGGTGTCGGTGCGGGTCGTCATCGCGCGGCCCCCTCGCGGGCGGCGAGCAGGGCGTCGGCCGCGGCGACGATGCCGTCGAGGGCCTGGTCGTCCGAGGCCAGGTCGGCATCGAGCACGGCGACGAGCGCACGCGCCGCGTCGCCGAGGTCCGGCAGCGCGGCGAGCTCGCAGAGCTCGTCGGCGCGCGGATCGCGGACCGGCACCGGGCGGGCGCGGAGGAAGGCGACCCAGGCGCCGAGGACCATGAGCGCGGCCTCGGGGACCCGCCCGGCCTCCCGCTCCGCGAGGACCACCGGCAGCACGCGCCCGAGCAGCTTCTCCGAGCCATCCATGGAGATCTGCGCCAGCTCGTGGCGGATGCTGGGGTTCTCATACCGCTCGATCAGGTGCCCGCGATAGGCGGCGTTGGAGTCCGCGTCGAGCACGATGTGCCGCTGCGCCTCGTCCCACCAGCGCTCGACCCAGCCGCGGCAGTCCGGGTCGAGGATCGCGTCACGGACCGTCACGTGCCCGAGGAGCAGGCCCCGGTACGCGAGCAGCGAGTGCGACCCGTTGAGCAGCCAGTGCTTGCGGTGCTCGTACGGCGTCACGTCGTCGACGAAGGTCGCGTCCCAGTCGGGCCGGCCCGCTGGGAAGTCGCACGCGATGACCCATTCGGTGAACGGCTCCGTCGGCACCGGCGCGGAGTCCGCGAACCCGCCCTGACGCTCGACCTCGGCGACGAGCGCCGGCGTGGTGGCGGGGGTGATGCGGTCGACCATCGTGGAGCCGAAGGTGACGTGCGCGTCGATCCAGGCGAGCAGCGTCGGGTCGACCCGATCCGCGTACCGCGTGACGGCCTCGCGCAGCCCTGGTCCGTTGTCCGGGAGGTTGTCGCACGGCAGCAGCACGATCCCGCCCGCCCCCGCGGCGCGGCGGGCGAGCAGCCCCGCGACCATTCGGCCCACGGCCGAGGCCACGGCGGCGCGCGGGTCCGACCGGAGCGCCGCCACCTCGTGGGCGTGCGCCCCGTCGGGGTCCACCCGATATCCCGCCTCCGTGATGGTGAGCGTCACGATCGCGACCTGCGGGTCCTCGAAGTAGCCGAGCCATGCCGCGGCCTCCGTGGCGGCATGCACGGCCGAGAGCGACTCGACCACGCGCAGCTCGTCGCCGCCCGGCGCCTGAGTGACCAGCGTGTAGGCCCCGCCCTGCGGTCGCAGCAGGGTCGACATGCGCGGCGAGCGACCGTCGAAAGCGGCGTAGCCCCACTCCGCGGCATCGGACGCGGTATCCGTGTACCAGGCCTGATGTGCACGGAAGAAGTTGCCCAGACCCAGATGGATCATCCGGATCGGCCGGATCGCGGTGCGGCGCGCGAGCGGTGCGAGGGTCGGCGAGTTCATGGTGGTTCTCCTGCTCACCAGTCGTGCACGCTGCCGTCGAGGCGGCGTGCCACAGGGAGGTACTTGGGGTTGTAGGGGAAGGCGGCGGCGGCCTCGTCGTCGTACTCGACCCCGAGGCCCGGCTCGTCGCTCACGTGCAGGTGTCCGTCGGCGTACGTCACTCCCGTGCGGAAGACCTCGGCCACCTGGTCGGGGTAGCCCATGTGCTCCTGGATGCCGAAGTTGGGGATCGCGGTGTCGAGGTGGATCGCGGCCGCCTGACACACCGGGGAGAGGTCCGAGGCACCGTGTGATCCCGAACGCACCTGGTAAAGCGCGGCGAGGTCGAAGATCCGACGCAGGTGCGTGATGCCGCCCGCGTGGACCACGGTGGTACGCACGTAGTCGATGAGCTGCTCGGTGATGAGGTGCTGGACGTCCCAGATGCTCGTCAGCGCCTCGCCGACCGCGACGGGGGTGGTCGTGTGCCGACGGATGAGGCGGAAGGCCTCCTGGTTCTCGACCGGCGTCGGATCCTCCATCCAGAACAGCTGGACGTCCTCGACCTCCTTGCCGAACCGCGCGGCCTCCTGGGGCGTGAGGCGGTGGTGGACGTCGTGCAGCAGATGGAAGTCGAAGCCGAACCGCTCCCGGACGGCGCGCAGGTACGTGGGGGCGAAGCGGAGGTACGCCTCGGTCGACCACGGCTGCTCCTCGGGCAGCGACGAGTTCGCCGGCTCGTACTTGCCGTCCTTCTTCACGCCGTAGGTGCCGGCGATGCCGGGGACGGCCGCCTGAGCGCGGATCGCCTGGTATCCGAGCTCCTGGGCGCGCGCGACATCGTCCAGCAGCGCGGCGGTGTCCGCGCCGGAGGCGTGGGTGTAGACGAGCACCCCCTCCCGCGACCGACCGCCGAGCAGCTGGTACACGGGCAGCCCCGCTACCTTGCCCTTGATGTCCCAGAGCGCGGTGTCGACGGCGGAGATCGCCGTCATGGTGACGGGCCCCCGGCGCCAGTACGCGCCGCGGTACAGGTACTGCCACATGTCCTCGATGCGGGCGGGGTCGCGGCCGATGAGCAGCGGGACCAGATGGTCCTCGAGGTAGCTCGCGACGGCGAGCTCGCGCCCGTTGAGGGTCGCGTCGCCCAGGCCGGTCACGCCGTCCGAGGTGGTGATCCTCAGGGTGACGAAGTTCCGGCCGGGGCTCGTGATGAGCACCTCGGCGCGCTCGATGACGGACACGATCGTGGCTCCTTCTGCGGTGGGTGGGTCGAGTCGGGGACGGGTCAGGCGGGGACGGGCGTGAGCGCGGAGCGGACGGCGAGCTCGACGCCGCGGAGCTCGGCCAGCCCCTTCATGCGTCCCAGCAGCGTGTAGCCGGGGTTGGTCCGGCGTGAAGGGTCCTGGTCGAGCAGGATCTGGTGGCCGTGGTCGGGCCGCATGGGCAGCCGCGGGCCGCCCTCGCGTGCACGGCGGTCCTCCTCGAGCAGGAGCTCGCGGATCACACCCACCATGTCGACGTCGCCGTCGATGTGGACGCCCTCGTGGAAGGAGCGCGGATCGGCCTCCCGCACGGTCGAGCGAAGGTGGACGAAGAAGATGCGGTCGGCCAGCTCGCGCGCCATCGCGACCAGGTCGTTGTCCTCGCGCACGCCGTAGGAGCCGGTGCAGAACGTGAGCCCGCTGGCGGGTGAGTCGACGGCATCGAGCAGCCAGCGCGCGTCCGACGCCGTGGACACGACCCGCGGCAGGCCGAGCAGCGGCCGTGGCGGGTCGTCGGGGTGGATCGCGAGGCGGACGCCGGCCTCCTCGGCGGCCGGCACGACGGCCTCCAGGAAGGTGCGGAGGTGACCGCGGAGCTCGTCGGCGCCGACGCCGTCGTAGCGCCGGAGATCCTCGCGCAGCGACTCGACGGTGTAGGTCTCCTCGGCGCCGGGCAGCCCCGCGATCACGGTGGCGATGAGCCGCGCGCGGCCCGCGTCCGTCATCTCGGCGAGCCGCGCGGACGCCGCCCTCAGGTCGGCATCCGCATAGTCGCCCTCCGCGCCCGGGCGGCGCAGGAGGTGGATGTCGAACACGGCGAGGTCGACGTGGTCGAAGCGCAGGGCCCACGAGCCGTCCGGCAGCGCGTAGGCGAGATCGGTGCGGGTCCAGTCGAGCACCGGCATGAAGTTGTAGCAGACCGTGTCGATGCCGCAGCGCCCGAGGTTGCGGACCGTCTGGGCCCAGGCGTCGAGGCGGCGCGCCGCTCCAGGCTCGCCCGACTTGACGTCCTCGTGGACCGGGATGGACTCCACGACCGACCAGGTGAGACCCGCGGCCTCGATCTCCGCCTTGCGGGCGAGGATCGCCTCGACCGGCCACACGGTCCCGTTGGGGATCTCGTGCAACGCGGTGACGACTCCGGTCGCGCCCGTCTGGCGGATCTCGGGGAGCGCGACGGGATCGGCGGGGCCGAACCAGCGCCAGGTGTGCTCCATGGTGTCTCCCGTGGGGGTGAGGGGGGGTGGGGGTCGTGCAGCGGACATGCGAAGCGGCGGGCGGGGCCGCGCTGGAGGGCGCGCAGGCCCGCCCGCCGCAGGGGTCAGAGCGTCAGGCGGCGTCGATCGACGACTGCAGCTCCGAGATGAACGCGTCAGCCGCGTCGATCGGGCTCGAGCTCTCGAAGTAGACCTCGAGGATGTAGCGCTGGATCAGGCCGTCGACGCCCGAGGCGCCGTTCGGCACGATCTCGGGTGCCTCGCCGAGGAGGTCGGCGATCGAGTCCGTGTACTCCACGGCCTTGGTCTCCTCGGGCGTGAGCGAGTCCGCCAGGAGCTCGATCGTGTTCGGGTTGGCCGGCAGGCCGCGCTCGGTGCCGATGATCTCGGCGGCAGTCGGGTTGTTGACCAGGAAGTCGATCAGTTGAGCCGCCTCCTCCGGGTGCTCGCTCTGCGAGGAGACCGAGAAGTACATGCCGGGCTTGAGGTAGAGGTACTTCGACGCGTTCGCGTCCTCGGTCGGGAGCTTGACGGCCACGAGGTTCGCGCCGTCGGAGGCCGCGGTGTAGGCCGCGATCTGCGTGATCTGCGTGAAGGCCATCGCCTGCTTGCCGACCGAGAAGTCGATCTGGTCGAGCGGGAGCGACGCCTGCTCGGAGTAGGCGGTCGCCTCGGCGGAGGCGCCGATCTTGCTCATCTCAAGGCCCTGGGCCAGGTAGTCCGCGAGGACCTCGGGCGAGATGGAGACGTTGCCGTCGGTGAACAGCGCCTCCCCGTTCTGGCGGGCCCAGAGCTGCAGCGAGAACTCGTTGTTCATCGGCGCGGTGCCGACGACGTCTCCACCGGAGACCTCGGTGACCTCGGCAGCGAAGGCGTAGAAGTCGTCCCACGTCCAGCTGTCGGTGTTGGGCAGGGTGAGGCCCAGCTCGTCGAGGATGTCCTGGTTCACCAGGATCGTGAAGCCCACGGTCGAGACCGGCATCGCGTACTGCGTGCCGTCGACCTGACCGATGCCGAGCACGCTGTCCGACAGGTTCGAGGTGTCGAGCGTCGACAGCGCGCCCAGATCGGCGAGCGTGCCGCGCTCGGCGTACGACGCGAGGTACAGCTGGTCCATCTGGATCACGTCGGGCATGTTCGAGCCCGCGGTCGAGGTCGCGAGCTTGTCCCAGTAGCCGGTCCAGTCGGAGAACTCGCCGACCACCGTGATGTTGGGGTACTCGGCCATGAAGGCGTCGATCGCCTCCTGGGTCCGCTCGTGGCGGGCGTCGGAGCCCCACCAGTTGAGGCGGATCTCGACCTGCTCGCCGGAGCCGCCGTCGGCGCCCGACGAGGCCGGGTCGGACGAGCCGGAGGAGCAGGCCGCGAGGCCCATCGTGGCGGCGGCCGCGAAGGCTGCCCCCGCGAGGACGCGGCGGGAACGGGTGAACTCCATGGTGAACTTCCTCTCTGAAGCGATGGCTATGGATTCAGGGTGTGCGGTGGTGAAGGGGACCCGACGGATTGGAGACGGGCTTGCTACTTGCCACCGGTGGTGGCGATTCCTCGGACCAGGTACTTCTGACCGAAGGCGAAGGCGAGCACCACGGGGATGATCGACACGACGCTCATGGCGAAGAGTGCTCCGTAGGAGGACTGGGACTGCGCGTCGATGAACGACCGCAGGGCGACCGGAACCGTGTACTTGTTCGGGTCCGTCAGGTAGACCAGCTGGCTGAAGAAGTCGTTCCACACCCAGATGAAGGTGAAGATCGCGGTGGTGGCGAGCGCCGGCTTCATCAGCGGCAGCAGGATCTGGAAGAAGGTCCGGATGTGGCCGGCGCCGTCGATGCGCGCCGCCTCGTCCAGCTCGCGCGGCAGGCCGCGGATGAACTGCACCATCAGGAAGATGAAGAAGGCGTCGGTCGCGAGGAGCTTCGGCAGGACCAGCGGGAGGAACGTGTTGATCAGCCCGAGCTTCGAGAACATGATGTACTGCGGCACGATCACCACGTGGATCGGCACCATGATGCTGACCAGCATGATCGCGAAGGCGGGCTTCTGGAACTTGAAGCGGAGCCGCGCGAAGGCGTAGGCCGCCATGGAGCACGAGACCAGGTTGCCGATGATCGAGCCCAGCACGATCAGCGCCGAGTTGAACATGTACACCGAGAACGGGTTGCCGAGCGCGGTCCACCCGTTGGTGTAGTTGTCGAAGTACAGCGACTCCGGGATCAGCGAGGCGTTGCCGAAGATCTGGCCGTCGGGCCGGAAGGAGCTCGCCACCATCCACAGGATCGGGTAGAGCGCGATCACGACCACCACCAGCATGCCGGCGTGGCGCATGACCTGACGGAACCGGGTGCCCGCGCTCACCTTGCGGGGCTTGAAGGGCGCGTCGTGGGAGGACTCGGCGGATCGGGAGCGAGCCCGGGTGGCAAGGTCAGTCATCGTAGTGAACCCATCGCTTGGAGAGCCAGAAGTTGAGACCGGTGAACGCGCCGATGATCAGCACGAGGAGCCACGCCATCGCGGCCGCGTATCCCATCCGGAAGTTCCCGAAGCCCTCCTGGTAGAGGTAGAGCGTGTAGAACAGCGTCGAGTCGGCCGGCCCACCGGTTCCTCCGGAGACCACGTAGGCCTGGGTGAAGTTCGAGAACGCGTTGATGATCGCGAGCACCAGGTTGAAGAAGACGATCGGGGTCAGCAGCGGGAGCGTGATGTGGCGGAACTGCCACCAGGCGTTCGCGCCATCGGTCGACGCCGCCTCGTAGTACGACTTGGGGATCTGCCGCAGGCCCGCGAGGAAGATGACCATCGGTGAGCCGAAGGTCCACACATGGAGCAGGACGATCGTCCACAGCGCGGTGTCCGGATTCGAGATCCAGCTCTGCGTCGACTCGATGCCCATCCAGCCGAGGATCGCGTTGAGCAGCCCGTCGGCGCCGAACACGAGGCGCCACAGCACCGCGATGGCGACCGAGCCGCCGAGGAGCGAGGGCAGGTAGAAGGCCGACCGGTAGAACGGGAGGAACCTCATGCCCCGATCGAGCGCGAGGGCCAGGACCAGCGCGACGAACAGCTGCAGCGGCACCGACACGATCACGTAGGTGAAGGTGACCTTGAGCGCCTGGTGGAGACGGTCATCCGTGAGCATCCGCTCGAAGTTGTCGAGACCCGTCCACTCCGGCGGCTGGAGCAGGTTGTACTTGGTGAACGACAAGTACAGCGAGTACAGCAGCGGTCCGGCGGTCAGCCCGAGGAGGCCGATGATCCACGGCGCGAGGAAGCCCAGCGCCGCCTTGTTGTCGGGCTGCTTGACCTTGATCTTGCGCCCGGCCTTGTCGCGCTCAGTGCGCATGCGATCGAGCTCGGCGAGGCTCATGGCTTCACCGCCCGATGCGTCCTGGCGTCGTTGCCCATCATGTCCCTCTCCTTCGAGGCGTCCCGGTCGTCTGATCGACCGCTGGACTTCGTGGTGATGACCGACACATTGGCATCGTTTGCGGTACGTGTCAAGCGCTGTTGCAGAAATGTTGCAAACGGCCGTCAGTCTCCGTTCAGATGCGCTCATTCATCGCTATGAAAACCATTGCAACTATTTGCAAAACTGGTTGCGCTTCCGCTAGTGTCGGAGCATCGTCACCATGACATCGAAGGAGCTGCCGTGAGCGCGACCATCAATGACGTTGCACGCGTTGCGGGCGTCTCGCCCTCGACGGTGTCGCGCGCCCTGAGCGGCGGGCCGGTCAACGCCGCCACCCGCGACCTGGTGCGCCGGACCGCCGAGACTCTCGGCTACCAGCCCAACCGCGCAGCGCGCGAGCTCATCACGGGCCGCACCGGAGCGCTGGGGCTCCTGGTCCCGGATCTGGGCAACCCCTACTTCACCGAGGTGATCAAGGGCGCCTCGTCACGCAGCCGCACGTCGAGCTACCCGATCTTCGTGTCCGACACCGACGAGCACGTGGCTCGCGAGCACGAGACGATCGCCTCGCTGCGCCACAACACCGACGGCCTCATCCTGTGCTCGCCGCGAGGCACCGACGAGGAGCTCCTGGCGCTCGCTCAGACGGGGCCGACGGTGATGGTGAGCCGTCACGTGCCGGGCGTGCCGTCCGTCATGGGCGACGCCGCCGCCGGCATCGAGCAGGCGCTCCAGCATCTCGGCGCGCTGGGCCATCGCAAGGTCGCCTACATCAACGGCCCGGCCGGGTCGTACTCCGAGGGCCGTCGCAGCGCCGGCCTCGCGGCGGCTCAGGCGCTCGGCATCGAGGTGGTCGAGGTTCCCGCCGCCGCACCCACGTTCGACGCGGGCGTGCTCGCGGCCGACCTGGTGCTCACCACGGGCGCGACGGCGATCATCGCCTTCAACGACCTCATCGCCATCGGCGTCCTCAACAGGCTCACGTCCCGCGGGATCCGCGTCCCCGAGGACATGAGCCTGGTCGGTCACGATGACATCCCGATGGCGTCCATGTGCACCCCGAACCTCACCACGATCGCGGTGCAGAAGGAGCGGCTCGGGTTCACCGCCACGGACCTGCTGCTTCGGCTGCTCGATCAGCGCGCCGCCCGGTCCTCGGCCACCGAGCCCGACGACACGTGCCTGCAGCTGCCGTCGATGCTCGTGGTCCGCGGCTCGACCGGGGTCGCACCGTCCACGCCTCCGCGTTCGTGACCCTCCGCCACACCCTCAGGGAGAAGAAGATGTCGTACGTGGGTCCCTCCGACCCGATCGAGCTCGCGAGCCGCGGCGCTCTCACCACCATCGCGCTGGACGCGCGCGAGGACGGAGCGGTGGCACGGGCTGTCGCCCACCTGGCGGGCGATCTCGCGGACGCCTGCGGCGCACGCACGTCGATCACCGCCGAGGTGGACCGGGCGCGCATCGTCGTCGGCACGCTCGGCTCCCCCGCGGGGGCCCTCGCGGAGTCGCTCGGCATCGACCTCGACCCGCTTCGGGACGGCGACCGTCCGGCGTGGGAGGCCTACGTCATCCACGCGATCGACGACCGCCTCTTCATCCTCGGGAGCGACCGCCGGGGCGCCATCTTCGGGATCTACGATCTGTGCCGCGCCGCCGGCGTCTCGCCGTGGCGGTGGTTCGCCGATGTGCCGGTCCGCACCTCCGACCGCCTGTCCGTCAGCCCGGGCCGTCTGGTGGCCGACCGCCCGTCGGTGAAGTACCGGGGCATCTTCATCAACGACGAGGAGGAGCTCGAGGCCTGGGCGCGGACGCACACCGCGGACGGCACGATCGGACCCGAGCTCTACGAGAAGGTCTTCGAGCTGCTGCTGCGCCTCCGGGCGAACCACATCTGGCCCGCGATGCACGTCAACCACTTCAACGGCGACCCGCGCAGCGGGCGGCTCGCCGAGGACATGGGGATCGTGATCGGCACGTCCCACTGCGACATGCTGACGCGCTCCAACCAGAACGAGTGGGCGCCCTGGCTGGCCGAGCGCGGCGAGGACGTGGAGTACGACTACTCGATCCCGGGCAGCAACCGGGAGGCGCTTCGGGACTACTGGCGCGGCGGCATCGAGCAGAACCGCGACTACGAGATCGCCTGGACCGTCGGGATGCGCGGCATCCACGACAGCGGTTTCGTCACCGCGGCGATCGACGCCGACGAGTCGCTCTCCCCCGCCCAGAAGGCGGACGCCAAGCGCGACCTGCTGGCCTCGGTGATGCACGACCAGCTGGGCCTGCTCGACCAGGTGGTCGGGCCCGACACCAGCGGCAACCGCCTGACCACGTTCGTCCCGTACAAGGAGGTGCTGGGGCTCTACGACGCCGGCCTCCCGCTGCCCGACGACGTCACCGTCATCTGGGCGGACGACAACTTCGGCTACGTGCGTCGCTTCCCGACCCCTGCGGAGGCCGCCCGCGGCGGTGGCAACGGGCTGTACTACCACTCGTCCTACTGGTCGCAGCCGCCCCGCAGCTACCTGTTCATCAGCTCCACGCCGCTCGCGCACATGAAGCACGAGCTGCGCAAGGCATGGGACCACGGCATCCGCACCCTCTGGGTGAACAACGTGGGCGCGATCAAGCCGCTCGAGCAGGACCTCGAGTTCTTCGTCCAGTACGCGTGGGAGGTCGGCCGGGAGTCGACCACCGCCGACGTCGACGACTTCACCGCCGGCTGGGTGGACGGAATGTTCTCCGGCGGGCACGGCACCGAGGTCGCGGACCTCCTGCGCACCTATGCCCAGGTCACCAACGTGCGCAAGGTCGAGCACCTCACCAACCGCGCGTTCGACCAGACCTCCTACGGCGACGAGGCGGCGCGCCGTCTGGCGACGCTGCGGGACCTCTACGATCGCGTCAACACCGTGCTCGAGTCGCTGCCCCCAGCGGAGCAGGACGCGTTCTTCGAGCTCGTGGCCATGAAGGTCCACGCCTCGTACCTGAGCGCCGGGCAGTTCGCCTACGCCGACCGCTCGCTCCTCGCGTACGACCAAGGAAAGAGGGTCGCCGCCGACCGGTACCTCGAGATCTCCCGCGCGTTCGAGGACAACCGCCGGGCGATGATCGCCCACTACAACACGGTCATGGCCGACGGCCGGTGGGACGGCATCCTCACCCCAGAGCAGTTCGCCCCGCCCACGACGGCGCTCCTGCCCGCCGCCCGCCCCGCCCTGGCGCTGGGCGCATCCGGCCTGGGCGTCACGGTGTGGGGCCAGGACGCGTCGGCGGTCGCACGGCGCCTCACCCTCTCGCCGCACTCCCCCCACACGATGTGGATCGAGGTGTTCCCCACGGGCGGCGACGCCATCGAGGTGACCATCGAGTCGGACCCCTGGATCGAGGTCGAGCGCCCGCGCGGACCCGTCGCCGTCGAGCAGCGGCTCGCCGTCCGCCTGCTGGACTCCGCCGATCACCCCCGGTCCGGACGGATCGTGGTGACGGGCGCCGGCGAGTCCATCACGGTCGACGTCACCGCCGAGGCCGCGGTCGCGGCAGCACCCGGCAGCCGCATCGAGGCGGACGGGGCCCTCGCGCTCCTGGCCGACGAGCCCTCGATCATCGAGGCCGCCACGCACTCGTCGTGGTTCACCGTCCCCGGCGTGGGCCGCAACCAGAACGCCCTCCTCGCGGTGTCCGGCGACCCCCGTGACGACGCCGACGGCGGAGCCCGTGCCGGCTTCCGCATCCACCTGCGGACACCCGGTGCGCACCTGCTCGAGCTGCATCGCTTCCCTACGCTCGACTCCACGGGCCGCATCCGGCTCGGCGTCGCCGCCGACGACCGCCCGGCCGTCGTGGTCGAGTCCGACACGACTGATGAGAAGCGCGGCACGTGGTGGGACGTGGTGGTCGAGAACGTCGAGAAGCTCACGCTGCGGCTGCCGTTCCTCGACGCCGGCGAGCACACGCTGTGGCTCGAGGCGATCGACCGCCACGTGGCCCTGTCCAAGCTCGTGATCTACACGGACGAGCGGCGGACCTCGGCGCTCGGACCGCTCGCGGCCCTCGCCGTGAGCGGCAGCCCCGCCGGCCCCGACCCCGACCCGGCCGCCGTCGACCTCGACGGCATCGAGCGCACCAGGGCCGACCGCTACCGCGTCGACCTCGACGCGATCGAGCCGCCCGCCGCGGTGTTCGCACCGGCCGACTTCTGGTCGGACGACACGACCTTCAAGGTGCCGCCGCGCGCGGCGCAGCCTCGCGCGGCCGCGCCGGCCGAGAGCGATCCCCGCCGCAAGGACCTGGTGGGCGCCATGCCCCGCGGCCCGGTCGCGCAGCTGTCGTCGGGCGCGTTCGCGATCGAGGCCGAGTGGGCGCTCAGGAACGATGCGCACGCCTACATCACCGCGAGCCTCGACTCCCCCGCGGTCGCCTGGCGCCACACGCACGCGGAGACGGCCGGGAGGGCCGGCCTCGCGATGCATGTGGACCAGCCGCGACGCCGCTGGGTGGACCCGACCCGAGCCCCGGGCCTGCACTACTCGCTGGAGGTGTCCACGCCGGGCGAGTTCCACGTGTGGGCGCTCGTCAAGTACGACAGCCATGCCGACGACGGGATCTTCCTCGCGGTCGACGGCATGCCGCAACCCCTCGAGGAGCAGTCGGCTCAGGGCGCGATGTACACCTTCGGCACCCAGCAGGTGTGGGTCTGGGCGCACGTCTCGACGCTCGCGCTGGCCGCCGGACCCCGCACCCTCTCCGTCATCGCGCACGAGGCCGGCCTGCGGGTCGACCGCCTCTATCTCACGCTCGGCGACGAGCGGCCACCTCTCGACGCCGAGTGGCCCCAGCCCGCGTCGCCCGTCCACCACCTCGAAGGAGAGTCATGACCACGCCCTGGTCGCTGCACGCCGAGCGGGCGCTGCCCGCGGACACCACCACCCGTGCGATCGCGACGGAGATCTACCGGTCGATCGCCGACCTGCCGATCACGTCGATGCACGGTCACGTCGACGCGGGGGTCTTCGACCGCGACGAGCCGTTCGGCGATCCTGCCGAGGTGCTCGTGACGCCGGACCACTACCTGCTGCGCATGCTCGTGTCCCAGGGCGCGAACCTGGCGGAGCTAGGGGTGCGCACGTTGGACGGCTCGCCCTACGAGACCGACCCCCGCGCCATCTTCCGGAAGTTCGCCGAGGGCTGGCACCTGTTCCGCGGGACCCCGACCCGGTACTGGATGGAGCACGTGCTGGTCGAGGTCTTCGGCGTCGAGAAGCCGCTCAGCGCCGACACGGCGGACGAGGCCTACGACCGGATCGCCGCCCTGCTGGCCTCGGATGCGTTCCGGCCCTTGGCGCTGCTCGATCGCTTCAACATCCAGCTGATCGCGACCACCGATGGCGCCGCGGACCCGCTCGCCCACCATGCGAGCCTGCAGGAGCGCGGCTGGGGGGACCGCATCGTCCCGACGTTCCGCCCCGACCCCTTCCTCGCCCTCGACGGCGCGCACTGGCGCGACCACATCGACGCGCTGAGCGCGGCGTCGGGCATCGACGTGGTGAGCTACCCCGCGTATCTCTCGGCCCTCGAGCAGCGTCGCCAGGCGTTCGTCGCGATGGGCGGCGTGGCCACCGACCACGGCACGACCATCCTCGACACCACCCCCCTCACCGACGCGGAGACCGCGCGCATCTTCGACGCCGCCCTGGCGGGGACGGTCAGCGCGGCAGAGGCGCAGGCCTTCGGCGGCCACATGCTCACCGAGATGGCACGCATGTCGACCGAGGACGGGCTGGTGATGCAGCTGCACCCCGGTTCGCTGCGCAACCACGACCCCGCGGTTCAGGCCCTCCACGGCCCGGACGTCGGCTACGACATCCCCTTCGCGACCGAGTTCACGCGCGCGCTGCAGCCGCTGCTGATGCGGTTCGGCCACCACCCGCGGCTGCGGCTGATCCTCTTCACGCTGGACGAGGACACCTACTCGCGCGAGCTCGCGCCGCTCGCCGGGGTGTATCCGGCGGTGCGGCTGGGAGCGCCGTGGTGGTTCCTCGACGCTCCGGACGCCATGCGCCGCGGACGCGAGGCCGTCACGGAGACCGCGGGCTTCTACAACACGACCGGCTTCGTCGACGACACCCGTGCGTTCTTCTCGATCCCCGCCCGACATGACCTGTCGCGCCGCGTGGACTCGGGCTATCTCGCACGCCTGGTCGCGGAGCACCGCCTCGAGCTCGACGAGGCGATCGCGACCGCGTACGACCTGACGGTCACGCTCCCCCAGTCCGCCTACACGCGGACCTGAACCCGGACGCGGCTACTCCCCGCCGATCTCGCGGACGATCTCGCCCAGCTCGCCGACCGAGGCGAGATCGGCGGGATCGTTCGTGACGAACACGAACCCGTCGCCGACCACGATCCCGGCCGAGGCGTCGGCCGCCTCGATCGCCGCGAGATCGCCGTCGCGCGCGTCGGCGGACGTGTAGATGGTGAGCGTCGCGTCGACGGTCTCGTCGCCGTCCGCGTCGCAGGTGTACTCCCATCCCGCGACGACGCCCTCGCCCGCGACCTTGCCACCGACCCAGGCGGGGCAGTCGGCCGACGCCTTCACCGTCGCCAGCAGGTCGCCGACGTTGAGCTCGACCGCCGACGCGGATGCGGTGGGGGCCTCATCGGAGGCCGTGTCGGCCGTGCAGCCGGCGAGCAGGATTCCGGCGGTCGCCGCGAGCGCCGCGGCGGTCGCGCTCTTCGTGATGCGCATGGTGGTTCCTTGGTCGGAGGGTCCCGTGCGGGACGGTCTCCTTCCACGGTACGGCGCGCCGCTAGGGACCTCCCTCCCGAAAGGTCCCACCGCGCCCTCCGGGCATGCGAAGGTCCCGGCCGCCCCACCCTGACGTCAGGCGGCCGGGACCTCAGGTCACCGCAGGACGAACCCTGCCGTGGTCACGTTGCCGGCGACGTCCGTTACCACCAGCACGTTGTCGCCGGCGACCGCGCCAGGCGAGTCCACGGTGACCTTGTCCAGGTCGGCGACGGTGCCGCCGGCCAGGTCGAGCGGCGAGCCGTTGAGCTCGACGGAGGCGAGGGTGCCCGCGTCGGCGAGGGTGAGGCTCACCTTGGTGTAGACGCCCGGCTCCTTCTGGTTGGTCCACCGCGAGCCGGCCTTGAGGGTCAACGTCGGCGCCGTCGCGTCGATGGTGACCTCCACGGTGCGGGTGACCGAGAGGTTCCCGGCGAGGTCCTGCGCGTTGTACCGGACCGTGTAGTCGCCGTCGGGCAGCTCCACGGAGGCGCGGTGCGTGCCGGACGTGGCGCCGTCCATCGTGGACTGGGTGCTCCGCACGAGCACGCCGTCCCGGTAGATGTTGGCGACGATCCGCTCGAGACCACGGTCGTCGGTCGCAGCGATCTCGAGCTCGAGCGACGTGAACGGGCCCGCGGTGGTGGGCGAGATTAGCGTGGTCTCAGGACGGACCGCATCGGCCACCTCCCGCTCGACCTCGATCACGTAGGTGGCGAAGTCGCCCGGGAAGGAGCTCACCGTCACCTCGACCGAGTTGAGCCCCTCGGCGAGAGCGACGTCGGTGCTCGTGGCGCCGGCGGGCACGAGCACCCCGTCGACCTCCACCTGCTGGCCGTCCCACCCCGGCTGCCACGCGATCTCGAGGGCGTCCGCCTCGGCGGGCACCAGCTCCTCGACCGCGTACGGCTGCTCAGCGCCCACCCGGGACGGAGAGAACTGCGGCGTGAGCGCGTAGCCGGTGACGGTCAGGTCCGCCAGCTGCGCCAGCTGGCTCGGGTTGATGCGCGTGAGCGCGACCGTGACGGTGCGCTGAGAGCCGTCCTCCGCGGTCACCACCACCGGAACCTCGGTGACCACCTCGGCCTCATCGTTCGCTCCGGTACCGAGCGCCACCTCGACGCCCTCGCCCGGCGCGACCGGCTCGCCGGCGACCGTCGCCGAGGCGAAGATGCTGGTCGGCGACACCGCGAGGGTCGCCGTGGTGGCGAACGGGTCGACGGTGCCGGTCCAGGTCGAGCCGTCCGCGGAGGCGGTCAGCGCGACGTCCACGCCGTCGACGGTGGCGGACACCGTGCCGAGCGACGCATCGTCACGCTCGTACGGGGCTCCCGTGTTGACCCGCAGGTAGTCGAACACCAGGTCGCCGCGGTTGGAGCCGTTGACGAAGATGTTGAACCAGTCCAGGTCGTCGACCGGCGTGCGCAGCGGCTGGTTCGTCAGCACCGGCGTCGACATGTCGTCGATGTAGAAGTCGAACGTGCCGGTGCCGAGGTGCACCACGTTGCGGACGGTGTACCAGTGGCCCTGCGTGTACGAGGCCACCTGCTTGACCGAGCTGGACCCCGTCACGTTGTGCGTGATGATCTTGCCGCCCGAGAACCCGAACGTCGCGGACGGGTTGCTCGAGGAGGCCGGGTCGGTCGCCTTCCAGTTGGACTCCGTGTAGGAGTACAGCGCGACCTGGTTGGGGCTGCCGAACGTCGAGGTGCGCATGACGCGAGCCTCGATGGTGACGGTTCCCGTCAGGTCGGCCTCGACGGCGTTGTGCACCGTCAGGCTGCCCGAGCTGCTCGAGGTCTTCGACACCGCGAGCACCTGGTTGGCCGGATCGGCCGGGTCGGCCTGGATCTCGATGGTGCCGACAGCGGCGTTCGGCTCCGCCACGAGGACGCCGTCGGCGGTCGCCGTGAACGCGCCCAACGGCTCATCGTCGAAGTCCTCGTTGATGAAGTACTCGGTCTCCCCCAGGTCGGAGGCGAGGGTGACGTCGACCGCCGTGGTCCTCGCCGCCGTCACGGAGACGTCCGCCACGGTGGCGGTCTCGTAGTCCGCGAGGGACACGGTCACCGTGTACGCCTCCCCTGCCGGGATGCCGGCGACCGCATAGGCGCCGTCCACGCCGGTGGTAGTGGACGCGACGGTGGTTCCCGCGAGCGACACCTCCACGGTGGCGCCCGCCAGCCCGACGCCGGCGGAGCTGACGATGCCCGCCAGAGTGCCGGAGGTCGCGCTGGTCGCGCCGAGCAGCAGGTCGGCGCCGACGGTGCGCTGGTCGGCGAGCGTCACGGGGACGGCCACGCCATCCGCGTACTGCGGCGCCGAGGCGACCAGCGAGTAGGCGCCCGCGGGCGCCTCCAGCGCGTAGCGACCGCTCGCGTCGGCGACCACGGAGCCCGCGCCGGAGCCCGCATCGGTCCAGCTCACCGTGGCGCCGCCGACGGGGAGCCCGTCCTCGGCGAGCACGAGGCCCGTCGCCAGGCCGAGCCCCGCCGCGGGCACGTACACCGCGGGTCCGATCGTGGGCGGCGAGGTGAGCGCCTGACCGAAGAAGTCGACCGTGAGCGGAAGCGCGCTCGAGGCGCCCGCGCCGGTGACGCCGAACCCGGGGGCCAGCGCCGAGAGGTCCACCTCGGACCCGGCTGCGATCAGCGAGGACGTCGCCGCCGCGATCGCGGCGTTGCTGAGGTCCGCCGCGGGGTCCCCACCGAGCGCGGGGTCACCGGTCACAGCCGTGGCGTCCTCCGCCGGCGGCACCACGGACGGGCCGTAGTACGCGTTCGAGGCGAACGTGACGCCGGGGTACGACGCCTGGAAGGAGGAGGCGGACACGGTCGCGCGGGTGTTGATGAAGACGTTGTCGATGACATGGTGCCGGTTCTTCGCGACCAGGTAGGAGCCTGCGTCGCCCGACGACCGGAAGAACCCGACGGTGTTCGAGCTCAGCGGCGCCTGCGTGTTGTACATGAGGTTGCCGTAGATCACCTGCACGCCGGAGTCGCCGTGGGGGTTGACGTAGTTGCGGTCCACGTCCTCGATCACGTTGTAGCGGACCACCGCGGTGCCGAAGGCGAACCCGCACAGCAGGATCCCCTCGCCCGACTCGTGCACGTAGTTGCCCTGGATGAGGATGTTGGAGGTGCCGCGGTCAGGGTCGATGCCGTTGGAGTCGGCGGCGTTCGCGCGCTTCTCCACCTCGGCGACCTCGTTGTCCTGCACCACGATGTTGTCCGAGTAGTACATCTCGATCCCCGAGACCCCGGAGCCGTCCACCACGTTGCCCTCGACCGTGGCGTCCTGGACGCTCGTGAGGTAGAGCGAGTCCCACCCGTAGGCGGTGTCGCGGTTGGTGAGGTAGTTGCCCGTCACGACGATGTCGGAGTGCGGGCGCCAGTCCGGGTCCTCGGTGATCACACCGGAGGTGGAGGCCTTCGCGACGGCGCGATCGCCCCAGCCCGGGTCGACGTCCTGGTAGCGGTAGGTGCCCATGCCGGAGAACTGCTTGAACGCGACGTTGGAGAAGGAGGTGTTCGCGACGACGTTGTCCGCGAGCGTCACGTCCTGGAACTGCGACGGGGTGACGGCGTCGCCCTTGAGCCCCTCGAACAGGATGCCTCCGGTGCGCTTCGAGCGGTCGAGGCCCGTGTTGCCGATCGACCAGATGACGCCGCTGACGTCGTGCACGAAGACGTCGTGGATCGAGAAGCCGCTGAGCACGCCCGCGCTCTCGGCCTGCACGTGGATGCCGCGCAGGTCACCGGTGGCGGGGTTCTCCTCGCCCGGCAGCAGACCGTTGTTGGCGCCCGGCGAGAACGTCGACGGGTCGAAGCCCTCGAACACGTTCGTGATCTCGATCTGGGAGATGTCCCAGTGCTCCTGGTTGGTGAGCTGGAGCACGTCGTTCACCACGCCGCGGCCGTTGAGCTCGGGTGCCGCGCCGTCGCCGTAGCTCGAGAGCACGATGGGCGCCGCGGCCGTGCCGGAGCCCTGCGGTGCCAGCAGCGCGGTCGCGGCGGGACCGTCCACGTCCGTGGGGACGCCGCCGCTCCACGAGGTGTAGTCGTAGGCCTCCTTCGCGACCGTGTCGCCCGCGGCGTCCCAGACTCCGCCGGCCTTGAGGAGGATCCGGTCGCCGGGAGCGAAGACCGTCGTGTTGACGTGATCGAGGCTCTGCCAGGCGGTCGCGGGCGAGAGGCCGTCCGCCCCGTCGGATCCCGCCGCGGAGTCGACATAGTAGGTGGTGCCCGCGGCGCTGGGGGCGGTGCCGTCGGTGACGGGGAGCTCGCCGGAGGCGACCACCGCCCGGCCCGCGGCGGTGAGGTCGGACTTGTCGGTATAGCCGGCGAACATCGGACCGGAAGGCTCCGCGGCGGCGGCGGGCGCGAGCGCCAGGCCGCCGAGCAGTGCGGCTCCGAGGGCCGGAGCGACGCAGCGCGCGAGCAGGCTGGTGGGGGTGATCATGGCACGGGGCTTCCTTCCATGGTCCGCGGCCGGCATGGGGGACGATGCCGCGGGTCGTGGCCGGGACAGGGCGCGCCTCCGACGGTGGAGACGGTCCGGTCAGCCGCGTCGATGCGGCCGTCCCGAGCCGGATTCGTGCTGCCCGGGACGGTCCCGGGAGAGGGACGGAGCGGCTCTGCCCCGTCGTGACGACCAGCCTGAGTGACCGGTCACTTGGATGACTCTCCGGATGCTAGTGATCGGTCACTCGGTGTGTCAAGGTAGAGTCCGGACATCGGTCCGCGACACCATGGACCTGGCCCGCCGCGACTCGGAGAGGAGCCTCGTGAGCACCGAGACCGCCCGCCGGGGGCGAGCGACCATCAGGGACGTCGCTGCGCGGGCGGGGGTGTCCCACCAGACGGTGTCCCGGTTCCTCCGGGCGGACCCCACCATCTCCCCCGCGCTGCGGGAGCGGATCGAGGCGGCGGTCGAGGCCCTCGACTACCGGCCGAACGTCGTGGCGCGCGCGATGCGCGGACGGCGGACCGGGCGGCTCGCGCTCCTGCTCCCGTCCGGTGAGGCCATCAGCTCCCTCGAGATCCTCGCGGGCGCGACCGGCGTGGTCGAGGACGGCGGCTACGCGCTCGAGGCGCTGACGATCGGCGGTCCACCCGCCGCGCGTGCGCAGCGCGTGGTCGACCTCCTGGACTCGGGGCTCTTCGAAGCCGTCGCCGGGCTGACGGCGCTCGAGGTCGAGCCGGGACGTCTGGTCGCGCTCCGGACGCCCGTGCTTCTGGCACCGAGCTACGACTCCCACATGCGCTCCGTCGGGGAGCTCGCCGACGGCTCCCGGATCGCGGACCTGGTGTCCGGCCTCGCCGACCTGGGCCACACCACGTTCGTGCACCTGGCAGGTGACCTCGAGCACGCCTCGGCGGTGAGCCGCCGCGAGGTGTACCTCGAGACCATCGCGTCGCTCGGGCTGCACTCCTACGGGGTGATCGAGTGCGGCTGGTCGCCCGAGCGCGCCGGGGACGCGATGGGCGCGCTGCCCGGCGCGGCGGGCGTCACCGCGGTGATCGCGGCGAACGACAAGCTCGCGGCCGGCGCGATCCGTGGTGCGGCACGGCGCGGGTGGACGGTGCCGGGCGACCTGAGCATCACGGGGTGGGACGACAACGAGCTGAGCTCCGTCATGATGCCGTCGCTGAGCACTGTCAGCGTCGATCACGCCCGTCTCGGACGCCGCATCGCGCGGGACCTCCTCGCGCTGGTCGATGCGTCGCCTGCCGCGCCGCCGGACGACGAGGAACCGATCACGCGCATCGTCTGGCGTGAGTCGACCGGCCGGGCGCCGGTGCGCCCGGCCGGCTGAGCGGACCTACGCCGCCGGCCCCGCGATGAGCGTCGCGTCACCGGTCTGAGTCTCGCCCGACGTGTCGGTCCACGTGAGGGTCACGGTGTCACCCGGCTCGTGGTCGACGAGCGCGGCGGCGAGGTCGTCACCGCTCGCGACGGTCGTGGCGTCGATCGCGGTGATCACGTCGCCGGCGGCGAGCCCGACGGCCGCGGCGGGCGTGTCGGCGTACACGTAGCCGACCTGGGCACCCTCGACGCTCGCGGTGGTGGCCGACGATCCGGGACGCCCGCCGGGCATCACGGCGTACGTGCTGTCCGGCGCGATCGCGATCCCAAGGAACGCCGGGTACCCGATCTCGACGCCGTCGGACTCGTCACCCGCCTGGATCTGGTCGACGATCGCGAGGGCGTCCTCGATCGGGATGGCATAGGCGATGGTGGTCGCGAGGCCGCTCGAGGCGGCGGTGGTGATGCCGACCACCTCGCCCTCGTCATCGAGCAGGGCGCCGCCGGAGTCGCCCGAGACCACGTCGGCCTCGAACTCGATCATCCCGTCGAGCGTCTCGCCCGAGACGGAGTACTCGGAGGCGGTGGTCACGGAGGACTCGAGCTCGGTGACCGACCCGTCCGCGGCCATCAGCACTCCCCCGCCCGACGCGTTGCCCACCGCGGTGACGTCGTCGCCCACGGTCGGATCGCCGTCGTCGTCGAGCGTCACGGTGGTGAGCCCGGAGGCGCCCTCGAGCTGCAGCAGCGCGACGTCGTCGTCCGCGTCGGTGCCGACCACGGTCGCCGTGTAGGTCTCGCCGGTGGTCGCGATGGTGACGGTGATCTCGGTCGAGCCCTCGATCACGTGATTGTTGGTGAGGATCAGGCCGTCCGACGTGAGCACCAGCCCCGTGCCGGCCGCCTCCGCCTGGTTGTAGGAGAGGACCGTGTCGATCAGCACGATCCCGGCGGACTCCGCATCGGACGCCTCCGTGGCGTCCTCCTGGGTCGAGGTGGTCATGCCGGACGATGCCTCGCCGGGTCCGCCCCAGCCGTACGTCCCGCCCGGGGTGGTGACGGTGCCGCCCGACGAGTCGCTCGGGCTCGTGAGCGTCGAGTCCTGAGTGCTCGAGTCGTCGGAGGCCGCGTCCTGGACCGTCGTGGTCGCGGTGACCTCCGACGTGTCGGCCGCCTCGGCGACCCCCATGACGATGCCGGCGAGCGCCAGCGCGGCCACCGCCGCCGCGCCCACCTTGCGTCCGATGCCGGTCCTCCAGCGGGGCTCGCGCAGCGCCGTCGCAGCGGGCGCGGCGGGCGCGGCGGGCCCGACGGCCGCGATCGGCTCGGTCGACGGTGCGGGCTCGGCCGGCGGCCAGGTCGGGGTGCTCATGGTGGTCTCCTCGCGTCGGTTGTCCTGCCTCCTACTCCACTCCGCGAGGCGAAGAGCGCGCTGGGAGGAATCCGGGAGGTCGCTGAGAGGTTGCATGGGCAGCCGCGGCCATCCGGAGCGCGGCTACCCGGGCGGCTCACCGAGCAGCCGCCTAGGATGGACGCATCCGGCTCGCACCAGGAGGAACATGCTGATGGGCAACAGCGGCACCGCCGGGACGGCAGCACGCCGCAGGTTCGAGCCCGCGGCCTTCGGGCTCGCCCTCGCGACGTTCGTCGTATGGACCATCGGGGTGACGACCGGGTGGGCCGAGCGGACCGTGGACACGTGGTGGCCGGACATCGAGCTCGACCCGCGGTCCTACTTCAGCCAGGTGCTCGAGGCGTTCGCGCTCATCACCAACCCGTTCTTCATCATGATCGCGACCGCGTTCATGGCGCTCCAGGCCTACCGGCGTCGGCACCGCCATCTGGCGGCCGCGCTCGCGATCGGCGCCGCCGGGCTGCCGGTGTGGGCGCTGGTGTGGAAGCTGATCGACCGATCGCGCCCCGAGACCGCGTTCGCGGACTCGATCGCCGCGGCGGGCCCCGCGTACCCATCCGGCCAGATGGTCTCGGTCACCATCCTGGTGTGGGTGACGGTGACCATCGCCAACGCGCAGCGAAGGACGCTGTCCGAGCGCATCACGCGCCGGCTGCTCGGCGGGCTCCTCGTGCTCAGCGCGGCTCTCGCGCAGCTGCTGATGCAGACCTCTCACCTGTCGGACATCGTCGGTGGCTGGCTGTTCGGCGTGATGGTCGGTGCGGCCGCCCTGTGGATCAGCGGCATCGACTCGATCTCGAAGGCGTGGGCGGCACGCAAGGCTCCGACGGGCCCGACGCGCAAGGCCGCCGTCATCTACAACCCGACCAAGATCGACGACCTCGAGACCTTCCGCCGTCGCGTCGCCTTCACCATGGCGAGCACCGGCTGGGCCTCGCCGATCTGGCTTGAGACGCGCGAGGACGACCCGGGCTTCGAGATGGCGCGCACGGCCAAGGAGAAGCAGGTCGACCGGGTGCTGGTCGCCGGCGGCGACGGCACCGTGCGCGCGGTGTGCGCGGAGATGTCCGGCAGCGAGATCCCCGTGGCGATCATCCCGGCGGGTACCGGCAACCTGCTCGGCCGCAACCTCGGAATCCCGCTCGACGAGGACGAGGCGCTCGAGCTCGCCCTCGTCGGCACCCCCCGGTCGGTCGACGTGGTGCATTGGACCACGGACGCCGGCAAGGACTCGTTCGTGGTGATGGCCGGCGTCGGCCTCGACGCGCAGATCATGCGGGACACCAACGAGACGCTCAAGAAGATGGTCAGGGGCGGCGCGTACGTGCTCGCCGGGCTCCAGCAGCTGGGGTCCGAGCAGTTCCAGGCGACGGTGACCGTCGACGGTCGCGTGGTGCACGAAGGCGACGCGCTCATGACCCTCGTCGGCAACGTGGGCAAGCTGCAGGGCGGCATCGCGCTCCTGCCGTCCGCGAGCGCCGCGGACGGACGCCTGCACGTGCTCGTCGCGACCAACGAGGGCGTCAGCGGCCTCAAGCGGCTCGGCAACGCGCTCCGCCGCGGCGGGCCGATGCCGTTCGTGCGGCGCGCGCGGGGCAAGAAGGTGACGGTGGAGATCGACCGCGAGGTCCCGTTCCAGCTCGACGGCGACACCGAGGGGACCACCACGTCCTTCACCGCCGAGGTCGAGGCGGGCGCGCTGCGCGTGGTCGCGCCCCGGCCGAGCGGCCAGAACGAGTCCTAGCAGGTCGGTTCGGGGGGTTCCGCGAGAACCCCTGTGGAGGCGGCCTCGTAGATGCGGCCCTGGCGCCGGACCCTGGACGCGGGCGCGGCCGCGCCCTGCGGACCCGACGTCGGGGACGCCCCGCCGCCAGAAGGAGCACCATGGCCCTCGACCAGAACTACACGCTGAGCAACGGCGTCGAGATCCCGACGCTGGGACTCGGCACCTGGTTCATCACCAACAGGAACGTCGTCGATGCGGTGAGATCCGCGATCGCGCTGGGCTACCGGCACATCGACACCGCGCAGGCCTACCGCAACGAGCAGGGCGTCGGCGAGGCGGTCCGCACCAGCGGCGTCCGCCGCGAGGACGTCTTCGTGACCTCGAAGGTCGACGCCGGCGCCAAGTCCCACGCCCGGGCCGCCCGGTCGATCGATCGGTCGCTGCAGACCATGGGTCTGGACCACATCGACCTCATGATCATCCACTCGCCGCAGCCGTGGAACGCCTTCCGTGGCGACAAGGCCTACTTCGCGGAGAACATCGAGGTGTGGCGCGCTCTCGAGGACGCCTACCGGGCGGGCAAGGTCAGGGCGATCGGCCTGTCGAACTTCGAGCAGGCGGACGTCGACAACATCGTCTCCCACTCCTCGATCACGCCCATGGTGAACCAGGTGCTCGCGCACATCGGCAACACCCCGTTCGACCTCATCGACCGCATGCAGGGCGCGGGCATCCTCGTGGAGGCGTACTCCCCGATCGCCCACGGTGCGCTCCTGGGCAACCGCGCGGTGGAGGCGATCGCTCACAGTTACGACGCGACGGTGCCGCAGCTGTCGATCCGGTACGCGCTCCAGCTGGGACTGCTCCCGCTCCCGAAGACAGCCGACCCGGAGCACATGAGGAGCAACGCCGAGCTGGACTTCGAGATCAGCGACGAGGACATGGAGGCGCTGAGGTCCGTCGCCCCGGTCACCGACTACGGCGACGCGAACATGATGCCGGTGTACGGGGGCAGGTTGACGCTCGGCAGCATGGCGAAGATGGTCGCAGCGTCCTTGCGTCGCTGAGATCGCCCATCCCGGTCGTCACGCGGCTGGGCCCGCGTCGCCTCCCTCTCCGGGTGGGCGACGCGGGCCCTGCCGCGCGCGGGTCAAGCGATCGGCGCGATCCTCACCGTCGCCTCCCGGGTGCGCGCGCTGACCATCGGCGGCAGGTAGGGGCTGTCGGCGTACTTGGCGCGATACGCCGCGTCGATCGCCGCATCGGCCTCGCCGGCGGCGTCGACGAAGGCCACGTCGGTCACGCGTCCCGCCGCGTGGATGCGGCCTGCGCCCTGAGCCATGGCGGCGCGGTACCACCGCGACCGTCGGCCGTTGTACGCGCGGACGTACAGCGCATCGTCCACCACCACCGACCAGATCCAGGTCGGGGTGCCGTAGGTCGTGCCGTCCTCACGGAACGGTGAGATCTTGAGGTCGTCGCTCGCCGCGATCGAGGCGAGGACCGCGGGGTCCCAGGCAGCCATCAGCGCCCCAGCTCCTGGTCCGTGACGTGCTCGCCCCAGACGGTGCTGGTCGCCGGGTCGGTGCCCTCGAGCAGCGCCAGGTGCTCCATGAAGGAGTCGGGCGCGGCGGCGTGCCAGTGCTCCTCGCCCGGCGCCGTGTAGAGGGTCTGACCGGCCTTCACCTCGATGATGGTGCCGTCGCGGCCGCCGAAGTACGCGGTGCCGTCGGTGACGTGCAGGTACTGGCCGTGCGCGTGCGAGTGCCACGCCGTGCGCGCGCCGGGGGCGAAGCGGACCTTGGCGAGCACCGCGCGCTGTTCGGGACCGTGCGGGACGGCGATCAGGTCCACCCAGACGTCGCCGGCGAACTGCTCCGGCGGGTTCTTCATGGTGGGGATGGCAGGCTCGATGTTCATGCGGGGGTCTCCTCCGTGTCGATGATCTGCTGGGCGAGCGTGAGGGCGGACACGGCGCGCGGCCACCCGGCGTAGAACGCGACGTGCGTGATGGCCTCGATGACCTCATCGCCGCTGAGGCCGTTCGCGAGGCCCATGGGGATGTGGGCCCTGAGCTGATCGACGTTGCCCGCCGTGACCAGGCTGGTGATGGTCACCAGGCTGCGGTCGCGCGGGGACAGCGCGTCCGTCCGCGCCCAGACCTCGCCGAACAGGACGCGGTCGGTGAGGTCGACGAACGTGGGTGCGAAGTCCCCCATCATCCTCTGCATCGGTGTCTGCTGATCTGGCATCTCGGCTCCTTCCGTGGACGGCGGTGACAGGTCGCACCGCGCGATGACTCCAGGACACCCCCGTCCGGCCGATCGGACCAGGCTCTGTCAGAGGTACCTCTGGCAGAACCTGCCACCCACACGCGCCGCCGCCTACCGTGGTGCCATGACCACACGTGAAGAGGTGCGCGAGTTCCTGGTCTCCCGGCGCGCCAAGGTGACCCCCGAGATGGTCGGGCTGCCCGCCGGCGGCGCCCGCCGCGTGCCGGGGCTGCGGCGCGGAGAGGTCGCCGTGCTCGCGGGCGTGAGCGTCGAGTACTACACCAAGCTGGAGCGCGGCGACCTGCGTGGCGTCTCGGACGAGGTGCTCGAGGCCATCGCGTCGGCGTTGCGGCTCGACGAGGCCGAGCGCTCGCATCTGTTCGACCTGGCCCGCCACGCGAACGTGGGGACCCGTCCTCGCCGGCGGCCCTCCCCTGCCCGGGGCGTGCGGCCCAGCCTGCTGCACCTGGTCGACTCGATCACCGAGGGGGCCGCGGTGCTGGGGAACCTGCGCGGTGACATCGTCGCGACCAACGCGCTCGCACGCGCCCTCTACGACCCCGTCTACCGGTCGCAGCAGGACCCCGTCGGCTACCCACGGTTCATCTTCCTCGACCCCGCCTCGCGCGACTTCTACCCCGATTGGGAGCAGATCGCGGACGGCTCGGTCGCCAGCATGCGGACGGTCGCCGGACGGCACCCGTTCGACCGCACCGTCACGGACCTGGTGGGCGAGCTGTCGACGCGTTCCGAGGATTTCCGCACCCGATGGGCCCGGCACGACGTGCGCCTGCACATCGAGGGCATCAAGCGCATCCATCACCCGGTGGTGGGGGCGCTGGAGCTGGAGTACAACGTGGTCGAGCTGCCCGCCGACGACGGCCTCAACCTGACCGTCTACACCGCGGCCCCGGGGTCGGACTCGGCGGAGAAGCTCGCGCTGCTCGCGAGCTGGTGGGCGTCCGAGAGGTCCGCCGTGGAGGAAGCCTCCCGAACGATCAGCTGACGGGCGCGCTGACCAGCCCCCGCAGCGACGACTGGATCGCCACCGTCGCGGCACCGCGCGCCCAGCGGGAGAAGCCGGAGCGGTCGAGGCGGAGATCGAGAGGATGCGCGTCCGGATCGCGGTCCTCGTCGAGCTGGGCCCTCATGGCCTCGCCCGCGACGTCCAGCACGGCCAGGCCCTCACCGCTGAGCACGATGGTCTCGACCATCGCGAGATTGGCGACCAGGCCGAGCAGGCGTCCCACGCCACGGGCCGCGGACGCGATGATCTCGGTGCAGACAGGCTCGCCCTCCCGAGCCAGGTCGAGCACCTCGCCGAACGTCACGGTCCGCTGGAGCCCGATGCTCGCCTGCGCGACGATGCTGGGGATGGTCACGAGCGCGGTGGAGCAGCCGCGGTGCCCGGCGAAGCAGCGTGGGCCGCTCGGGTCGAGCGGGATGTGCCCGGCGAGACCGAGTCCCATGTCGCGGGTGCGGACCACACGGTCGTGGCGCACCATGCCGAGCCCGATCCCGGCGCCGATGGTCACCACCGCGAAGTCCTCGAGCCCGCGGGCCTCGCCGAACCAGTGCTCGCCCGCCGTCAGCGCGGAGAGGTCGTTGTCGATCACCACGGGAGCGCGGACCTCCGCCTCGACCAGCGGCCCGAAGGCCACGTGGCGCCAGCCGAGGAACGGCGCCCGGTCGACCGTGCTGCCATCCGCCGCGCTGCCACCGAGCGACACCCCGACACCGACCAGCGCGCGTCCGCCCGCGAGCTCCAGCAGCAGGGACGCGACATCGCGAGCGACCTCGGCGGGCTCGTGAGAGGTCAGGTCGCGCTTCTTCGCGGCGACCTCGTTGGCGAGCATGTCGGTCACCACCGCGAACACCTCGTCCCCGGTGAGCTTCGCGCCCCCGTAGAGGCGGTCGCCGGGTGCGCCCACGAGCGGACGCGACGGCCGTCCGGGACCTTCGAGCGCCTCGGATGTCTCGTGAACGAGTCCGCGATCGATGAGCGGCTTCACCGCGCGCGTCATGGTCGACTGCGACAGCGAGAGCCGTGACGCGAGCTCGGTGCGCGAGACGGGACCGTGCACCAGGATCGTGCTGAGGGCGGCGAGCTCCACGTCCCCACCTCGCGCGCCGAGCGTCTCCGTGCTCACCGTGGTCCCCCGACTCCCTTGTGTCCGCTGCTCAGGATGCCACAGCCCCCGCCGCTCCGGGCCGACCTGTCACGACACGCGCTCGACGACCACGAGCACCGCCTGCTCGGGCCAGAGGACTGGCGGGCGCAGCCCCACCGACGCGAGTGCGGCGCCGCTGACCTCGAGCCCGTCGAGCCACGCGGGCCCGCGCCGCTGGACCGTGGCGGGCTCCGCGAACTGCTCGGCCCTCACGCGGTACCTCGCGGCCGGGTCGAGACCCGGCAGGCGGAACGACGCGGGGGTGGTCCCGGACGTGGTGGTGCACTGCACGTACGCGAAGATCGCGCTCGCCTGGTCGTGCGCGACCACGCCGTGGACCACGGCGCTCGGATCGGGATGCTCGACCCGGACCACCCGGCCGCCATGCAGCAGCCCTCGGTGGGCCCGGTAGAACGCGGTCCACTCGCGGAGCGCGGACAGCTCCTCCTCGGTCGCCTCCAGCAGGTTCCACTCGATTCCCGCATGCCCGAACAGCGCGGTGACCGCACGCATCTGGATGCCGTGGCGCCGACCGGTGCCGTGCGAGATGGTGGGCCCGACGTGGGTGCCGAGCATCTCGGGCGGGATCACCAGCGACGTCCAGCGCTGGATCTGCTGACGCTCGAGCGCATCGTTCTGGTCGGAGGTCCAGAACCGATCGGCGTGGAATGCCATGCCGAGGTCGATGCGGCCGCCGCCGGAGGCGCACGACTCGATCTCGAGGCCCGGGTTCCGGTCCTTGAGCTCGTCGAAGAGCCGGTAGAGCGCCTCCGTCTGGCGGCGCACCGCGGGAACGCCCTCATGCCCGGGGTCCGTGAGGAACCGGTTGTGGTCCCACTTGATGTAGTCGATGGAGTGCTCGGAGATCACGGCGTGGACCTGTGCGAGCACGTGCGCGTAGGCCTCGGGATTCGTGAGATCCAGCACCAACTGGTGACGCGCGAGCGGCGGCACGCGGCCCGGCACCTGCAGGATCCAGTCGGGGTGGGCGCGGTAGACGTCGGAGTCGGGGTTGACCATCTCCCCCTCGAACCACAGCCCGAACTGCATGCCGTGCTCGCGCACCGCGGCCACGAGCGGCCCGAGCCCGTCGGGCCACACGTCGGTCGAGACGACCCAGTCGCCCAGGCCCGACCAGTCGTCGCGGCGCGAGCCGAACCAGCCGTCGTCGAGCACGAACCGCTCGACGCCGACGGAGGCCGCGGTCGCGGCGAGGCGCGACAGCGTGTCGAGGTCGTGGTCGAAGTAGACGGCCTCCCACACGTTCAGCGTGACCGGGCGCGGCGTCGACGGGTGCGACGGGCGCGAGCGCAGCCAGGCGTGCGAGCGGGCACCCAGCCCGTCGAGACCCTCGTCCGAGTAGACGGCCGCAAGCGTGGGCGCACGGTACGTGGCGCCGGGCTCGAGCTCGGCCTCGCCGGGCTCGATCAGCTCGCCGGCGCCCAGCGCGGCCCGGCCGGTGACGGCGCGCTCGGCGAGGTGCCGGGAGCCCCCGGACCACAGGAGGCCCAGGCCCCAGGCCTCGCCCGCCTCGGTGGTCGTGGTCGGCGTCAGGGCGCACTGGACGATCGTGTAGTCGTGGCCCGAGCGGCCCTCGCGGCTCTCGCGCAGCCGCAGGCCCGGCGCGAACGCCAGCCTCTGCGGCTGACGCTCCTTGAGCCACCGGCCGGTGAAGTCGAGCGTCTCGGTCGCACGATCCGGCACGGGCAGCCAGAGCGCGAGCTCGTCGAGGGTGTACACCGTGTCGCCGTCGTTGGTGAGCGCGGCGTCGATCAGCAGCACGCCCTCGGGGCTGAGCGCCAGCGCCAGCTCGAGCGACACCTCAAGCGCCGCGTCGACCAGGGCGACCGTGCAGGCATCGTCCGTCATGGTCACTGCGGTCACCGTGAACAAAGGCGAGAAGCCGGTGGCGGCGCGGTGGCCGCGGATCGCCGGCCTGCCGGTGAATCCGCGCGCGGACTCGCGCAGCATGCCGGGGTCCACAGGCTCGTCGAGGTCGCTGTGCGGGATACCGCCGTCCTTCAGCGCGCGCAGCGCATCCGCATCGACGTCGCCGAGCGGCGCGCCCCAGTGCAGGACGACGGGGTAGCCGGAGGCCAGGTCGAGCACCAGCTCGACTCCGGCGCGGCGCAGGGTGACAGCTCGCGCGGCTGGGGTCTCGACGGCGGGGGTGACGGCCATGGGGGTCTCTCCTGAGGGAAGGGCTCCTCCGCCGGGACGGGTCGCGTCCCGGCGGAGGAGCGTGGGGATTACTCGAACAGCGCGTTGACGCTCGCGTTGGCGTCGACCAGGGTGTCGGTCCCGGCTGCGCCGGACATGATCGCCTCCATGACGGGCGTCATGATCGCGTTGACGTCGGACTTGAAGTCCGTGATCGGGTACAGGACGGTGGTGCCGTCGTCGACGTGACCGGTGAACGCGCCGACGTCGACGCCCTTGGCCTCGAAGGCGGCGATCGCCTTCTCCGTGGAGGTCTTGACCGCGGGGAACACGACCGCAGACTCGGCGACCACGTCCTGGCAGTCCGCGGAGCCGAGGTACTTGACCCACTCCCACGCGGCGTCGGGGTTGTCCGTGCCGGCCACGATGTTGTCGGCGAGGCCGTTCAGCATCGACCAGCTCGAGCCGTCGGGGCCGACCGGCGTCGGGGCGACGGCCGGGGTGAAGGTGTCGCTCGCGGCGCCGAACACGTAGCCGGTCATCCACGAGCCGTTCGGGACCATCGCGGCCTTGCCCGCGATCAGCTGGTCGGCCCAGCTGATGCCCTCCTGCGCAGCGAAGGTGGGCATGTAGCCCTTCTCCACGAGCGAGTACCACCAGTCGATGGTCTCGGCGAACGCCGGGTCGTCGTAGTTGTAGCTGGTGCCCCAGGCCTCATCGGTCTGCGCCCAGCCCAGCGACGCGGTCAGGAAGGTCCACTGCGTCTGGCCGTCGGCGCCGCCGGAGCCCTCCATCCAGAGGCCGTAGGTCTCGACGCTGTTCTTGTCGAAGCCGGCCTCGTCGCCGCGCACACCGTTGGTGTCGATGGTCATGTGGGCGATGAACTCCTCGTAGGTGCCCCCGTCCTCGGGGTTCCACGTGAGGTTCTGGAGGTCCTCGGCGGTGTAGCCGGCGGCCTCGGTCATCTGCTCGTTGTAGAACAGCGAGATGGTGTCGAAGTCCTTGGGCAGGCCGTACTGCTCGCCCTCGGGGCTCTGCCACAGCTCGACCAGGCCGTCCTGGTAGATCGACATGTCGAGGCCGTCGCGCTCGATGTACTCGTCGAGGGCGAGCACCTGTCCGTTCTTCTGGAACTCGGGGTAGTAGGCGACGTGGCTGGTGAAGACGTCGTAGTTCTCGCCCGAGACGAAGCCGGTGGTGATCTTGCTCCAGTAGTCGTCCCAGCCGATCTGCTCGATGTCGACCACGTACTGCGGGTTCGCGGCGGCGAAGTCGTCGGCGCACTGCTGGTAGGCGGGCAGCTGGTTCGAGTCCCACAGCCCGTAGCTGATGGTGGTGACGTCGCCGCCGCCGTCGGTGCCGGAGCTCGAGCCGTCGTCGGAGCCGCCGCTGCTGCAGCCGGCCAGGGCGCCCACAGCGAGTGCGAGCGTGGTGCTGAGGATGATGGACTTCTTCATCGAGGTCCCTCCTTGGGTGTGTGGTGGTGGGGTGGGATGGGTGGTGCGGGAGGAGATGCGCCGGGTGGCGCCACCGGGACGATGCGGCGGGCGGACGCCCGCTACTTCACCCCGGACGATTGGATCGAGCCGACGATGCGGCGGCCGAAGATGAGCACGAGGATGAAGATCGGGATCGCCGCGATCAGCGAGCCGGCCATGAGGCCCGCCCAGTCGGGGCTGCCCTGCGGCGTCTGGGAGCGGAAGATGCCCAGGCCGACGGTGAGCAGCGTCGACTCCTCGGTCTGGCCGATCAGGAGGGGCCAGAGGTAGTCGTTCCAGTAGAAGATGAACTGGAGGATGCCGATGGTGATGATCTGCGGCATGACGATCGGCAGGGCGATGCGGGAGAAGATCCTCCACTGACCGGCTCCGTCGATGACCGCGGCCTCGATGAAGCTGCGGTTCACCCCCAGGAAGAACTGGCGCAGGAAGAACACGACGAAGGGTGAGAAGAACATCGCCGGCAGCGCGATTCCGAGGTAGCTGTTGAGCAGCCCGAGGTCGCGCACCAGGAGGAAGTTCGGGAGCAGCGTGAACATGCCCGGCACGAGCAGGGCGACGAGGAAGATCCCGAAGACCACCTCGCGGCCGCGCCACTCGAGGATCGCGAACGCGTAGGCCGCCATCGCGCTGAGCAGCACCTGGAAGACCGTGATCAACGTGCAGACGATCACGGAGTTGATGAGGTACTGGGCGAAGTTGATGTCCCCGACGGAGCCGCCCTCCGCGAGCGCGTCGGCCGTGGACTGCAGGCCGAGCACACGCTGGATGGGGCCGAGCGTGGTGTCGACCGGCAGCAGGCTGAGCGGCTCGGAGAACATCGACCGGTTGTTGCTGAGCGCGGTGCGGAGCATCCAGTAGAACGGGAACAGGGTGCCGGCGACCACCAGGCCGATCGCGGTCCAACCCAGCACGCGCGCGATCGGGTTGCGGTGGTGTCCGACCGGGCGCTGCTTGCGTCCGGCACGGCGTGTGGGGGCGGGGGTCATGGTGGCCATGTCAGCGCTCCAGATCCGACTGGTTGGCGCGAAGCACCCGCATCTGCACGAGCGCGATCACCGCCAGGATGATCATGAGGATCACGGACAAGGCGCTGGCGTAGCCGAAGTCGAACCGGGTGAACGCCCTGTCGTAGATGTAGTAGGTGATCGCGTTGGTCGCGTCGACCGGGCCGCCCTGCGTGGTCACTGCGATGGTGTCGAATATCTGGAAGGACCCGACCACGGTGACCACGAGCACGAAGGCGAGCACGGGACGCAGCAGCGGCATCGTGATCGAGCGGAACACGCGCCACTCCCCCGCGCCGTCGACGGCGGCGGCCTCGTAGACGTCGCCGGGGATGGCCTGCAGGCCGGCGAAGATCAGCAGGGTGGTGTACCCGAGGTGCCGCCACACGTTGACCAGCGCGATGGTGGTCATGGCGTACTGCTGGTCGCCGAAGAAGCCGATGCGATCGAGCCCGATCGCGTCCAGCGCGGAGTTGATGAGGCCCAGGTTGTAGTCCGCGAGCCAGTACCAGACCAGCGCGACGATCACGTTGGCGATCAGGTAGGGAAGCATCACCACGCCGCGGATCACCATCGACTTGGTGAAGCGGTGGAGGAGCACCGCGAGGCCCAGCGCGGCGATGGTCTGGACCACGATGTTGATGAGGACGTACTGCAGCGTGACCACCATCGAGCGCCAGAACACGGGATCGCTCCCGATGCTCTGGTAGTTCTCGAGACCGACCCACTCGGGGTCGCTCAGCAGGTTGTAATCCGTGAAGCTGAGGTAGATGCCGCGCACCGCCGGCCACGCGAAGAACGCGATGAAGCCCAGCAGCGCCGGAAGCAGGAAGAGCAAGGCCGGGACCAGCTGTCCACGCTTGCGGGAGACCTTCGCCTTGCGGCGAGGGGTCCCCGTGAGAGGCATCGTTGCCACTCGGATCACCTCCGAATAACTTTCGTCTTGAAAGCAATCTACGGGCAGCCGAGGGGGCCGTCAAGTCGAAATCATCGAAAGTGGGCGCCTATTGCTCTCGTTTTGGTAACAACAAGGTCACGATGACACGCTCTCGCCCACGGAGCGAGCGATCCGCGGCACGCGGGAGCAGGCGGGCGTGAGAGCGGATGAGCTGGCCGATACGCCGGGTTCTGTCTCCCGGCCGCGTCACCGCGACCGGGGGGCGGCCATCCATCTAGGCCGTGGATTGCTCCACGGCTCAAGCAACCTACCCGAGTGCTCGGGCGAGCAGCCCTCGAACGCACCCTGTCTGGTCTTGCTCCGGGTGGGGTTTACCTTGCCGCTCCTGTCACCAGTCGCGCGGTGAGCTCTTACCTCACCCTTTCACCCTTACCTCGCTCCCGAAGGCGCGAGGCGGTCTCCTCTCTGTGGCACTGTCCCGCGGGTCACCCCGGGTGGCCGTTAGCCATCACCCTGCTCTACGGAGCCCGGACGTTCCTCGGGACCCCGAAGGGTCACGCGACCGCCTGGCCAGCTCATCCGCGCCTCCAGGATACCGGGGACGATGCGCGGGTCGGGTCCGCGCATGCGCCAGGATGGGAGCGGGACAAGGAGGAACGATGCGACCATCCCGCCGAACGCTCGCCATCGAGCCGTTCCACGCGATGGCGTTCGGCGACCTCGCGAGCGAGCTCGAGGCCGCCGGCCACCGCATCGTCCGCCTGAACCTGGGCGAGCCGGACTTCGGCGCGCCCGCAGCCGTCCGCCGCGCGATGGTCGAGGCGATGGACGGCCGCCCGCTGTCCTACACTTCGGCGCTCGGGATGCCGGCGCTCCGGTCAGCGATCGCCGGGTTCTACCGCGACCGGCACGGCGTCGACCTGGACCCCGCCCGCGTCGCGATCACGATGGGTGCCTCCGCCGCCCTGGTGCTCGCGATCGCCGCAACGGTCGACGAGGGTGACGACGTGCTCATGGCCGACCCGAGCTACCCCTGCAACCGCCAGGATGTCGCCTCGTTCGGAGGCCGGGCGGTCACGATCCCCACCTCGCCCGCGACGCGCTTCCAGCTGACGCGTGACCTGATCGAGCAGCACTGGACGCCGGCCACCCGCGTGGTGATGGCGGCGACGCCGTCGAACCCGACCGGCACCTCGATCCCGCCCGCCGAGCTCGCCGCGATCTGCGACCTCGCCCGCGAACGCGGCGCGTGGCGGCTGATCGACGAGATCTACCTGGAGACCGCCGACCCCTCGCCCGACGGCACGCCGCAGCCGACCGCGCTCGCGCATGACCCCGACGCGATCGTCGTGAGCTCGTTCTCGAAGGCCTTCGGCATGACGGGCTGGCGGCTCGGCTGGATGGTGCTGCCCGAGGCGCTGGTCGACCCGGTGGAGCGGCTCGCGGTCAACTACTTCCTCTCCGCAGCGGCGCCGGTGCAGATCGCCGCGCTCGAGTGCTTCACCCCGGCCTCGCTCGCCGAGGCGGAGGGCCGGCGCCTCGACCTGCTCGGGCGTCGGCGGCTCATGCTCGACGGGCTGGCGCGCATCGGCCTTCCCGTCGAGGTCGAGCCCGACGGCGCCTTCTACGCCTTCGCGGACGTCTCGAGCACCGGGATGGACGCCTGGATGTTCTGCGGGCGCGCGCTGCGCGAGGCGCACGTCGCGCTCACGCCCGGCCGGGACTTCGGCACGGCCCACGGCGACACCCACGTGCGGCTGTCCTACGCCGCGAGCGCCGAGGACATCACGCTCGGGCTCGAGCGGTTGGGACGCTGGCTCGACACCCTGCGGTCCGGGTGACGCGCCGCGCCACTACCCTGGTCCCCGTGCTGATCCTGCTCCCGCCCTCCGAGGGCAAGACCGCTCCCCCGACCGGCGACCCCGTCGACCTGGACGCGCTGAGCCACCCGGGGCTCGCGCCGCACCGCCGCCGCGTGGGGGACGCCCTCGCCAAGGTCAGCGGCCAGCGCAACGCGATGCAGGTGCTGGAGGTCGGCGCCTCGCTCGCCGGCGAGGTCGAGCGCAACCGCACGGTGTGGGACAACCCCGCGGCGCCGGCCGCGCGCGTCTACACCGGAGTGCTCTACGACGCCGCCGACATGGCCGGCTGGGATGCGTCGACGCTGGATCGCGCGTCGTCCCGCCTGCGGACCGTCTCCGCGTTGTGGGGCGCCGTCGCGCCCGGCGACGCCATCCCGGCCTACCGCCTCTCGATGGGAACCTCGCTGGGACGGATCGGCGGCCTCGCCGCCTTCTGGCGCCCGCGCCTGAGCCCGGAGCTGGACGCGCTCGCCGACGGCGGCCTCGTGATCGACTGCCGCAGCGCGTCGTACGTCGCCGCCTACCGCCCCACGGACGCGCTATGGGTGAGCGTCGGAGTCCAGCGGGAGCTGAACGGCAAGCGCGCCGTGGTCAGCCACATGGCCAAGCACACGCGCGGCCTGCTCGCGGCGCACCTGATGCGGGACGATGCGGCGCCCGAGAGCGCCGCCGACCTCGCCGATGCGGCGGCCGGCATGATCGGCGATGCGCTGGTCGACGTGGCGCTGACACCCCGGGCCAAGGGTCCCGACGAGCTCACGCTCGTCATCGCGGGCTGATCGCCTCCGCGCCCGTCAGAGCAGGTTCATCCCGCCGTCGACCGCGATCGTCTGGCCCGTGATGAAGCCGCAGGTGAGGAGGAACAGGTACGCCTCCGCCACCTCGCCGACCTCGCCGGTGCGCCCGAGCGGGATGGTCGCCGCCATCTGACGCTGGGTCTCGCGGACCTCCGCCTCGTCGTGGTCGCGCCACAGCGGCGTCGCCGTCCATGTGGGGGCGACTGCGTTGACCCGGATGCCGCGCGGCGCGAGCTCGAGCGCCAGCCCGCGCACCATGGTGGCGATCGCCTGGTTGCCCAGGTAGGCGCCCGACGCGGTGTGGGGCGCGCCCCCGGTGCCCGCGGTGAACGTCATCGAGCCGCCGTCGTTGAGGTGGGGAGCGAGCGCACGGGCCAGGCGGAGGTTGTCGAAGACCTTGTCGTCGACCGCGGCGCGGATCTCATCGAACGGGGCCTCGAGGAACCCTCCGCCCATGGCTCCGCCCAGCGTCGAGACCACGTGGTCGACATCGCCCGCGATCTCGATCAGCCGCTCGAGGCCGTCCTCCGTGGTCGCGTCGAGCGCGAAGGCCGTCGCCTTGCCGCCGACGCCGCTCGCCTCATGCGCGACGGCGTGGGCCTTCGCGGCGTCGCGGCCGACCACGATCAGCCGCGCGCCCGCCGTGGCGGCGTCGACCACCACCTGGCGGCCGAAGCCGGAGGAGCCGCCGACGACGAGCACGGTCGAGTCCGTGAGCGCGCCAGGCGTCACGCGCGGACGCTCGAAGGTGGACGGGGGCACGGGCACACTGGTCATGACGGTCCTTCCGATGGGGTTCTTCCTCGGGAACGATTGCGCGGCGCCAAGGATTCCGCGGTGGACGCGTCAGCGGCCGCGGCAGGAATAGCGCGAGGCCAGGCTACGCTACTTAGTTGACACCTCAACCACCTGCGACATCGAGGAGCCCCCATGAGCACGCCCGCGTCGGACGTGAAGTTCGGCATCGAGACCTTCGGCGACCTGCCGCTGCACGACTCCGGGGAGCCGATGACGCATGCGGCGTCCCTGCGCCAGGTGGTCGAGGAGGCCGCGCTTGCCGACCAGGTCGGCATCGACGCGGTCGCGCTCGGCGAGCACCACCGCGCGGACTTCGCGATCTCCTCCCCCGAGATGGTGCTGGCGGCCATCGCCTCGCGCACGGAGAAGGTGACGCTCGGCTCCGCCGTCACGGTGCTGTCCTCGGACGACCCCGTGCGCGTGTTCCAGCGCTTCTCCACCCTCGACGCCGTGTCCAACGGTCGCGCCGAGGTGATCCTCGGGCGCGGATCCTTCACCGAGTCCTTCCCGCTGTTCGGCTACGACCTCGCCGACTACGAGGTCCTGTTCGAGGAGAAGCTCGAGCTGTTCTCGCGACTGCTCACCGAGAAGCCGGTCACGTGGTCCGGGACCACCCGCTCCTCCCTGCACGAGGCCGACGTCTATCCGAAGACGGACTCCGGCGCGCTCACCACCTGGGTCGGCGTGGGGGGTTCGCCCGAGTCGGTCCTGCGCACCGCGCGCTACGGCTTCCGCCTGATGCTCGCGATCATCGGCGGCGACCCCGGCCGCTTCGCCCCTTATGTCGACCTGTACCGCCGCGCCGCCGAGAAGTTCGGCACCACGGCGCACCCGGTCGGGATGCACAGCCACGGCTTCGTGGCACCCACCGACGAGGAGGCGCGCGAGTCCTACTTCCCCGGCTACAAGGCCATGCGGGACCGGATCGGCGCCGACCGCGGCTGGCCGCCGATGACCCGCTCGCAGTTCGACGCGGAGGTCACCTACGGGTCGCTCTACGTGGGCTCGCCCGCGACGGTGGCGGCGAAGATGGCGGCCGCGATCGGCGCCCTGGACGTGAGCCGCTTCGACTTCGTCTACACGGGTGGCGGCGCGATGCCGGCGTCCTCCCGCATGCGCGCCGTCGAGCTCTTCGGCACCGAGGTCGTCCCGCGGGTCCGGGAGCTGCTCGCCGACGGCGGCGCGGCGTGAGCGCGGTGCGGACCGTCGGCATCCTGGGCGCCGGCAAGCTCGGCACGGTGCTCGCCCGGCTCGGCGTCGCCGCCGGCTACGAGGTGGTGGTCGCCGGGTCCGGCGACCCGGAGCGCATCGAGCTGACCATCGAGGTCCTCTCCCCCGGCGCACGGGTCGCCACCGCGCGCGAGGTCGCGTCCCAGGCCGACGCGGTGATCCTCGCGCTGCCGCTGGGCAAGCACCGGACGGTTCCCGCAGACGCGCTCGACGGCGCGCTCGTGATCGACGCGATGAACTACTGGTGGGAGGTGGACGGCGTGCGGGACGACCTGACGGACCCCCGCACCACCTCCTCCGCGATCGTCGCCGCGCACCTGCCCGGCGCGCGCCTCGTCAAGGCGTTCAACCACATGGGCTACCACGACCTGGACGAGGGGTCGCGGCCGGCGGACCACGCGGACCGGCGAGCGATCGCCCTGGCCGGCGACGATGCGGACAGCATCGAGGCGGTCGCCGACCTGATCGACTCCCTCGGCTTCGACCCGGTCCCGATCGGGACTCTCGCCGAGGGCAGGCATCTCCAGCCCGGCACCCCCGCGTTCGGCGCGAACGTGGACGCGGAGGCGCTCATCGGCCTGGTCGACCGCCACCGCGCATCGTCGACCGCGGGAGCCTCGCTCACCTGAGCGCCGTCGTGCCGTTCGGGTCGCCTCCCGGCGAGCCGAACGGCACGCTTGGGTCACATTGCCGGGTCCACCATCACCTTGAGGGCCTCGCGGGCGTCCATGGCGGCGTAGCCCGCGGGGACGCCGTCGAGGCCGACCGTGCGGTCGAACACCTTGCCCGGATTGATGGTGCCGTCGAGCACGTCCCGGATCGCCTGCTCGAGGTAGGCGCGCACGGGGGCGGGACCGCCGGCCAGGCGCGCGTTCTTGCCGAAGAGCGAGCCGAACCCGATCGGGGCCTCCTCGTACTGCGGCACGCCCACGCGCGAGATGATGCCGCCGGGGCGGACGATGCCGTACGCCTGCTCGTAGGCGGGCATGTGGCCCACGGCCTCGAGCACGACGTGGCTCCCCTCGCCGCCGGTGAGCGCCATGACCTTCGCCACGCCCTCGGCGCCGCGCTCGGCGACCACGTCGGTGGCGCCGAACTCGCGGCCCAGATCGGTGCGCGAGACGTGACGGCCCATCAGGATGATCCGCTCCGCGCCCATCTGCTTGGCCGCGAGCACCGCGGACAGGCCCACGGCACCGTCACCGATCACCGTGACGGTCTGCCCTGGCTGGATGTCCGCCATGAACGCGGCGTGGTAACCGGTCAGGTAGACGTCCGACAGCGCGAGCAGCGACGCGAGCAGCTCGTCGGAGGCGGTCGCGGGGTCCACGCCCGGGACCACGACGGCCGAGCCGTCTGCCTGCGGCACGCGAGCGTACTCGGCCTGGAGCCCCGGCGTGTCCGGGGTGCCGTACCAGCCGCCGTGCGGGCAGGCCGTCTGGAAGCCCTCCTGGCAGATGGCGCAGGTGTTGTCCGCGTACGCGAACGGCACCACGACGAAGTCGCCCTTGGTCAGGGTGGTGACCGCGGTGCCGACCTCCTCGACCACGGCGATGAGCTCGTGTCCCATCCGGATGCCGTGCTCCGAGCCGGGCATCGAGTGGTACGGGTGCAGGTCGGAGCCGCAGATGCACGCGCGCACGGTGCGCACGATCGCATCGGTGGGCTCCTGGAGGGTCGGGATGGGGGCGTCCTCGACGCGGACGTCGCCCGCGCCGTACATGAGTGCAGCCTTCACTGGTGGATCTCCTCGATCGGGGTTGTGGGGACACCATCAGCGTCGCGGCGCGGGACGATGCGCGGGAGAGCGGGAGGACACGGGTACCGGCGGTACCCCCCAGGGGTCCGACGGTCCCGCCGACGAGGCCGCGCACTCGGTACGGTGGTGCCATGAGCGACCCGAGCCACCTGTTCCCAGGCAAGACGTTCATCTCCACGGTGCTCGACGCTCTCGACACCAAGACGGAGATGAGCGGCGGGCTCGCGCGCGTCTACCTCATGCGGGCGGCCATGGCCGGGGTGATCATCGGCATCATGTACCTCACGAACTTCGCGGTGATCGCGGCGTTCGAGAGCGCGAGCGACGGCTCGCTGGTCAACCTGGGCAAGCTGCTGGGCGCGCTGATCTTCGGGTTCGCCCTGGTGTTCATCTACTACTCGAAGTCCGAGCTGCTGACGTCGAACATGATGATCGTCTCGATCGGCCTGTACTGGCGTCGCATCAGCCCGCTGCGCTCGCTGCGGGTGCTGGCGATGTGCTACGGCGGCAACTTCGTCGGCGGCCTGGCGCTGGCCCTCATGATCGCCGGCTCGACGCTCGCGTCGGGCGCGATGGGCGACCAGCTCGACGCCTCGGTCGAGCACAAGCTGTCCTACTTCGACAGCGGTCTCGCGGGCGTCTCCGACCTGTTCTTCCGCGCGATCCTGTGCAACTTCATGATCAACCTGGGCATGCTGCTGGTCTACAACGGCCTCATCAAGGAGGACCTGACCAAGGCGATCGTGATGATCATGAGCGTCTTCGTGTTCGCGTTCGTGGGCTTCGAGCACTCGGTGGCGAACACGGTGGTGTTCACCGTCGCCGCGCTCACCCACGGCATCGACTACGGCCTGGCCCTCGCCCAGCTCGGAGTCGTCCTGCTCGGCAACTTCGTCGGCGGCGGCCTGCTGATCGGCTGGTACTACGCGTACGCCAACGACGACCGCAGGTACCTGCGCAAGCGCGGCGCCACGCCCACGGAGTAGTCGCTACAAGCTCGGGTCGACCATCACCTTGAGCGCGCGGCGCTCGTCCATCGCCGCGTAGCCCGCCGGCACGTCGGCGACGCCCACCGTCATGTCGAACACGCGACCCGGATCGATGGCGCCGTCCAGCACCTTCGGGATCGCCGCGTCGATGTACGCGCGCACCGGCGCCACGCCGCCGGTGAGGGTGACGTTGCGCGAGAACTGGGAGCGCGAGGACACAGGATCGGTGGCGTACTGCGGCACCCCGACCCGGGAGATCACGCCACCCGGGCGCACGATGCCGTGGGCCTGCCGGTACGCCGGCTCCAATCCCACCGCCTCGAGGACCACGGGGCTGCCGGCTCCGTCCGTGAGGTCCAGGACCTCGGCGATGCCGTCCTCCCCGCGCGCGGACACCACGTCGGTCGCGCCCCACTCGCGCCCGAGGTCCGTGCGGACCTGGTGACGCCCCATGAGGATGATGCGCTCGGCGCCCATCTCGCGTGCCGAGAGCACGGCGCAGAGCCCGACCGCGCCGTCGCCGATGACGGTGACCGTCGCGCCCGGCGCGACGCGCGCCATCGCCGCGGCGTGCCAGCCGGTGAGGTACACGTCGGACAGCGTGAGGAGCGAGGCGAGCAGCGCATCGTCCGCCGCGGCGGGGTCGACGCCGGGGACCGTGACGGCGCTGCCATCGGCCTGCGGCAACCGGAGCGCCTCGGACTGACCGCCGGCGAGGAAGCCGCCGTTCACGCATGAGGTGTGGACGCCGTCGCGGCAGTGCACGCACGTGTTGTCCTGCGTGGCGAAGGGCATGATGACGAAGTCCCCGGGAGCGACGGTGCGCACCTCGGGCCCGACCTCCTCGATGACGCCGATCGCCTCGTGCCCCTTGAGAGATCCCTGCTCCGTCGGCTCCATCGTGTGGAACGGGTGCAGGTCCGAGCCGCAGATGCAGCCGCGGACCACGCGCACCACCGCATCCGTCGGGTCGACGATGCGCGGGTCGGGGACGTCGAGCACGCGGACGTCGCCCGCGCCGAACATGTAGGTGGCCTTCATGGCTCCATTCTCGCGGCCGCGTGAGGCGGCGCGAACCACCGACGCGGCACGGGGCCCGAGCGCCCGGGAAGGCCGCCGGATGCGGACCATCGCGCGCTGTTGCGGCGGAGAGCGGAACGGCCCGGAGGGACACCCGCCTCCGCCAGCCGGAGCTCCCCTACTCGACGGGGATGCCGACGGCGAGGACGTGGGTCTCCGCGATCGATCCGTCCTGGCGCGCGCGCACCTGGAGGATGCTCTGCGACGCGGGCGAGGGCCAGATCGCACCCCAACGCGCAGGGTCCATGCCCAGCGCCATGCCGACGGTCGACTTGATCGCCACGGCGTGGGACACGAGCGCGAGGCCACGCGGCACGTCGCGACCTGCCAGGCACTCCGCGGCGTGCGTGGCCGCGAGCTCGCGCACCAGTCCCCAGGTCCGGGTCCCGACATCCGCGATCGCCTCGCCGCCGGGCGCGGCGATCTCCGCTCCGCGCCACGCGTGGATGGCATCGCCGTCACGCTCGACGATCTCGGGGACGGTCAGCCCCTCCCATTCGCCGAACACGACCTCGCGCAGGCGGTCGTCCGTCTCGACATGCGCGCCCAGGCGCCGGCCGATCGACCCGGCGGTCTCCTGCGTGCGGATGATCGGCGACGCGATCACGCGCGTGACGTGCGGCAACTGCAGCCAGGTGCGCCTCCCCATCGAGTACAGCGCATCGGCGGCCTTCGCGGCCTGGACCCGTCCGGGCGCGCTGAGCGGCGGGCCGGGCACCCCGCCGCCGGACATGCGTCGGGACGTGGTCATCTCGGTGACGCCGTGGCGGACCAGGACCACCGTGAGCGGCGCGACCAGGTCCTCCTCGTTCGGGGAGAACGGCGACTGGACCTTGGGGGCGGCGGGCGCGGGCGACGACGCCGCCGGGTCCGATCCCAGGTCGGTCCCGTCGTCGTAGTGATGCGGCCGATGCGGCACCGGCGGCTCGACCTGGGTGTCGGTCACGCGCCGGCCCCGCGCACGAGGATGCGTCCGCACTCCTCGCAGCGGACCACCGCATCGTCCGGGCGCCCCTCGATGTCGCGCAGGTCAGCCGGGTTGAGCTTCATGCGGCAGCCGAGGCATTCGCCGTGCTGCAACGCGGCCGCGCCGATGCCGCCGTGGCTGGCCCGGAGCTTCTCGTACAGCGCCATCATGTCCGCGTCGAGGTTGAACGCGGCGGAGGTGCGCTGCGCGGCGAGCTCGACCAGCTCGGCGTCGATCTCCTCCCACGCCTGGTCGCGCTCGGACTCCAGCGCGGTGACCTGCGCCTGGATCGCCTCCACCTGCTCCTTGGCGGACGCGAGGGCCGCCTCGGCGGTCTCGAGCCGGTCCATCGCCTCGAGCTCGACGTCCTCGAGCGCGCTCTGGCGACGCTTGAGCACCTCGAGCTCGCTCGCCAGCGCCTGGAGGTCCTTCGGCGTCCCCTGACCGGACTCGAGCCGGGCGGTGTCGCGCGCGGCGCGGGAGCGCACCACCTCGACGTCGTCCTCGGCCTTCGCCACCTCGCGCTTGATGTCGGAGACCTCGGTGCTGCGGGCGACGCGCTCCTCGTCGAGGTCGGTCAGCCGTGCCCGCAGCTCGGCGATCTGCTCGACCACGGGCAGGTGGTCGCGGCGGTGGCGGGCCTGCTGGGTGCGCAGGTCGAGATCCTGCACCTCGAGAAGGCGGATCTGGTCGGTGACGGGTGCAGAAGGCACGGATGCTCCTCGGCGCTAGAAGCGCGCGGTCCAGGGGTCGGTGATGAGGGTCGAGACGATCGTGTCGAGGCCGGTCGCGTCGCCGAGGTACTCGGCGGCGGCGGCGAGCCAGGTCCACTCGGAGGCGTAGTGGGCGACGTCGACCAGGAAGGGCCGACCGCCGGCGAGCAGCGCGGCCTCGCGCGCGTCCGACGCCGGATGGTGACGCAGGTCGGAGGTGAGGTACACGTCGGCGCCGGCGGCCGCGGCGGCCCCGAGGAACGAGTCGCCCGCGCCCCCGACCACGGCGATGGTCTGCACGCTGGCGTCGAGCTCCCCCGCCACCCGCACGCCGTGCGCCGTGGCCGGCAGCACCGCGGCCGCGCGCTGGGCGAACTCGAGCAGGGTGATGGGCGCGTCGAGGCGACCGATGCGCCCGGTGCCCTGCTCCGCATCGTCCTTCAGCGGCACCAGCGGAAGCGCGCCGTCGACGCCGAGGACCTCGGCGAGCGCCTCCGCGACGCCGGTCCCGGCGTGGTCGGCGTTCGTGTGCGCGTTGATCAGCGCGACGCCGTTCTCGATCAGCGTCTGGATCACCGCGCCCTTGGGGGTGCCGGCGTTGACGGTGGTCACCCCGCGCAGCAGCAGCGGGTGGTGCGTGACGATCAGGTCGCAGCCTGCCTCGATCGCCTCCTCGACCACCGCGAGCGTGGGATCGACGGCGAACAGCGCGCGCGTGACCTCGGCCTCGGGGCGCCCGACGGTGAGCCCGTTGACGTCCCAGTCCTCCGCCAGATCGGGAGGGAAGCGGCTGTCGAGCGCGTCGAGAACGTCAGCCACCGAGGTCATGGGACCAGGCTACTCGCTGGACGGCGACGGAGACCTCGTGCGCCGGCCGCTAGCCTGGCGGCGTGACCAGCACGCCCGCCGCGCCCACGCGCCGCTCCCGGCCGTGGCTGAGACGAATCGTCCTGCTCGCCCTCGCGGCCGCCGTGATCTGGGCCCTCACCGACCTCGCCGGGCGTGTCGACGCCGACGCGGTCCTGGAGGCGCTCGGCCAGCTCGCCTGGTGGCAGGCGCCGATCCTGGTCGGGCTGCTGCTGCTCCGGCAGCTGCTCACCTCGGCCCCGATCGCCCGCTTCACCGCAGGACTCGGCCAGCTGCGCGCGCTGCACAACGAGCTCGCGGCGAACCTGGTGGCGACCGTGACGCCGCCGCCCGCGGACATCGTGCTGCGCATCGCGATGTTCCGGTCGTGGGGCCTGGATCCGGTGTCCGGCATGGCAGGCGTCACCCTCGCCACGGTCGTGTTCTGGGGTGCGCGGTTCCTCGCTCCCGTGATGGGGCTGGCGTTCCTCGCGTGGCGCGGCATCGAACGCCACGAATGGTGGGTCGCCGGCGCCTGCCTGGTGGTCGCCGCGGCGATCCTCGGCGCGCTCGGACTCATGCTCCGCGACGCGCGTTGGGCGGCCTGGCTGGGTGCCGCGGCGGCCCGCACGGTCGCACGGTTCGGGCGGCGCGCCGACGCCGAGGGCTGGGCGGAGGCCGTCGTCAGCTTCCGCGCCCGCGTCGCGTCGACGCTGCGCGAGCACCTGGCGGCCGCGCTGACGCTCATGCTCACCGGCGTCCTCGTGGAGGCGCTGCTGCTGCTCGCCAGCCTCCGGTTCGTGGGCGTCCCGTCGTCGCTGTCGAGCATCGAGATCCTCGGCGTGTTCCTGCTCGCCTACCCGCTCACGATCCTGCCGTTCCTCGGCCTGGGGGTGCTCGACGCCGCGCTCGTCTCGCTGTGGCTGACGGACGACAGCCCCGCACCCGAGGCCACGCTGGTGGCCGGCATGCTCGTGTGGCGGGCGGTGTCGCTCGGCGGCACGCTGCTGATCGGCGCGGCCTCGGTGGCCTGGTGGCGGTGGACCGTGCGGAGAGCGCAGGCCGGCTCCTAGGTCGCGTCGTCCTCCGCCGGCGCCGTCGCGCGCGCCTTCCGCCTCGGTGCCTTCGGCGTCTGATGCGGGAGCCCCGACGCCGCGGCGTCCTCCCGCGCGGCGATCGCGTCGAGCTTGGACTCGAGCTCCGCCAGCCGGTCGAGCAGCTGGGTGCGGGTGACCTCGTCACGCTCCTCGTCCTCGCCCTCGGTCAGCGCGACGAACCACGCCGCCACGGAGGCCGTGATCACACCGATCAGGGCGATGCCCATGAGCATCAGCACCGTCGCGATGGCGCGACCCTGACCGGTCACCGGCGCGAAATCGCCGTAGCCGACCGTGGTCATGGTGACGAGCGCCCACCAGATCGCATCGGCGAAGTTCGTGATCTGCGCATCGGCCGCACCGCGCTCCGCGTCGAGGATCGACACGGCCCCGATCCACATGAGCAGCACCACCGAGATCAGGATCGCCTGCGTGGACTTCACCGCGCCCTTGCGGCTGGCCAGCATGGTGCCCGAGGTGAAGACCGAGAGGATCTTGAGCGGTCGCGCCGGAGGGATGAAGACGGCGATCACGTCGATCGGGTGCGTCTTGAGGAAGTGCCAGCGCCGGTCGGTGAGGGCCAGCCGGATGATGATGTCGACGACGAACGCGAGCCAGATGAACGCCTGGATCGTGATGAGCGTGCCGCGCAGCGCGCCGGGGATGTAGTCGCGGAAGGCGATCCGTGCGGACCACACGACCAGGAAGGCGAACGCCATCACCAGCATGGCGAGATCGGCGCGCCTCGCGTACGCGTCGTAGCGCGCGCTGTCGCCCTTGATCACCTTCACCACCTCGGGCACCGCCACGGGCATCTCCCCTCGTCCGCGCCTGCTGCTGGGTCCGACCCTAGCGCGGGACCATGCGAGGGCGAGGAGAGGCGCCCCGGCGCCCGTGACGATGCGCCGGTCAGGTCGCGGGGACCGTGGCGAGGATCTCGGCGAGCCGCGCCGCCGTGGGGACCTGCCCCTCGACGAGCACGCGGCCGTCCGCGACGAGCGCGGGGGTGCGCATGACGCCGTAGGCGGCGATCTGCGCATCGTCCTTGATGTGGGCGACCTCGGCGGTCCTTCCCAGCCCGGCGAGCGCCTCGACCGTGCGGGCCTCCAGCGCATCGCAGTTCTTGCATCCGTGTCCCAGGATGGTGACGTCCATGATGGTCTCCTTGCGGTGAGAGCGGCCCTACAGGACCGCGTTGAACAGGTACCCGGCAGCGACGATGCCGGCGGCGACCACGGCGACGAAGATCGCGATCAGGCGGGGCCTGAGCACGCGTCGGAGGATCACCATCTCGGGGACGGAGAGCGCGACGGTCGCCATCATGAAGGCGAGCAGCGTGCCCATGGGGACACCCTTGGCGAACAGCGCGTCCACCAGGGGGAGCACTCCGGCCGCGCCGCTGTAGAGCGGCACGCCGAGCGCGACCGCCGCGAGCACGCCGAACGGGTTGTCGGAGCCGGCGATGGTCGCGATGAGGTCCTCGGGCACCCACCCGTGGATGAACGCGCCGATGCCGATGCCGGCGAGCAGCCACGGCCAGATCTTGCGCAGCAGCGCGACGGTCTCGGTGCGGGCGAGGTCGAGGCGATCCGACCAGGCGGGCCGGAGCCCTCCCGCCATCGCGACCGCCGTCCGGCCGCGCGCCTCGAGCACGAACGGCTCGACCCACCGCTCGGGGTTCATCCGCCCGATCACGAGGCCCGCGATCACGGCGATGGCGAATCCGGTGACGGCGTAGAGGACCGCGGGACCCAGGCCGAAGCTGCCGAGCAGCAGCACCAGCGCCACCTCGTTGACCAGAGGAGACGCGATGAGGAAGCTCATGGTCACCCCGAGCGGCACGCCCGCGGACACGAAGCCGATGAAGCCGGGCACCGCGCTGCAGCTGCAGAACGGGGCCGCGACGCCGAGCGTGGCCGCGATCGCGTTGCCCACGCCCTCGCGCTTCCCGCCGAGCATCGCCCGCATGCGCTCGGGGGTGATGAACGACCGCGCGACGGTGATCGCATACACGATCCCGGCGAGCAGCAGCAGGATCTTGACGGTGTCGTAGAGGAAGAAGTGCAGGGCGCCGCCGAGGCGGCTCGCAGGGTCCAGTCCGACGACGTCCCACAGGAGCGTGTCCCAGAGCCGACCGTTGACCGCGTAGAGCAGTCCTCCGGCGGCGTAGGCGGCGGCCGGGGGTGCCCAGACCCGCCACCGGGGCCGCTGCTGCGGCGGGGCGGGCATCAGGCTGATCGGCTCGGGCATCGGATCTCCTATAGATGTTCGTCGATACGTCACACGCTACTCATGTATCGACATATGTCAATACGAGGCGTACGGTGGTCCCATGATCGAGCTCGACGTCCTCCCCACCGCCTGCTGCGCCGACGAGCGCCCGGACCTGATCGACGCGGGGCGCGCCGCCGACCTGGCCGAGGTCTTCAAGGCGCTCGCAGACCCCACGCGGGTGCGCCTGCTCGAGCACATCGCCCGAACCGAGGACGGCACCGCCTGCGCCTGCCACCTCCCCGACGCGCTCGGCATCAGCCAGCCGACCATGAGCCACCACATGCAGAAGCTGGTGAAGGCGGGGCTGGTCACCCGCGAGCAGCGAGGGCGCTGGGCGCACTACACCGTGTCACCCGACGCGATGGCAGGTGTTCGCGGCCTGCTCGACTCCGTGACCCGCTAGCCGACCCGCGCTCACACGCGCTCACCCACCCCGTCCCCCGCAGGCCGCGACCAGCGCGCGTACAGCCGCGTGAGCGGCGGAGCCGACAGGCCGTGCGCGAAGACGCTGATCAGCACGGTGAGGGCGAAGATGCCCGCGATGTCGTAGCGGCGTGGGTCCTCGCCCAGCGCGTCGGCCGCCAGCAGGCCGAAGACGATGGTCGCGACCCCGCGCGGACCGAACCACCCGATGAACAGGACGGTGGGCGTCCGCACCCCGGCGCCCACCAGAGCGAGGGCCACGGGCAGCAGCCTCAGCATGGTGAGCGCGAGCACCGCGATCAGCAGCCAGACCGGCTCGAAGCCTCGCGCAAGGACCAGGACGAGCATGCCGCCCGCCAGGAACCACAGGATCATGCCCATCACGTCGGCCGCGATCTCGAGAGCCTCGGACACCTCGGGCTCGCGCTCGACGCCGCGGCCCGCGGCTCCGAACGTCAGGCCCGCGACGAACGCGGCGAGGAACACGTTGCCGTGCGCCAGCTCGGCGAAGCCGAACGTGAGCAGCGGGAGCGCCAGCACACCCACGCTGCGCGCGCGGGCGTCGCTGAATCCCGCGCGGCGCGTCGACGCCATCGCGACGGCGGCGAGCAGCCCGATGCTCACCCCCACCGCCACTCCGGACGCGGCTCGCGGCATGTCGAGCGCGTGCGCCGGCGCCTCGCCGGCGGTCTGGTCGACCAGCACCCCGAGCGCGACCATCACGATCGGCGTCGCCAGGCCGTCGTTGAGGCCGCTCTCCACGTTGAGCGCGCGCCGGACCCGCTCGGGAACGGCGGGGTTGAGCACGGTGGGAGCCCCCAGGCTCGCGTCGGTCGCACTCACCGCCGCCCCGACCAGGAGCGCGCCCGCGCCGCCGAGCGCCGGGATCAGCAGCCACGTGAGCCCCGTCGCGAGCAGGACCGCGAGCGGGAAGCCGACGGCGAGGAGCCGCACCGCGATCCACGGGTCGTGACGCAGGGAGCTCAGGCGCACCGTGCTCGCGTCGTGGAAGAGGACCATCACCAACGTGATCTCGGCGAGAAGATGGATGGTCGTCGCCGAGATGCCGTCACCGACGGTGGCCGCGAGCGCCATGCCGGCGACGATGAACGCCATCGGCGCCGTGACACCGGCGCGCTCGAGCCGACGACCGACCAGCGCCCAGGTCACGATCAGCCCCGCGATGGTCGCGAGCGTCAGCCCCTCAGCGCCGTCCATCGCGTCGCGCTCCCGTCACGCGCGCCGGAGCGGCGGAGGCGACCACCGTCCATCGAGCACCTCGGGCCGCGGACCGTACAGGCGCAGGGTGAGGCCGAGCGGCCCCGCCGGGGCGGGAAGCCAGTTGCTGTCGCGCTCCGGACCCGGGCTCTCGCGGCCGATCCAGATGTCGAGCGAGCCGTCCGCGCCGTAGGTCAGCGGATCCCTGTCGCCGAGCGCGTAGCGCTCGAGGGCGTTCGGGACGGGGAACCCCGTTCCGTCGTACATGGTGACCGACCAGAACGCGTCCGCCGGCGGGAGCTCGGAGGAGTCGAAGTGCAGCACGTGGTCGACCTCGCCCACGGGTGGTGTCCCCGCCTCGTCGACCAGCAGCATCGGATAGACCGCGTCCTCGGCGAGGTTCGCGCCCAGGCCGATCATGGCGATCATGGCGCGGAACAGGTAGTCGGTTCCATACACGCCGATGCCGGAGCGGCGGATCGACCACCCGTTGGACGCCTGCGCCAGGCCCGTCACCGCCGCGGCCATGGCCGCGAGCCCGGCCCGCGGTGCGGCAGAGATCGCCTCGCGGGCCTCGGGCGACGCGGCACCGGCATCGAACGGGCGCCCCGGGACGATGCCGAGCGCGCGCAGGCGCGCGACCATCGGCTGATCGGTGAGGTGCGGCGGGTTGTCCGCGAGCAGGTCGGCTGCGATCCGGAAGAACTCCTCGCCGGTCATGGCGGCCACGTGATCCATCGGGGAGGTGCGCACGCCCGGGTCGTCGCCCGGAGCGACCCCGCCTGCGGTCGCACCGCGAAGCGGCCGGATCGCGAGGCCGTCCTGGATCGCATGCACGCGCGGGTAGTCCGCGATGCCGTCGGTGCGCGTGCGCCCGAGGACCCACACCCATGCGGTGGGAGCATCGATCCTGACCATCCCGTCCGGGACCTCGCCGGGCCACCCGGGTGGGACGATCGCGTAATCGGCCGGCGCGCCGCCGGTCGTGCGGCTCCCGATGACCGCGAAGACGTCCGACCACAGGTCGAGGAGCGGCAGCATGAAGTACCGCTCGATGGGCGCGGCGATCGACACCACCTGCGGGCCGTCACGGAGATCGAGCCACGCGGTCGAGTACAGGGTGTCGAAGTTCGGACGCACCACCTCCCTGAAGTCCCCGGGAGGGAACGCTCGCGCGTGCGCGAAGGTGTCGGGCGGCGCGAAGCCGTGCCGGACCCCGGCCGGCAGCGAGGTCGCCACCCGGCGGGTCACGTCCATGAGGACCAGCGGGTAGAAGTACTGGAAGCCTTCGACGGCGATCCTCGCCAGGTCGCGGTCCATGGCGCTCATGAGTGCCTCCGCTCGGCACGGCGGTCGTCGGCGACGGCCGTCCTCCCTCAATCCTGGCACGCCCCCCGCGAGCAGGCGGGACGGGGCTCCATGGTGGGCCCTACCGGACTCGAACCGATGACACCTGCGGTGTAAACGCAGTGCTCTGACCAACTGAGCTAAGGGCCCTGCGACGGGCCCGACCATTCTGCCAGGCGCGCGTGCGCCCGCTCGACCCGTCAGGGCATCAGCACCGCGATGAGCAGCGCGGCCGCGCCGGCGAGGGCCCAGCTCACCAGCGATCCGACCAGGAACTCCTCGGCCGTGGATCCCCTCCCCCGGTCACCCGAGATCTCAGGGAACCGACCGATGCCCTTGGCCGCCATCAGGCCGACGATCACGGCCTGGGCCCCCACCAGCGCGAGCCCGACGATCAGCCAGCGCTCGAGCGGACCGATGAACCTGCCCCCGCGGAGACGCGGCGCGTCCTCCGCACGCTCCGCCGGCGCGTCCTCGCCCGGGAGGACCCGCGCGCGGGCGATCACGTCGCGACACACATCGTTCGCGGTGTGCGTGAGGAGAACCGCGGAACCGAGCCCGGCGAGGATCGCGGCGGCGCGGCTCGGCTCGGGGTCGGCCAGCAGCAGCAGCCCCGCGATCACCACGAGCGAGCCGATCGCGGCGTCCGCACCCCAGCGCCACCGGAGCACGAGCCACGCGCCCGCACCGAGGCCCAGACCGGCGGCACCCCACCCGCCCACCGCGCCGGTGACGCCCGCCGCGGCCAACGCGATCACCAGCCACGCCATGACCGCGAAGAGGCGCGTGCGACCGCCGAGCCGCCAGCCGAGGGCCTCGGCGCCGGCCACCATCGCGACCAGCACCGCGGCGGTCATGCGACTCCCCCGGTGAGCCCGTCGAGCGCCTCGCGGAGCGCGACCGCTCCCGAGCGGTGCGCGGCCTGCGACACCGCGGCCTGACTGATCGACTCGCGCGAAGCGATCGCCGACTGGGTGTCACCCTCGAGCAGCGCAGCCGCGATCCGCCGCTCCCGCGCCTTCATGCGGTCGAGCACGTGGTCGCGGAGCAGGAGGACGGCGACGGTCATGGACACATCCTCCCCGTCACCACCGACACACCAGCTCCGGACGGACCCCTCGCCGGCGTCCTCGCGCCGGTGCGCCTCCTCGATCGCGTCGCGGGCGCGCCACCAGGCGCTCCCGTCGGAGATGTCGCCGTCGACATCGACCACCTCGCCGAGCCCGATGCCGGCACGTACCTCGACGCCGTCAGGCAGGACGAGCGCCGCCAGCGCGGTGACGCGGATGGCGTCCGCCGGCGTCGCGTAGACGGACTGGAACTCGTCGCCCACGGTCGCGCGCAACGGCCGGAGCACCTCCGCGGCAGCCTCCGCGCGCGCGAACGCGGCGAGCACCGCATCCTGCGCAGCGGCACGGTCGCGCAGCTCGCGAGAGCGCACGATGTCGACGATCACCGCTGCGACAGCGTCCATATCGGACACATTAGCACTTATACGGTGGAGATATAAGCGTTTCCGCGCCCCGGAGCTCAGTCGAGCAGGTCGATCACCGCGCGGCGGTAGTCCGCCAGGTCGCGGGCCTCGCCCTCCGGGTTGACGATCGCCCACCGGACCACGCCCGCGGCGTCGACCAGGAACGTGCCGCGCGTCGCGAGACCCTTCTGCGGGTTGAACACGCCGTACTGACGCGACACCTCGCCGTGCGGCCAGAAGTCGCTCAGGAGCTCCGCCTTGTACGAGTGCGTGTCCGCCCACGCCTTGAGCGTGTAGATCGAGTCGCAGCTCACGACGATGACCTTCAGGTCGTCGCGCGCGAGCAGGTCCTCGGCCCCCCGCAGGTCGATGAGCTCGTTGGTGCACGTGTCCGAGAACGCGAACGGCACGAACACGAGCATGTACGCCGTGCCCGACAGCTGCGCCGAGGTGACGGTGCGTCCGTGCGTGTCCGTCATCGCGAAGGACGGCGCCGGAGCGCCGACGAGGGGATGGCTCACTTCGAGCGGCCCTTCTCGACCAGCGAGGTCGCCGTCCACGACCCGCCGAGCACGAACGTCGAGGTGGCGTGCAGCCCCGACAAGGACGCCGCCTCCTGAACGTCGCGCGGGAAGACGTGCCCGCCGTTGCCCGCCTTGGGGGTGCAGACCCACACGGGGGCCGCATCGTCGAGCAGCGTCTGTGCGTCCATCAGCAGGTCCGTGAGATCGCCGTCGCCGTCGCGGAACCACACGAGCGCGCCGTCCACGACGTCCCCGTAGTCCTCGTCGGCCAGATCCTCGCCCGTCGCCGCCTCGACGCCGGCGCGGAAGGCCGCGTCAACATCGTCGTCGTAGCCGAACTCCTGGATGATCTGCCCGGACTTCAATCCGAGCCTCGCGACCGCCGCCTCCGTCGCGGCCTTCGCGTCCTCCTGTGTCGCCACGGTGGCGGGACCCCCTTCAGTCGATGACACGCATCTGCCGGCGTGCCTGCCGACCACAGTAGAGGTACCCCGCATCCGGGTGCAATCGGCGCGGGGTGCCACGCACGTTCCGCGCGCGTCGGCGCTGGCGTGACATTCCCCTCAGATGTGGGAAGAATGTGTCCGATGGCGGCATACCAGCCGCGGCTCCCCATTCATAGGCGCGCCACCGCGCGCCCGACAGGAAGGTCACTCGTGGCACATCACGGCGAGGTGGACAAGGATCCGAACGAGACCGCGGAGTGGATGGAGTCCCTTGACGGCCTCATCGCCGACCGCGGCGAGAGCCGGGCCGAGTACATCATCGACCAGCTGGTCGACCACGCGGCGAAGAAGCAGCTCAGCGTCCCGCTCAGCCTCAACACGCCGTACGTGAACACCATCCACGTCGACGACGAGCCCGAGTTCCCCGGCGACGAGGAGATCGAGCGCCGCTACCGCGGCTGGATCCGCTGGAACGCCGCCGTCATGGTGACGCGCGCGCAGGCGGCCGGCAAGGGCGTGGGCGGTCACATCTCGTCGTACGCCTCGGTGGCGACCCTGTACGAGGTGGGGCTGAACCACTTCTTCCGCGGCAAGGACCACCCCGGCGGCGGCGACCAGGTCTACTTCCAGGGTCACGCCGCGCCCGGCGTGTACGCGCGCGGGTTCGTCGAGGGTCGCTTCGGCGCCGACGACCTCGACTCGTTCCGCCAGGAGAAGTCGGGCCCCGGCCGCGGCCTCTCCTCGTACCCGCACCCCCGCCTCATGCCCGACGTGTGGGAGTTCCCCACGGTGTCCATGGGCCTGGGCCCGGCGTCGGCGATCTACCAGGCGTGGACCAACCGCTACCTGCACCTCCGCGGGCTCAAGGACACCTCGGAGCAGCACGTGTGGGCGTTCCTGGGCGACGGCGAGATGGATGAGCCCGAGAGCCGCGGCATGCTTCAGCTCGCGGCCCACCAGAACCTCGACAACCTCACCTTCGTGGTCAACTGCAACCTGCAGCGCCTCGACGGCCCCGTGCGCGGCAACGGCAAGATCATCCAGGAGCTCGAGGCCTTCTTCCGTGGCGCCGGCTGGAACGTCATCAAGGTCGTGTGGGGCCGCGGGTGGGACCCGCTCCTGCAGCGCGACGAGGACGGCGCCCTGGTCAACCTCATGAACACCGTGCCCGACGGCGACTTCCAGACCTTCCGCGCCGAGTCCGGCGCCTTCATCCGCGACCAGTTCTTCGGCGGCGACCCGCGTGCCAAGGAGCTCGTCAAGGACATGACGGACGACGAGATCTGGGCCCTCAAGCGCGGCGGCCACGACTACCGCAAGCTGTACGCCGCGTACGCGCGTGCGACGCAGGAGAAGAACGGCAAGCCCACGGTCATCCTCGCGAAGACCATCAAGGGCTACGGCCTCGGCTCGAACTTCGCGGCCCGCAACGCCACGCATCAGATGAAGAAGCTCGCCGCCGCCGACCTCAAGGTCCTGCGCGACACCTTCGACATCCCGTTCTCCGACGAGGAGCTCGAGGCGGACCCGTACAACCCGCCGTACTACCACCCCGGCTTCGAGGACCCCGCGGTCCAGTACATGCTCGAGCGCCGGCGCGCGCTGGGCGGCTTCGTGCCCGAGCGCCGGGGCGACCGGAACCAGATCGCGCTCCCGGACGACAAGGCCTACGAGCTGCTCGCGAAGGGCTCGGGCAAGCAGGAGGTCGCCACCACGATGGCGTTCGTCCGCCTGTTCAAGGACCTGGTCCGCGACAAGGAGTTCGGCCACCGCGTGGTGCCGATCATCCCCGACGAGGCCCGCACCTTCGGACTCGACTCGATCTTCCCGAGCGCGAAGATCTTCAACACGAACGGCCAGAACTACCTGCCGGTGGACCGCGAGCTGATGCTGTCCTACAAGGAGTCCGAGGCCGGTCAGATCATGCACACCGGCATCAACGAGGCCGGCTCCGCGGCCGCGTTCCAGTCGGTGGGCACGTCCTACGCGACGCAGGGCGAGCCGCTGGTGCCGTTCTACATCTTCTACTCGATGTTCGGGTTCCAGCGCACCGGCGACCAGTTCTGGGCGGCGGGCGACCAGCTGACCCGAGGCTTCATCATCGGCGCCACCGCCGGCCGCACCACCCTCACGGGCGAGGGCCTCCAGCACGCCGACGGTCACTCGCCGCTGATCGCGGGCACCAACACCGCGATCGTGCACTACGACCCGGCGTACGGCTACGAGATCCGCCACATCGTCAAGGACGGCCTGCAGCGCATGTACGGGCCCGACGACCAGCGCGACCCGAACGTCATGTACTACCTCACCGTGTACAACGAGCCGTACCAGCAGCCCGCCGAGCCGGAGAACGTGGACGTCGAGGGCATCCTCAAGGGCATCCACAAGGTCTCGGAGGCCCCCGAGGGCCACGGTCCCGAGGCGCAGATCCTCGCGTCCGGCGTGGCCGTGCCGTGGGCCTACGAGGCCCAGGAGATGCTGCTCCGCGACTACGGCGTGCGCGCCGCGATCTGGTCGGTGACCTCGTGGAGCGAGCTGCGCCGCGAGGCGCTGGCCTGCGAGGAGCAGGGCTTCCTGTTCCCCGAGCAGGGCCTCCGCACGCCGTACCTCACGCAGAAGCTGCAGGGCGCGGCGGGTCCGTTCATCGCGACCTCGGACTACGACCACCTGGTCGTCGACCAGATCCGCGCGTGGATCCCGGGCGACTACGCCACCCTCGGCGCGGACGGCTTCGGCTTCTCCGACACCCGAGCCGCGGCGCGACGCTTCTTCCACATCGACGGCGCCTCGACGGCGGTGCGTGTGCTCCAGCAGCTCGAGCGCCGCGGCGAGGTCCAGCCCGGCACCTACGCCGAGGCGATCCGCCGCTACGAGCTCCACGACGTCCGCAAGGGGACGTCGGGCAACGCGGGCGGCGACGCCTGAGCCGTCCCGCTCTGACGTTCGACGGGGCCTGGTCCGATCATCGGACCGGGCCCCGTCGTCGTGTCCGGACGATGCGGTCGGCGTCGGCTCGAGCACGCGGACCGGGCAGCGTGGGGGGGATGTCGGCGACGCTCCCGATCTCATGCACGAACGAGCGCCAGCTCCCCGGTCGCTTCGTGCATGAAATCGGGAGCGTCGCGCACCTAGCCCACGGGCGCCAGGCTCAGCGGCGATCGGGGTCGTCGTCAGCGCCGGCGTCGGGCCCGGCCTCCGCGTCGCCCTCGGGCTGGGGATCTGTGCCGTCCTCAGCCTCGTCATGAGCCTCGGCGTCGCTCGCCGGCTCCGGCTCCGGCTCGCCGTCGGCGTCCGCGTCGGGCTCAGCCTCGGACCCTGCCAGATCCTCGGGCGGGTCCTGGACGGGCTCCGCGTCCTCCACCGGTGCGACGTCCTGGGCCTCGGCGCCCGCGCCGGCGGCGGCCCCAGCCGCCGCGGGGGCAGGGGCGATGCTGGCGGGAGGCATGTCCGCCGGGCGCGCCTCCGGCGTGAAGGCCGGGGCGGGAGCCACCGGCTCGGCGGCGGCCTCGGGCGAGGTGGTTCCGCTGGGCTCGGCGTCGGCGGCGACGTGGCCAGCTCCAGCGCCCCCGGCGAGCGCGCCCCCGGCGGCGGTGGTCACCGTGCCGGTGTGGACACGCTCGCCCTCGAGCGCCGCGCGACGCGCCTTCACGAACGACGAGCGGACGGCAAGGGCCGCCCATGCGATCAGCAGGAGCAGCACGCCCAGCGCGATCCACAGCCCGACGAGCACGTTGGTCGCGAACAGGCCGGCCGGCTCGAGCCGCACCCATCCGTCCGCGGCGCAGGTCGCCTGCTCCCCCGAGACCTCGCCGTACACGTGATAGACGCCCGTCAGCTCGAGGCCCGTGCTGTCCTGGATGGTCGCAAGGCCGTCCGCCACGTCGACCGTGCCGGTCACCTCCTGGGCCTCCCCCGAGGCCGGGTCGGAGCTCACGGTCCGCACGGGGATCGAGAAGCCGCCGACCGTGATCCCCGCCATCCGGGTGTCGACCGCGATCGGGGTCGAGGACGTCATGGCCCACTCGACCACGTCGTCCTCCGCGATCGAGAATGCGGTGAGCGCGCTCGTGTCGGACGGCGCCGCCGTCAGCCCGCCAGCGGTGACCTCGAGCGTGCAGCCGTCGCTCACCCGTCCCACGGACACGAGCTCCGGGATCCCCGTCAGCCCGACGCCCGCCAGGACGCCCGCGATCACCGCCGCCGTGACGAATCGGCCGCGCGCCGCCGAGATCTGCCGTGTGAGCAGGCCCGCGACGGCCAGCACCGCGACGGCCACCGTCAGGAACAGCACCGTCCGGCCCGGGTCGACCAGCGCGAGCTGCCACAGCAACCCGATCACCACCAGCCCCAGCAGCATTCCGAGCACGAGCCCCAACAGGGGGCGCGGACGTGGTGTCATCGGTTCCTCCTCGGCTGCAACAGTCCTGGTCCTCACGCTAACGTGAGCGCCCCGCGGCCGCGACTCTTGTGCGATCGTCCAAAAAGCGAGGAGCGGATACGGGCATCCCCCGCTCAAGGGCGACCTCGCGTTGTTCCTGATCCACAATCGACCGCTACGCTGACACCCATGGTGACGGCCGAGATGCGTGCAGAGACGCTGCGTCGACTCCGCGCCGGCACCGGCCGGCTCGCCACCGCCGCCCTCAAGTCGCTCGACGCCGAGTACCCGTGGTTCCGCGAGCTTCCCGCCCGCGAGCGATCGTGGGTCGGCGGAGTCGCGCAGGCCGGCATCAACTCGTTCGTCGCCTACTTCGCGGATCCGCAGGCGGGCCACCGCGGCACCTACGAGATGTTCTCCGCCGCGCCGCCGGAGCTCACCCGCTCGATCTCGCTGCAGCACACCGTCAGCATCGTGCGCACCTACGTCGCGATCGTCGAGTCCCACTCGGACGAGTTCGCCGCCCCCGGCGCGGAGGCGCTGCTGCGCGAGTCGATCCTGCGCTACTCGCGTGAGATCGCGTTCTCCGCGGCGGAGGTCTACGCCCGTGCGGCCGAGTCCCGCGGCGCGTGGGACGCGCGCCTCGAGGCGCTGGTGGTGGACGCGCTCGTGCGCGGCGAGGTCGACGACGACCTGCCGTCGCGCGCCGCGGCGCTCGGCTGGAAGACAGGGCCGACCGTGGTGGTCGTGGGCCGCACGGACGGGCCGCTCGGCGAGGTCCAGTCCGCGGAGCTGCGCCGATCCATCCGGCGCGCCGCCCCCGGCGCCCTGGTGGGGATCCATGGCGAGGACCTGGTGGTCATCGCCCGCTCCGACTCCCGCGGCGACGCGGTCACGGAATCGCTGCTGTCGAGCTTCGGCCCGGGGCCCGTCGTGGTCGGACCGCCGGCCGTCACGCTGGTCGAGGTCGCACGGTCGACCCGGGCGGCGATCAACGGCGCCGCCGCGGCACCGGCGTGGGCGCTCGCGCCGCGCCCGGTCGGCGCCGACGACCTGCTGCCCGAGCGGGTCCTGGTCGGGGATGCGGCCGCCGCCGACCGCCTGATCGCGGTCGCGTACGACCCGATCGCCGCCGCCGGCGGGTCGCTGCGGGAGACGGTCGCCACGTTCCTCGACTGCGGGCGGTCGCTCGAGCTCGCGAGCCGCACCATGTTCGTCCACGCGAACACCGTGCGCTACCGGCTCAAGAAGGTGGCGGAGCTCACCGGCTGGGACGTCCTGTCCACCCGCGACGCCCACGTCCTGGAGACGGCGTTCGCGCTCGGCCGGCTACGCGACGCGAACAGCCACCGCTTGTAGGTTTCACACAACAATCCGGGCCCGAATCGGTACCTGCGTGGCCCCCGACCCTCTGGATTTGTGAGGCAGGCTTAATCACCATGATCGCTGTTCTCTGTCCCGGACAGGGTGCGCAGGCACCCGGCATGCTGGCTCCGTGGCTCGAGCTCCCGAGCGTCGCGGCGCGCCTGGGCGAGCTCGCCGAGGCCTCCGGCGTCGACATCGTCCGCCACGGCACCTCCTCGGACGCCGACACCATCCGCGACACCGCCATCGCCCAGCCCCTGCTGGTCGCCACGGCGATCGCGACGGGCCGCGAGCTGCTCGGCGGCGCCGTCCCCGCGCTGACCGCGGGCCACTCCGTCGGCGAGCTCGGCGCGGCCGCCCTCGCGGGAGCCCTCACCGACGCTGACGCGATGCGCCTGGTCACTGTCCGGGCGAACGCGATGGCCGAGGCCGCCGCATCGTCCGAGCCGACCTCCATGGCCGCCGTCCTCGGCGGCGTCGAGGAGGATGTCGCGGCCGCGCTCGCCGAGCACGGCCTCACCCCCGCCAACGTGAACGGCGGCGGTCAGGTGGTGGCCGCGGGATCCAAGGCGGCCATCGAGGCGCTCGTCGCCGCGCCCCCGGCGCGCGCCCGCGTCATCGAGCTCCAGGTGGCCGGCGCCTTCCACACCACCTACATGGCCCCCGCCGTCGCGGCTCTCGACGCGGCCGCCGGCGTCACCACCCCCGCGGACCCGGCGGCGATCCTGCTGTCCAACGCGGACGGTGCCCAGGTCGCGGACGGCGCGGACGCCCTCGCCCGCATCGTCCGCCAGGTCGCCAACCCCGTGCGCTGGGACCTGTGCATGGAGACCATGCTGGAGCTCGGCGTCACCGGTATCGTCGAGGTGGCCCCGGGCGGCGTCCTCACCGGGCTCGCGAAGCGGGCCATGAAGGGCGTGCCCGCCGTGGCGCTGAAGACGCCCGACGACCTTGCCGCCGCCCGCGAGCTCCTGGAGGCCTGAGAGTGACCACCCTGAACGTCCGTCGCGGACCCGAGTTCACGCGCATCCTCGGCCTCGGCGTCGCCCGCGGCGAGAACGCGGTGCCGAACGACGACCTGATCGAGCCGATCAACTCCTCCGACGAGTGGATCCGCAAGATGACGGGCATCGTCACCCGCGTCCGCGCGAACGAGGACACCTCGGTGATCGACCTCTCGGAGGCCGCCGCGCGCGACGCGCTCGCGCAGGCCGGCATCGACGCGTCGGAGCTGGACGCGGTGATCCTGTCGACCATCTCCTACCCGCGCATCACCCCCGGCGGCGCGCCCGTGCTGGCGGACCGCATCGGCGCGACGCCGGCCGCGGCCTTCGACATCTCGGCGGCCTGCGCGGGCTACTGCTACGGCATCGGCCAGGCCGACGCGCTGGTGCGGTCCGGGGCGGCCCGCAACGTGCTCGTGGTGGGTGCGGAGAAGCTGAGCGACTTCGTCGACCCCGCCGACCGGTCGATCTCGTACCTGCTCGGCGACGCCGCGGGCGCCGTGGTCATCGGCGGCTCCGACACTCCCGGCATCGGCCCCACCATCTGGGGCTCGGACGGCGGCGCCTCCGAGCTGATCAAGCAGAACCACACCTGGCTCGAGATCCGCGAGGACCGCGACCTGCCGTTCCCCACCCTGCGCCAGGAGGGGCCGTCCGTGTTCAAGTGGGCGTCCTTCAAGATGGCGCCCGTCGCGCTCGAGGCGATCGAGGCCGCCGGCCTCACGCCCGAGGACATCGACGTGTTCATCCCCCACCAGGCCAACCTGCGGATCATCGACCAGATGGTCAAGCAGATCGGGCTGCCCGAGAGCGTCGTGGTCGCGAAGGACATCGTCGACTCCGGCAACACATCGGCCGCGTCCATCCCGCTCGCCACCGAGCGGGTCCTGCGTGACGGCGTCGCGAAGTCCGGCGACGTCGCCCTCCAGATCGGCTTCGGCGCCGGGCTGGTGTACGCCGCGCAGGTCGTGGTCCTGCCGTAGCCGCGGCACCCCCAGTAAGTTCATATCCGTTCGCAACGAACACGGCGCACCGTGCGCCGCCGACATGAAGGAGAAGCACATGGCACTGTCCAAGGACGAGGTCCTCGCCGGTCTTGCCGAGATCGTCTCCGAGGAGACCGACATCGACACCGCCGAGGTGACCCTCGACAAGTCGTTCACCGACGACCTCGACATCGACTCGCTGTCGATGATGACGATCGTCACCCTCGCCGAGGAGAAGTTCGACGTCCGCATCCCCGACGAGAAGGTCAAGGACCTGGTGACCGTCGACGACGCGGTGTCGTACATCACCGAGGCGCAGGCGTAAGCCTCCGCCTCCTGCGCGTCCCATCCCCCTCATCACCTTCGGAGATCCCCCCATGAACGTCGTCGTCACCGGACTCGGCACCACCTCGCCCCTCGGCGGGGACGTCGCCAGCACCTGGGAGGGTGCCCTCGCGGGCCGCTCGGGCGTGCGCACGCTCGAGAACGACTGGGAGGAGAAGTACGGGATCCCCGTCACCTTCGCCGGCCAGCTCGTGGTGCCGCCGTCGGAGGTGCTGTCCCGCCCCGAGACCAAGCGCATGGACCCGTCCGCCCAGATGGCGATCGTGGCCGCGCGCGAGGCCTGGGCCGACGCGGGATCTCCCGAGGTGGACCCCGAGCGTCTGGGGAGCATCGTCTCCTCCGGCATCGGCGGCGTGTGGACGCTCCTGACGGCCTGGGACACGGTGAAGGAGCGGGGCGCCTCGCGCGTCCTGCCCCTCACCGTGCCCATGCTGATGCCGAACTCACCGACCGCGTACGTGTCGCTCGAGTTCAAGGCGCGCGCCGGCGCGCACGCCCCCGTCTCCGCGTGCGCCTCCGGCGCCGAGGCGATCGGCATGGGCTTCGAGATGATCCAGTCGGGACGCGCCGACATCGTCATCTGCGGCGGCACCGAGGCGGCGATCCACCCGCTGCCGATCTCCGCCTTCGCCTCGATGCAGGCGCTCTCCAAGCGCAACGACGACCCCGCGGGCGCGTCGCGCCCGTACGACGTCAGCCGCGACGGCTTCGTCATGGGCGAGGGCTCGGGCGTGGTGATCCTCGAGTCGGAGGAGCACGCCCAGGCGCGCGGCGCGAAGGTCTACGCCCGGCTGCTGGGCCTGGGCATGACGGCCGACGCGCACCACATCGCCGCGCCGGAGCCCAACGGCGCCGGCCAGACCCGCGCGATGGAGCTCGCCCTCGAGCGGGCCGGGCTCACCACCGCCGACATCTCGCACGTCAACGCGCACGCGACCTCGACGCCCGTGGGCGACATGATCGAGGCGCGCGGCATCCGGTCCCTGCTGGGCGCGCACGCGGACCAGGTGCTGCTGTCCGCGACCAAGTCGATGACCGGCCACCTGCTCGGCGGCGCCGGCGCGCTCGAGTCCGTCTTCACCATCAAGGCGCTCGAGACCCGCACCGCTCCCCCGACCATCAACGTCACCGAGCCCGACCCCGAGCTCCAGGTCGACCTGGTCCGCGACGCCCCGCGCGCGCTGCCCGAGGGTCAGACCGCGGCGATCAACAACTCGTTCGGCTTCGGCGGCCACAACGTGGCGCTGGTGTTCGGCACGGTCTGACGCCTCCCCCCGCAGCGTGCTCTGCACGGATCCGCGGGCGACACGCCGCGGACGTCGGGACGATGCGTGGCGCGCCTCAGCGTGTCGCCGCCCGATCCGTGCGGGGCATCGTGGGTCGGGGTGGCCCGGTCCGGTCCGGCGCCGGCTACGCGAGCCCGGCCTGCAGCCGCACCAGCGCCTGGTCGACGACGTCCGCGAGCGGCTCCTCCGACTTCTTCGCCCACCACACGGACGCGGCGAGCATGCCGGCGAGCACCGCGTAGGCCGTGGTCCACGGCTCGAGGGGCATGCCCTCGCCCTCGTGTCCTCGCGCGAAGTGCTGCGCGAGGGTGTCGCGCACGTCGCTCATCGCCGCGATGCCCGCGGAGAACACCTCGGGCGAGTCGCCGATGATGCGCAGGCGGATGCGCGCGTTCTCCTCGGCCCCCTCGGGGATCGCGAGCCCGTCGCGCATGACGTCACGCAGCCCGGCGATGCCCGGCGCGGGCGGCGACTGCTCCATCCGCCGGGAGATCCGCTCGTAGGTGGCGAAGAAGTCGCGCCACACCAGATCGTTCTTGGTGGCGAAGTGGCGGAAGAGCGTGCGCCGCGAGATCCCGGACGCGGCCGCGATGTCGTCCATGGTGACCGCGTCGAAGCCGCGCTCCGCGAACAGGCCGACGGCGATCAGCGCGATCGCATCCGGATCGGCGATCTGCGGTCGCCCGGGGCGGCGGTGCTCGGTCACGACTCCACCCTAGCGCGCAACGTCGTGCCTGGTCAGGTGGGCGTCGGCGTGGCCTGGTGAAAGCGGATGCGCCAGGCGTCGGTCAGCACCCAGAGCGACGACCGCAGCGCCGCGCCGCGCACCCCATGGTCCGGGGTCGAACGGTAGGTCACCTGCGCGACACCCGGCACCACCTCGACGGCCGCGAAGTCCTCGAGAGGCAGCCGCACGTCGATGTCCATCGGGTCCAGGTCGAGCGTCTCCGCCCGGGTCCACCGACGTCCGGAGTACCCGATCTCGACGAACAGGGGATCGAGGATCCGCTCCATGAATGCGTGGTCGAACCGGGTCTCCGCGCGCCACATCGCCTCCTCCAGCGCGTGGAGGGTGAGCGTCTGGTCGCCGGTCAGCGCCATGGTGGGGCCATCACCCGACCCGGTGGAGCCACCTCACGGGGGCGCCGTGCCCGGCGTAGCGGAACGGCTCCAGCTCGTCGTCCCACGCGGTGCCCAGCGCCAGGTCCATCGCGCGCTTGAAGTCCGCCATCGACCCGCCGACCTCCAGGGTCGCCCGGATCCGGTCCTCCGGCACCACGATGTTGCCGTGCACGTCGGTGACGGCGTGGAAGATGCCGAGCGACGGGGTGTGCGACCAGCGTCCGCCGTCACATCCGAACGACGGCTCCTCGGTGACCTCGTAGCGCACGTGCTCCCACCCGCGCAGCGCCGACGCGAGGCGCGCGCCGGTGCCCTGCTGGCCCTGCCACGACAGCTCGGCGCGGAGCAGGCCGGAGCCGGCGGGCTGGTCGGTCCACTCGAGCGAGGCGCGCGAACCCAGCACTCCCTGCGCGGCCCATTCGATGTGCGGGCACATCGCTCGAGTGGCCGAGTGCACGAAAAGGACACCGCGGGTGATTGCTGCCATGAGCCTTTTCCTTCCTGTGAGGTGCGTCTTCCCCTACGACCTCGAAGGAATCGAGCTGCGGCCACCGTGGTGTACGTGACCTATCGTGCCTCACGATCGCCGGTTTCGCCAGCACCGTGGCACAGTGGCGCCATGGCCACCACGAACGCCGTGATGACGGTCGCCCAGATCCGGGCGGCCGAGGAGCGGACGATGCACGCGGTGGCGGAGGACGCGCTCATGGACCGGGCCGCGGCGGCGGTGGCCGCCGAGGTCCGCCTGCTGGTGGCCGGATCGGACGGGCCCCGCGTCGCGGTGCTCGCCGGCTCGGGCAACAACGGCGGCGACGCGCTGCTCGCCGGAGCCCTGCTCGCCCGCGAGGGGGCGGAGGTGACGGCGGTCGCGCTCGGGTCCTCGGTCCACCTCCGCGGCCGGACGTTGCTGGAGGCCGCGGGTGGGCGCATCGTCCCGCTGGGAATCGAGGCGGACGCCGCCGTCGCGGGCGCCGACGCCGTCGTCGACGGCATCGTCGGGATCGGATCCCGGCCCGGCCTTCGGGACGATGCGGCGGCCCTGGTGGCGCGCATCGTCGCCCCGGTCGTGGCGGTCGACCTGCCCAGCGGGCTCGACGCCGACTCTGCGGCCGCCGACCTCGCCCACGTCCGTGCGGACGTGACCGTCACGTTCACGGCGCCCAAGCGCTGCCTGGTCGACGTTCCCGCGCGGGCGGCGGCGGGACGCGTGGTGCTCGCCGACGTCGGGATCGAGCTCGGCTAGCCCTTCGCCTCGAGCGACTCGCGCAGCTCGCGCATCGCCTTCTTGCGCACGTCGCGCTTGAGGCGGTCCAGGTAGAGCTTGCCGTCGAGGTGGTCGACCTCGTGCTGGATCAGGCGGGCCCAGATCTCCTCGCCCTCGATCTCGACCTTCTCGCCGTCGAGGTCGGTGCCCACGGCTCGCGCGTAGAAGGTGCGCTCGCACGGGTACCAGAGCCCGGGCACCGACAGGCAGCCCTCCTCGCCGAGCTCCTGGAGCTCGGTGGCCACCTCGACGATCTCGGGGTTGAGGATGTAGCCGATCTCACCGTCGATGTTCCACGAGAACGCGCGCAGCGAGACGCCGATCTGGTTGGCGGCGAGGCCGGCGCGACCCTCGTGGTCCACGGTCTCGACCAGGTCCTCCACCAGCTGACGCACGCGGTCGTCGATCTGGGCGATGGGTTCGCACGGGGTGCGGAGGACGGGGTCGCCGATCACTCGGATGTCACGCATTGCCATGCCGGTATTGTTCCATGCCCCCACAGGGGGCGTATCGTCGGAATATGACGCTCGAGACCGCGAGACTCCTGCTACGTCCGTTCGTCGCCGACGACGCCGACGACGTCCACCTGTACGCATCGGACCCCGCCGTGTGCCAGTTCACCGACTGGGGGCCCAACACACGGGAGCAGACGGAGCACTGGGTGGAGGGCGCCGCCGCGGCCGGCCTTCCCGCGCATTGGGCGGTCACGCTGAAGGACGATGCGCTGGGCTCGCGCGGCACGGTGAGGGCAGGCAGCGTCGTGGGCGGCATCGGCGTCTACGGCGAGGACCGGGCACCGATCCACGAGACGCCCGAGGTCCGCGAGCTGGGCTGGGTGATCCGCCGTGACCTGTGGGGCCGCGGCCTGGCGACGGAGGCGGTCCGCGCCGTGATCGACGCCCTGATCGCCGATCTCGAGATCCGCGAGGTGCACGCCCGCTGCCGACCGGAGCACCGCGCCTCGGCCAAGGTCATGGCGCACCTGGGACTCGAGCACGTGCGCCGCATCGAGCGCGACCTCGAGCGCGACGGCCGGTGGATGGACTCCGACCTCTACGCGCTGATCATCGAGCGATGACCGCGGCGCGTCGCTGGGAACGTGCCGACGTCGCCGCGTCCTGGCCCGTGCCCGGCGCCGCCGACGACAAGTACTCGCGCGGCGTCCTCGGGGTGATCGCCGGGTCCGAGGCGTACCCCGGCGCGGCTGCGCTGGTCGTGTCGGGCGCCGTCCGCGCGGGCATCGGGATGGTCCGCTACGTCGGCCCCCCGCGCGTGCAGGACCTGGTGCTGCGGCACCGTCCCGAGGTGGTGGTCCACCATCCGTCCGACGTGGCCGAGAGGCTCCCCCGCGCGGCGGCATGGATCCTCGGGCCGGGCGTGACGGACTCGCCGGAGCAGGAGGCGGCGATCGGCGCCGCGATCGCCGAGGGCTCCCCGCTCGTGGTGGACGCGGGCGCCCTGACGCACGTGGCGCGGGCGCGCGCCGCGGGCGCGAGGGCGATCGGCGCGGACCGCGTGCTCCTCACGCCGCACGCGGGCGAGCTGGTGCGCACGCTCGACTCGCTCCGTCATGACGTCACCCCCGCGGACGTCGAGCGCGACCGGGTCGGCCACGCGCGGCTCCTCGCCGAGGCCGCCCGCGCGACGGTGCTGCTCAAGGGCGCGGTGACCATGATCGCCTCGCCCGGCGGAGGCGTGATCGAGCTGCCCGAGGCGCCGGCGTGGCTGGCGACGGCGGGCGCGGGCGACGTGCTCGCCGGCATCGCCGGCGCGCTCCTGGCCCAGGGGGTCGCGGCGCCCGAGTCGGGCGCCTGCGCGGCCTGGGTCCACGCGCGCGCCGCGGAGCTGGCGTCCGGCGGGGGTCCGATCGCGGCGCTCGACGTCGCGGACGCGGTTCCCGCGGCCGTCGCGGACGCTCTCGACGGCCGCAGGTAGCCCGCCACGTTCGCGTCGGCGGCTCGCGAACCCCTGGACTCAGGAGCCGCGACGCGTGGCGATCCTGCGTGCCACCGCGGCGGCCATCGCCGCTCCCAGCGCCGCCGGGCCGATCACCCCGACAAGCACCGACAGCAGCGTCGCGACGATCTCTCCGTCGCCGAGCAGCGACATGACGACCATCGTGATCGCGAACGGCGTCGCGAGCGCCGACGCTGCCGCGGATTGCAGCAGGACGTGCCGGGACGGCTCGAGACCGGCGGCACGGTCGGCGTACCGTCGTCCGAAGACGACGGCGGCGAGCGGGACCACGCTGACGAGCGCGACCAAGGCGACGAGTCCGTCGACCATGGCGAGTATCAGGGCGCTCGTATCCGCCATCGAGTCGCCCGAGAGCGCCGCGTACAGCAACGCGCCGAGCGGGACCAGAACCAGGGTGGCGAGCAGATAGGAGAGCATGCCGACCGGCAGCGCCAGGCTCCTCAGGTCGTCAGGAGAGACACGTCGGACGGTTCGGCTCCCGTGCGCGAGGGTGTCCATGATGCACCTCCTCAGCGGCGGCGCGGGACGGCTGCGCCGTCACCTCCATCGTCCCACCACAGCGGCTGTCGGGCGCGCTCGCGACGGCCCGCCTACCGCCCGATGCCGAACATGACGACGGCCGTCCACCCCAGGACCACCACGTACCCGAGCACCCCCACCCAGACGGCCGTGCGGCGCGCGAACGGCGACTCGAGGATGCCGGGCAGCACGGCTCGCGTGAGGCCCGCCGTCAGGCCGCACGGGACGCCGACGGCGATCGCGGCGTAGAGCCCGCCCACCACGTGGAGCGGCTGCCCCATCGCGATGAACACCACGGGTACGACGGCCAGCAGCGCTCCCATGATCGCGAACGCCCGGCCGGCGGCCATGGGCGCGAGCCCGCGGGTGCGGGAGAACAGGACACGTCCGGCCGTGTGGGAGACGAGCACGATCCCCAGCAGCGCGATCGCGACGTTGGTGAACGCCACCCCGATGAACACCCATGAGTGCTCCTCACCCTGCGCATCGGGGGCGAGCGCGCTCACCACGGGTCCGCCCACGTAGGACAGGATCAGCGCGGACGCGCCGTAGACCGGGATGCCGATCGCGGTCGCGAGCCAGGCCGCGCTGGTCGCGCCGACGCTCGCCACGGGGTCGGGCGGGGACTGGAGCTCGGACACGGTGGCCTCCTCGGGTCGCCGTCTGCGGCGTTCTCGGCACCAGTGTGCCAGCGACCTCGATGCTGCGACAGGGGTCAGGACACCGGCGTCACGGTCACCGTGACGCGGTCACCGTTCGCGATCGCCTCCGCGCGCAGGATCGCCTGCTTGACCGGGAGCACGAAGGTCTTCCGCTCCTTCGACGGGAAGATGCTGGTGCGCCACCGCGATCCGCCGAGCGCCACGTCCACCTTGACCGCGCCGAATCCTCGGCGCGGCCCCTGCTGGGCGTCCTCGATCTCGTCGGCGACGTCGAAGGGCAGGTCCACGAAGGTCCACGCCGCGGACTGCGCCTCCCACCGGTAGAGGGTCGCCTCGAAGGTGTGCTCGGCCATGTCGCGAACCTAGCAGCGGGATGGGACCTCCGTCCCGGGCGGGACACCCCTCCGGGCATAGCGTGGAGGGAGCGGGCGTCACCGACGACGTCTCCGCGCGACCCACGCGCGAGCCGCCGGCGACGCCCCTGGAGGCGGGCGCATGACCCAGATTCGCATCCACGGACGCGGCGGTCAGGGCGTGGTCACCGCCGCGGAGATGCTCGCCCGGGCGGGCTTTCTGGCGGGCCACGAGGTGCAGGCGATCCCGAGCTTCGGCTCCGAGCGGACCGGGGCGCCGGTGGTCGCGTACTGCCGGTTCGCCGACGTGCCGCTGCGCACGCGCGAGCCGGTGCTGGAGCCGGACGTCGTGCTGGTCCAGGACCCCACGCTGCTGGGTCCGGCGCAGCCGTTCGCCGGGGTCCGCCCCGGCGGTCTCGTGATCGTCAACACCACCGAGGACGCGCCCTGGGTGCGCGAGCACGCGGGCGTCGGCGAGGTCGACGCGACCGTGGTGACGGTGCCCGCCACCCGGATCAGCCTCGACACGGTGGGGCTGCCCAAGCCGTCCGCTGCGATGCTCGGCGCGTACGCCGGGCGCGCGGACCACGTCACCCTCGCCGCCGTCCAGCAGGTGTTCCGTGACCGCTTCCCCGGCCGGGTCGGGGAGGCCAACGCGACGGCCGCCGCCGTCGCCTACGCCCACGTGCGCGGCGAGCCCGACCCGCGCATCGTCCCGTCCGCGGAGGTGTCCCATGCGTGAGGTGCTCGAGGGTTCTCAGGCCGTGGCGCGCACCGTCGCGCGGTGCCGTCCGGGCGTGGTCTGCGCGTACCCGATCTCCCCGCAGACCCACATCGTCGAGGCGCTGTCCGTGATGGCGCGCACGGGCGAGCTGCGCGACTGCGAGTACGTCAACGTCGAGTCGGAGTTCTCCGCGATGTCCGTCTCGATCGGCGCGTCCGCCGCAGGGTCGCGGGCCTACACCGCGACCGCCTCGCAGGGTCTCCTCTACATGGCGGAGGCCGTGTACAACGCCGCCGGGATGGGGCTGCCGATCGTCATGACGGTCGCGAACCGCGCGGTGGGCGCGCCCATCAACATCTGGAACGACCACTCCGACGCGATGGCGATGCGCGACTCCGGCTGGCTGCAGCTGTACGCCGCGGACAACCAGGAGGCCGCCGACCTCCACGTGATCGCATTCGCGACCGCCGAGGAGCTCGGCATCCCCGCCATGGTGTGCATGGACGGGTTCGTGCTCACCCACGCCACGGACGTCCTGGAGCTCGCGACGCAGGAGCAGATCGACGGCTTCCTGCCGCCCTACTCCCCCACCCAGGTGCTCGACATCGACCGGCCGACCACGATCGGCACCATGGCGGGCCCGGAGTCGTTCACGGAGACGAAGTACCTGCAGCACCTGCGGTTCCTCGACGCCGCCGACGTGGTCGAGGCCTGGTCGGACCGGTTCACCGAGGCGTTCGGTCGTGAGGCCGGAGGGCTCGCGGTCCGCTACGACCCCGACACGCTGGACCGCGACCGGTCGGCTCCCCCGGCGGGCGCCGAGGACCTGGTCGTGGTGGCCATGGGGTCGGTGATCGGCACCCTGCAGGAGGCGATCGCGCCGATGCGCGCCGAGGGCCTGCCGGTCCGCCTGGTCGGGATCTCCGCGTACCGGCCGTTCCCGCGGGAGGCGCTCAAGGCGGCGCTGGGCGAGTCGCGGCACATCGTGGTGATCGACCGGGCCCTGGAGCTGGGCTCGGGCGGCGTGCTCACGGGATGCGTCGGCCGCGCCCTCGCCGGCACGGGCTCCCGCATCCACTCCGTGGTCGCGGGGCTCGGCGGTCGCCCGATCCTCGAGGGCTCCCTGCGCGACGTCATCGCCCGGGCGCTGGCGGGCGAGCAGCGCGGGCTCGAGTTCCTCGACCTCAAGACGGGCGGCGTCCCCGTGCCGCCCGTGGGCGCGACGGAGGTGGCGCGATGAGCACGGTCCACATCCCGTTCCTGCAGACCGGCACCCTCGCCGTGGGCGGGAGGCTGCTGGACGATGCGGAGCGCTCGGTCCAGTCGCAGGCCGACCGACCGTCCTCGCTCACCCGGGGTCACCGTGCGTGTCAGGGCTGCGCCGAGGCGCTCGCCGCGCGCTGGGTCATGGACACGGCGGTCGAGGCGGCCGACGGCAGGCTGGTGGTCGCGAACGCGACTGGCTGCCTCGAGGTGTTCTCGACGCTCTATCCCGAGAGCGCCTGGAAGCCGCCGTGGATCCACTCGCTCTTCGCCAACGCCGCCGCCGTGGCGACCGGGATCGCGTCCTCCCTGCACGCGCAGGGCCGCGACGACGTGCGTGTCCTGGCCCAGGGCGGCGACGGCGGCACCGTCGACATCGGGCTCGCTGCCGTGTCCGGCATGTTCGAGCGCAACGACGACGTGCTGTACGTCTGCTACGACAACCAGGGCTACATGAACACGGGCGTGCAACGCTCGTCGGCCACCCCGCCCTCGGCTCGCACCGCGACCACGCCGGCCGTGGGCCGCCAGCCGGGCGCGCCCCAGGGCACCGGCAAGTCGATGGTGAAGATCGCGATGGCCCACGAGATCCCCTACGTCGCGAGCGCCACGGTGGCGGACCTCCGCGATCTTGAGGCCAAGGTCCGCACCGCGATGTCGATCCACGGCGCGCGGTACCTGCACGTGCTGGTGCCGTGCCCGCTGGGCTGGGGATCGAGCTCCTCGGAGTCGATCTCCCTGTCGCGGGCCGCCGTGCAGTCCGGGATCTTCCCCGTGGTCGAGGCGCGCGCGGGCGAGCTCACCGACGTCCAGCGCATCCGCGAGCGCATGGACGTCGAGGCGTACCTGCGGCCGCAGGCGCGCTTCGCGCACCTGTTCAAGCCCGGCGGCGAGGACGCCCTGAACCGCTGGCGCGCGCTCGCCGAGGCGAACATCCGTCGCTACGACCTGCTGGGAGGACGACCATGAGCGGCCACGACGCCCCTCCGACCCTGGGGCTGAGCACGGGTCCGGCGACCTCGCTGAGCTATCACACGGGCACGTGGCGCACCGAGCGGCCGGTCTACGTCGACCTCGCTCCCCCGTGCTCGCTGGCGTGCCCCTCGGGCGAGGACATCCGCTCCTGGCTGGGCTCCACCCAGGAGGGCGAGGCGGGCTTCGAGACCGCGTGGCGGCGCATCGTCGCCGCGAACCCGCTGCCCGCCGTCATGGGTCGCATCTGCTACCACCCCTGCCAGGCGGCCTGCAACCGCGGCGAGGTCGACGAGGAGGTCGGCATCAACGCGGTCGAGCGCTTCCTGGGCGACACCGCGCTCGAGCGGGGGTGGGCGCTGCCGGTGCCCACCGCATCGTCCGGACGCCGCGTCCTGGTGGTCGGATCCGGACCCGCGGGGCTGTCCGCGGCGTACCACCTGCGGCAGCGCGGGCACGACGTCACGGTCCGGGAGGCGGCCGCCGAGCCGGGCGGAATGATGCGCTACGGCATCCCCGCGTACCGGCTGCCGCGAACGGTGCTCGCCGCGGAGATCCGCCGCATCGAGGCGACCGGCGTCCGGATCGAGTGCGGCGTGCGGGTGGACAGCCTGGACGATGCGCAGGCCGAGTTCGACGCGGTGGTCCTGACCGTGGGGGCCGGGGTCGCGCACCACGTGGACATCCCCGCGGGCGCGGCGGCGAAGATCGTCGACGCGATCGACGTGCTCCGCGACGTGGCGTCGGGCAACGCTCCGCTGCTGGGTCGCCGGGTCGCGGTGTACGGCGGCGGCAACACCGCGATGGACGCGGCGCGCACCGCCCGGCGCCTCGGGGCGTCCGACGCGGTCGTGGTCTACCGGCGCACGCGCGAGCAGATGCCCGCGCATCCGACGGAGCTCGAGGACGCGGTCGGCGAGGGCGTCCGGGTGCAGTGGCTGTCGACCATCTCGGAGGTGTCGGGGCCGACCGTCACCATCGAGCGGATGGAGCTCGACGAGTCCGGCCGCCCGGTCGGAACCGGGGTGTTCGAGGAGCTCGACGCGGACACCGTGATGCTGGCGGTGGGCCAGGAGGCGGACCTGTCGCTGCTGTCCGGCGTGGACGACGTCGACGTGCGCGACGGCGTGATCGCCGTGGACCCCGGCACCCTGATGACGGGGCGCGACGGGGTGTTCGCGGCGGGCGACGCCTCGCCGGGATCCCGGACCGCGACGTTCGCGATCGGGCGGGGGGCGCGGGCCGCGGCCGCGGTCGACGCGTGGCTGGCCTCGCGCGTGCTGCCGGCCGAGCCGGTGGTCCGCGAGGCGGAGGCGTCCCGGCTCAACGCCTGGTACTACTCCGACGCCCCGAAGCAGCACCGGGCGGAGCTCGAGGCGGCCCGGCGCGTCACCGGTTTCGAGGAGGTGCTGGCGGGACTCGACGCGGAGCACGCGGTGTTCGAGGCGCGGCGATGCATGTCCTGCGGGTCGTGCTTCGAGTGCGACAACTGCTTCGGGATGTGCCCGGACGACGCGATCCGGAAGCTCGGCCCCGGGATGAGGTACGAGATCGACTACGACTACTGCAAGGGCTGCGGGATCTGCGCGGCGGAGTGTCCGTGCGGAGCGATCGACATGATCCCCGAGGAGCGGTAGCGCGATGCGTCCCGGGAGGAGATGAGGGTACGGAATCGGCTGATTCGTACTCTCATCACCTCACAGCGCGCGGCGGAGCGCGGCGAGCGCCGCGGCCACCACGGCGTCGGGTGGCAGCGTGGCGTCGACCGCCGTACCCGCCTCGTCGTCGTCGAGCGGCTCGAGCGTCGCGTACTGCGACGCGACCAGGCTCGCGGGCATGAAGTGCCCCTCGCGCGACGATGCGCGACGCAGGGCCTCCTCCTCCGTCAGGTGAAGGTGCAGGAAGGACGCGGTGGGAGCGCCGGCACGGATGCGGTCGCGGTAGGCACGACGCAGCGCCGAGCATGCGAGCACCAGGCCTCCGGATGCCTCCGCCTCCGCGAGCGCGGCACCGCAGGCGTCGAGCCAGGGCCAGCGGTCGTCGTCGGTGAGGGGGACGCCGGAGGCCATCTTGGCGGTGTTCTCGGCAGGGTGGAGGTCGTCGCCGTCCACGAACGGCACCCCGAGCGCGGCGGCGAGCGCGGCCCCGATGGTGGACTTGCCGGTCGCGGACGGGCCCATCACGACGATGAGAGGGGCATGCTGTGTCGTCACGTCGCCACGACTCGGAACTGATGTACCAGGCATGCAGGTACCGTACCGGGAGCCCCCGTCCATACCCGTTCTGCGTACAGTCCATCTGCGGGCCACGGGAGCCATGTGCACGTCATCGACCAGGCCTGCAAGTGGCTACTCGTGTTCAGGCAGCCGCGGCGCGGACCATCCAGGGTCACGACCGATGAGCGCGGCGCGCGTGACGGCGGCTGAGCCGAATCGATCGCGGACCGCGTCGAGGGCGGTGTCGATGCGCGCCCCGTCATGCCAGTCGATCGCGAGCTCGGGCTGCACCGAGCCGGCGCTGGTCAGCTGCGCGAGCGAGACGCCGATGAGGGTGACGCCCCGGCCGGAGATGTCGGGACCCGCCGCCGCGAGCAATCGCTGGGCGACGCCGAGCAGCACCTCGGTGCGATCGGTAGGCGCGGCGAGCGTGCGCGATCGGGTCGCCTTGGTGAAGTCGCCGTAGCGAAGCCTCAGGACCACGGTGCCGCACGCCGATCCGCGATCGCGCAGGCGCTTTGCGAGGCCGTCGACGATCTGCGTGAGGATCAGCCCGAGCTCACCAGCGGTGCACGACCGATTCCCAAGCGCGCGCTGCGAGCCGATGGATCCGTGGCGCCTGGTCGTCTCGACCGGCCGCGGGTCCCGGAGCCGGGCCAGCGCGTGGAGATGCGCACCGGCCGCCTTGCCGAGCCACTGCTCGGCGGTCGCCGCCTCGAGCTCAGCCAGCTGCCCGACCGTGTAGACGCCGTTGCCGTGAAGCTTCTCCGCGGTCACCGCGCCCACGCCCCAGAGCCGTTCGACGGGGAGTGGATGAAGGAACGCCTCCTCGCTCTCCGGCTCCACGACGAGGAGACCGTCGGGCTTGCTGACCGCGCTCGCCACCTTCGCGAGGAACTTGGTTCTCGCGACGCCCACCGAGATCGGAAGCCCGACCTCGGCACGTACGCGCTCTCGCAGGCGCACGGCGATCTCCTCAGGAGTCCCGACGAGACGGCGAAGCCCGCCCACCTCGAGGAACGCCTCATCGATCGAGACGCCCTCCACGTACGGAGTGGTGTCCCGGAAGATCGCGAACACTGCACGGCTCGCGGCCGAGTAGGCCTCCATGCGGGGAGGGACGACGATGGCGTCGGGGCAGAGCGCACGCGCCCGCCGCACCCCCATCGCGGTGCGCACGCCCCGGGCCTTCGCCTCATAGCTCGCGGCCACCACGACACCGCCGCCCACGATCACAGGACGTCCGCGCAGTGCGGGCTCGTCGCGCTGCTCGACCGAGGCGTAGAACGCGTCGAGGTCGGCGTGGAGCACCGTCGCTTCGCCGCGCATCCCACACCTCCCGTCGCCACACGCGCTTCCCGGAATGGTCTCACCCGGTCCCGACACCGCGTGGGTGCGCCGCAGCAACGGTCGACTCTGACCGCCACGAACACCGGTCAGTGCGGGAAGGATCTCGGCCGTGCTCAAGTCCTATCCCGCCGAGTTCCGTCGTGATCTCGTCGCGGTCACCCGTCAGGGCGGCTCGATCGCGCAGATCGTGAAGGACCCCGGCATCGCCGAGTCGTGCCTGCGTGTGGCCACGACTCGGAATTGACTGACCAGGGGCTATGCCGCGGCGCGGGAGTCCCCAGTCCATGCCTGATCTGCGTACAGTCCATTTCCGGACCCAGCACACTTGACGCATCTCATCTACCAGGCACGACACGTCCGCCGTGGATGCGCGCGCAGGCACTGGCGATCGAAGGACGCGGCACCCGCACCCGCGGTCCATGGGCTCCAGCGCACGGCGCACCGACCTGCCAGGCCTACCCGCATCAACTCACGCGTCACTGGGCATACCCGGCGATCCGTGGCGGTCAGCGTCAACGGATGCTGGGGCACACCCCGTCACTAGCGCTCCGGCCGCCAGCCTTCCAGGTACTTGTCGACAAGCAGAACGAGGGATGACCCGCCGTCCACCGATTGAAGCGTGTCCCGAGCCGAGCGGAGCGCATCTTCATCTCCAAGCACCTCTAGTAGCGCATCCCACGAGAGATGCTCTTCTTGCCGAAGGTTGCGCGACCCGAACGACTGAGACTGAGCCACAGACCTAGCCGAGAGAAACAGCGAGCGAATCTCGTCCACATTGGTGAACGTGAGCACCTCGTCGGAATCGTCCCCGTACTGTTTCAGGCTCCAGTACACGCGCAGCAGGTCCCACTCCTCTGACGGCACTGAGGACCGCGCCGCCGAAACACGCCCGAAGAACTCGGCCTCAAGGCGCTCAGCGAACTCTTCACTGACCAATTTGTGGCCCACGTGTTCGCGATGTCCTACGAACTGGATCAGTTCGAGTTGAGTCGAGTAGGACCGGAGTTCGGGGAAAATCGATGACACTGCTGCCTCGCGTTCCGCCTCGTCTTCGATTCGCTGGAAGAGTCGAAGCACGACGCGACCGACCACGATTTCCGGCTTATTGATATCCGTAAAGCCGCGCGGTGCGCGGACGGGGAACAAGGCAATCGCATTGAGGAGTGCGACGGAGGCCGGGACCACCATTTCAGGGGAGAAATCTGCGGAGTAGACCTCAAGCCCCTCAACCGTATCCTCCAAGTCTTCGGGCGCAAGTCCGTTCAAGAACCGTGCAAGTCCGTACTGGTCGGTGAGTAAGGTCGCCGCTCGCTCCGACTTTCGGAATGCGACGATGCCGCTCGGCGCGACGCGCTCGAAGTACATGGCAAGGAAGTCAATGTGCGCGACGCGGTGGTTGCGCCTCCAGACGGCCTGCCAGTCGTAGCCAAAACGGTTGTTCTCGATGTACTGGCGCGCGGCTGGGAACGTCTGCTTGATCAAGCTTCTTACGAGCTCCGCGTCGTCGCCCGCATCGTGGACGAGCGACTCCACCTCTGCCTTCTGTCGGCTATCGTCCCGTCGGCCCATGCCGAATGAGTCGTTGGTCTCCGTGAGTGTCGTTCTCATGGCCTGCAGTCGCTCGAAGATCTCGGGACGGAATACTCGGATGGCTTCTAGCACGACGAGGTCGACTCCCTCCACGTCACCGCCAAGCGCTCGAAGGGTCGATCGAGCCGACAGCTCTAGTCGCGTGACATCGCGCATGTTGGAGATCAGGGGTTCAACCACCTCGAAGAACACGTCAGACCAGGCGTCCCTGTTGAATCGGAGGTCCTCGACGTCTTCCAATACGCGGTTGAGGGCTTCGAATATCTGCGACCGCAGCACGTCGCGGGGGACGATTGGGAGATCAAAGTTCAGCTGGACGATCTTCTCGAGATATGCGCGGCCAGGCACGTTCGTATCGTCGAGTGCGGCTTCAACTCTTAGGCGATCGAATGCGAGGACGTAGATCACGTTGGGGAAGCTAGCGGTTAGTCGGACAAGTCTGAAGATGTCTCGGATCTCGTCGGTCGAAAGGCGATCGATATCGTCGATGACGATCACGACCGGGTCGTCGAGTTCCTCAAGGGCCTCAGCCACCTTGGTGCGGATTGGCTGGGCGCCGCGTTCCTTCCACCACTTGCGTGCGGTCTTGTATGACTTGTGGGCGCGATCCCACCACCCGCCGACGATCGGGAGAATCGCGATCGGGCTGAGCACGTCCCCGTACTCATCGAGGGCCTCCGCGATATCACCGAACTTGGACGTGCTGTTGACACGAAGTTCGGAGGCGATCTCCTTAAAGAACACGTCGACTAGTTGCTGCGCGCCAGAGAACATCCAAGGGTTGAAGTCGACCACCGCAAGCCTCGGCTCGGCGGCAAAGTCTTCCTTCATGAGGTTGACAAATGAAGACTTTCCGGATCCCCACGGTCCCAGGACGCCAACTACGGCACCCTCGGAAAGGTCGAGCCCGCGAAGGTCACGTGCGAAGGCGTGGGCAAGTTCGGCCCTGCCAAGGCGGTCATCCTTGGAGGACTTGATCGGGTTGTCGACGGGTGGCTTCTTCGCGTCACTCAACTTGGGCTCCTCTTCAGTGTTGAAGTGGTCTGGATTCCGTTCCGCTCAGTGAATCAGTCCGACAGCCGAAGCCGCGGCGTTTCGCCGGCGGCACACGCGCGCCGCGTTGCACAGCCAGGACGCCTAGGCACCGTTGCCTTTCACGATGTTGCAGATGAGGTGAGCTGGTTGGAGGTTCTGTCGCTCGTGCAACCCGCCTGAAGCTACTGGGTCGATGTGGTCCAGGGTCTTGCTGCGCGGGTCGGGCCATTTCAGGTTGGCGTCGATTGCGTCGCCGCAGATTCCGCAACGCCAGCCGGCCTCCTCGAATACCTCGAGCGGGTCCACCGATTCGGCAGCGCCCTCTGCAAGGCCGAGTGCTCGCATTCGCGCGAGGTATGCATTGCGTGCGGCCGTCGCTCTCTTCCGTTTGTTCGAGAGGGCGAGCCGTTCGGGTGTCCAGAGTTTGAGCACGGGGAATGGCGAGAACGCGTGCGCTTCCCACGTGAAGGTGCGGCCAGATGTGTCTACGTCGCTGATGAGTTCGATCCCGAAGTAGAGCTCGGTACCGTCGTCAAAGGTGAACGGGCGACCATGGGGCCAGGTGAACGCTCTGGCGTCGAGCGAGAATGCTCCAAGGAAAGCCTGGATGGTCTGCCGTCGGCGTCGGTCACCATGAGCCCGGTGAGACCACTCTCCAGATGGCGAGCGGCGAGGACACGATCGGGGTCGACCTCAAGCCGACCCAAGTAGGCCTCAACGTCGGTCGCGATGTCAGGCGCTTCAGCGAAGGCGAAGTACGCCGTCACATGGCCGTGCCGCTCGACCATGTCTCCGGCCTTGGGCCACCGCCCATGCTCGTAGGGAAAGGGTTCGGTTTCCAGGGTGCGAAACGTGCGGGGCGCTCGCGCGCTTCCTTCGGCGACCTCCGCCAAAGCGCGTGAGTCGGGAGCGAACTTGGGAGCGTCGCCCCGTTCTACTCTTCGCTTCCATCTCCGCACGAGCAGTGAGTTGCAGCGCAGAGAGCATACGTGGCGATCTCGATGCTTCCAGTGCGCCCTGGCCGGTATGGGCGATTCACATACGAGGCATGGTTCGCCGCCACGTGCGCGCGAAGCCTGCTTGAGCTCGCGGTCCATCCAACGGAAGTGCGCTTCCTCGGCGTCTATGTCCGGAACCTCTGGACCCATGCCCTTGTCTCCTATCGATGCGCCGGCGACAACCGATCCGGAAGCCGTCGCGGACGGTCCTAGCGAGCGCGGGCTGGGCGCGCGGTGGGCGGAGGCACAGCCGGCTGGAGGTAGTCGAGCATGATGGCGAACTCCCCTGGCGCGACACGGCGCAGGCCCAGTTCGCGTGCGCGGGCGTCTTTGGTGCCGTGGAAGCTGTCGTCGGTGATGAGCATGCAGGTAAGCCGTGAGACGGAGCCGATGACGCGAACACCGGAGTCTTTGGCACGGCGTTCGAGGTGGTCGCGTTCATGGTCGTCGCAGCCCGTGAAGACGACCTTGTCACCCACGTGAAGAGGTTCCCCCAGAACCCAGTCGGCAGGCAGGGGCCTGAGGTTCTCCCCCATCGCCCGATGGCGGGCCTCAAGCGCAGAATCGAGCAGTCGTTTGACTGAAGCCTTGGTGACGCCGAGCAGTTCTGCGATATCGGCGAGCTCTGCGCGCTCATCACGTGAGACCACGCCATCTTCGAGGGCGAGGAACGTCATTGCCCGCATGACGGCCCCGTGGCACGCGGCTACGTCGTCGGGGGTCATCTCTTGGGTGTCGATGAGCTCCGTCAACGCCTGCGCTTCGTCTGCGTCGATCACGCCGTCAGCGAGTGCATCACACAGGGTCTGCAGGTAGGGCAGGCACGTTTCGGGTGCGCCTTCGTCGAGCGCTTCAGCGACGAGAGAGCGGGAGAGGCGGGAGTACAGCGGTGTCGCCGTCTCGAGTTGGGCACGGCGTGCTGCGATGTTCTTGGCACGGCGCGCATGCACGTGAGGATCGACGGGAGTCGGCCGGCTCGCGGCGTGGCGCTGCTTGCGGTGGGCGGCACCCCAGTCGAACTCGGTCGTCTCGTCTGCAAGGTGTCTGACGGCGCGCCAAAGCGCAACGGTGGCCCGTGCGTCACCGAGCGCGGAGTGCGCACCGTCGTGGCGGTGGCCGACCGCTTCCGCGCATGTCGACAGGCGGTAGTTCGGTACGTCGAAGTTGTGGGCTCGTGCGAGCACGAGCGTGCAGTACCCGGTGCCGGACACATCCGCATTGGGATCCAAACGGAGGATCTCCTCGGCAAGGAAGCTGGCATCGAAGGTGATGTTGTGCGCGACCATCTCGGTGCCCTGCACCCGAGAAGCGAACTCCGGGAAGACCTGCCGGAAGTCAGGGGCATGACGCACGTCGGCATCCGTGATGCCGTGTACAGCACTCGCGCGAGGGTCTATCGGAACACCCGGGTTGATGCGCGTGGACCACTCATCGACGACCAATCCGTTGCCATCAACGCGGATGACGGCGATCTCGATGATCCGATCGCGCCTCGCGCTCAAGCCCGTGGTCTCGACATCGACAATCGAGTACGCCGGCGCGCCAACCCTCACCGAGGTCGGTCGCTTCTGCAGCTCGGTCTCGGGCATATCCGAGCTCCGACGATTGCGCCGGATCCAATCGAAGGCCATGGCTGACTCCCCCCGTCACCACCAGATTGCTCTCACCCTAGGTGGTACGCCCACGACTACCCGGGACCACGGTCACAGCGCGCGGCGGTCGTGCAGCGCCCCGGCTGCTCCAACGATGCGGACGGTGAGACGGTTCGGCTCATGCCGACGGTGTACCCGCAGGCGTGGGCGTGGACGTCGTGCACTCGCTCGCCGCGTAGGCGAGCACCTGCTTGCCCGGGATGTCACCGCCAGACGTGTGTGCAACGACGTCGTAGGCGCCCGGGGGTGCAGGCGGCGCGACAAACTGGAACCACAAGCTCAGAACTTCGTGGGGGCGTGGTCAACGGACAAGTGACATCCGATCTGTGGTGCCGGATGGTGCTTCCGGAAGGATGTGAGCTGCGCCCAAACCTTACCCCCGGTAGTTCCGTCGTGATGTCGTCGCGATCTGTGCGATCGACCCGCACTGACGGGCGACCGCGACGACATCACGACGGAACTCGGCCGGATATGTCTTGGGCACGGAGAACTTCGTTCCAGCACGGACCTAGATCCGTGGCGGTCAGCGTCAACCGATGCCGGAGCAGACCCCCGAATCCGCGAGGAGCTAGTGGCGCGACGGAGGGGCTTTCGTCGATGATGCGATAACGCCATGATGGTGTCAGCGCTGGGGCAGGTCGCGGTGGGGCGGCCTTTCTCGGCGACAGTCTGGGGGGCTGATGAAGGTCGCGTGGTGGCAGGTCGCCGTAGCGTGTGGGGTTCTGGCCATAGTCGGCGTGCTCGTCTTCTTCGCGCTGCGGGGTGACAGCCCCAGCGTGGCAGCCGCCTCAGCGTCCCCCACGCCGCACGCGACAGGGCCCTCGGCAAGCGACGCACCGCTGGACCGGCTCGCCGACCTGGAGTCTGGTCTGGTGTCGCAAGACCCTGCCGAAATCGAACAATGGCTGGCCCCCGATGTCGCCGAAGCGTGGCAAAGCGAAGGCGGCACACCCCTCCTGGCGGCGGGCTCGACCATGTCCATCGACGCGGCGACGTGGACCGAGTCCGACGGGTTCGCCTCCGTCGACGCGACCATCAGCGGCCCCGAGCCGATGGTGTCGACGCTCTTCCTCGTCGATGTGGACGGCCGATGGCTGCTCGCAGGCACCGAGGAGAACTGACATGACCAGGCTCCTACTCGTGCTGACCACCCTCGTACTCACCGCCGCCGCGATGGTGGTGCCGGCAAGCAGCGCGTCGGCAAGCTACCGCCTGTACTGCAACCCTGACGGCGACTCGCGGCAGATCGTCGTCCTCGTCCACGGCTTCAACTCATCGCCTGGCACTTGGGACGACACGTCAGACGAGATCCTCACCGGCGGCGGCGACGACTCATGCGTGGTGAAGTTCGACTACGCCGACTGGTCGACCAACTGGGTCACCAACAGCCACATCGGGCCAGAACTGGCGACCTTCATCGAGACCTGGTCCTCGACGTCTTCCGCTGGCGGCGGAACCGGCAAGGTCGTCATCGTCGCCCACTCCATGGGCGGACTCGCGGCACGATGCGCACTCGACGTCCAATGCAGCGATGGCCACGACGTCGCCGACAAGGTCGCACACATCACGACCCTCGGCACCCCCAACACCGGATCCTCACTACGCGGCAGCGACCTCACCCCCACCGCGAATCAGGTAGCGAAGGGCCTGTCCGCCCTATGCAGACTCCCCAACCTCGCCGCCGTCGCCGCCAACCTTGTCGGAATCTGCCAGCTGATCGAAGACCTCGGAACATCGGAAGCGACCAAGGCCTTCACCCCCGACTCGCCCGAACTCCGTGCCCTGCCACACCTGCCAGACAATTTCCCGCTCTATGCGATGGCCGGCCAGGTCAACCTCCGCACCTCCCTGTTCGGACACGTCGTCGACAATGTCGGCTCCATCGGCGACCTCGTCGTCGGAGTCACCTCCGCCCACGACGAAGCCACCACCGTCACCACGGGGACCGACGCCGACACCGCGACCATCGCCTGCGGCAACCTCGACATCCCTTCAACCGCATCGCTCCTCCTACTCGGTGGCACCTTCGCTGCCGCCGACATCTGGATCGACATCAACTGCCACCACGTCAACGAAACCACATCCGACCTCTTCCTCTACCCCGCACGCCACCGCATCCAAGACACCATCGACGCGACGGCTCCGACCATCGTGTTTGGGCCCGGCGCAAGGATCAACGGCGCGTTGCTCACCGAAACCGACGCGGTAGCGCTACTGACGAACACAATCGGCAGCGATTTCGAGCAGTTCGAGGAGTACTGCCAAGGTCCGATCACGTTCTACTCGTGGCGCTCACAGGGTGTACTTCTTGAGGCTTACGCGGAGGAACCCTACGTCTCGTCGTGGACCCTGTCCGAGCCGTCTGAACCGGCCTTGGCCGACTTGGTAACGGCAGATGGGGTGCGTGTCGGCGACAGTGAATCCAAGCTCGTGTCTCTCTACCCCGACATCCCCCCCGGAAAGGGCTTCTTCGACTACTCACCGATCGATGGCCGCTCGTACTTCCCGGACGGCTACTACTACTTCGTCACCGTGGACGGACTTGTAGAAAGCGCAGCAGGCGGCGGCCTGTGCACATGGGGATGACGCGACCCCATAGCGACCGCGTCGGCGCGCGCTAGGCAACGAGTTGTCGCGCATGTTTGGCGCGGTGTTCCGAAGTCTGGGTCCCTGGCACCGTCGACCTCGGCCTCGATTCGGGGTCGCTCCGTACGCGCCTGTGCCTGAGTGCGTTCGACGTCCGCGCGTTGGCTCACCACGCCCAGCCGCTCCAACCGCCCTCGACTTGTGTGCACTTCCGAGATTCGACGGCATCACGCGTGCCCGCCGGGCTGACGAGCCTGCGCCACTTTGCCCCGAATCGGGCCGTGCCGGAGTCACGTCGTAGCGGCACGGGGAAGCCGTCAAGGAGTACGTCACCCATAGTGCCAACGCAGTCATTGTCGATCAGGCCCAGCGGCGGAACCTCAGTCGTCGACCCCAGGATGTTGAGGCCGATGACCGTCTCGCGGGACTCGTCTCCCATCCAGTCGACGCGTGCGGGCGGGTCGTCGCGCACCCAGCTCGGCCCGAGCGTGGCGTCATCCACGGACAGTCGACCGATGCGCGAATACTCGATGGTTCCGCCGTCCACCAGTGCACCGTCCAGCTGCAGTGTGTCGATGTCGCACTCCCTGATGGTGACCTGGTCCGCCTCCACCTCGGTCAGATCACAGGTCGAGAGCCTGGCGCCTCCGACCTGGAGGGCCTTGACCGTGAGGTGCTCGAGGTGGAGTGCGACCCTGGGTGCGTCGTGATCCAAGGCCATGCCGACGATGGAGACGTCTCCGTGGACCGTGCTCCTCGAGATGTCCACTGAATCGGCCTGAGTTTCGTTCCACTCAGTTTCCCTGTCCGGCAGGTACCGGCTGGGGTGATTCGAGGTCAGCGTAGTAGGCCTCCTCGACCTCGAGCGGTGTCCACATCCCGAGCTCGCCGTGCAGGCGTCGATGTCTCCACCACGTCATAACGGAAGGGTCTGCCCCGGGCGCCCGTTGCGGTACGTCGGACGTCGCGCGCCGTCCCTCGTTGCGCGGAACAGGCTGCATGCAGTTGGCGACGGCGAAGATACGCTAGAGCGCACGTAACGCTGAGGGGAGCCTACGAGCGCATGGAGGACAGCAACGCCGCATCGCCGCGCGAAGAAGAATTCGCGACTGCCGTGGGCAAGATGTACCTCGCGGCGACCAAGGAATGGCGTAGCGCGCTCATTGACGTCAGCGGCAACAACCGCCTCTTGTACTTCCGCAAGACGCAGTCGATGATCGACCTGGCCGAGGCGCGACCGGACGGTGTCCAGAAGCTCCTCACGGGCGCGGCTGTCCGCCTGGCGGACCTCTTCCCGGCGGGCCCACAGTTCGATAGCGCGAAGCGTGCGTGCGCCCTGCTGGAGCGCAAGCAGCGTGAGTCACGCGAGGAGTACGGCGTCTCGGTCGCCTATATCGCCGTCGGCCTCGCATCGTGGGACCTGTCAGCCAGCCCTGCGATGACCAAGGCGGAGTCCGACGACGTCGCCGAGCCCGTCGCCAGGCTTCGCGACCGCCGTCCTTCTGCTCCCGTCATACTCCGCCCGCTGGAGTTGTCGATACGCCGCGGCGCTCAAACCTCCTGGGAGCTTCGACTCGACGAGGAGTTCCAACTCAACGGGGTCCTCCAACACGTCATCAACGCCGACAAAGTCCGCCTGCCCGATGACGATACCTACGGCATTGACGACCCCGCCCCGGGCGCAGTCGACATCGCCCTCAACACGATCCGCGAGCGCTGCGCCGACATTGCCGACTTCACCATCGACGACGAGATATTCCTGGGCACCTTCAGCTACATGAAGCAGACCATGGTGAACGACGTCGACGACGAGACGGCAATCGCCGTGTCCGACATCGTCGCCGCGCTGGCCGGAGACCGTCACGCTAGCGACCGTGCCCGCCATCAGGCAGGCGACATTTCCGAACGACAGCCCGACTACGAGCCCGTCGCCTCCGAGTTCCTTGTCCTCGACGCCGACTCCAGCCAGAGCTACGTCATCAACGCAGCCCGCGCGGGCCGCAACATGGTGGTCGAAGGTCCACCCGGAACAGGCAAGAGCCAAACGATCGCGAACCTGATCGCGTCGCTGACAGCGGACGGCAAGCGAGTGCTGTTTGTGGCGCAGAAGCGCGCCGCTATCTCCGCGGTCTTGGATCGCCTCGACCGGGCGGGGCTGGCGCACCTCGTGTTGGACATGTTTGCCTCCACGGGGTCGCGACGCTACATCTCGGCGGAACTGCGCCGCGTCCTCGACAGCCAGCACTCCATCGGCCGACCTGACGTGTCGTCGCTCGAGTTCGCACTCGACGCTGCACGGGGCCAACTCGTCGGACACCACGACGCACTGCATCGCGACGACCATGCGTGGGGCGTATCGGTTCACGAACTTCGCTCCGCCACCGCCGCCACCCCTGAGGATGCGAAGCTGGACGTGCGCCTGCCCGGCTCACTGTTCAACTCCTGGACCGCGACTGACCTCGACCGGTTCTGCCGCGAGGCTGATGACCTCGCAGCGATCGGAGCTCTCGACCCCGAATGGGCGGCCGACAGCATGTGGAGCCGCAACTACATCACGGGCACAGACCAGCTGCAGTGGGTCACCGAGACCGTGCAGCGCCTCGCCGGCATCGACATCCCCATGATTCGAGCCGACGCCGAGCGGTGCGCCCGCGCCATCGGGTACGCGCCTCCCACCACGTGGGAGCAGGCCCGCGTCGCCATCGGACAGAACGAGCTCTACCAGTCCCTGCGCGCTGATGCCCCACAACTGTTCGACCCGTCGGTAAGCGCCGACGACCTCAACGCGATGAGCGCCGCCCTAGACCGTGGCGAGCGCAAACGCCTCGGCATCGCCCTGAAGTGGGGCGAGCGCCGCACCCTCAAGGCTCGCGCCGCTACGCTGACCCCAGACCTCGACAGCCGAGCACGCAAGAGCGTCGTCAAGAGCGCGGCCGCTTACGTGAGCCTGTGCCGCGCCGCCGGTACGGCACCGACGCCACCGCAGCTTCACACGACCACATCCTCCGTCGACGACACGCTCAACGGTCTACGCCTGCTCCAAGCCGCAGTCCCCGGGGTGACGCTCGAGGCCCTCTCGCTCGATGATGCGATCGCTACCCTCAGCCGCGCTGCCGCGGACTCGCGCCGCGGCCAGATGCCACGCGTTCATGCCATCGAGCAGGACTTCCACACTGCCGGCCTGGGGGTGCTCCTCGACGCGCTGCGACGCGAAGCCGCCACACGTGTGCCGCGGTCGACACCGCCGAGCACCACGGTCCGGTGGGCCGTTCAGCGCGCCGTGCTGGAGATGGCCGAGATGATGTCGCCGTGGTTGTCGAGCTCGAACGGCACACTCCTCAACAACGCCACCGCCGAGTTCCGCGTCAACGACGTCGAGCACCTGGTCGCGAACGCCGCACGGATCCGACGAGTCGCTGCCGAGCGGTTCCGCGACGCACTCGACCGCTACCCCGAAGAGCACCAGCTCCTCAAGACCGAGGTGACCCGCAAGCGCAACTTCCGTGCGGTCCGCACCCTGTTCCGCGAAGCACCTCACGTGGTCCAGGCGGCCAAGCCAGTGTGGGCGATGAGCCCCCTGCAGGTCTCCCGCGTCCTCCCGCTCGAGCAGTGCTTCGACGTGGTGATCTTCGACGAGGCGAGCCAGGTCCGCCCCGCCGACGCCATCCCCGCACTCATGCGCGCTTCCCAGGCCATCGTCGCTGGCGACAGCCGGCAGCTCCCGCCCACCGAGTTCTTCACCAAGGTCCTCGAGGACGACAACGCTCGGGAGGATGAGGATGAGACCGCCTCCCTCAGCGACAGTGCGGTCGCCGAACGTCCCCAGATGCGTAGCGAGACCTTCACCCGCGACGCCGAAAGCATCCTGTTCGCGATGGACCGTCTCCTCGCCGGTCAATCGCGACGCCTGCTGTGGCACTACCGGTCACGCGACGAGCGTCTCATCGCTGTGTCCAATGCCGGTGTCTACGACCACTCGCTCACCACGTTCCCCGCCGCCGACAGCTCCGACGTCATCCGCCATGTCACCGTCGAACCGTCCCCCGGCATTCGCAAGACCACCAACAGCCCCGAACTAGAGGTGGCAAAGGTCGTCGCACTCGTACGTGACCACGCGACAGCGCACCCGGACCGCACCCTCGGCGTCATCACCTTCGGTGTGCAACACCAGCGCCGCATCGAAGACGCCCTCGAGGCCGCCGCCCTCAGCGACGCCACGCTGAGGAACCTGCTTGACCAGACCTCGGATGAGCCGTTCTTCGTCAAGTCGATCGAGCGTGTCCAGGGCGACGAGCGTGACTCGATCATCCTGACCGTCGGGTACGGCAAAGGACTCGACGGCAAGCTCCGCTACTTCTGGGGCCCGCTCCTTCAAGAAGGCGGCGAGCGCCGCCTCAATGTGGCGATCAGCCGTGCCCGCGCCCACATGACACTGGTTACCAGCTTCGAAGCCGACGATGTCGCCCCCGATGCGCACCCGTCAGCGGGCTTCCGCCTCATGGTCCAGTTCCTGCGCTTCATGGCAAGCGGCGGACAGGACATAGGCGACCTGCCCACCAAGGACGTCGCGCTCAACCCGTTCGAGATCGACGTCCGCGACCGCCTCACCCGCGCAGGCATCCCCCTCGACTGCCAAGTCGGCGTCGGCGGCTACCGCATCGACTTCGCCGCCCGCCACCCCGACAAGCCCGGCAAGCACGTCCTCGCGATCGAAGCCGACGGAGCCTCCTACCACTCCGGCCACACCGCACGTGAGCGAGACCGCCTCCGCCAATCTCTTCTCGAAGCACGCGGATGGCGCTTCGTCCGCATCTGGAGCACCGACTGGTTCCGCGACCCCGACGCAGAGGTCGAACGCATCCTGACCACCTACCGCGAGGCAGTCGACGATGGCACGGCAGCGACCGACGAGCCGCCAGGACCGATCGCGGAACCAGCCAACTGGAGCGAGGACACCACCCGGGCGACGGTCACCAAGCCTCGCCTGGTTCGCGGCCAGCCCATCACGGACTACTCCCATCAGGATCTCGTGGCGCTAGTGCGCTACTTGAGAAGCGACGGCGTGCTGCGCACTCGAGACGACGAGTTCCTCGCCGTCATGCGAGAGCTCGGCTTCACCCGGCGCGGTACCCGCATCACCACAGCGATCACGGCCGCGCTGGACGACCGCGCCGGCTTCGCAGCAGGCGACAGTGCCGGCAGGGTCGCCCACATGACGGCGAGACCCGGCGCAGGAGCCCGGAAGGAGTCGAAGCCAGCGCCGTCGGGAGCGTCTGAGCGCTCCAAAGCCACCGCGCCACAGACTCGAGAGGTGCCCCGACGGCCCGGCGCACCGACCACCACCAGAGACGTAGAAGTGCCAGGAACGGACGACCTCTCCCGGGCATGGCGGACCGGCGAGGCGTACAAGCTCACTTTCGACGGAGTCGTCACGCCCCTCGAGGGCGGTCAAGCATTGACGGAGGCCGTCAGCCGAAACGTGGCAGTCCGCGTGCTCGCGCGCATGCGAGCGATGCGACCCGATGGCGGAAGGTTCAAGGTCGACCGATCAGGCCTGATGGTCACACTGGTCGACGACGAGGTGGTCTTCGTCACGCGCGTCACCCGGGCTGACTGGTTTCCGTCTCACTGGGCCTAGATGAGCCTGGGGTGCCAGAGCGGAACCTGGTCTCGCTGACTCCACGTTGGGCGCCGGCGAGGGTCCTGCGGCCGTCTTCGCACCGTCGCCGAAAAGTAAGGGTGCACGGCGGTGCACCGAGTGTGGCGCGCGCATCGGCGGTGATGTGTTCTGGCATTGCCCAGATACAGATCACGGAGGTGATTACGATGAACCCCACAATCCTCATCGCGATTCTCGGAATCGCGGTGTTTGCGTTGCCGTACCTGCGGAGCCATGTCTATCCGGTCATTCGCACGTACGTATCGGAGCTGGCTGGCGCATCGCGGCCGTCGACCCCGCCCCGTTGGAAGGCGAATGCCGACACGCGATCCGCGGTCGTTCACGCGATGACCGCGTCCCTTGCGGATGCAACCGAACTCGGCTTTGACGGCGCCGTCATCCTCCCGCCGGTGTCGCTCAACCTGACGGCGCCACTCCCGGTGGCAAACGTGCTGAGGGACAACGAGCAAAGGAACGAACTCGCACGTCGAGTCAATGCCATGCTGCCGGGCGCGCTGCGGCAGCGTCACGGACGGCGCCTCGTAGGCGACCAGGACCTGGCGGGCCGCTGGACCCTCGAGGCGGTGACTGTCGGGACGCTCGCAGTGGCGGTGTCTGAAGTCTCTCCTTCACCGGATCCGCATGTCTCGTCGGGCGCGCAGCCTCACCGACGCGAGGACCCTGGCCACCAGGTCGCGCCGTCCGGTACTCGAACTGGGGCGCCCACGAGCCGCACGAGTACCGCCCCGCCCTTGACGCCCGGCTCTGACCAGGAGAGGTTCTTCGCCGAGGTGCGGCAAGCCGGCCGCGTGTCGCGTCGTTCAGGCGTGGTCCGTGGAAAGTACGTAACCATCGGCCGGCGCGGCGAAGCTGACATCGAAGTGCCGTCGTCGCTCCCGCACGGAGTGGCGGCGCAGTTCGTGGTCGATCGTGAAGGTCGCATGCGGCTGGACGATCTCACACCTTCGGGCGCCGTGATCGTCGATGGTTCCCCCGTCGCGTCCCACTCGATCCACCACCTCGACAGCCCCGTCGAAATCACCTTCGCCGGCGCGCCCGAGTTCGCGGTGCGTGTCGCCCACGCCGTGCAGTCAACGAGGCGGGAGGCGCGGCAGACCGAACGGTATGTGGCGTCGTGGGAAGGTGCCAACGACTAGGACGTCGACCCATCCTGGTGGCGGTCGCGACGCGGTAGGCGTCGAGGCCGCCACCGCCACGATCGAGCCCATTTCTCGGACAGCGGCGGCCCGAAAGGGCTTGGGACACCGCTTCGGGCGATCACCGCTGCTGCTGCGCCGAGGTAGCCGCCCGGCGGTAGAGCACGAACAGCCACCTCCAACCGTGCCACGGAAGCCGGGCGCGACGCGAGGACAGCGGCCGTCTCGTGCGGAAACGACACCAGCAGTTCCGCAGCCGCTCCTTCGATCCCATACAGCGGGGCGTCCCCCACGGTCCAGAACTCGCGGACTACGCGGTGCGCCGATCCTGCCCACCGGCCGGTCGCCAGCGCGAACGCCCATGGATCGGCGAGAATCGTGGCTAGTTGAGTGCGGCGAGCATAACGGGTCATGTAGGTGTCGAAGTAGTCCGCGAGCATCGCCAGTTCGGCTGGCGTCGCACGACCCACGTCCGGCGAGTCGCTGTCGTAGCGCCGCGAAAGACTCGACAACATCGCGTCGTAGATCTGGTGCTCGTCAGCGCCGCTCCGACGCGCAAGCGCGACAGCATCGCCGCGACTTTGGACAGTCGGGTCGCGGAGCAGCCGCGCCGCCAACGACGCCGTCCAGTCAATCGGCAGGGACCGCACGTACGAGTCGTCAATCTCACCACGCACGACACGCTCGGCGAGCGAGTCCATGCACAAGTCAAAGCGCAGGCCCGTTGCACGGCGGGCCGCTCCAACAAGCTCAACCGTGCCTAGACTCATGGGATCGCGTGAGTCCTCGTCCCTGTGTCGCAGCCAGGCAAGCAGTTCTGAGACAGAGCCCACGTCACTTTCTGCGGCTGGTTCATTGACGATCGACTCGGCCGCGCTGAGGTAGGCACCGTAGCCCTCCGAGTGTGGAGAAGGCGTGCCGCCGAGCACTAGCGCGGGACCTGACGTGAGAGGAGCCAAGTTCTGAGTGGCGAAGGAGACACCCTCGACTAGCGGTGAGGGAAGTATGGCCAACGCGGACGCCAGCTCGCCTGCAGAGAACCGAAACGCACCCACTCTATGAGTGCTGAGGACCTGCAGAACCTGGGCCACCGCCTCGGGGCTCACTCGCGATGGCGCGGTGGCCGCTGCGGTCGGCAAGTGCAGGGACGTGGAGGGGGCTGCGTCGACGGGCCAGTCGAGGGTGTCCGCGAGCCGGCAGGCATAGTTGATTGCATCTACGGCACGGAGTTCACCGTTTCTGGCGCATACGACTTCAGCGACGTATCTGCCGGGCCTACCTGCCGGGTCGTTGCCAAGATAGCGCTTCATCACCAGGATCGGGCCATACGCGTGATCACGGACATATGCGTACGATGCCTCGCCGTTGCCGGCACCGTCGCGTCCGACAACCCGCTCGAGCGGTGTGGCACGGATTGACCGCGGGTGCGGCCAGCCGTCCGAGACGCCGACGACTCCGAATCCGCTTCCCTCGAGGGTCTTTGTGGCCCACGAGTAGACCAGCACTTCCAGCCCTGGCAGATCAGTCTCAGTCATGGTCCGCAACCCTGTGGCGCATGAGCGCGATATGGATGAGGTCGACCGCCCGTCGCGAACCGTCGGGGTCGGGCGCTGGCCGCACTTCGTCCACCGCCACGGCTTCGTCGTCGCGCGCGTCCGCTCCCGCGCCAGCGATCGAGCACAGGAAGACGGGTCGCGCGATACCTCCGGCAGCATCCAACAAGGGCGCTGCTTCACTTCGGACAAGGAAGGCCGCCAACTGCTGTTGCTCGACCGCAAGGATGTCCTTGCTGCCCGCGGCGCCACGCCTGTTCGCGCGAAGTTCCCGCGGAAAACCGGTCGACACGGGGTACCGGTCGCACTTCGTCAAGGCGAGGACTACGGTCTGGCGGAGCGTTGCCAGTCTCATGTGCTTTCTCACCATGGCGATGCCGTCAGCCATAGTCTCAGGGTCCTGGACACCTATCGAGTCGACCTTCTCGCGGTAGACGCCGAGCTCTGGGTGGAGGTAGAACCTCGGCAACGCCGGGGGCGGCACTGCGAACACGATGACGTCCGTCTTACCTAGCCAGTTCAGACCGACCTTGTTCTCCGCAGTAGGCCAAACCTCCTCACCGCCGGTGTTGTAAACCCATACCGATCCTGGAAGCTTCGCGGATCCCTTCGGGCGGACTTCAACTCGCAAGACCTGCCGACGGTCGAGCGGGCTGGTGATGTCGGCGTTACGACCCCATCGTTGACGATCGATCGGATCCGGCTCCAAGCTGTACGTCGTGGTGCCGGCGCGGGAGCAGTCGCTCGCGATGGCCTTGATGATGTGGTCTTTGCCCGACAAGTGGGGACCGACTATGGCCATCACGACCGCGTTGTGGGGCGGGATCGGATGCGGAATCGAGCCACTGCAGTGGGGGGAAAGCCCAAGACGATGCCAGTCGGCGTCTTCGTCAAGCGTCATCGCGGCAGCGGGCTTCGCCTCGGCTCCGTCGTCGCCCAACCAGACGATCCCGTCGAGTCCGTCAGCGCTGAACCGGGCGTCGCATTGAATACATTCCGTGCGCTTACGAGGCATTGGCGTCCCCCGTCATATCGACCGGAGCATTATCAAAAAGCTTGATTCCCTGTGCCACGGACTGAACTAGGTCAGTGGCGAACCAATCATTGGTCAGCATGTTCCCGTCCGAGTCTGTTGCCCACAGCACCAATGACCACGAGTCATCGGTGGTCTCGCCTGCGAATTCTGCGATGACAAAGCCATCCCACTTGGGCACGTCCGCGCCGTCCTCGAACGTCCACCATGCCTGCCATGTGTCGGTCTCCCATGCGTAGGGTTCCTCGGTCTCTGGTCTTGCCGATGACCCCGCGGGCTGGTGGCGCAATGCCAACTGGAGCGACCGAATCTGACCCGAGTCGAACCCCTGCTGGAGGTAGATCGGCCAAACACAATCGGTCCACTCGAGGACCCTCGGTCTGCCGTCAGCGGCGAGTGGCACCTCCATGCTTTGAGCCACAGCGCCGAAATCGGCATCTGCGTCGCATGCGTCTCCAGCGGCAATTGAGTAGAGCGTTGAGTCGACGACGTCACTCGTCGCTCCCTCGATCGCTCCTAGCAGCACGAACACGTCGGCATCGATGGCAGACCGATCAGTCTCGTTGCAGGACTCTTCGACGACCTGCACGATGACATCGGTCGTGCCGATGCCCTCGACTGATGCGAGCGCCCGTTCGAATCGTATGCGGGCGTTGTCTGGGACGGATGTGAGGACGAAACTACGCTCACGACTGTAGCTGTCGTCGGGTCCGTCGCTCCATGTGGAGCTCTCCCACGTGCGACTGCCCGAGCCGTAGCGGACAGGGGTGCCACGCTCGCCATCGGGGACCAGCACCCGATCGTCGCCCGCCACAGCTTGTGCGTGCTCGGAGGGCGCATCAAGATTCTGGGATGCTGAGACGCTTGCAGCGACGCACTCGTACTTCAGGTTGCTCAGTTCGACCGCTCGTACGCCCTCGCCAACAACATCCGTGTCGCTCCCCTGGGCGGAACTGCTGGCAACTGCCCAAGCGGTGTCTGCCGCGTCCTCGATACATACGATCGAGGACGCGGGAACACCGGCAATTGGATTGGCGCACGCGAGACTCGCATCACTCGCATCAGCCACATCAGTCGAATCATCCGCGCTCTGCGCGGCGGAGTCGCGGACGCTCGTGAACACGTACGACGACTCTCCGAGCAGGAGCGTATCCAGCCCAGCGATGCCCACGACCATGACTAAGAGCGCGGCAATGCCAGAGTAGAAGGCCTTGACCATCCGGGCCGTCCACGTCGTCATGCGCCGCTGGCGTGGACTCCGCCGGATCTCGCGCACAAGCATTTCGCAGGCCGGCGCCAAGGCCACGAGCACGACCACCGTCATCGCGAGTTTGTGCAATCCGCCAATCTTGCTCAGCTGCCACGCCGCCACGCTCGTGTGCGCGGTCCACCAAGGCCAGGCAAGCGCGACCATAACTCCTACGACAACGATGGCCGGCACCACAGTGGCGAACCAGACTCCGAGCGGACGCGTCCGCGCACCGACCCTCAGCCGACGCAGCAGCGGGACGCGCGGCGGCGCGAAGTCCGCAAGCGTTGCCAGCAGGTGGTTCTCATTCAGCTCAGCGAGGGCTTCTTCGACTCGCAGGTCCTCGTGGGTGCGGACCTCAGACGCACCGTCGTCGCTCGCCTGAGGCAGAGCATCTGCCATTGCGCGGGCGTGGGACTCGACGATGTTGCGAACTTGCTCTCGATGTCCGTCGCTAGCGACCTGCTGGCGGCGCCATCCCGCATGGCCGTCAAGAATCGCGTTCAGGGTGGCCACCAAGGCATCGGTCGTCGCATCATTTGGCAAGGTGTCGAGGAGCCGATCTGCGGCGCGCTCCGGGAGACGCCAAGAACGGTAGGCGTGCGCGACGTGGCGCAGGTATTTCACCGGCTCCCCGGAACCTTCATACACCAGAGGAGTTTCGACTCCGCCCGTAGCGATCACGAACGCAGATACTGCGACGGCGTACGCCTCGTCCGGGAGGCCACACGGCCGCTCCCCACGGAGCACGTCAAGCGGCGTGACGAGATCCAACCCATGGGTCATGCCGTCGGTCTCTGCGGCGCCCGACGCGACCCAGGCGTGGTCGAAGTCGACGAGCGTCACGGTTGCCCGCCTGCCGCGAACAAGGTCGCGGGGGAGCAAGAGATTGTCCGGATGGCAGTCTCTGCTCGAAATGTCGACGCGCTCCGCCTGAAGGATCGCCTGCAACCCGTCGCGCAGGACGATCGCAGCGAGTTCCTTAAGCGCTTCGCGCTTCGCCTCGTCATCGAGGGCGTTTCCATCGCGGATGGCTTCAGCCTGTTCGAGCGCTGACTTCCCTAGTGCCTCGAGGACGAAAACGAGTTCCCGCACCGATCCTGGGTCAGCGGGGTCTGCGAGGTTGAGTATGCCGAAGCACTTCGCGAGGCGCGACGGATGCGTGGTGCAGTTTCTGAGCGCGCGGTACGCATCAAACTCCCGGCCTGCTTGCCGTCGAGCTTCCGCGTGAGCGAGGTCGAAGCGCTTTACCATGACCGGTCCGTAGATGGTCTCGAGTCCTGAGTCTTCCGGCCATTCCGCTGGCTGAATGCAGGTACCGTCGCGAAAGCCGCTGATGTCCTCCCAATCGAAGTCGACGACAGAATCGTTCGGGAATCGCGGGTGGGGCCGGAGAACAGAGTCTCGGGCGGGTGCGGGCCGCCCGCCGTTGCCACCTGTGGTCACATTTCCTCCACTACTGCCACCACGATCGTGGCGTTGTCTCCAAGGTCGCCCGATTCGCTGGGCAGGTGCTCTGCGGCGGCGAGCACGATCGCTTCGGGCGCCCGATGCCGACGCACCGCTTCAAGGAGAATCGGCATCGTCAAATACGGCAGGAAACCGTCGGTCGCCAGCACAATCACGTCTCCGGGGAGCGCCCGCTGCACTTGGATGTCGGCGGCACCCACGGGGCCGGACAATCCCATGAACCGCGTGAGGCGTGCTTCGTCGCCCAGGGCGGGCACCCCGCCCTGGAGTGACTCTTGCGCAGCGCGGTTGTGGGCGGCGCTTTGAGCGAGAATTGACCCCCCTCGGATCGAGGTGGCAACCGAGTCACCCAGTGAGACCATCCACAACATGCCCGTGGCGTCGACCGCCGCCGCCAGGAGCGTCGTAGCAGCTGCTGGAGTGACGTCTCCTCCCGAGTAACGGAACACCTCAAGTCCGCGTGCGACCTCGATGGCGGTCAGGCCTCCTGATGCAGGCGGCGACAGTACTCGTGCGGCGTGATCCACGACCGCGTCAGCTAGCGCACGCGCCTCAGAGCTCGAGCCTGCACCGTCGGCGAGCGCCACCACGTTCCTCGTGAGGAGGTATGTGTCGTTCTGACGAGTCCGGACACCCTTGTCCTGCACTGCACTCGAACTGAAGCGCCACCCGCTCATGAGTTCACGCTCCTTTCGAAGGCGTAGGAACGACGCCTCGCTGACGGAGCATTGAGAGTGCTCGACGCCGCGCGTCGGGACTCTGCATGGCCGCGAGAGCGCTGTCGTACTCGTCCTCGCCTTGGTGCGGGTCAAGGCCAAGGTAGGCACCGACGCTGCACCTCTCATCGTCGACTTCAGCGTCGCGGAGCACGCCGTACACGACGCGGACGAGTTCATGCATCTCTCGGAGCTGGCCGCCGCCGGGCCCAGCGGGATCCTTCCGCTTCTCAACCGCGGCGAGCATGGCACCGAGGTCCCGCGCTGCGCCCTCATCTCCGTAGAGCCGACCGCGCAGTTGTGAGTTGACCTCGTCGAGGAACTCGACGTGCAAGGCGAGGCGCATGCTCGCCCGATCAACCGAGTCGTGCGAGAGCGCCCCCATCTTGAGCATCTGTTCGCCGATGCGACCGAGGCGGACGACACCTCGATCCTCGATGTCGAGCCCGAGGTCGTTGACGGGGATGCCGAATCGCTGGCAGGCGTTGGTGAGGTAGCGGTCGACGCTACCTTGCCTGTACGCGGCATTGCTCTTGAGCCCGAGGACGCCCTCCATGAGCCGCACGACGGGCCACTCCTCGCCCGCTACTGCCCGGTACTCGGGCTCGAGGCGGCGCGCGGCGACCGCCCCCGAGATCGCCGTGGCGAATTTGGGCCTATTAACCTCGAGGTCATCGCGGAAGTCAGCGATTCGTCCCGTGTCGTCTCGCCGGGTAGGAATACGGCTCGACCGCTGAACGATCTTCGCTGCCAGGGGCGAGTCGCCCTCGTTGCCGATATCGCTGACGGTGCATCGGATTCGCTCGCCGAGAGTCGTCCCGCTACCGGTGACGTAGCCCGCGACAACCTCGTCGCCCGCGCCGACCAGAACCGACGCGCGCGAATCGAACTGGCCGCGCAGATCGCCGGCGCCTGTGCGATACCCGACCCTCCAATCGTCGTGATGAGCCTGATGGCTGGCGCGCGCCCTGGTGTCAGAGAGTTCAAGCACAAGCGCGATCCCGGGCGCCAGTCGCTCTCCGGGGCGTCCACGTCCGTCCTGCCCGAGGTACTCGATCACTACGGTGTGGCGCTCGCGTGCGACCCAGGGCTCGCTTCCGACGACGAGTGTGACGTCGGGTCCTTCAGCGATGGCAAGCTCAGGCTCCCAGGAGCCTTTCACCTTGCGCTCGAAGGTGAAAGTAGCGCGCCGCGGCCCCGCGACAGGACCCGGTTCGACCCGCAGTCGTCGCTCCGCGCCATCGACCGGTTGGCTCTCCCAGCACGAAGCCCGGGCCAGAGCCTCGATCCACTCGCCACGCTCGAATACTTCCAACGTCACGACGTACGGCACGGCGGTCAGAGCCCCTTCCCGCATGCCAGATCGGAGACCTCAGCCGGCATGCCCCCCAGCAGGTCGGCGATGGCTACTGTCGCTGGGTTCGCGCCTCCGTACGCGACATCACGAATCTGGACCACCGTGACCTTGTCTCCCACCACAGTAGCGGCCCAGTACACCACTCGTGAAGAGGAAACTTCAGCACTTACCTGCGCTGTTCCGCTCTTGCCTGCCACCGGGAACCCCAGGGCTCTGAGCGCCTGCATGGTGCCGTATTCGCCCGCCACTGCGCGCGTCATGCCGTCGAGAACCTCGCGCGCGACGTCTGCCTCAAGATCTCCCGAGCCGAGCACCTCTACGGCACTTTCTTGAAGTCCGCTTGCCGTGCACTTCCCTGCCACCAGATGCGCCTTAGGCGCGTCGCGTTCCCCGGCCGCGGCGGAGATGACGGACAGACTCGAAGCGATCGACAGGGGCGTGGCACGTACTGACTCCTGCCCGAAGCCCGTGCGTGCCAGCCCCCCCGCGGTGACGCTGTCGCTGATGCCGGACGTGACACCCGTGGCAACCCCCGCGTCGTACGACAGGGCCCGATCGACTCCGAATACTTCGCTGAGCGAGAGTGAGAGCGCGTCCGCGCCCATCTCGACTGCGAGCTGCGCGAAGACGGTGTTGCAGCTCTGCTCAAGCGCTCCCTGCACGCTCGTGTCCGCGCAGCGGGAGCCGTCGATGTTGCTCACGCGCTCGCCATTGACGACGTACTCGCTCGCGACGTCGCCACGGGTTACTACGCCCGCTTGCAGTGCAACCGCGGCGACGAGCGGCTTGAATACCGAGCCCGGAGCGACTGCTTCGTATGACACCTCGGACTCTGGAAGGTTCTCCGGGTCCCAGGTAGCTGGATCCGCGAGGCTCGTATCGACGAGCGCCAGAATCTCGCCGGTGACTGAGTCGAGCACGATCGCAGAGCCGTGTTGGCCAGCAAGCGAGTCTGCCGCGGCCTGCTGCCAACGCGAATCGATCGTCGTGACGACGTCCGCGGGCTCGCACCTGTGGGGCGTGACGGCGTCGGTCATCCAGTACCACCACTGTGAGTCCGCACCGCACGTGAGCGTGGCGCGCTCAGCTCGTTCCAGTCCCGCCGTGCCGCGGGTCCCGAAGGATGCACCGGTGACCGCGGCCGCTTGCGCCCCCCAGGGGTAGATGCGCTGCCCACGGCTGCCGTCAGCCGTATAGTTCGTGGTCGCCAGGACCTCACCATCACGGGTGACGATGTCGCCGCGTGCTCGGAAGTCGGAAAACGCCGCGCGCGGCGCGACGCTCACATAGCTGACGAGCGCGCCGACCAGCACGACAGCAACAAGCGCCGTCACGACGCGCACCGGCTCGTTGCTCGGTAGGGCGTCGTGTGAACTGGCTCTGTCCCCGACAGATGCCGCAGCGATGGCCACGGTGATCACGGTGGACATGAGCGCAGAGCCGGTGAAGGCCAGGAATGGCACGCTCATCCCGGTCAGTGGAAAGACACCCCACGCTCCCAGCGCCATCCACGCTGCTTGAACTGCTGCGCCGACGAGTAGTCCTGTCGACACGAAGTCCAACATGTGACGCGCCACATTCCGCATGATCAGCACCCTTAGGGAAACGAGCAGCGTGATCATCGCGACGACTGCAGTTGCCACGCCCAGGTCGGCATTGATCACCGCGACGGCGTAGTCAGAACGCGCCGCAGGAATCGATGCGGCGAGCGCGGAGCTCCCCCATCCACCCCCGACAAGGCCACCCTCATCGGCTGCCGCCTTAGCGATGGCGAGCTGGAAGCCGGGGTCCTCGACTTCATCGAAGCGCGACAAGGCAAGCGCCGCGGCGGTACGAACGGGCGCGACGTAGGTCCAGGCAACGGCGACAGTCAGAACCACTCCGGCGAGCACCGCTACGATCGGCCACTTCCGTCGTCGGGCCGGGACCCCAGAAGCGAGCACCCCGCCGACGACGGCCACCACGGTCACCAACGTCGGTCCGATGTCTGCGACGAGTGACAACACGATGTAGAGGCCGCAGATCAGGCCGGCAATATACACGCGCAGGCGGTCTGCGCTCGATCGGTACCGCAACGCGCCCGTCATCAAGAGAGACCACAGCACGATAGCGACCCCCACAATCATGATCCGAGTGAACTCGCCAACCTGGACCGAGAGCATGCCCAAGTCCAGGCGTCCGCTGCGGACATCGCCGCGCCACAGCGGCGCCACTCGAGCCAGCAGCGCGACCGACGCGGCGACAAGCGGGATCCACGTACTCATGGACGCATCGATGCGGGGCCGAACGTACGCCGCAGTCAAGGCGACCAATGCAAAGAAGAGCCCTGCGGCCAACACGAGCCTCGCAGCGGCACCAACCTCCACGGCGCCCAGCCTCAGCTGGACAGCCGCACCCAGGACCGCGAGGCTCCACAGGGCCGTCACGGGTCCGTGTGCTGCGCGCGCGAGCACAGTGAGCGACAATGCCGTGGCGACGACAAATGCTCCCGCCAACAGTGCCCTGCCGGAACCGTCAAGGTCCGGGACGATCAGGACCGCCAACGCACCCGGAACAATAGGCCATGCCCCGACGGCAGTCATCACTCTGTGCTGCATGAGCGCCCTCCTCTCGTTACATTGCGAGAATCTCGAGCGCACGGGTCAGTTGTCATCGCCGCATGCACCCCGGTGCACGAGCGCGCGGACATTGCGGGCTCGCTTCCCAAGAGCCCACCAACAAGCGAGCCCCACCGGGGATAGGGCGCTTGCCTCAAGGCGCTCCAACGGCTCTGCGACTTGTGTGCATGTCCAAGATTCGACGGCATCACGCGCGCCCGCCAGGCTGGCGAGCCTGCGCTACTTTGCCCCGGACCGGGCCGTGCCGGAGTCGCGTCGGAGCGGCACGGGGAAGCCGTCAAGAAGGAGATCGCCCATAGTGCCAACGCAGTCGTTGTCGATCAGGCCCTGCGGCGGAACCTCAGTAGTCGACCCCACGATGTTGAGGCCGATGACCGTCTCGCGGGACTCGTCGCCCAACCAGTCAACTCGTGCAGGCGGGTCGTCGCGCACCCAGCTCGGCCCGAGCGTGGCGTCATCCACGGACAGGCGACCAATGCGCGAATACTCGATGGTTCCGCCGTCCACCAGTGCGCCGTCAAGGCGAAGTTCGTCGATGTCACACTCGCGGACGGTGACCTGGTCCGCCTCCAACTCGGCTAAATCGCACGTCGAGACCCGGGCTCCCCCGAGGTGCAGGGCCTTGACCGTGAGGCGCTCAAGGTGAATAGCGACCCGCGCTGCCCCGTGATCCAAGGCCATGCCGAAGATAGAGACGTCTCCGTGGACCGCGCTCCATGAGATGTCCACGGCCGACAGCGCCGGCTCAAGATCGATCGACACTTCGCCCTTGAGGTCGGACCCGAGCAGCCCGACGAACGAGCAGCCGACCAGGCCGCTGATGCTGACGCCCTGCGTCGCGGTGAGGACGGGCAACCGGACGGCACCGATGTGTCCGGAGACTCGCACCCGTCCGCCGCGCACGGTCACGCCGACACCGTCAATGCTGTGACACCGGAGCTGATCGAACAGCGAGACCGATCCTGCCGCGCGTTCGGCTTCGAAGTGGAGGTCGCCTTCCTCGCCTGTGAGCTGGAAGTGGGGGCGGTCGTCGTCGAGGGTCGCGAGGTGCTCGGCGTCCCCGCACTCGATGGTCGCGTGGCTGAGTTCGACGTCACCGGCGACCCACGCCCCAGAAAGAAAGCGATCGCTTCTGATGTGGACCTTGCTGAGGTCCACGTCAGGCAGGTATGTACGAGCGAGCGTGAGGGGAATCTGCTGGTGGTCCCATCTGTCCCCGGAGCTGGCAAGGAAGCGTTCGCGTATCTGATGCAGGATCTCGCGCCGCACAGACTCGTCATCCGCGTCGAAGGCCGGCTCACCGTCAGCGTCCCGTCCGGGGTGGAGGCGCAAGTATGCGCACGCCAGGTCCATCACAGCCCGGCGTTCATGCGGGATGGCGTCCCCCCGGGCGAACAGGGACGATGCCGCCGCGATTCGCGCGGCCGCGCCGCCCGAGGCGAGGCGTGCGGCGATCGCCTCGGCCGCTGCATCGTACGTGCCAGGCGCTGAAGTCACCGCTCAGCCTCCCCCAACGTCGGCCAGACCTCTCCCCATGTGGTCGCGAAAGCACTGCTCGGCATCGAACTGAGGGGATCCAGCAGCCCCAACGGCGGCAATCCGAGGCTCACCGACTCGACCGTCCATGGCTCGTCTACACCGGGTCCACCGACGCTGAACCCATCGAGCGCCAATGACTCTGCCGAGACGTCGATCCAAGCGCTCGAGGCGGCTCGGGTGCCGGCGAGTCGGAGGTCACCTGACACTGTGCTGTGCGACAGCGCGAGCGTGTCGACGCGGCAGCGGTGCACCTCGAGGCTCGCACGCTCGTCGGACGCTGTCGCCGCGAGGATCACGCCACTGACCTCGAGGTCATCCAGCTGGCACCGTGACACCAGGATCGAGCCCGCCATGCGGACATCATGTAGACGGATGGCGCTGGCGTAGAGGCGACGCATGACGATGCGGGACTCGAGCGCAGGATCGCTGACGCTGAGAGCGTTGAAGTGCCCACCGATGACGCGGAGGCGTCGTGCAGCGACCCCGCGGACCTCAAGGTCGACTCCCCCGCAGTCACGGATCAGCACCTCTCCGCCCGAAGCCGCCAGTCCGTCCAGCACCATTCGTGTGGGCCACGTCGACTCCCACAGAAGGACTCTCCGTACGCTCGCGCCACCCAGCAGGGTGACTTGGTCCTGCTCGCGCGGCAGTCGGTGCTCCTTGCGCCCTTGCGCCTCGAAATGGCAGCCGACAAAGGTCACCGCACCGGGGAACGTCGCGTTCTTGAAGGGAGCGGCGGCGAGGAAGCGGATGTTCTCGAACAGCGGGTCAAGACCGAAGAAGCAGCCCTCGAACGACAGACGAGACTCGCCGATCACGGTGTGACACACCCAGTAGATGCGACCCCACACCTCCACCGCTACGTCGCGAGCCTGCAATTCGGCATCGAGATCAGGCCCCGACACGTCTGGCTCCGTACGAAGGTAGGCGAGAACGATGTCCATCGCGTCGGGACTGAACAGGGGCTGCCGCTCGGCGAAGCGCCGGATCTCGTCGAGCACGAGCGGTCTCGCCGCCGCGGGCGCCTGCGCAAGTGTCGACTCGAACTCCTCGAGCACGAACAACTCGGGATAGACAGCCATGAGCGCCCCTCTAGCAAAGCCGGCCACGCTCCAGCCCTCGCGCACCCGGCTTCCCCATGCTGGACCACCAGGCATGCGACACGCCAGGCCAAACGGTGGGTCAGGTCAAGATGTCACCAGTCAGTGCGGCAGACCCGATGCCCTATCGAGCGAGCGACCGCAAGTTGTTGCTCGGGCCTTCGTGACGCTGGCGTGAGAAGGAACGTGCAGTCATAAGAGACTTGGGAGCCTGACTGAGCTTGTCTCGCCCGAGCGGCTTACGGCGCCATGCTCGAACGCTCCCGGTCAGATTCACTTGGCCATGTAGACCTTGCGCGCTCCTGAGGCCTCGGGCGTTGATACGTACGCTACTCCGACATTGAGCTTCTCAATCTCTTGGCTGAGGTCCGTTCCCTGGCGCCCCCGGAGGAACTTGCTCACTGACTTGGATGCGGGGTAGTTGGTCCGGAATACGATCTTCGTTCCTGCGTTGCCAAGGACGTCCGCATGGAAGTCGTCGACATTTTGGCTTGCGACTACGACTCCCGCGCCATATTTGCGGCCTTCTTTCATGAGCTTGGGAAGCGTGACGTCTTTCGCCATGCGATGGGCTTCGTCGAGTACGACTGCGAGCTTCATGGAGCCGTCTTGGGGCCACCGGAACATCTCGCGGTAGACCTTGCGGAGGATGAATGATGCCGCGACCCGCTGGACCTCCTCGGTCAGGCGGCTGATGTCGACGACGAGTCCGTGCTGGTCTGGATTGAGGATGTTGAAGCGCTCGGCCTCTGTCGGCACGAACAACCCGAAATCGGTGAAGGCGCGCAGGCGGGCGACCGCGTTCTTCCCTGCCTGCTGGCCCTCGAGGCTAGTCAACGCGTCGACGAAGTCGTCGATGGTGGGTATCGACGCACCGGGGTCGAGCGCCTTCCAACCGTGGTCGGCGAATGCATGCCGCAGGGCGTTGTAGACGTTGTCGCGCTGGATATCGCCGAGTCCCGCGACGTGCCCGAGGATCTCGGCGATCTCCATGGCGTTGGTGTTGATCGGTCGGCCAGGTTGGACGTCAGGCTCGAATGGGCTGAACGGGAGTCCTATTGCGGCGTCGAGGACTCTGGCACCTTCCGGGGGTTCTGCCGCCATGTCGCCGTGGAAGTCGAACACGAGGGCCGGCAGGCCCCCGGAGGCGAAGTCCCGGATGATCTTGCGGGTGGTAACCGACTTGCCCTGGCCCGGGATTCCCAGGATGAATGCATGGGGGCTGCCCTTGGTGCTGACTGTCCAGCTGGCCTCACTGCCCGTCGCGTCCTGTCCGAGGACAACCCGTACTTCAGTGGCGGCGCGATTCGGTGGCTCGCCCTCGATTTCAGCCGAGGAGTCGCGGGGCTCTGGCTCTTGAGCCGGCTCCTCGCCGTCGCGCGGGGTCTCGACCTGAGCGGCGGGACGCGCGGACGGTCCAGGTTCGCCGGAGTCGGGTGCGACCGTGGCGTCAAGTTCGTGCACCATGGGCTCAGCCTCCACGAGCCGTCCACCGTCGACAGCCGCATTCGTGAATTGCGAGGCGGCGTCTTCCGACCCGGATTGGGCACTCTCCCAGGCCGCCTCCGTCTGCTCGGCAAGCGTGGTGAAGCCGACGTCGGTGAGTGCTGCACCCGTGATCACGGTCATCGGCGTGTCGTTGTACTTGCGCTTGAAACCGTGGTCGCCCTCGATGCTGATGACGTAGCCCTGTGTCGAAATGTCGGCGTTCTCGCGGTTCTCGCTGACACGGTCGATGTAGCGATGGATGTCGGCGATGCGTTCCGAGGCAACGATGCCGTTGGCGTGTGCCCGGTCTGCGTAGTGGTGGAGCAGGCTTGCCAGTCGCGCGCGTTGGAGGTCGGAGTCGACGCGCGGCGGGTCTGAGAAGAACCTGGACGCGAGCAGCCGGCGAGTGTCTTCGACTTGTTCAACGATGCGCTCGGCAAGGGCATCGGGAAGGTAGGCCTCCTTGCGTGCCTTCACCTCGACGCACTCGATCTTGAATGAACGCTGGCCGATCCGGACCAGCAGGAGGTCACAGCGCCGTGCCTCTCCTACGTCACGGAGCGCGGCACCGAAGATCTCCTGGTGTGCGTCCACCGGCACGACGATGACGTCCTCAAGCTGGCCGCGGGCCTTGAGGTAGACCATGAGCGCGGCCAGTGAGACCGCCTCACGTGCCTGGGAGTTGTCGCGCAGGAGGCGTAGCGCCAATCGACCTGAGACCAGAGACAATGTTTCGAGGACCTTGCCGACGGACTGGTCGACATTCGACAGACCAAGCTCGGTCATCGCTCGGTCCAGCAGCATCTCGACTTCGTCACGGTGGGTGGTGGTGACCGTGAGCCGGTCGCCGATGCCCTCGACGAAGTCCGGGGCGTAGTCGAGGATGTATGGCTGGTCGAGCAAACCGTGTCCGAAAAGGTCGGCGCCGATGTAGCGGTCGAGGCCGATGACCCAGTCGGCGCGGTCGTGCGCCTTCCTCACGATCTCTTGGCGGTCCTCGTTCAGATTCACGGCGATCGTGGGCATTTCGCCCTCGGGAGCGCCTTGGTGGCGGGCGATCGCGCGTTGATGGGTGCGATGGACGACGCTCACGTCCGATTCCGTCGCGCCTGCCGCTGGGCCGAGGGCCGGGTAGCTAACCCATGTCTTCGATGGGCCCGTCGAATCGGCTGGCTCCGTCACGATAGGGACGAGCAGGCCATTTGCTGCGGGCTTGCGCTCCTGTGCGGGTCGGAACTCGACTGTCGGCTCATAGACGTCCTGAACGACGGCGATATGCGCCTGTGTTTGGTCGCTCGCTACGGCATCGAGGGGCCGGACGCGAAGGGACATCGCGGGCGTGAGGTGGTTGCTTTCGCGGCCAAACTTCCGGCTGCGAAGTGCGGTCTGCAAGTCGACCAGTGAGGGCACCGGCTTGACGTAGGCAGCGCTGTCTGAATAGGCGATCACTTCGAGTCGGTGCGCCTCAACGTCGTCGTCACCGCCTGCTCGGTCCGCGCTGACGTCGTGCGCGAGTGCGCCGGCGACGAGGTCTCCGGAGCCGGGATTGACCGCGAGGGCGCGCAGGGCCTCGCCTGGCTGGTGGGCTAGCTCGTACGCGTCGATGCGTTCTGCGACGAGATCGGATGAGGCACGCAGGGTCGAGGAGGTGCGGTCAAGGCCCAGGACCGTACATACGGCTTCGGCGCCGCTGTCACGGTCGAGGTCCCCTGGAACAAGGTAGACGCCCGATCCGAAGGTCAGTTCCTCGGCGTACACCGCAACGTTGCCGTCGGCATCGAGCAAGGTGAAGGGGAGGTTCGCTGGGACGATTTGAGTAAGGAGCGTCGCATCCAGGGTCGCGGCGCGTGCGGGTGCCGGGTTGATCTCGATGAGCTGCTGGGCCCAAGCTCGCAGTGCCTGGTCGTGCATGCCGATCCAGTTGATCCTCAGCGGGTGGGTCGGCAGGACGACCACGGCGTGGACAGTCCGGTTGGCTCGCTTGACTCGGATGGTGGCGGTGTCAAGCAGGAGGAGGCCGCGCAGGGTTGCGCCGGTCGCCTGGTCGAGGGCGCGTTTGTAGGTGGCTGCGTAGTTCTTTGCCAGGGTGAGGATGTCCTCGTTCCAGGCGAGCGACTCGGCTGTGTTCCTGGTGCTGTCGGCGCTGATGGCCTCGAAAAGCTCAGCACGTGCTTTGGCGAGTGCGCGTGGGAGGTCAAGAGGCACCGCATCGGATGCGGTGTCGAGGTCGAGAGGCGCTCCGTAGGCCCCCCGCAGGACGCGGTGCTGGGCGGTCGCCGGTGCGCTGAGCGCTTCGCGTTGGAGGCGCACCAGGATCTCGCTGACACGGACCTGGATCGACCTGCGGTTGCCCAGACGCAACCCGAACACGCCACCAGAGAGATCCCACATCACGAGGTCTTCGCCGAGGTCGTCTTGACCTGCTAGCGCTGCGTGAAGGGCGGCCTCGGGGACGCTGACGGCGGCGCGTCGGAGGAGCTTCGCCTCAGGCGCGTCCTTGATCGCAATCTGGAACCACTGACTGTCGGCGGTTGCCTCTTCGCCGTTGTCGAGAGCGATCTCTTCGCCGTTCGACGCCAGAGGTGTCACCGATGCCACGAACATGTTCCCGGAGTCGAGATCGTCGACCGTAGCTTCGACCTTGACGGTCGCGCGGCGCACCTTGCCATCGGTGTTCTTGACTGTCGCAACGGCGAGAGGCTCGGACTCGGCTTCGCGGAGATCTTCAGGTTGCCGCACTTCGATGCGCCACCGCGCAACGGTCTCGACTACCGCCGGTGAGGTCTTCCATTGCACGACGAGCGACCCGCCGCTGTCTTCGGCGACCTCGAGGAGAAGCTGTGCGTCGCTTCCGAGCTTGAGCTTGCTGGAGCGTTCGAGCGTTCCGTCAGGCTTTCGGAACGGAGCCACTTCGAGGGATTGAAGGTCCTGGCTGACGGTGTCTGCGAACCTCCAACGATCGAAGGTCAGGTCGCCTTCATTGAGACGGCGTGCCCAGCGCGTCGGCGTCGCAAGTTCTGCGCCCAGCTGATCGAGGAACTGCCGCAGCGGCGCTCGCCCACTGCCTTCCTCGATTCCGGCGCTTGTGAGGCGCTCGTCGATCGAAGCGGCGGGGCGCGCCGGCCGGCTGATCGCCGCGACCGCGCGCCGGTTGCGGTCCAATCGAGACTCGAGGTCATCTCCAAGATCGGGGATGAGGCCAACCCGCCAGAGGTTCCTTCCGAATGAGTCGAAGGTTGGCTCGACGACCAGTTCCGCAAGGAACCGCAGCCAGGTCTCCTTGCTCCCTCCCAGGCGCTTCGCTTGTCGGTCAGCCAGGTCACGAACCGCCTCGACCGGGATGGAGTCGAGGACGGCCTTCTCGGCGCGATGGAAGAGGTCCGCAGACGCGATCCGCTCGAACGAGTTGTCGAGAGAACTCGCAGCGTGCCCCTCCCCCGCGGGCACGAGCAGGAGCAGCGCCCTGTGCTTTCGGTTCCTGAGCTCGATCGCCTTCTCCGGGGCGATTTCGATGCCCTCGACCTGCGGCTGCGAACGCAGGATGAGCACATCGGCTTGATCGCTCAACAGCGCGTGCACCGAGGCGGTCAAGTCCACAGCGAGGTTCGAGTCGACGCCATCGATGCGGACACAATGTCCCGGTTCTGCCCCGTCTATGTGACGGAACAGCTCGGTAGCGAGGCCGTCGATGAGGACCTGAGTGCCGGTTGTCTCGCTCACGGTGTGTTCTCCCTCGTGGAGACCACATCCCTGGGTCTCGTGACGTACTGGGCGCTGAAGTCGTCGGACAGGCCCTGGAAGCACCCCAAGAGCTTGAGGCGCCCGGTGAATGCGTTGAAGTTCTCTTGCGCTCCCGCGCGTGCGGTTGCTGAATCGAAGTCGGCCGGTGGGCGGTCGATGAGGATCCCGAACCGGGATTCGAGCCGTTCGAGCACGTCGCGAACGGGCAGCTTCGCGTGGGTGGTCGTTCCGTCTTCGTCGGTGAAGCACAGGCACAGGAGTGTCGTAAGCACCTCGTCGGATGGGGCGTATCTCCACGTGCTGCGCACTCGCAAGGTGCCCGAAAGCATCCCGTACGACTTGGCGATTCCACCGGTGTTGTGGAACCACTTGATCTGGTTCTCTAGGCCTCGTTTGCGAAGCGCCTCGACGAGGATCGCCGCAAGCTTGTCAGCGTTGCTGAGCGATTGAGCGTTCATCACGCCTTCGACGAACTCTCGCTCCTCGCTTCCCTCTGCCTGCATGCCGCGGATGGTTGGCAGGATCGAGAATCCGAGTCCAAAGTTGATGCCCTCGTGGTTGTGCAGGCTCGCTGCCCAGCGCAGCCGTTCACCCGGATCGTCATCGGCTGGCGGATTGAGTCCAGCGGCTTCTGCCGCACGGTCGAGTTCGCGAATCAGCAGGCGGTCGCGGAAGAAGGTCCGTAGGATCTCCAGATCCCGCTGGACGCAAAGGCTCGCGACCTCATCGGAGGGGCTGCCCTTGCGCCGCACAAAGTCGCAGTACATCTCCAGGGCGGGCGTATCGTTCGTGTCGCCGGACAGGAGGGACCGGACCACGCGAGCGGTGACGAGCGGCAGCTGGAACAGCCGCAGCGCGATGAGGGCGCTGACGTGGGTGAATGCCTCCGCCACCGGCATGGCGGGGCCGTATTGCCGTAGGAACGCCACGAGATCGTGCCCGAGTGGGTCGATCGCAGCTGGCACCGCCAGAGGCAGGAACGTGCGGTTCGCGTCCTTGGGGTTCTGACTTCCAGTGAAGCCCTCGAGGAACCGCAACGCCAGTAGCGTGTCGATGTCCACGTTCGACGTGCCATCGTATGCCGGCGCGTGCCATGGCATCTCTCCAAGCGCGACACCGGCACCGAATGTGTCGACGAACAGCTTCTTCACTCGAGCGGTATCCGCCTCCGCGCCACCCAGGACTCTCCACACGCTCTGGTAGGTGACAGTGTCGGCCCGGCGGTTGCGGTTTGCGGTCTTGGGAAGTCCGCTCCGGTAGGAGGCGATCGTCAATGGGCGGATGTAGCCCATCTGCACGGCGTCGCGGCGGCGTCCCACGCGTTCCTCGCGCAGCACTGATGCCCGGATCCAACCATCGAGCACGTCGAGCCCGTCCGCGCCGTCGATCCCTGCGATGTGTTCCGACTCCGAAAGTGCCCAGAGGTATTTGTCGTAATCCTTCGTGTCCACGCGGGAGCTGGCGTACAGGCCCCTCTTGACCGCCATCTCGAGGATGCGAGTCAGCATGCGGTCGATGTCTGTGTCGTTGAGCTCAACCGGGATCACGGTGGGGGTGACGAGGCTGGTTTGCTCCTTGGGGAGGACGATCTTCACTGCACGGACTCCATCTCGATGTTCCCCTCGTGGACCCGCGCCGACGTGACGGAGCCGGAGGAGTCGACGATCTGGGCCGACTGGGATGGCCGTCGCTTCAGCTGGTTGACGAAGCTGTCGATTTCTTGCCTGGTGGCGTCGGCGCCCACATCGTTGACGATCTCGCCATCTGCAGCTCGCAGGATGATCTCAACGGTGTCGAGGGTCAGATTGAGAACCGCTCCCTGAGAGTGGGTGAGCAGTAGTTGATCCTGCATCGTCTCGATGAATTCGCCATCCACCGTGGGGGCGTCGACGTCGAACTCGGATGCGGGGACCGTGTGCAGGATGGCCCACTGTGCGCCGTCCGCGCCGCTGCTCATCGCGAGCCCGGAGTCGCCGTAACCGAATGCGCCCGCGAGACGGCTGATGCCGAGCAAGATGCGATCGCGCGCCTGTGCTGCGCCTTGGCCGCTGAGCATCCCGATAAACTCGTCGAGGTACCGGAACGTGCGCAGATCGGCGGGCTCGATCTGGTCCGTCCGGACGGCCCCCAGACGGAAGTAGAGAGCTCGCGCGAGTTGTTCGGGGTTCGCGATGTGGGCTGCCCGCGGGTCGGACTTGAGCGTACGGAAGGCGCGGTCGACCTCAGGCGCCGGGACCCTTGCCGGATCGAGGCTTGCCCACTCCTGGACGAGGTAGTCCCCCGAGTCCGCCGAGAAGGCGAGGTCGTATGTTGCCGAGGCCTCCCGGTACAGCGGGTTCTGCCCCTCACCCCTCAACCGGTGGACATCGTCGCAGGTCAGGTTGCCGGTGAGGATCCACGCGATCGCCGAGCGCACGTCCCGGAATGTGGCGCGGCGCCGACGACGCAAGTGGCTGATCTGGACGAGCTCGCTGAACGTGGCTGCACCCTCGTCCGCGAGGAGGTTCCTGTTCGCAAGAATCGGGCAGCTCGCCTGCGCGGCGCAGGCGCGGCACACCTCCCACAGGGGCTCGGCGACCATCGTGGCGAGGACTTCAGCGCCCAGGCCCGGAGCCGATCCTGTGTCGGCGAGCGTGCGTCGCTTGAGGTCGATGAGAACGACCCCGCTGCCGTCGTAGGGCTGGCCGTCGAGCTGGTCTTGGATCGAGAACCACCAGTGCTCGTAGAGGTCGCTGTTGTCGACGAAGAACTGGTTGAGGCGGCCGTCGTTCACGGCGAGGAGTGCGGTGGCAGGTTGGCCTTCAAGCACGGGGGTCAACGCGCGATTGACAAGCTCGTTGGAGGTCATGTCCCCGTGGGATTCGCTGGCATCGAAGATGGCGTAGTACCGATGGCCGTCGAGCTCAAGAGTCCATCCGGCGTCGTCCGAGTCGATAACCGTCGCTCCGCGGGCTAGCAGCTCTTCGCCGAGCTTGACGAGCACGGAGGTCTTTCCATCTCCTGGATTGCCGCTTAGGAGCACGACGTCGAATTCTTTGGCGAGGACCTGCGGCAAGAGTCGCTGGTCTAGGAGCGTGGGGACGTAGGTGTCGTTGGCGAACTTGTCGTCCAAGCCCCGGTTGCCGGCGTTGCCGCCTGCCGCCGCCCGGTAGAGGCGTCGAATCGCGGAGACGTTGAGGTTGATTTGTGGTTCCAGCTCGACGTGCGTCTCAGATTCGACGTCGTCAACGACTCCTTCGGCGTCGGTGGGTGTGACGCGTCGCGCTGCGACCACCAGTCCGCGAAACGCGGTCGCCGATGCGGGCCGGGCGTCGGGCTGCTCCTGCAAGGCGTTGAAGAACACGTCGAGCAGCGGCGTGCCCTCGGCTCCCCAGGCTTCGCGCTCCTCCTGCGTAGGCGGATGGACTTCGACGCGATCGCCGTCGACGACGAACGCGTGTCGACCCAGCATCGCGAACGCCATCGACGCGGCGAACCCGAACAGGTCTGCCGAGGCTGTCATACGGCTTCCGCGTCGCACCTCGGGCGCGGCGAACTTAGGGTTCCATCCCGCCGCGCGTAGCCCGATCGCTGATGAGAGTCCGAAGTCGATCAGCTTCGCGCTGCCAGTACTGCTGGTGTCCTCGATGATGTTTGACGGTGTGACGTCGCCGTGAACACGGTCCTTTGAGTGGATGTACGCGAGTGCATCAAGGACGTCCAGTGCGGTCGTGCGGATCTCGTCGGCGCTCCGGTCGATCCCAGGTTCAGCCAGGCTCGCTCCCTCGACATACTCGGATACAAGGTAGGCGGGCGCGTCAGCGAGCTGCATGTCGTAGACGCGCCCGCACTTGTCGTGGGTCAGCGTGTCCGCGGCATGGAACTCCGCCCTGACGTGATCAGGGATGAGCTCGTGGAACTGCTTCAACACGCGTGTGAGCTCTGCGCGCTTGTCGTAAACCTTCCACGTCTGCGCGAAGCCACCAGATCCGAGGCTGCTGACGATCTCGTAGCGGCCACCGATGACCGCGCCCACCTGGAAATCGCCCACGGAGTCAGCCGTCACCGGAGGAGCCGACGGCGCCTCGATCCTTGTCGCCATCTCGGACGCGGTGGGCCGGCTAGAGGCGGCGCCCTCGAGTCCCTCGATAAGAGCCTCGGACCAAGGGTACAAGTCCTCCAAGGCTGAGCGAGTGTCGTCGAGCGCCATGTCCGTCACGTCTCGGCCGAGCAGCCAGGCAGCGAGCGAGAGGGAGAGGCTAAATACGTCAGACGGTGGCGTGGCGAGCCCGACGTCGGCTGCAGCTTCCGGTGCGCGGTAGTCCTCGCTGATGTCGTAGTCGGCCCAGGTGTAGATCGTCTGCTGGCCCGTGATCTTGGCGAGATGGAAGTCGCTGAACTTGACGAGCCGATTCTTCCCCAGCCAGATCCTCTGGGGGTGAAGGGCGCGATGCACGAGGCCGGCCTCGTGGACATCCTCAAGCGCCTCGAAAGCGTTGCGCACGACCCGTGTGGCGTCGGCGACGCCGATGACGCCGTTGTCTCGAGGAGTCGTCTGTGTCTGCACATCTCGCCAGAGCGTCCAGCTTTGTGCAGGGGGAATTACCGGGACCACAAAGAAGCCATGGGGTCCGCTCTCGAACGGTGGCAGCGCGCGCCAGGTTCGCCCCAAGTCTGCGATGACGTTGATCGCCTTGAATTCCCGCACGAGGTACTCGTGCGGGTCGCCTAGTTGCCTGAGCTGCTCGACGGGGTAGCACTTGAGGATGACTGGCTCGCCGGTGATCGGCGCACGCGCCTCAAATGCCTTCTCGGTGCCTGCGGCCGGGATCTGGCTGATGACCTTGTAGTTGCCTATGCGGTCGCGCTTCTCGGCCGGGGAGAGACCCTCAAGGTATTGCAGCAACACGGGCCTCGTCGCACCCAGAGTCATGGGCTCGCGCTCTTCGAGCGCAAGCATCTCTTCGGCGGCCTGAGGCAGCGTCCAAACGCGCTCGTTCTGTTCGAAGTTGCGACCCGACTGGACGTTTACTCCGTCGTAGCTGAGCACGACAGCGGCGAGCACCCGCTTGCCCTTGAGGGCCTTGTAGCCATTCACCTTGTCCCTGAGCAGGCCGGCGAGCTTGCGGGATACGGCGGCGACCTGAGCAACCGGCGAGTGGCGCCGATCGCCTTGTACAAGCCAATAAACATCATCGACGATGATTGTCGGACCCCAGTGCTTCTCTTCTACTGCGAAGATGAACTTCTGGCCGACCACGATGAAATCGACATCGTCCTTGTTGGGTCCGGCAAGCTTGCGCCCGACGTAGATGACCCAAGTGTCGGGAAGCTCACGCGCAAGCCATTCGGCGGTCTTGCGTTCGCCCGGGCCAACGTAGTCGTCCATCAATCGGATCTCAGCCATGGCTAGGCCTCCAAGTCGAAGTCATCCGGCCACATCCAACGCTTCAGGGTGTCCTCGCCGACGTGACGAATCCGCTCCAAGTAGGCGTTGTCACGCGAGTACGTGATGACCAGCCGGTCCTTCGCTCGCGTCATGCCAACGTAACCGGTGCGGCCTTGCTGCACATCGTCGTCGCTCGATCCATCGGGCAGGCTCTCCAGGCCGACAAGGAAGACGACGTCGAAATCGATCCCCTTGGCCGAATGGACCGTTAGCACCTTGACTGTGGGTTCGCTCAGGTCGAGTTCCGTTGCCTGATTCGCCCACACGACATCGACTGGAATACCCCGGCTTTGAAGCGCCTTGGCGACGGTGCCGACGAGGAACTTGCGTGTGACGAGCACGCCGATGTTCTGGAAGGCGACGTTCTCGCTCGTGGACAGCTTCGCGATGTCGTGTGCGACGGCATCACCCTGGCCCGACTTGGTGTGCGAGTAGACCAAGTCGACCGGAGGACCGTCGAAAGCGGTCGCGACCCACGGAACCTTGCTGTCGTCGCCCAGAGCCGACGTGACCTCCAAGATCTGCTTGGTTGAGCGATAGGCCCGTCCGAGCCTCAGGACCTGCACGTCGTCGCGCCACGCCTTCAGCTCGTCGATGCCGCTCTCGAATCGGTACAGCGACTGCTTCGAGTCCCCTGCCAGCAATGCGCCGCCGCGACCGGGGTGCAATGCGGCGAACGCTGTTTGGAGCCACGGGAGCCAGAAGTCCTGCGCTTCGTCGACGAGCAGGGCATCGATTGCAGGCGATCGCTCTAGTGCGGGGATAGCGCGCGCAGCGTCAGATGCGGCCTTGCCGGGGTCGCGCATATCCACTCGGCGTCCCATCGAGTGCACGAATCTCGCGAAGGTCGAGACTTCGACGTTCGGGTACGAGCCCACGAGCTCCTGGAGATACGGGACGAGCATGCGGTTGTAGCAGAGGATCTGGATTCTCCACTCCGGGTGGTCACGCGCCAGCCGCTGCGCGCGCGCTACCAGGACGATCGTCTTGCCAGAGCCAGGTGGGCCCTCGACGACACCGACCTCGCCGGCTGTCAGGGCCTCGACAGCCGTCACCTGATCGGCGTCGAGCCGCAGTCTCGCCGTCGCACGCTCGTCCGACGTTCGGTCCGTGAGATTGTCGCGTCTCGGAATGGGGACCTCGAGAGCTGGAGTGAACGCGGCGCGAATTTCGTCCGCGACTCTTTCGTCGATCGGGCGCGGGCGCAATGCCGCTGCCCAAGCGCCCGTCAGCGCATCCGAAGTCGTCACCGCGCGACGATCTGTGCTCGTCGCACCAGGGTCGACGACACGGCGGTCAATCGCGGTCCGCCTGATCGCGGGGATCTCTTCTCGCAGAAGCTCGAGCTTCCTGTTCAGCTGGACGGCCGTGTCGGTCTTTGTGCCATAGTCAAGGGCCACGACACCTTTGACGGGATGATGTGCAAGAAGCTGCGGCCGGACGCCCTCGTCGTCACGATGCGTCTCGAAGCCTTGCGCAGCAAGAGCCTCGGCTGCGGCGTCCATCGTCTCGGTCGAACTCACCCCAAGTCCCCCCCTGCGCCTCAGTGCGCGTACGAAGCCATCCAGTTCCGGACCTCCGAGCCTACCGACGGGCACTGGCGACGCGATCCACGGACGCACACGAATGCAGGGCTCCCGGCCCCGCCGCTATCAACACAGTGCATGACGACAATGCCCAAATCGCAGCGCCTACGTCGGCGCGCTGATCGAGAGAACTCGTGCCGAAACCAGAATCCATGGCCCCCGCCCTGGTCAAACACTGCCGGTTTCGGCACACACTAGCGACGAGGATCGACAGCCCAGGTACCGACTCGCGGGAACGGCGCGGACCCGATTGCACCTTTGCGATTTGCGGCTTTCCCCGCGAAGCGCTGCTCAAGCGCAGAGGGAGCCGCACCGCCCGACGACAGGGTCTGCCCCAGGATCGGTTGACCGGTCAACCGATCCTGGGGCAGACCCAACTGCCGCCTGGGCGACTGAAAGCAACTTGGCTGGGCTAGCATCCGCTGCGCGCCAGAGGTGCCAGCTCGGTCTTGGCGGGCGAAGCGGAGACATGATGGCTCCGCTCCGCCCGCCGGCACTTCCGTATCACGCGAACCTCACGCGTTCTTCCGCGCCAGGATGCCGATGCTGCAGTCGTCTCGCGTAGCGTTTCGGATGCGCGTTCCGATGAACTTTCGAAGTTGCTTCTCCCAAGTGGGGTTCCTGACCTGGAACTTCGGCGCACTAGCGACGTGCTCGAGCAGTTTGTCGCAGGCGGGTGCGAATGTCCTTGATCCCCAGCTATAGAGGCTAGAACCTGTGCCATCGCTCATCAGCACGAAGCCTGTGACTCCGTCGAGTGAGCCACGTGCGAGCCGTATCCGAGACGCTGCATCTGACGACGTGATGAAGGTCGTCTGATTCGCGAACTCTGCGTTGTCGGGGGCCGATGCCACTTCGATGCGGCCGTTTCTCTGGATGCCGATGACTCCATCGCCGAGATGCGCGAGAAAGTAGCGATTATCGTGCGTCGCGACGGCCAGGAAGGTTGCCGCCATATCTCTGGCGTCGATGCGGTGCCGATCAGCGGCGTGCGCTGCTCGTTCGCGGAGGTAACCGACGAGCTCAGCGGCTACCGTCGCCCCGTCGTCGCACTCCACGAATCGCTTGAAGTGGTCTGCTAGGTAGGCGGAGCCGGCCGACACCGCTAGCTGAGCGCCTACGGCCGCGTACCCCGCGGAACCGGCCCCATCGGAGAGGCAAAGCACCTGGACACCCTGACGAGACATGTACGAGGTGCGGTCTTGGCAGGGCGTGCCGTCAGCGGCGTGCGAGCGGCCCCGAACCTGATAGTGGAACTCCCGGAAACGCAAGTTAGAGTTTCCAGCCGGAGACATCGGGATCGGGGGTGACATCGTCTCCAGGCGCGTCGCCAGAGGCCTGCGAGACGGACTTGGACAGCCACTCGAAGAACTCGCGGAACTTGATTCCCTGAAGCCTCATGGGGTCTCTCCTCGGGCTGAACATTGCGAGGGCGTCCATGCTTGCGTCTGCGCCGATCGCAATTGCGAACACCGAGAGCTTCCGCCCGGCTACGAGTTCGTTCACGCGTTGGACCGCCCGCGTGAGCTCCTGGGGGCTGCCGTTCGGTTTGCCATCGGTCATGAGCACGAGCCAAGGTTGGTTGTACTGGACGCCGGTGTCCCGGTACATAGCCTTCCGGCGGTCGAGGGCGTCGAGGGCCATGTTCACGCCTTCGCCCATGTAGGTCATCCCCCCAGCTTCGAGTTGGCGAATCGGGCGCTCCTGCAAACGGTCGATGCCTGCGAACTCTGCGATCATCCCGGCTCCGTCGTTGAACTCGACGATGCACAACTCGACGGCGTCGTGCGCCTCCTCGTCTTCGTCTACCGCGTTCACGAAGAGTTCGATTCCCGCGGCTAGTTCGTTGATCTTGTCGCCTGCCATCGACGTGCTGGTGTCAATGCACAGGGCAACTGGCACGCGGAGCGTGTTGTTTTCGATAAGGTCCTGCATTCCGATGTCAAGCGCCATTTTTCGTGCCTTTCGCTGGTTGGGGCTGAAGTGCTGCTAGGAAAACCACTTCTTCAGGCGCGCCAAGAGGCCGCTCTGTTGCGAGTGCGTCTGCCGCGCAGTTTGAGGTCGGGCATTCGCGGCGGGCTGCGGGCGACGCGGAGTCTTGCTCGCTCCGCTTGCTGTCGCACGAGGCGCAGGTCGCGCTCCACCTGCAGCACGATTGGTTGCGCCTCCGGCATGCACGCCCAGAGGGATGCAAGCCGGGTCGTCCTCCTTGTGTCGTTTCTGGACGTGCAGGCCCTTGTTCTCGTAGAACTCAACCTGTCCGTAGGTCAGGAAAGGTTTGCCGCAGCGATCGCAAACGCGGCTCTCATCCACACTTCGGCGCTTCTCCTGCCGGCACCTCCCGCAAAGCCCGTTAGTGAGCTCACTGGATTGCTTCGGCCGGTGGCAGTTGGCGCAGGTCGGAAGATCCTGCATGCAGTCGATGCAGATCTTATGCTTGATGAAGTCCTGCTTCGTCTCGGACCATGTTCCGCACATCGAGGTCTTGCACTTCGCGCACCTGTATAGGGGAGCGCCGTCCTTGGCCTTGTTCCTGGTCGGAAACACATCGTTCGACATCGGGTCGTAGAGCGAGCCGTCGGCCAGCAGGTTCTTATAGCGGTGGAAGGCCTCCAGCCACTCCGCGATCGTCGGACGGTTGTTGTAGCGCGTGCCGTCTCGGTGGAAGGTGTTCCAGAACAGTTCCTTCACCTTGAACGGGATGTGGCTCCACATGTACTTCCAGGCACCCAGGGGCTGGTCCTGCTTGGATCGGCCATCAAACTGGAAGGCGAAGTAGCCCTCCTTGATCAGTTGCGTGCGCTCGCCGGGGCCTCCGACCCGCGAGTAAGGGAATGTACCCGTCACGAGAATCTCGAAGAGCATGGTCGCGATCGCGAACCTCTCGTGATCTAGGCTCCGAAGGAACTCCGGGTAGCGCTTGTCGATGATCTCGGGCGCGGTGAAGTCTGGCCAGCCGACCGGGCAGGGGTAGCCTTCGAGCTGCCACGAGTCGCAATCGATGATCGTGACCTGCTTCTGATCGTCGACGAGCAGGTTCTTGGGGTTGATATCGCCTACGACGATGTTGAGTGAATGCAGATACGCGACCTTCTCGAGGAACGAGATGCATACGTCGACGAGATCCGCCTTGGTCCACGCAGGTGAGGCCTCGCGCAGAATCCGCGGCCGGAAGATGGTCCGGTGGAGCTCCTTGCCTTGGGCCCTTGGCATCATGTAGCCCACGAAGTCGCCGTCGCTGTTGGTCACGATTGCGCTTGGGAAGCAGATGCCGGGCGAGGAATATTCTCTCTGGACGAGCAACTTGACCTTGGCCTTGCGGTGCTCAGTCAAGTGGTGCTCATCGAAGACCTTCACCACCTGTCCGTCGCCGACATCGTAGACGCGACCTTCGCCGCCCTTGCCGACTATGCCTAGCAGGGTGACCTCGCCGCTCGCCGACGGAGACTGGTAGCGCACGACGTCGCCCGTTCCGGGAAGTTCGTCGATCTCAACCACATTGTCAGGGCCCTTGAACGAAGGCTTCTTGCTGAACGGCCGGAATCCCGAATTGACGTCGCGGGGCTTGCGCGCGGTGTTGCGGGGCCGCGTCGGCTTAGTGGTCGGGTTGTGCGAGGGGAACGGCCCGGCGAGTCGCAGGAACTCCGGCAGCAAGCTCTCAAGCTTTGCGATCTCGTGGGCATCCTTGCGCGAGCGCGTCTCCCGCTGCTTGAGGTGGTTGAGCTTTCGGCGCGCCTTCCGGTAGAGCTCCTGGTCGCCAGTGATCGCGACGAGGCCTTCGCGTGTGAGCCCGCCCGCGACGAGCAGTCGAGCGTGACGAGCATTGATGATGCGGACGCTGAGCTGCACGGTGATGTCGAGCGTGAGGACGCACATGTCGTACTTGTCGCCGAACGCGTCGAGAACCAGATCGAAGGAGTCGTCAGCCTCGCGCATGCCGTCGTCGCCGAGATCGGTGCGCACCAGGCGCTGCTGCTGAGGGTCATCGAGGAGTGCGAGGACCTTGCGTGCGCGCTCAATCTGAAGGACGGCGCGTGCGTCCGTCAGGGCATTGACATCGCGCCGGCTGTTATAGGTCAGTTCGTCGATGACCTTCCTCGCGACTACCAGGCGATTGCCATGCTCGAGGATCGGACCCTTGATGCGCTGGAAGAGTCCGTAAAGACTGCCTTCGTTCTTAGGGTCTGGGTCCATGAAGACGTTGGTATCGATGAACAGCCTTGCGCCTGGCGCTACGAACGTAGTCGGGTCAAGCACCTCGAGTGATCCCCCCTCGGTCACAGGACTACTTCCCTTCCTCTGGTGGGTTTGCCGCTTCGCTACGGCTGCCGAATCTGACGTTGCTTCGGAATGCTGCGGTGGCGTCTGAGGCGAACGCGTTGAGCGACTCGGCCGCGCTGCTTCGGCTCTCGTGGCGCATCAGTTGGTACTCGCGTATCGCCGATGCCGGTATCCGGTGATGCGTTCCGACCATCACGTGCTCGATGTCGCCCATGTCGATGAGCTTCATGAGGGTTGGGCGTGACACGCCAAGCAAGTTAGCGGCCTCGGTCGTCGTGAATAGTTCCTTGAGGGGCACTACTACGGCTCCCACGGACTGCTCGATGGTTAGCAGTGTGAGCACCTTCTCTGCGGTCTCGCGAGGCAGTTGGAGTGAGGCCTCGACGCTCCCGCTCGATGCGTCGAGCGCGGCGCGCAGGGAGTCGGCACTCCTCGCAAGTTCGTCTGACACAACTGCCTCCAACTGAAGCGTCAATGTGTAACTGAAATAACCGTAACCGATGGTCGTCGTTCTGGCTAGCCTGATTCCGCACCGTCCTTCCTGGCCCTCGCGCGCGTGAGGTGTGTGCCGCGTCGTGACAGGGCGGCAGGCGCACGGGCTGGTGCGGCAGGGGTCGCCGGCTGGCTCGACTGCGGGCCAGGGGCGGTATGCGTGCGCGGCGTGGCCAGTCTGAATCTGGCGCGTTCCATCGTGGCGTGGCCCTTGGGTCGGCAGGACGCCTTCGCGGGCTCCGCCGCCTCCGTGCGGTCCGTCGGAGAGCCTCCGTGCGCGTGACTGGCGTGCGTGGGAGTCTGAGGCCCGTCATCCACACCTCCATCCACACGAGGTCGCGAACGACCGGTGACAACACCGGCCAACCATGGAGGACTGAGCACGGCGGAGTCGAACGACCGTGGACGACCACAAGTGACCAAAGTGGGCCAACGTTAGCCAAATACAAGGAATAACGCTCTCCCAAAGCAGTTCTCAGCGCTTCAGCTCCATCCGCCACTGCACACCGGGTTGGCGTAGTCGCCAGAACCGTCCCGCCGACTCAGGTGCCGCCGATCTCGCAAGCGCACGCGTCCGACTCCGCGCCGGCCCGCTATTGGCCGCGGCACGCCGGAACGCGGAGTGCTATTCGGAGTCGTCGCCCCTGTAGCTCGCGACGAGCTCGCGAACCGCGTCAGCGTCCTTCGCCGCGCGTTCGATCGCCTTGACGTCAGCCTCCACCGAGAGCGACGCCCCCATGTAGATGACGCGGTCGGCGATGGTGCGAGCGATGTCCGCGCGCTCGGCAACGGCGACCTCGAGGGCTTTCTGCACGGTGTCGTGCATAGCCATGTACCTCAGCAGTGCGACGGCATCCGACTCGTTCACAAGTCGTTCTAACAGGGCGTCGTACGCGGGGGCTGCATTGGACATCATGATCGCCCTCTCTCGGCCTCGACTCCCGCCTGCGCGCCGCGACGCGCTGCGGCCTGTGGCGACGCTGGTTCACCAAGCCTCGCAAGACCGCCGGGGCGGCTTGGCTACAGCTTTGGCTACAGTCGACTCCGACATTTGGGATATTTCGAGAAAGATTGCAGGTAAATCGTGGGCCAGGCGGGACTTGAACCCGCGACCGATGGATTATGAGTCCACTGCTCTAACCGGCTGAGCTACTGGCCCGCGGCCCCCGAGGAGGCCGCCGGACAGTCTAGCCGGGGCCGCGGGCGCCCCTGCGGTGTCATCACCACGCCCGAAGATCCGGTACAGTATTCGAGCGCGATCCTCCGTAGCTCAATTGGCAGAGCAGCCGACTGTTAATCGGCAGGTTACTGGTTCGAGTCCAGTCGGGGGAGCCACCGGAGCCGGTCCTCATCGAGGGCCGGCTCCTTCTGTTTCCAGGCCTTTCACCGCGCCAGGCGATGCGCCCGCTCGACCAGCGCATCGGCCACCGTGTTGCGGTAGACGGTGAGGAGCTGCTGCCGCTCGACCCGCTCGCGGCGGTTCAGCCGCGGCTCCGCGAGCACGCCCCACCCCAGCAGCGCGGCACCGACCAGCCCCACGCCGGGGTCGCCGAACACGATCGCGTATGCGAGCACCAGGGGCGCCGCAAGGATCAGCAGCGGCGAGCGGTCCCACCACGGGCGCAGGGAACCCTCGTCCCGCATCGCGCGGCGCACCACCCCCGGCGCGTGCCGGGTCAACGCCGCGACGCGCACGTCGCGCAGGGCCCGGGTCGAGGGCACGAGCGACTCGTCGAGCGCGGCCACGTCGTGGCGCGCCCGCGTGCGGACCGTGCGCACGGCGTCCATATTCGGGACGTTACCAGCGGCGCCCCCGAACGCAAGTGGAGCACCGGCGCTATCCCCCGAACGCCACCGTGCCGTCCAGGCCCACGGGCGAGAAGGGGTTCATCGCGACCTCCCACACGTGGCCGTCGGGGTCGGCGACGTACCCGCTGTAGCCGCCCCAGAACACCTTCTCCGGTCGCTTCAGCAGGGTCGCGCCGGCGGCCAGCGCCTGGTCGACCACCGCGTCCACCTCGGCCTCCGTCGGGTAGTTCTGAGCGAGCGTCATGGCGCCCGTCCCGAGAGCGGCGCCGGGCCTCCCCTGGTCCGCGGCGAGATCCTCGCGCCCGAACAGCCCGATCACCACGCCGTTCGCCTGGAAGAAGACGATGCCCTCCTGCGCCTGCGCGGGCCTCCAGCCCCAGGCCTCGTAGAAGGCACGGGAGCGGGCGAGGTCGGCGACCCCCAGGGTGATGAAGGACACGCGCGGGGCAGGCATGCGGGCTCCTCTCGAGGCTGCTCCCACCCTACGCGCGCGACCTACAGCGTGGCGGCGTCCTGCTCGACCTTCGCGTCCGAGGTCCCGGTGCCGGAGATGATCCGGTGACGGACGGCACCGGACACCGTGTCGACCAGCACGGTCACCACGATGATCACGAACAGCAGGATCCCGATGAAGTCCCATTCGCGGTACCGGAAGGCCTGCGACAGCACCGAGCCGATGCCTCCCGCGCCGATGATGCCCAGGATCGCCGAGGCGCGGATGTTGATCTCGAAGCGGTAGAGCCAGAACGCGAGCACCTCGGGCAGCACCTGCGTCCAGTACGTCCAGCGCAGGATGGCGCTGCCGGGCGCGCCCGATGCGCGGGCCGCCTCCACGGGGCCGGGGTCGATGCCCTCCAGCGCCTCCGCCGTGAGCTTCCCGAGCGTCCCGACCGCTCCGATGCCGAGCGCCAGCGCGCCCGCATTGGCGCCGAAGCCGAAGATCGGGAGCAGCAGGATGATCGCGAACACCAGCTCGGGCAGCGTGCGGATCGCGTTGAGGATCACGCGCGTGACCTGCACCACGACGGGATGCGAGACGTTCCGCGCGGCGAGGAAGCCCATCGGGATCGACAGCGCCGCCCCGATCATGGTGCCGATCCACGCCATCGAGATCGACTCGAGCATGCCGCCCAGCGCGGCGGACCAGTACTCGCTGTACGGCTCGGAGAACGGGTTCTGCACGAGCCCCTTGAGCATCAGGTAGAAGTACCGCCAGCCCTCGGTGAAGATGTCCGGCAGCTTGCCCCAGTCGGCGTTGGACAGCCAGCCCCCGCCGACGACGAGCAGGACGAGCACGATCGCGCCGATGGTGGCGCGGGCCTTGCCGGGCTCCTCGGGGCGGACGGTACGCGTCGGCGACGCGGTCTCGGCGCTCACACGAGCCTCCTTCGCAGGTACTGGGAGACCTGGTCGATGATCAGCACCACCACGAACATGCTGATGACGATCGCCGAGACGTTCTCGTAGTTGAAGCGCGCGAACTGCACCTGGATCAGCTGGCCGATGCCGCCACCGCCCGCGTAGCCGATGACCACAGACGAGCGGATGTTGAGCTCGAAGATGTAGAGCGCGTAGGACAGGAAGTTCGGCAGGATCTGCGGCTGCACCGCCCAGCGGGCGCGCGAGAACGTGCCCGCGCCGGAGGCGTCCGCGGCCTCGAGCGGCCCGGGCTCGACGGCGTCGATGGTCTCCGCCGTGAGCTTGGCCGCGATGCCGATGTTGAAGATGAACAGCGCGAGGATGCCGGCGAGCGAGCCGACGCCGACCAGCGCGACGAAGATCAGCACGTACGCCACGTCGGGCAGGGACCGCAGCACCGCGAGGAACCACTTGGTCGCCCGGTAGAGGGCGTTCGACCGGTTGGTCACCTTCGACGCCATGTACGCGAGCACCAGGCCCACGATGATCCCGAAGAAGCTCGCGACGAGCGCGATCGAGATGGTCTCCACCCACGCGTTCCACGACCTGCCGAGGTACGCCCAGTTGGGGCGCAGGAACTGCTCGACCACCACCCAGCCGTTGGCGAAGTCGGTGAACAGCGGGCGGAGCGTGAAGTCGATCTCCCACGCCGCCCACACCGTGATGGCCGCCGTGATGAGCAGGCCCACGACCAGCGGCCGGCTCACCGGGGGCTTGCGGGGACGCGACGGCGCCGGGGCGCCCGCGGACGTGGCCGTCATGCGTGCCCGGGCAGGACGTCGTCGGCGGTCAGCGAGCGGCCGTAGATGTCCTCGAACACCGCATCGTCCGCCTCGGCGCCCGTGCCGTCGAACACCATCTTCCCGGCGCGCATCCCGATCACCCGGTCGCCGAACTGGCGGGCCAGGTCAAGGAAGTGCAGGTTCACGAGCGTGGTGATGCCCAGCTCGCGGTTGATGCGCTGCAGGTCCTTCATGACCATCTGCGCGGTGGGCGGGTCCAGCGACGCGACCGGCTCGTCCGCGAGCATCACGCGCGGGTCCTGCGCGAGGGCCCGGGCGATCGCCACGCGCTGCTGCTGACCGCCGGACAGCTGCGAGGCCCGCGTCCAGGCCTTCTCGACGATCCCGACGCGCTCGAGCGACTGGTAGGCGCGCTCCTTCTCGTCGGCGGTCCACGCGCCGAGCAGCGAGCGGTACGCGGGGATCCCGTGCATCTGGCCCATCATGACGTTGTTCATGACGGAGGTGCGCTTCACCAGGTTGAACGACTGGAAGATCATCCCGATCCCGGAGCGGACGTCGCGGAGCTTGCGCTGCGAGGCGCCGGCGACCTCGACCCCGTCGACCTTGAGGCTGCCCTCGGTGACGGGCACCAGCCCGTTGATGGTGCGGATCAGCGTCGACTTGCCGGCACCCGACAGGCCGACGACGACCACGAACTGGCCGTCGGGGATGGTGAGGGACACGTCGTCCAGGCCGACCACCCCGTTGGGGTAGCGGACGGTGACGCCTGAGAGCTCGATCATGTGACTTGCCTATCAAGAAAGGGGCGCCGGCGGCCAGCCACAGGGCCGACCGCCGGCGCGTTGGACGGACGAACGCTTCTGCTTACTCGGAGCCGAAGTTCTCGTACGTCGGAGCGACGAAGTTCTCGAACGCGTCCTGGTTCGCAGCCTCGAGGCCCTCGATGTCGTACACGGCGGCGAGGGCGGCGAGGCCGTCCTCGGTCGCGGCGACGTCGAGCAGCGCCTGGGTCAGGGTCTCCTGGACCGAGGCGTCGAGGTCGCCGGAGAGGACCACGCCGTCGTTCGGGATGTTGTCGGTGTAGGCGAACACCACGACCTTCTCGCCGACGTCCGAGAACTCCTCCGCGAGGTTGGAGCGGGCGTCGTTGTAGGAGAGGCCGATCGCCGCCTCGCCGTCGTAGACCGCCTGGACGGTCTGCGAGTGGCCGCCGGCGAAGAAGCCGCCGGTGAGGTCGTTGATCGGGTCCACGCCGAGGATGGTCGCGAGCTGGGTCGCCGGGAAGTAGTAGCCGGAGGCCGAGGTGGCGTCGGTCCACGCGATGCTCGCGTCGGCCGGGACGAGCGCGAGCGCGTCCTCACCCTGCGGGCCGGAGTAGCCGGTGGCGCCGTTGCAGTACGAGTAGTTGATGCCCTCGTCGTCGGCCTCGGTGGTGACGTCGTCGAGGCAGTAGGTGCCGGGGTCGTTGGTGAACCACTGGCCCACGTACTCCGACGAGCCGTAGCGCAGCGCCTGGAGGACGATCTCCGCGCCGGCCTCCTCGTGCGCCTGCCACATGGCGATCGGGCCGAGGAAGCCGATGTCGGCCTGGCCCGTCTGCAGCGCGACGACCACCGCGTTGTAGCTGTCGGGGACGAACACCTCGACGGGGATGCCGAGCTCGTCCGACAGCACGCCCGCGAGCGCCTCGCCGTCGGTCGTGATCTGCTCGACGTCGTCCGACGGCACCAGCGCCAGGGTGAGCGACTCGGGCAGGCCCGAGCCCGCGTCCATGGTCGCGTCCGCGCTCGCGGTGGCCTCGTCGGTGGTGTCGCCCGAGCTCGAGCAACCCGCGACGGCGATCGCGAGGCCCGCCGCGACGGCGGCCGAGGCGAAAATCCGGTTCTTCACAGCTTCAACCCTCCAGGTCAATCCTGAGCCGCCCTGCCGGCGGCGAGGCCGCCCGGGGACGGACGGCCTCCTGGCAGGCTAATCGGGTTGAGGCGCCGAGTGCCGCTATGTCGTCAAGAGTTCTTCGCATGGTTACATGCCGTTCATCGGCACTTTGCCATTTCGAGACAATTGGCGAGTCACCCTGCGTCGCGGAGCTCCCGCCGACGCTGCTCGAGACGGATCATCTCGGCGAAGGCCTCCTGGGCGCCCTCGCTTCCCGCCCCGGCCCGCTGCATCCGGCCGCGCAGATCCGCGATCTGACGGGTGAGGCTGTGGTCCAGCAGCCGCGCCAGCACCGAGCGCGCGTACGCGCCGAGCTCCGACGGCTTGTCGTGCGGCAGCGGGGTGACCGCGAGCTGCGACACGGTCGCGGCCACGTCCGGCCCGGCCTGCTCGAGCACCGCGCCGACCCAGTCCCCGTCGACGCCGCCGGGTCCGCCGGCCGCCTCGATCGCGTCGTAGATCAGGCCGTACTGCGGCACGGTGAAGGCGTCGCGCGACAGCTCGAGGTAGATCTGCACGCACGCCGGGTCCTCGGCGATCTGACGATCGGCCTGCAGCAGGACGCCCAGCGACAGCGCCTCGGCGCGCACCACGGGATCCCGCGGGTTCGGCCGAGCCGCGCCCACCGTCGCGATCTGGCCGGTCTCCGGGTCCATCGGCGGCGGGCCGTCGTCGTACGGCCGCGGTGCCTCCCCCGCTCCGGCGGGGGACGATGCGGCGCCCCGGCCCGCGGGGGCCGTCCCCGCTCCGGGAGGCCGCGCACCGGTCCCGCCCCGCGCATCGTCCCTCCCGGAGGATCGCGAGACTGCCCGCAGCACGTCGGCGGGCTCCATCCCGAGCCATCCGGCGAGACGGCGCGCGTACTCGGGCCGCAGCGCGGTGTCGCGGATCCGGGCGACGATCGGCGCGGCCGTCCGCAGCGCGGCCACACGCCCCTCGGGGGTCTCGAGGTCGTGCGCCGCGAGGGAGGCCTTGATGACGAACTCGAACAGCGGCACCCGCCGGTCCATGAGCTGCGCGACCGCCGTGTCGCCGTAGAGCTGACGCAGGTCGCACGGGTCCTTGCCCTCGGGGTCGACGGCGACGAAGGTCTGCGCGAGGAACTGCTGGTCGAGCGCGAAGGACTTGAGCGCGGCGTTCTGCCCGGCCTCGTCCCCGTCGAACGTGAAGATCACCTTCGCCCCGGTGGAGCCGACCTTGAGCTGCGCCTGGCCGGTGTCGCCCATGAGCCGGCGCACCACCTTGACGTGGTCCTCCCCGAACGCGGTGCCGCAGGTCGCGACCGCGTTCGTCACACCCGCGAGGTGGCACGCCATCACGTCCGTGTAGCCCTCGACCACCACGGTGGTCCGCTCCGACCGGATGGCGCCCTTGGCGAGGTCGATCCCGTAGAGGACGTGGCTCTTCTTGTAGATCTGCGTCTCAGGGGTGTTGAGGTACTTGGGTCCCTGGTCGTCCTCGTGGAGGCGCCGGGCCCCGAACCCGATGACGTCACCCGTGACCTCGCGGATGGGCCACACGAGCCGGCCGCGGAAGCGGTCGTAGACGCCGCGCTGACCCTCGGAGACGAGCCCCGAGGCCTTCAGCTCGGCCTCCGTGAAGCCCTTGCCGCGCAGGTGATCGGTGAGGTGCGACCACCCCTGAGGGGCGTAGCCGCAGCCGAACGTCCGCGCCGCCTCCCCGTCGAAGCCCCGCTCCCTCAGGAAGTCCCGGGCGATGCGGGCCTCGGGGCTGGCCAGCTGCTCGGCGAAGTACTCGGCCGCGACGCGGTGCGCCTCGAGCAGGCGGCGGCGCATGCCCGCGCCCGACTCGGAGCCCCGGCGCCCCCCGGACTCGTAGCGGAGCGTGACACCCGCGCGATCCGCGAGGTACTCCACCGCCTCGGCGAACGGCAGGCCGTCCATCCGCATGACGAACTCGATCACGTCGCCGCCCTCGCCGCACCCGAAGCAGTGCCAGCGCCCGACGGCGGGGCGCACGTGGAAGGACGGGGAGCGCTCGTCGTGGAACGGGCACAGGCCCTTGAGCGAGCCGACCCCCGCGGGCTTCAGGGACACGTGCTGGCCCACGATGTCCTCGATGGGTGCGCGCTCGCGGACCGCCGCGATGTCGTCCCTGTTGATCGTGCCCGCCACGGGCCAAGGGTACCGGCGCGGGAGCGGGCCGCAGCGCTCCTCACCGCAACGCTCGGGAGGAGCATGGCACCGCAGGCCGCTACCCTGGTACGAGCATCCCGATGGAAGGACATCAGCTGTGAGAGTGGACGCATTCCTCGCCGACTCGGCCGAGGTCGTGCAGAACAAGATCTACGCGCTGGGCGCGGGATGGAACATCATCTTCGTCCGCGGCTTCCCCGCGGTCCACCGCCGCCTCTCGGTCGGCGCCGTGGTGCACGTCCCGTTCACGGAGACCAACCGCACCCACAACTTCGAGCTCAAGCTGCTCACCGAGGACGGCGTCGAGTACCCGATCGGCGTGCGCCCGGACGCGGACGGCAAGCCCGCCCCCGTGCGCGCGATGGGCGGCGAGTTCACCGTCGGCCGTCCCCCGCACCTGGTGGACGGCGACGAGCAGGTCGCGAGCTTCGCCTTCACCATCGACGGCCTCCGCTTCGACAAGGCGCGGCTGTTCTCCTGGGTGATCTCGATCGACGGCGAGGAGATGACGCGCCTGCCGATGCGCGTCCAGCAGGCGGCTCAGCAGGCCTGACGCGTGGAGATCTACACCGGGGTGATCTACCCCCTGGTGCTGATCGTCGCCGCCGTGCTGGCGGTGACCGGCATCGTGACCCTGCTGTACCCGCCGGCGCACCGCGTGCTCCAGTGGGCGGTCTCGGCGACCTGGGGAGCGGTCGGCGTGCACCTGGTCGCCGTGGTGCTCCTGCTGCTGTCGGGAAGCTCCGCGGGGCTGGTGCTCACCCTCGGCTACCTGCTCGCCTCGGTGGCGCTGCTGCCCCTGCTGGGGATCGGACGGCTGGGCACGCCGGAGGCGGCGGCCGCCGATCCCGACCCCGAGCGCCCCGTCCTGTCGCCCGCCCAGATCGCGCGCGTCGACGCCGCGTCCGCCGCGATCGTCGCGATCGCGCTCGCCGTGCTCGCATGGCGCGTGCTCATCATCCTGGAGACCGCCGCATGAACCCCGTGGCGCGCATCGCGCTGATCGTCGCCTACGCCGTCCTCGGGCTCGCGGCGACCGGCCGCTCGGTGGTCCAGATCACCACCAAGTTCTCCGAGGCCCCGCTCGCGTACTCCGTCTCGGCGGTCTCCGCCGTGCTGTACGTGATGATCGCGGTGGCGCTGTGGAAGCGGTGGAGGAGCCTCGCGGTCGCGGGCACCGTGATCGAGCTCGCCGGCGTGCTGATCGTCGGCACGCTCGGGTACGTCGAGTCCTCGTGGTGGCCCGACGAGACGGTGTGGACCGGCTACGGCTCCGCCTACGGCTGGGTGCCGCTCGCGCTCCCGATCGTGGCGCTGACGCTCCTGCTGCGCGGCCGTCGGGCCCGGGCGACGGCGGACGATGCGGTGGTGACCGATGGTTGACACGCACCTCGAGCATGGCCGCCGCACCCCCGCCCAGGCGGCGCTGGACGTGGTCCGTGGCGCGCTGATCGGCACCGCCGAGACCGTGCCCGGCGTCAGCGGCGGCACGGTGGCGCTCATGACGGGCGTCTACGAGACGCTGCTGACCTCCGCCGGCCACGCGATCGCCGGCATCCGTGAGGGAGCCGTCGACCTGGTCCGCGGACGCGGTCTCGCGCGGGCACGAGCCCAGTTCGCGAACGTCCGCTGGGCGGTGCTCCTGCCCGTGCTGATCGGCATGGGCATCGCGCTGGTGTCGATGGCCCACGTCATGGAGACGCTGGTCACCGAGCATCCGGAGACGATGCGCGGGTTCTTCCTCGGCCTGGTGCTCGCCTCCCTCGCCGTGCCCTACCGGCACGCCACCGCATCGTCCGCCCCGCGCCGGGGGCCGGGGCGGCTGGGCGCGCGCGAGTGGGCGATCGCGGCGGCCGCCGCGGTGGTCGTCGCGGTGATCCTCTCGCTGCCGGTCGCCCAGCTCGAGCCCGCGCCCTACGTGCTCGTGCCCGCGGGCGCGATCGCGGTCTCCGCCCTGGTGCTCCCGGGCCTGTCGGGTTCGTTCCTGCTGCTGACCATGGGACTGTACGAGCCGACGCTCGAGGCGCTCAACGACCGCGACCTGGGCTACCTCGCGCAGTTCGCGGTGGGCGCCGTGATCGGCCTCGTGTCGATCGTCAAGCTGCTGCAGTGGCTGCTCGAGCACCACCGGCGGCTCACGCTGGTGATCCTGACCGGCGTGATGGCCGGGTCGCTCGTGGCGCTGTGGCCGTGGCAGGACGACGCGCGCGGCTACCTCGCGCCGACCGGGAGCGTCGCGGGCCCGCTGCTCGCGGCGCTGGGCGGCTTCGCGATCGTCGTGATCGTGCTGATCGCCGAGCATCGGCTCCTCGCACGCCGCGAGGCTCGCGAGCAGGACGCCGCCTAGGAGATCGCGGTCCGGCGGCGCACCACGTAGCGGTGGTGCCAGTCGTAGGCGGACTTGTCGGTGAGCGACGCCACCTGGTCGATCGCCACCCTCAGCCGCGCTGCATCGTCCGCCGCCTCGCGATGCATGACGGCGAAGTGCGGCTCGAGCGCCTCCTCCCCCAGCTCCACGAGGGCGCCGACCAGGTCGGCGAGACGCTGCCGCTGCTGCGTGTACGCCGGCTTGCGCTCGCGCGGCGCCATGAGGAAGTGCACGGCGATGCCCTTGAGCATGAGGATCTCGTCGGCCGTCTCCTGCGGGATCACCAGCTGGGCGTGGTGCCGCGTGAGGGCACCGTCGCCGTAGCGCTGGCGCGTGGCCGTGGCCACGGTCTCGACGGTGCGGCCGATCAGCTGGCTCGTCATGTCCTTGAGGGTGGCGAGCGCACGGAACGAACCGTCGTACTCGTCCATCCACCACGGCTCCGCCTGGAGCCTCGCGAGCGCGGCGAGCAGCGCGTCCGGGTCTCCTCGCCCATACCACTCACGGGCGTGGGCGACGATCTCGCGCGCGCGCCCGGGATCCCGCAGCACCCCGAGCGACACCGTGTGGTGCACCACCGAGTCCTCGACGTCGTGCACCGAGTAGGCGACGTCGTCGGCGAGGTCCATCACCTGGGCCTCGAAGCTCTGGCCGCGGTCCGGGGCGTCCTCACGCAGCCAGCGGAACACCGGAAGGTCGTCGTCGTAGACGCCGAACTTGCGGGTGGGCCGGCCGTCGGGCCGGGTGGGGGTCGCGTCCTCGCGCCACGGGTACTTCACGCTCGCGTCCAGCGTGGCGCGCGTGAGGTTGAGCCCGACGCTCTCCCCCGTCACCGGGTCGAAGGACTTGGGCTCGAGCCGGGCCAGGATGCGCAGCGTCTGCGCGTTGCCCTCGAAGCCGCCGATGTCCTTCGCGACGGCGTCGAGCGCGCGCTCGCCGTTGTGCCCGAACGGCGGATGTCCCAGGTCGTGCGCGAGGCAGGCCGCGTCGACCACGTCCGGGTCGCACCCCAGCACCTTGGCGAGCCCGCGGCCCACCTGCGCGACCTCGAGCGTGTGAGTGAGGCGCGTGCGCACGAAGTCGCCCGTGCCGGCGCCGAGCACCTGGGTCTTCGCCCCGAGGCGCCGCAGGGCCGAGGAGTGGACGATCCGGGCGCGGTCCCGCTCGAAGGGCGTGCGGTTCTTCTGCTTCGGAGGCTCCTGGACGTAGCGCAGCGCATCAGCCTGGGCATAACCGTCCGGAAGCGCGCTCACGCTCCGACTCTAGCGGGCGGCCAGATGCACCTGGATGAACCCCTCCCCGAACCTCGCGACCTTCTCCACCGTGAGCTCGCGGCGCTCCGACAGGCCCGCGAGCAGGGACGTTCCTCTGCCGAGCACCGTCGGCACCATCGTCGCGACCAGGTGATCAAGCACCCCGGCGGCGAGCGCGCTGCGGACGGTCGCGGCGCCGTCGACGTAGACGTCGGCGTCCCCCGCCGTCGCCTGGGCGGACGCCACCAGCGCCTCGATGCCGCCCGCCGCGGCGCTCACGCCCGCGCGGGATCCCGTCAGGGGGCGGTGGGTCGCGACCAGCATCGGGGTGTCCCCGTACGGCCAGTCGGCGAAGGACGTGACGATGTCGAAGGTCCGCCGGCCCATGAGGATGCACCCGACCCCCGCGAGGAAGTCGTCGAAGCCCAGGGGATCGCCGTCCGGCCCCTCCGACCACGGCCCGACGGCGACCGGGGCGGCGCCCGCGGCGCGCGGGTCGAGCCAGGACAGGTCGTCGCGCTCGCCGGCCACGAAGCCGTCGAGCGACATCGCAAGGTACGCGCGGACCCGACCCACGGCATCACCGTATCCCGGCGCGCTGCGGCGGTGCCGAGCAGGACTGAGCGTCCCGCACGGCGCGCGTGGAGCCGCGGAGCAGAACTCAGTGTCCCCGCGGGAGGGGGTGAGGGAGAGAGAGGGCGGGAGGGTTGGGAGGGCGGGAGGGGCGGGAGGGCGTGTCAGCCGCCGGAGACGCTGAGCTCGGCCTCGCGCAGCCGCAGCTCCAGGTCCGGAGTGATGTCCTGGGTGTCGAGCCAGCCGTCCGGGCACGAGGGGACGCGGGGCGAGCCCTGCCGGCCGCGGGGGCCCTCGGCCTCGGCCCCCGGGTACGGCGAGTCGAGATCGAGCGTGTCGAGGATCGACCGCAGCTCGGCCAGGGTCGACACGAGCCCGAGCGACCGGCGCACCTCGCCGCCGACCGGGTAGCCCTTGAGATACCAGGACATGTGCTTGCGGATCTCCCGCATCGCCTTGTCCTCGTCGTCGCCGAAGTGGGCGACCATGAGCTCGCCGTGGCGGTAGATGGTGTCCGCGACGGTCCGCAGGCCGGGCCGGACCCGCTCGGGCCGTCCCTCGAACGCCGCCTGGAGATCCGCGAACAGCCACGGCCGGCCCATGCAGCCGCGGCCGACCACCACGCCGTCGCAGCCGGTCTCCTCGACCATGCGGATCGCGTCCTCGGCCTGCCAGATGTCGCCGTTGCCCAGCACGGGGATGGTGCGGATCGCGTCCTTGAGCCGGGCGATCGAGGACCAGTCCGCCTCGCCCGAGTAGTACTCGGCGGCGGTGCGCGCGTGCAGACCGACGGCCGAGACCCCCTCGCGCTCGGCGGTGCGCGCCGCATCGAGGTACGTGAGGTGGTCGTCGTCGACGCCCTTGCGCATCTTGACCGTCACGGGGATGTCGAACCGCGAGGCCTCGCGAACGGCGGCGCGGACGATGTCGCGGAACAGGTCGCGCTTCCACGGCAGCACCGCTCCCCCGCCCTTCCGGGTCACCTTGGGCACGGGGCAGCCGAAGTTCATGTCGATGTGGTCGGCGCGGTCCTCCTCGCAGATCATCCGCACCGCCGCTCCGATCGTCGCCGGGTCCACGCCGTAGACCTGGACCGAGCGCGGAGTCTCGTCCGGGTCGTGCGCGATGATGCGCAGCGACTCGGGCGTGCGCTCGACCAGCGCGCGGGACGTCACCATCTCGGCGACGTACAGGCCGCCGCCGTGCTCGCGGCACAGGCGGCGGAACGCAGCGTTCGTGATCCCCGCCATCGGCGCGAGCACCACCGGGGTGTCGACCTCGAGGGGGCCGATGCGCAGGGGCGGGAGCAGGCGGGTGGTCGAGGTCATGGCGTCCATTCTCTCAAAGCGCCACCGCGCCGACGCCCGTCCCCGGACACACTCGCGCCCGGGCCGCTGAGGGAAAGCCCGGGCGCGAGGCGCCGCGGCGCAGCGATCAAGCGCGCAGCCGCAACGATTCTGGTGAAGGCGGGACACTCCCCTCCTCAGCAGGAGCGCCCCCCGACGTTCCTGTTTTCCCGCCTGACCTCAGCGTGGTCCCTGGTGAGGCGCCCGTCAAGGGCAAAACGGACATTTCATTGAAAAGCGGTGCTATTCGAGGGAATCCTGCGCCGCGGACTGCGGGCGCTCCTCGTCGTCCGCCGGTTCCGCGAGCGCCTCGCCGCCGAGCCCGACGATCAGCGCACCGATGCCCGTGGTGAGCGGCACGGCGAGCACCAGCCCGATCGAGCCGACGAGGGTCCGCACCACCTCGCCCGCGAGCTCCGAGGACGTCACCGCGGTGCTGAGGGGGTTGTCGTAGACCGCGATCAGCATGATCAGCGGAAGGGAAGCCCCCACGTAGGCGAAGGCGATGGTGTAGACGGTCGACGCGATGTGGTCGCGACCGATCCGCATGCCACGCACGAACAGCTGCCACGGGCCCAGGTCCGGCCGGGCAGCGCCGAGCTCCCAGACCGCCGAGGCCTGGGTGATCGTGACGTCGTTCAGCACGCCCAGCCCCGCGATCATCAGCCCGCACAGGGCGAGGCCGGACAGCGACAGCCGGCCCTCGACGAACGCGATGTTGATCTGCGCGTCGTCGGGCACGCCGGGGATGCGCGCGGCGTCCACCGCCCAGGTCCCGAGCACGGCCGTGACGAGCAGTCCCGCGATGGTGCCCAGGTAGGCCGTGGTGGTGCGCGCGTTGGGCCCGTGGGCGACGTACAGCAGCACGAACAGCGCGCCCGCGCTGGTCACGAGCCCGATGATCGCGGGCGATCCGCCGTCGAGCAGGGCCGGGATCGTGTAGAAGCCGACGATGCCGAAGGCGGCCACCAGGCCGAGCAGGGCGCCGAGCCCGCGCCACCAGGCCACCGCGAGCACCAGCACCACGTAGAGGATCAGCAGGGCGAGCAGCGGCCCGCCGCGCTCGAAGTCGGAGAAGACCACCGCGCCGTCGTCGAGCTCGATCGCACGGATCCGGTCGCCCTCCTCGAAGGTGAGCGACGGGATCCCGGTGGGAGACATCACCGTCTGCTGCTCATGCCCCTCGGTGGTGACCTCGACGGTGATGTCGCCCGTCGCATCGTCGACCGCGAGCACCGTCGCGTCGACGCGCGAGGCGCCCTCGTAGAGCATCGGCTGGGAGCCGAGCATCGCGAACGTGGACGGCCACGTCACCGCCGCGCCGACCACCACGGCGGCGAGGACCGCGCCGACCAGCGCCCACAGCAGGCGCGTGGTGCCGGGCGTGGCCGCGGGCCGACGCTCCGTCAGATGCGAGTGCCCGGCACCCATGAGCCCGCGGCCGTCACGCGCCGATCAGGCGCTGGGCGAGGTAGCCGCTCACCTGCGAGAGCGCGACGCGCTCCTGCTGCATGGTGTCGCGATCGCGGATGGTCACCGCCTGGTCGTCGAGCGTGTCGAAGTCGATGGTGACGCAGAAGGGAGTGCCGACCTCGTCCTGACGGCGATAGCGCTTGCCGATGGACTGGGTCACGTCCACGTCGATGTTCCACGCCCCGCGCAGCTCCTTCGCGAGCGCCTCGGCCGTCGGCACCAGATCCGCGGACTTCGACAGCGGCAGGACCGCGGCCTTGACCGGCGCGAGGCGCGGGTCCAGGCGCAGCACGGTGCGGGTCTCGGTGCCGCCCTTCGCTGTCGGGACCTCCTCCTCCGTGTACGCCTCGACCAGGAAGGCCATCAGCGAGCGCGACAGGCCCGCCGCGGGCTCGATCACGTACGGCACGTAGCGCTCGTTCGTGGCCGGGTCCAGGTAGCTGAGGTCCTTGCCGGAGTGCTTCGCGTGGGTGCTCAGGTCGAAGTCGGTGCGGTTCGCGATGCCCTCGAGCTCGCCCCACTCGGAGCCCTGGAAGCCGAAGCGGTACTCGATGTCCGTGGTGCCCTTCGAGTAGTGCGAGAGCTTCTCGAGCGGGTGCTCGTACAGGCGCAGGTTGTCCTCGGCGATGCCGAGGTCGGTGTACCAGTTCTTGCGCGTCTCGATCCAGTGCTGGTGCCACTCCTCGTCGGTGCCGGGCACCACGAAGAACTCCATCTCCATCTGCTCGAACTCGCGGGTGCGGAAGATGAAGTTGCCCGGCGTGATCTCGTTGCGGAAGGACTTGCCCACCTGCGCGATGCCGAACGGAGGCTTCTGGCGCGAGGTGCGCATGACGTTCTCGAAGTTCACGAAGATGCCCTGCGCGGTCTCGGGACGCAGGTAGTGCAGCCCCGAGTCGTCGGACGCGGCGCCCAGGTAGGTGCGGAGCAGGCCGTTGAACATCTTGGGCTCGGTCCACTGGCCGCGCGTGCCGCAGGCGGCGCAGGCGATCTCGGCGAGGCCGCCCTCGGGGGCGCGGCCCTTCTTCTCCTCGAACTCCTCGAGGAGGTGGTCCTCGCGGTAGCGCTTGTGGCAGGACAGGCACTCCACCAGCGGGTCGACGAACGCGGCGATGTGGCCGGAGGCCTCCCAGACCTGCGGCGGGAGGATCACGGAGGAGTCGAGGCCGACGATGTCGTCGCGCGAGGTGACCATCGCGCGCCACCACTGGCGCTTGATGTTCTCCTTGAGCTCGACGCCCAGCGGCCCGTAGTCCCACGCGGAGCGCGTCCCTCCGTAGATCTCGCCGCACGGGAACACGAAGCCGCGGCGCTTCGCGAGCGAGATGACGTTGTCGAGACGGCTGGGTGCGGCCACGTGAATGCTCCTTGTGGAGGGGTCGGGATAGCTCGGGACAGTCTATCGGTGCGCGAGGAGGGACGATGCGGGCCCGGCGCCCGCGTGCGGGCGCCGCCAGGCGGTCGGGACGATCGTCCTTATTGCGAACGATTATCAATTGCACTACAGTGATGCTCATGAACAAGACGTCCGCGCTGATCGCCGCCGCCGCAGCCTCCTCCCTCGCCCTGACCGCCTGCTCCTCGGGCACCTCGGGCACCTCCGCATCGTCCGACGCCTCGTCGGCGTCGCTCACGGTCGCGACCGCGTTCTACCCGCTGGAGTTCGTGGCCGAGCAGGTGGGCGGCGACCTGGTGTCGCTCGTGTCCATGACGCCCGCGGGCGTGGAGCCTCACGACGTGGAGCTGTCCCCCGCGACCGTCCGCCAGCTGGGCACCGCGGACCTCGCGCTGTACCTGTCCGAGTTCCAACCCGCCGTCGACGACGCGATCTCGACCACCGGCGTCGAGGCGCTCGATGCGGCCGCCGTGGTCGAGCTGCACGAGGCCGAGGAGCACGACCACGAGGAGGAGGGCGAGGATGAGCACGACCACGGCTCCGAGGACCCGCACTTCTGGCTCGACCCGACGCTTCTCGCGGCCTACGGCGACTCGGTGGGCGAGGCCTTCGCAGCCGCCGATCCCGACAACGCCGAGACCTACACGGCGAACGCCGCCGCGTTGCACGCCGCCCTCGACGAGCTCGACGGCCAGTTCTCGAGCGGCCTCGCCCAGTGCGAGCGCGACACGATCGTCACGAGCCACGAGGCGTTCGGGTACCTGGCCGAGGCGTACGGGCTCCACCAGGAGGGCATCGCCGGGCTCGACCCGGAGAACGAGCCCTCGCCCGCCCGCATCCTCGAGCTGAAGGACATCATCGTCGAGACGGGCGCGACCACCATCTTCACCGAGGACGCTGTCAGCGCCTCCGTCGCGGAGGCCCTCGCCTCGGACGTCGGCGTCGAGACCACCGTGCTCAGCCCCGTGGAGACGGTGGCCGACGGCGACGACTACATTGCTGTCATGACCAGGAACCTCGCGGCGCTGGAGGACGCGCTGAGCTGTGAGTGATCCCTCCCTGCACGCGGACGTCCCGCCCTCGCTGGTCGAGGCGCGGGACGTGCGCGTCTCCCTGCAGGGCACGGAGATCCTCCATGGCGTCTCGCTGCGCGCGTCGGCGGGCGAGGTCGTCGCGCTCATGGGCGGCAACGGCTCCGGGAAGTCGACGTTCGTGCGCGGCATCGTCGGCGCCGTGCCGATCGCGTCGGGCGCGATCGATCTGTTCGGCAGCCCCGCCGCCCCGCTGACCCGCGCGCGGCTCGGCTACGTGCCGCAACGCATCACGGCCGCCGGCGGTGTCTCCGCCACCGCGATCGAGGTCGTGACCTCGGGCCTGCTCGGGGCGCGCGAGACCGCCGGCCGCACCGGGTCGCGGCTCCGTGGCCTGGTGCCGCCTCACGACGCGCGAGCGCGCGCCCGCGCCGCCCTCGCCTCGATGGGCGTCGAGGACCTCGCGAAGCGCGACGTGTCGCGCCTGTCGGGCGGCCAGCAGCAGCGCGTGCTGATCGCCCGAGCCCTGGTGCGCGAGCCGCGCCTGCTGATCCTCGACGAGCCGATGGCGGGCGTCGACCTGCAGTCGCAGGTCGCCTTCGCCCACACCCTGGGCCACCTCAAGGAGGACGGCGTCGGGATCCTCGTGGTCCTCCACGAGCTCGGCGCGCTCGCACGGCACATCGACCGCGCCGTGGTGCTCGAGCAGGGCTGCGTGACCTACGACGGCGTCCCGCCCAAGGACCTGGGCGTGCACGCGCTCCCCGGCCACGACCATGAGCACCCGCACACCGACCCGCCCGTCCGCGAGGGCGGCTCGCTCGGATTGGAGGGGCCGTGAACCTTCTCGCGGAGCCGCTGATCCAGCGCATGCTCATCGTCGGCCTGCTCGTCGGCATGGCGGCACCCGTCATGGGCACCTACCTGGTGCAGCGCCGCATGGCGCTGCTCGGCGACGGCATCGGCCACGTGGCGCTCGCGGGCGTCGCGGCGGGATGGCTCGCCGGCGCCGCCTTCGACCTCGCGCGGCAGGACGCGCTGGCCATCCCCGGCGCCGTCGTGTTCGCGATCATCGGAGCCGTGGTCATCGAGCGCATGCGCTCGCGAGGAACGGCCGCGGACATCGTCATGGCGATCCTGTTCTACGGCGGCATCGCGAGCGGTGTGCTGCTGATCGGGCTCGCCGGCGGATCCAACGCCAACCTGCTCGGCTACCTGTTCGGGTCGATCTCGACCGTGACCTGGGGCGACGTGTGGATGAGCGCCGGCCTCGCGGCGCTGATCCTGGTCGTGGGCCTCGGGCTGCGCGCGGCGCTGTTCACGGTCACCCATGACCAGGAGTTCGCGCGCTCGACGGGGCTGCCGGTCGACGCGCTGAACATGGTGGTCGCGGTGCTCGCGGCCGTCACCATCACGGTGGCGATGCGCGTGGTCGGCGTGCTGCTCGTCAGCGCGCTCATGATCGTGCCGGTCGCGATCGCGCAGCTGCTGACGCGATCCTTCGCGCGCACCATGCACGTCGCCATGGGCCTCGGCGCGGCCCTGACACTCACCGGGATCTGGATCACCGTCTTCCAGGACATCCAGCCGGGCTCGCTGATCGTCGTCATCGGGGTGGTCGTCTACGTGGTGGTCGCGCTGATCACCTCGCTGCTGAAGGGGTCCCGACGATGAGCGGCGACGCGGCCCCACGGCCCCGCATGACCCGCCAGCGCCTCGAGATCCTCGACGCGCTCGACACGCGGGACTTCCGCTCCGCCCAGGCGTGGCACGAGCGGCTGCGGGCCGACGGCTCGACCGTGGGCCTCGCGACGGTCTACCGGACGCTGCAGGCGCTCGCCGAGACGAGCGACGTCGACTCCGTCGTGTCCGAGTCCGGCGAGATCCTGTACCGCCGCTGCGAGGCCGGCGAGGAGCACCACCATCACCTCCGCTGCCGCGTGTGCGGCAAGGCCGTCGAGATCGACGTGCCCGCGTTCGAGGAGTTCGCCCATCGGATCGGAGCCGACCACGGGTACGGGGAGATCCGGCACACGATCGAGCTGACGGGCGTCTGCCCGGAGTGCGCCGCCGCGGGCCGGGGCTGATGGCCGGCGTCCCCTCGTTCGTGCTCGACGGCCCCTGGTGGGGCCTGTTCGTGTTCCTCTGCGGCGTGGTCTTCCTCCGCACCCAGGCGACGTACTGGGTGGCCCGCTGGGCGCGCACCGGGGCCGACGCGGTCGCGGACCGTGCGGAGGAGCACAGCAGCCCCCGCGCGCGCCTCGCGCGCCGGTTCTCGGGACCCGGGATGGAGCGGGCGCGCGAGTTCATCGAGCGCTGGGGCTTCCTCGCGATCCCCGTGTCCTTCCTCACGGTCGGGTTCCAGACCATGGTCAACGCGACGGCCGGCTACACGCGCATGCGCTGGGACCTCTACACGCTGGCCATGATCCCCGGGTGCTTCGCGTGGGCGACCGTGTACACGCTCGTCCTGCTCGGGCTGTGGGAGGCGTGGGTGCGCAGCCCGTGGCTGCTCGCAGCGGCGGTGCTCCTGATCGTGGCAGCCGCGTTCGGGCTCAACCGGTGGCGGCGGAGCCGCCGCCCCGCCGCGCCCGCCGACCCCACGTCGCCCTACGCGTTCTGACCGCACCGCGCCGCACCGCGCCGCACCGCGCCGCACTGCGAAATGGCGGATCGGTGCACGAAACCTCGCGGTTTCGTGCACCGATCCGCCATTGGGGCGCGGGAAGGCGCGGGGGCATGGGGGCGTGGGAGGCGCGGCGCGAGCGGCCGCGCCCTCAGGTGATCGACGCCCGGTAGATCGCCTCGATCGACGCATCGAGGGCCGCGTCGAACTCCTCCGCCGACTGGTCGACGCTGAGCCCCTCCAGGAGCGCGCGGCTGAAGCTGGCGATCAGCCCGGGGTTGCGCGCCAGCCTCTCGACCGCCTCCGCCCGGCTGTACCCGCCGGACAGCGCGACCACCCGCGCGATGCTCGGGTGCTCGGTCAGCTCCGTGTAGTAACCGTCCACGATCGGGATGGTGAGCTTGAGCGCGACCTTCCGGTCGCCGAGCGCGTCGAGGTGGCGCCGCAGCGCGGACTTCAGGACCTCCTCGGTCCGTCGGCGATCCGGCGCGTCGATGCCGATCTCCGGCTCGATGATCGGCACCAGCCCCGCCGCGAGCACACGCTCCGCGACCTCGAACTGCTGTGCGACCACGCTCCGGACCCCGTCGTCGGTGCCCGCGCCGATGACCGAGCGCTCCTTGGTGCCGAACACGCCGCGCGCCGCGGCGTCGGCCAGCGTCGCGTCCAGACCCGGGATGTCCTTCATGAGCCGGACGCCGTCCTGCTCGTCCTCGAGGCCCTTGTCGATCTTGAGGAAGGACAGGATCCCCTTCTCCCGCCACAGGTAGTCGACCACGGGCATCCCGGCGACCGTCCTGTCGACGGTGCCCTGGAACAGGATCGCGCCGAGGATCCGGTCCGAGTCGAAGACCGGGCTGGTCATGACGCGCGTGCGCGCGGTGTGGATGAGGTCGAACATCTGCGCCTCGTCGGCGTAGTGCGACTCGTCGATGCCGTAGGCGCGCAGCGCCCGCGGCGTGCTGCCGCCGCTCTGATCGAGCGCGGCGATGAACCCGCGGCCCGTCGCGAAGCGGGCCATCTTCTCTGCATCCGGCATGGCGATCATCTCCTTCGACAACCGTGCGCGGGGACCCACCTCCAGCCTAGGAAGGTCGGGCCCGCGCGGCGACCGGAGGGACGATGCGCGGGCGCGCGGGGCGCGTCAGGCGGCGCCGAAGCGGCGGTTGCGACGGGCGTACTCCTCGATCGCCGCCCACAGGTGCGTGCGGTCCACGTCGGGCCACAGCACGTCGCTGAACACGTACTCGGCGTAGGCGGCCTGCCACGGCAGGAAGTTGCTCGACCGCTGCTCGCCGCTCGAGCGCCAGAACAGGTCGACGTCCGGCATGTCCGGCTCGTCGAGGTGGGCCGCGAGGGTCTTCTCGGTCACCTTCGACGGGTCCAGCTCCCCCGCCGCCACCTTCACCGCGATGGCTCGCGCGGCGTCCGCGATCTCGGCTCGACCCCCGTAGTTGACGCACATCGTGAGCGTGAGGACCGTGTTGTCCTGCGTCATCTCCTCGGCCTTCTCGAGCTCGGTGATGACGGAGCGCCACAGCCTGGGTCGGCGCCCGGCCCAGCGCACGCGGACGCCCCACGAGTGCATCTCGTCGCGGCGGCGGCGGATGACGTCGCGGTTGAAGCCCATGAGGAAGCGCACCTCCTCGGGGCTGCGCTTCCAGTTCTCGGTGCTGAACGCGTAGGCGCTGATGTGGCCGACGCCGGCCTCGATCGCGCCCGCGACGACGTCGAGCAGAGCGGCCTCGCCGCGCTCGTGGCCCGCGGTGCGCGGGAGCCCGCGCTCCTTGGCCCAGCGCCCGTTGCCGTCCATCACCACGGCCACGTGCCGCGGCACCGCGTCCCGGGGCAGATCGGGCGGGGTCGCGCCCGAGGGGTGGGCGAAGGGCGGCTGCGGCGTCACGACTGCCAGCCTAGTGGCCGGCCCCGGGCGCCCCGGCGGCCTCCGCCCACGCGACGATGCCGTCGTACAGCTCGGGCAGCGTCGCCGCCGCGAGCGTCGCGCGGTCCGCCCAGGACTCCCAGGTCGTGCCCACGATCGCGGTCGCGGCGCCGAGCGCGATCGCCGGCTCGAGGTCGTTGACGTAGACGTCGCCCACGCTCATCACGGGTCCGCCCTCGAGCTCGGCGGCGATGACGGCCGTGAGCCCCGCGGGCTTGCGTGCCGAGCAGACACGGCGGGTGATCGCGGTCGCCTCGAGCACCTCGAGCGCCTCCGTGATCCGGATGTCCGGCGAGTTGGTCACCAGCAGGAGGTCCGCATGGGCGGCGAGCCTTTCGAGGAACGCGCCGAGACCAGCGGGAGCCTCGATGGGCGCCCGCCCGGTCGCCAGGTGCTCGCGGCTCGCACGATAGCCCGCCTCGAGCGCCGCGCCGTCCGCACCGTGCGCGAGGGCGACCCGGCGGACCGCGTCGTAGCCGTCGATCACCGTGGCGTCCCCCGCCTCGAAGCGGGCGAGCGCGGCGCGCGACTCGACCGCGATCTCGGGCACGCCCGCCGCGTCCGCCACGCCCTGGGCGTACGCGTGCAGCGGGCCGTCGCCGAGGGCGATGGTGCCGTCGAAGTCGAAGATCACGGTGGGGCGCATCGGTTCCTCTCCCGTCGCCCGGTGCGGCGACGGGTCAAGCGTACGGGCTGGCAGAAGGCGTCGGGCGTGGGTCAGCCGACCTGCGGCTCGGACCGGTCGACCAGCGGCAGCGACCGGATCCGGCGCTCCAGGTGGAACTGCGAGTAGGCGGCCGTGAGGCCCGCGGCCTCGCGCCGGTGGCGGCCGTCGGAGGCGTCCGCGACCGCCCAGTCGCCCTCGAGGAGGGAGGCGAGGAGCCGCATCGTCTCCTCCGCTGGTGCGGCGGAGCCCGACGGACGGCACTCCTCGCACGCGGCACCGCCCTCCGCGATCGCGAACGCGCGATGCGGTCCGGGGCGGCCGCAGCTGGCGCACTCGTCGAAGCTGGGCGCGTAACCGGCGATCGCCAGGGACCGCAGCAGGAACGAGTCGAGCAGCATGCCCGGGTCATGCTCGCGGCGGCTGAGCGCACCGAGCGCGCCGTGCAGCAGCCGGTACTGCTGGTGCGCGGGCTCCTTCTCGTGGTCGACCAGCTTGTCCGCGGTCTCGACCATCGCGGTCGCGGCGGTGTAGAGGGCGTAGTCGACGGCGATGCGGCGGGCGTACGGCTCGCGCGTCTCGACCTGGCTGACGATGTCGAGGTTGCGGCCCTCGTACAGCTGCACGTCGACCAGCATGAACGGCTCCATGCGGGAGCCGATGCGGCTGGTGGTGCGCCGCACCCCCTTGGCGACCGCGCGCACCTTGCCGTGGTGGCGCGTCAGCAGCGTGACGATGCGGTCCGCCTCCCCCAGCTTGTGGGTGCGGAGGACGATCGCGTCGTCTCGGTACAGGGGCACCGGGCCATTGTCCCCCGGCCGGGACCGCGGGAGGGGCAGGCGCGGCGTCGGTCAGGCGTCGGCGCCGGGCCCCCGCGCCGCCTCGAGCCCGTCGAGGATGATGCCGAGCCCGACCTCGAAGGACGAGCCGAACGAGTAGCCCGGCTGCATCACGTGGTCGACGGTGAGGCGGACCAGCTGCGGGTAGGCCTCGGCGTCGAAGGCGGCCGCGATCTCCTCGGCCACGTCCGCCATCCCCTCACCGCCCTGCGCCGGCAGGGTCGCCTCCTCGAGCGCGAAGCCGAAGACGAAGCTGTCGAGGATCGCGTACGCGTGCGCCATCAGCGGCAGCGGCAGACCGCCGCGGTCGAGGGTCGCGAGCATCGACTCGTGATGGCGGAGCAGCTCGGGACCCGGCGTGCTGCGGGACTCGAGCAGCGGAACCGACCACGGGTGGCGCACCAGGACCTCGCGCGTGGACTGGCAGCGCCGGATGATCGCCTCGCGCCACGGAAGGTCCTCCGGCGGCGCCACCATCTCCGCGAAGATCCGGTCGACCATGAGGTCGAGCAGCGCCTCCTTGCCGGCGACGTGGTGGTACAGCGTCATGGGCTTCGTGCCCAGATGGTCGGCGAGCGCCCGGATGGTGAGCGCCTCGATCCCGTCGCGGTCGGCGAGCTCGATCGCGGCCGTCGCGATGCGCTCGGGAGTGAGCCTGACCTTGCGAACCACCTGCTCAGACACCGTTCTGCTCCGAATCTCCCCCGCGGGGGTTGCGCGTCGTACTTAGTACGTCTACAGTCGAGCCTATCACTCGTACTAAGTACGAATGATCACGACACGGGGAGGAACACCATGACCGCCAGCACCACCGCCCAGGCCGCAGCCGCCGCCTCGGCCGCCACCATCGCCGCCGCCGCTTCCGCGAGCGACGCATCGCCCAGCACCGCGACCGCCACCATGCAGGCCGCCGTTCAGCGCCGCTACGCCGGCCCCGAGGAGATCTGCGTCGACACCGTCCCGGTGCCGCAGCCCGGCGACGGCGAGGTCCTCATCGAGGTTCACGCCGCGGGCGTCGACCGCGGGGTGTGGCACCTCGCCACGGGCCGCCCGCTCGTCATCCGCGCCATCGGCTTCGGCCTGCGCCGGCCCAAGCAGCCGGTCCAGGGCTCCGACGTCGCGGGCGTGGTCACCGCCGTGGGCGCCGGGGTCACCCGGTTCGCCGTGGGCGACGAGGTGTTCGGCACCGCCGACGGCTCGTTCGCGCAGTTCGCGATCGCCAAGGCCGACCGTCTGGCCGTGAAGCCCGACGCCGCGGACTTCACCGGGGCGGGCGCCATGCCCGTCTCCGCCGTCACCGCGCTGCAGGCCGTCGAGGACTGCGCCGGGGTCGAGGCCGGCCAGCGCGTGCTGGTCCTCGGCGCGTCCGGCGGGGTCGGCTCGTTCGCGGTGCAGCTCGCCGTCGCGGCGGGCGCCCACGTGACGGGCGTCGCCAGCGCCGCCAAGGCGGACCTGGTCCGCGGGCTCGGAGCGGAGCGCGTGATCGACTACCGGACCACCGAGGTGACCGCGCTCGACGAGTCCTTCGACGTGATCATCGACGCCGGCAGCCTCACCTCGCTGCGCCGCCTGCGTCGCATCCTGTCCCCCACCGGCACGCTGGTCATGGTCGGCGGGGAGGGCGGCGACGCCCTCGTGGGCGGCGCTGGCCGCACCCTGTGGGCGCCGCTGGTCTCGCTCTTCACCTCGCAGCGGCTGATGGGATTCGTGTCCGCCACCACCACGGAGCGCCTCGAGCGCGTGAGGGACCTGGTCGACGACGGTGCCATCCGCGCCGCGGTCAGCCGCGCCTACCCGCTCGACCGCGCCGCCGACGCCGTCACCGACCTGGCCGCTGGCCGCGTCGCCGGCAAGGCCGTCGTCATCGTCCGTGACGCCCGCTGAGCGCGCCCGACACCGCATCGTCCCGACAGGAGAATCCGACATGACCATCCGCACCGACCTCTCGCCCCGATCCGCCGCACGCCTCGCAGGCCTCGGCTACATCGCGATCGTGCTCCTCGCCATGGGCGCGAACTTCCTGGTCCGCAACCAGCTGGTCGTCCCCGACGACCCGGCCGCGACCATGGCGAACATCGCCGAGAACGCGACCACCTTCCGTCTCGGGATCGCGGGCTTCGCCGCGATCGCGATGATCGACATCGGCATCGCCTGGGCGCTGCACGTCCTGCTGCGCTCCACCGGGGAGCGGCGCTCGCTGCTCGCCGCCTGGCTCCGCCTGGCGTACACCGTGGCGTTCATCCCCGCCATCACCTTCATGCACCTCGCGCTCCAGCTGGCGACCGGCGGCGACCTGGTCGCCGGGCTCGACGCCGGCCAGCGCGAGGCCTGGACCGGGCTCGCGATGGAGGCCTTCGACGTGACGTGGCTGCTCGCGCTGGTCGCGTTCGGCCTGCACCTGATGGTCCTCGGCCGCATCCTGGTCGCGTCACGCGTCGGACCGCGCGTGCTCGGCTACGGCCTCGGGATCGCCGGCGTCGCGTACGTCGCCGACACCTTCGCCCACCTCCTGCTCGCCAACTACGCCGACTTCGGCGGGGCGTTCCTCGCAATCGTCGCCACGGCGTCGATCGTGACCGAGGTGTGGTTCACCGTCTGGCTCCTCACGCGCGCCCCGCGCGCGGTGGCGGCCCTCCCCGGCCGGGAGCCGGACCTGGTCGCGGCCTGAGCCGCGTCCGCACCGCCCCGTCGTGCCCCTCCGGGCGCGGCGGGGCGGCCGCGCGTCAGGCGTCGACCAGCGAGGCCGGCTCGGAGAACAGCAGCACCTCGATCGGGGCGCCGGCGATCGCCTCCGCCACCTGCTCGTCCGTCGCGTCGTCCGGGAGGTCGGCCGTCATCGAGGCGGGATCGGTCACGGCGATCACCGCGGACACCACCGTGCCGTCAGTCAGGTCGCCGACCACGACCGCGCGGCAGGCGCTGCCCTCGGTCTCGGTGAGCGCATCGTCCCAGCACAGTGCGCTGGTCGCGTCGGTGCCCTCCTCGCCCGCGTCCTCCATCAGGAGGGCGAGGATCGCGTCCGCGGTCGCGACGAACCCGTCGTCGGGAGCCCCCGTCCAGCACGCGGTCTCGGAGCCCGCGGGCGGCGAGGCCACCACGTCGGCCATCTGCGCGGTCTCGGCGCAGTCGACGGCGCTCAGGTCGAGCGACGTGAGGTCCGGCAGCTCGACCGCAGGCGCGCCCGAGCACGCGGCGAGCGCGAGGGCCGTGACCCCCGCGCCCGCCGCCGCGATCAGGTGACGTGCGAGCGTCATCGGCCCTCGCGGTTCACCGCGGAGATGATCGCCTTGAGCGTCGCGGTGGTGATCGACGGGTCGATGCCGACGCCCCACAGGATGTCGTCGCCGATCTGGCACTCGACGTACGCGGCGGCCACGGCGTCGCCGCCGCCGCTCATCGCGTGCTCGTGGTAGTCGAGCACCTCGACCCGCACGCCGCGGGTGCCGAGCGCGGCGACGAAGGCCGCGACGGGGCCGTTGCCCGAGCCCTCGACCGTGACCGGCGCTCCCCCGTCGGTGACGTCCGCCGCGAGCGTGTCGGGGCCCGAGTCCGAGGATGTGGTGCGCGTGCCCACCAGGGAGAAGCGCCCCCACTGGAGCTCCGGGTCGGTCGCCGGCAGGTACTCGTCCTGGAAGATGGTCCACAGGCGCGCCGCGGTCATCTCCTCGCCCGTGGCGTCGGCCTCGCGCTGGACCACGCGGGAGAACTCGATCTGGAGCCGGCGCGGCAGGTCGAGATTGCGCTCCGTCTTGAGCAGGTACGCGACGCCGCCCTTGCCGGACTGCGAGTTCACGCGGATGACAGCCTCGTACGAGCGGCCCACGTCCTTGGGGTCGATCGGCAGGTACGGCACCGCCCAGACCAGGTCGTCGACCGCGACGCCCTGCTTCTCGGCCTTGCGCTCCATCGACTCGAGACCCTTCTTGATGGCGTCCTGGTGGGAGCCGGAGAAGGCGGTGAACACCAGGTCGCCGCCCCACGGGTGGCGCGGGTGGACGTCGATCTGGTTGCAGTACTCCACCGTGCGACGGATCGCGTCGATGTCGGAGAAGTCGATCTCGGGGTCGATGCCCTGGGAGAACAGGTTCATGCCGAGCGTCACCAGGTCGACGTTGCCCGTGCGCTCGCCGTTGCCGAACAGGCAGCCCTCGATGCGGTCGGCGCCCGCCAGATAGCCCAGCTCGGCCGCGGCGACCGCGGTGCCGCGGTCGTTGTGCGGGTGCAGGCTCAGCACCACGGAGTCGCGGTAGTCCAGGTGGCGGTTCATCCACTCGATCGAGTCGGCGTACACGTTCGGGGTCGCCATCTCGACCGTCGCCGGCAGGTTGATGATGACCTTGCGATCGGGCGTGGGCTTGAACACGTCCAGCACCGCGTTGCAGACGCGCACGGCGTACTCGAGCTCGGTGCCCGTGTAGGACTCGGGGCTGTACTCGTAGAAGACCTTGGTGTCGGGGATGGTCTCCTCGAACTTCTGGCACAGCATCGCGCCGTGGGTCGCGATGTCGACGATCTCGTCCTCGGTCGCCCGGAACACCACCTCGCGCTGCAGGATCGAGGTCGAGTTGTACAGGTGCACGATCGCCTGCTTGGCGCCGCGCAGCGACTCGTACGTGCGCTCGATCAGGTGCTCGCGCGCCTGGGTCAGCACCTGGATGGTGACGTCGTCGGGGATGCGGTCCTCGTCGATGAGCTGGCGGACGAAGTCGAAGTCGGTCTGGCTCGCGCTCGGGAAGCCCACCTCGATCTCCTTGTAGCCCATGCGGACCAGGAGGTCGAACATCCGCAGCTTGCGCTCCGCGTTCATGGGCTCGATGAGGGCCTGGTTGCCGTCGCGCAGGTCGACCGCGCACCAGCGCGGGGCCTTCGTGATGGTCGCGCCGGGCCACGTGCGGTCCGGGAGGTCCACCCGGATCTGCTCGCTGAACGGCACGTACTTGTGCAGGGGCATGGGGGACGCGGTCTGCTCCCCGCCGGTGTAGTGCGCGCTCTGCGCGGTGTGCTCGCTGGTCATGAGGGCTGTTCCTTAGGTCGGTCGCTGTCCTGAAGGCCGGCACACCAACCGCCGCGACGAGGATCCGGCCTGGATCAGGCCTCGTCGCGGCACAGAAGGAGCAGCGAGCGTGCACGCATGCGTCCACCATAGCCGACCGGGGACGATGCGGCGGTCGCGCGCGGACGGATCGCACCCGTTGACTTTCGTACTTAGTACGAATAAGGTGGAGTCCACCCATCGGTACTAAGTACGAAGAACGTCAGGGGAGAACACCATGACCACCATCGAGACCACCACCCAGCCCGCTGCCGCGAAGAAGGAGCTGCCCTTCTGGGCCGTGCCGGCGGTGCTCGCCACCCTCATGCTCAGCAGCGGCGGGTTCCTCCTGCTGCTCGCCCAGAGCCTCAAGATCCTGTCGTCGATCGGCTGACGCCCGCCGCGCCGACACCGACGCCCCGGTCACCCTCGCGGTGGCCGGGGCGTCGCGCGTCGTCCCCCTCCGGGACCGCCTCAGAAGCCGAGCCGGCCCAGCTGCTTGGGATCGCGCTGCCAGTCCTTGGCCACCTTGACGTGGAGGTCGAGGAACACGCGACGGCCGAGCAGATGCTCGATCCCCTGCCGCGCGGTCGCCCCCACCTCCTTGAGCCGCGATCCGCCCTTGCCGATGATGATGCCCTTCTGGCTCTCCCGCTCGACGAAGACGTGGGCGCGGATCTCCAGCACGTCGCGTCGCGCGTCCTCCGAGTCGGGCTCGACGATCTCCTCGATCACGACGGCGATCGAGTGCGGCAGCTCGTCCCGCACCCCCTCGAGCGCGGCCTCGCGGATCAGCTCGGCGATGCGGACGTCCTCGGGCTCATCCGTGATCTCGCCGCCGGGGTAGAGCGGGGGCCCCTCCGGCAGATGCCGCACCAGCACGTCGGTCAGCACGTCCATCTGGATGTCCGTGACGGAGCTGACCGGCACGATCTCGGCCCACTCCGCGAGCTCCGACACCGCGAGCAGGTGCTCGGCGACCCGCTCCCGCGGGACCTTGTCGACCTTGGTGACGATCGCGACCACGGGCGCCTTGGCCTCCGCGAGCTCGCGCGCGATCCACTTGTCGCCCGGCCCGATCTTCTCGTCCGCCGGCAGGCAGAAGCCGATCACGTCGACCTCGAAGAGCGTCTCGCGCACCAGGTCGTTGAGCCGCTCCCCCAGCAGCGTCCGGGGCCGATGCAGGCCGGGCGTGTCGACGATCACCAGCTGGGCGTCGTCCCGGTGGACGATCCCGCGGATCGCGCGGCGCGTGGTCTGCGGCCGGGAGGACATGATCGCCACCTTGTCCCCCACCAGCGCGTTCATCAGCGTCGACTTCCCCGCGTTGGGGCGTCCGACGAACGCGGCGAAGCCGCTCCGGTGCTCAGTCATCGTTGTCGTTCCTCCTGCCTCGGCGGCGGGGCACGGGCTCCGCCTCCTGCGTCTCATCCTCGCCCTCGACGGGGCGCTCGCGCTCGACGACGAGCGACACCAGGCGGCGCCGGCGTCCCTCGGCGCGCTCGGCGATCAGCACCAGGCCGTGTGCGCTCGCCTCCGAGCCGGGGATCGGGACCTTCCCCAGCGCCTTCGCCAGCAGCCCCGCGGCGGTCTCGACGTCCTCGTCATCGATCTCGACGTCGAACAGCTCACCCAGCGAGTCCAGGTCGTAGCGCGCCGGCACACGGTAGCGGCCGTCGCCCAGGTCCTCGACGTCCGGGGCGGAGCGATCGTGCTCGTCCACCACCTCGCCGACGATCTCCTCGAGCGCGTCCTCGATGGTGACCAGCCCGGCCACGCCGCCGTACTCGTCGACGACGATCGCCATGTGGAACACCTCGTCCTGCATGCGGCGCAGGAGGTCGTCCGCGGGCACGGACTCCGGCACGAACACCGGCTCGCGCACCAGCGCGTCGATCGGCTCCTCGAGCCTCGCGGGGTGGTCCCAGGTCCACCGCACCACGTCCTTGAGGTACAGCACGCCCACCGTGTCGTCCACGCCGTCGCCGATGACGGGCACCCGGGAGAAGCCCGACCGCATGAACAGGATCATCGCCTTGCGCGCCGTGGTGCCCGCGTGGATGGTGATCATGTCCGTGCGCGGCACCATCACCTCGCGCGTGAGCGTGTCGCCCAGCCCGACGACCGAGCGCAGCAGCTCTGCGTCCTCCTCCTCGAGCGCGTCCTCGGCCTGGTCCATGAGGTCCTCGGCCTCGCGCAGCTCGGGGTACTGCAGCGCCGGCACCACCGCGCGGATCGGGGTGGTCACCCAGATGAGGAACCACGCGAGCGGCGCGAGCGCGCGGAGCGTGTTCTCGGGGTGGGCGCGCGCGATCCCGCGCGGCACCGCGCGGACCACGAGCAGCGACACCGCCGCCCCGACGCCCGCGGCGGCGGTCACGGTCGGGATCCAGCCCCAGTCCACGTCCTCCGCCAGCTCCCACGCGACGAAGGCCCAGCTCACCAGGGCGACCGCCTCGGCGATCGCGTACACGACCGACGAGGCGTTGTCGGCCTGATCCGGCAGGGCCGCGAGCCGTGCCGCCGCGGTGGGACGTCCGTCGGGGCGGCGCGCGGCCTCGATCTCGCGCTCACGGGCGTAGGGCAGCTGCTCGAACGCCGCGACCACCGCGTGCATCACCGCCGCGGCCAGCGCCGCGATCACCACGATGCCGATCAGCGTGGCCCAGGGGAACGCCTCCATACGGTCAGGACGCGCGGCTGGCGAGGAAGGTGAGGAGCAGGTTTCGCTGGAGCGCGAACATCTCCTTCTCCTCCTCCGGCTCGACGTGGTCGTAGCCCAGCAGGTGCAGCAGGCCGTGGGTGGTGAGGAGCAGCATCTCCTCCTCCGCCGTATGGCCCGCGGTGGTCGCCTGCCGCGCCGCGACCGACGGGCACACGACGATGTCCCCGAGCAGGCCCGGCGGGGTCGGGCTCTCGGCGGTGCCCGGCCGCAGCTCGTCCATCGGGAAGCTCAGCACGTCGGTCGGGCCGGGCTCGTCCATCCACTGCACGTGGAGCTGCTCCATGGCCGGCTCGTCGACGAACAGGATCGCGAGCTCCGCACCCTCGGCGACGTGCATCTTCGCGAGCACGTAGCGGGCGAGCTCCGCGAACTCGACCTCGTCGATCGCGGCGTCGGTCTCGTTGTTGACCTCGATCACCTAGGACTCCTCCCGGTCGAAGCGGCGACGCTGGCCGGTCGGCCGCGACGGGCGGTCGCCGCGGGACTCGTCGTCCTGCGCGTACGCGGTGATGATGTCGCTCACCAGGCGGTGCCGGACCACGTCCTCGGCGCCCAGGTGGCAGAAGGCGATGTCCTCGACGCCGCGCAGGATCTCCGAGGCGGCCCGCAGCCCCGACCGGGTGCCGCCCGGCAGGTCCACCTGCGTGATGTCGCCGGTGACCACCATCGTCGCGCCGAAGCCCAGGCGGGTGAGGAACATCTTCATCTGCTCGCGCGTGGTGTTCTGCGCCTCGTCGAGGATGATGAAGGCGTCGTTGAGCGTGCGGCCGCGCATGTACGCGAGCGGCGCGACCTCGATGGTGCCGGACTCCATGAGCTTCGGGATCGACTCCGGGTCGACCATGTCGTGCAGCGCGTCGTAGAGCGGCCGCAGGTACGGGTCGATCTTGTCGGAGAGGGATCCCGGCAGGAAGCCGAGCCGCTCCCCCGCCTCGACGGCGGGCCGGGTCAGGACGATGCGGTTGACCCGCTTGCCCTGCAGCGCCGCGACGGCCTGCGCCATCGCGAGGTAGGTCTTGCCCGTGCCGGCGGGACCGATGCCGAACGTGATGGTGTGACGCTCGATCGCCTCGACATAGTCCGCCTGGCCCCGGGTCTTGGGCCGGATGGTCCGCCCGCGGGTCGACAGGATCGAGCGGGACAGCACGCCGGCGGGCCGCTCCTGAGGCGGTGCGGCGGGCGACGCCGCCGTGCCCTGGAGCATGCGCACGGACTCGCGCGCGACGTCGGCGGTCAGGGGCACGCCCGCACCCAGCACGTCCCGCAGCTCCGCGACGGCGCCCGCGGCGGCGTCGACGGCGTCGGGATCGCCGGTCAGCGTGATGCGGTTGCCGCGCACGGCGAAGTCGACGTCCGGGTAGGCGCGCTCGACCTCGCGCAGCACGCCGTCCCCCGAGCCGAGGAGCTCCGGCATGCGTGCCGCGTCCTCGACCTCGACCACCCGGGTGACGCTCACTCGCTCCACCCGAGCGAGCCGCCGTTCATCACGTGCCCGTGCACGTGGAAGACCGTCTGACCGGCGGACGGGCCGGTGTTGAAGATCCAGCGGAACTCGCCGCCGCTCTCCGCGTCCGCCACCTGCTGCGCCACGATCGCCATCTCCGCGAGGATCTCGGGGATCTCCCGGGCGGCGGCCGCCACGTTCGGGACGTGCGTCTTCGGGGCGACCAGCACGTGCAGCGGCGCCTTGGGCGCGATGTCGCGGAACGCGACCACGTTGTCGGTCTCGACCACCACGTCCGCGGGGATGCCGCCGGCCACGATGGTGCAGAAGATGCAGTCGCTCATGCTCCCAGCGTATTCCACGTGCCGCGGCACGCCGCGAGCGCGGCGAACGCGGCCGGGCCGGCCGACGAGGCGCGCAGCACGTGCGGGCCGAGCAGGACCGGCTCGGCGCCCGCCTCGGTCAGCGCGGCGACCTCGGCGTCGGAGATCCCGCCCTCCGGGCCGACGATGCACCACACGCCCTGGCCCGCGTCGTCCCAGGTGAGGGCCGTGAGGGGGGCCGCGGACTCCTCGTGGAGCACCAGCACCCGCTCCCCCGCCGCGACGGCGTCGCGCACCAGGCCCGCGAGCTGCCGCGTGGTGGCCACCGGCGCCACCGCGGGCACGGTCGCACGGCGGCTCTGCTTCGCGGCGGCGCGGGCCAGGGACTCCCACTGCCCGCGCGCCTTGTCCGCCTTGGCCCCGCGCCACTGGACGATGCTGCGGTCGGCGGCCCAGGGCACGATCCGGGTCGCGCCGAGCTCGGTGGCGGCCTCGAGCGCCTGCTCGTCGCGGCCTCCCTTGGCGAGCGCCTGGACCAGGGTCAGCGGCGGGTCGTCGTCGCGCGAGACGGCCTCGACCCGGATGGCGAGGCTGCGGTCGCCCGTGGACACGATGGGCCCCCGGGCGCGAAGGCCGGCGCCGTCGACCAGGTCGACCACCTCGCCGACGCGTCTGCGCTGGACCGTGACCGCGTGCCGCGCCTCGTCGCCGTCGAGCTCCAGCACGTCCCCGACCGCCGCGAAGGCCGCGGCGGGCGCGAGGAATACCGGCGCGCTCACGTCCTAGCCGCGCCCCATGAACGCGTCCTTGAGGCGGGAGAACACGCCGCCGCCGATCGGCGCGAGGCGCGCCTCGGGAGCCTCCTCGCCGCGCAGGGCCGCGAGCTGGCGCAGCAGCTCCGCCTGCTCGTCGGTCAGCTCGGTGGGCGTGGTGACGTCGAGGTGCACGAACAGGTCGCCGCGGCCCTGGCGCTGGAGGCGCCCGACGCCCAGGCCGCGGAGCCGCACGGTCGAGCCCGCATGCGTGCCGGCCTTGACGTCGACCTCCTGCGGCCCGTCGAACGTGTCCACCGTCAGCACGGTGCCCAGCGCCGCCGCGGTCATCGGGACCTCGAGCGTGCAGTGCAGGTCGTCCCCGCGGCGCTCGAACACCTTGTCCGCGCGCTCGCGGATCTCGATGTACAGGTCGCCCTTGGGGCCGCCCGCCACGCCGGCGTCGCCACGGCTGGTCATGCGGATCCGCGTGCCCGTCTCGACGCCCGCCGGGATGTCGACCTTGACGGTGTGGCGCGAGTGGGTGCGCCCCTGCCCCGAGCAGTCCGCGCAGGGCGACTCGATGGTCGAGCCGTAGCCGCCGCAGGTCGGGCAGGGCGCGGTGGTCATGACCTGGCCCAGCAGGGACCGCGCGATGCGCTGCACCGAGCCGGTGCCGTTGCACTGGCGGCAGGTCTGCGGCTGGGTGCCGGGCGCGCAGCAGCTGCCGTGGCACGTGCCGCACACGTCGGCGAGGTCCACCTGGATCTCGCGGGTGATGCCGAAGACGGCCTCCTCGAGCGTGACATCCGCGTGCACCAGGGTGTCGCCGCCGCGCTGCGTGCGGGACGCGGGCCCGCGCTGCTGCTGGCCGAACGGGCTCGCGCCGCCGCCGAAGAACGTCTCGAAGATGTCCTCGAAGCCGAAGCCCTGGGCGCCGCCTGCGGCGCCGGACGCGGACCGGGGGTCCACGCCGCGGTCGTACTGCGCTCGCTTGTCGGCGTTGCCCAGCACGTCGTAGGCCGCGGCGACCTCCTTGAAGCGCTCCTCGCCCTCCGCGCCGGCGACGTCGGGGTGCAGCTCGCGCGCGAGCTTCCGGTACGCCTTCTTGATCTCCGCCTCGGATGCGTCCCGTGGGACGCCGAGGACGCCGTAGTAGTCCTTCACCTAGAGCTCCACCACTCTCGACAGATAGCGGGCGACGGCGCGGACCGCGGCCATCGTCCCTGGGTAGTCCATTCGTGTCGGCCCGAGCGCTCCCACCAGGGAGAGCGTGTCGCGCCCGTAGTTCGCGGCGACGATCGACGTGCTGCGCAGCGCCTCGTGGTGAGTCTCGGCGCCGATGCGGACCGAGACATCGTCCCCCTGGTCGGCCATCTCGTGCAACAGCCGCAGCAGCAGCACCTGCTCCTCGAGCGCGTCGAGGACCGGGGCGATGGTGTCCGCCTCGAGGCCCGAGCCCGCTCGCGCCAGGTTCGAGGTGCCCGCGAACATCACGCGCTCGACGGTGCCGGCACGGGTCGCTCCGACGACCACGTCCGCAAGCGTGGCCGCCCACGGGACCTGGCCCGGCTGCGCCGCCCAGGCGCCGAGCGCGGTCGCGAGCGTCGCGCCGCTGAGGCCCTGACCGACCTCGTTGACCTCGCGCACGGCCCTCTCGAACGCCTCGTCCGCGGTCGCCTCGCCGAGCGGGATGGTCTGCTGCTCGACGCGCGCGTCGGCCGAGACCACCACCACGAGCGCCCGCTCGAGGCCGAGCCGCACGAGCTCGACCCGGCGCACGGCCGACTCCCGCAGCGACGGGTACTGGACGACCGCGACCTGGCGGGTCAGCTGGCTGAGCAGGCGCACCGAGCGCTCGACCACGTCGTTGAGGTCGACCGCGTCGGACAGGAAGGTGGCGATCGCGCGCTTGTGCGGGTCGGGGATCGCGGAGGCGGCGAGGTGGTCGACGAAGGACCGGTAGCCGGCATCGGTCGGGATGCGGCCCGCCGACGTATGAGGCTGGGCGATCAGCCCCTCCTCCTCGAGGATCGCCATGTCGTTGCGGATGGTCGCGGAGGAGACGCCCAGGCCCTTGGAGTCCGCGAGCGCCTTGGAGCCAACGGGCTCGTGCGTGGCGACGTAGTCCTCGACGATCGCGCGGAGCACGGCCTGCCGACGTTCCTCGCTCACGCTCGCCTCCTCCGCGCTCTCCCCACCATCCCGTGGGACCAGCCCCGCGGCTGGCACTCTCCGTGGTCGAGTGCCAATAGTAACGCGCGCTCGGGGGGCGGTCGCCGGGCACGCCACGCGGCGCGCGAAACGTGGGCAGGTGCTGACGTACGGGCGGCTTCTGTGTAGATTGCGAGCGTCCGTTCCGCACTCACCTTGGAGGAACCATGACCGACTACCCGCCGCCGCCTCAGGCGCCTCAGCCGCCCGCCGCGCAGCCCCTGTCCGAGTCCGACGAGAAGCTCTGGTCGATCATCGCGCACGTCGGCGTGATCCTGTTCGGGATCATCCCGCCGCTGGTGGTCTGGCTGGTCTTCCGCGACCGGTCCGCGTTCGTGAACGAGGAGGCCAAGGAGGCGCTGAACTGGTCGATCCTCGCGACCATCGGGTACGTCGTCGGCTTCATCACCACGTTCCTGCTCATCGGCTTCCTGATCCTCGCCGTGGTCGGCATCGCCGTGCTCGTCTTCGGCATCATGGCCGCCGTCAAGGTCAGCTCGGGTGAGCACTACCGCTATCCGCTCAACTGGCGCATCGTGAAGTAGGGGTCGCACCCCGACGAAGATCAGGGCCCCGCTCCCCCTCCGGGTGGATGCGGGGCCCTGGCGTCTGTTGGGACGCTGGGAGCATGAACGACACCGACCAGACCCCGGGCTCCCCGCAGCCCGAGCCCGCGCCCGCCGCGGGCGCCGTCCCTCCCTACGCCGCCCCGGCCCCGATGCTCGAGCGCGACGCCCGCACCATGGCCATGCTGGTGCACATCATCGCCGCCGCGGCGATGGTCCTCTCGGCCGGCACGCTCGCCTTCCTGGTGCCGCTGGTGATGTGGCTCGTGTACCGCGAGCGCAGCGCCCTGATCGACCACCACGGCCGGCTCAATCTGAACCTCCAGCTCACCATGCTCGCCGTGATCGTGGGCGGCGTGATCCTCGGGCTCGTGACCATCGGGCTCGGCTTCATCGTCACCATCCCGCTCATGATCGTCTACGGCATCTACGCGCTGGTGATGTCGATCATCGCGGGAGTCCAGGCGAACAACGGCGAGTACTCGCGGATCCCGCTGGTGATCCCGTTCGTGCGCTGACGTCCGCCGCTCGGTGCCCCGCCCCCGCTCGGGTGGCGGGGCACCGTCGCGTCCCGGTCCCGACTCGGGTGGCTCAGAGCGCGGCGGCGCGCTCGAGCGCGTCCTCGATGACGCTCACGAAGAGCTCGACGCCGCCGGCGCGCGGGTGGATGCCGTCCGGGCCCAGGACCGATGTGTCCTGCGCGACGGCCGCGTTCCAGTCCGCAAGCACCACCGTGGGGTGCGCCTCCGCCGCGGCGCGCAGGTCCGCCACAGCGCCGGGGATCCATGACCGGTCGCCGTACGGCGTGACGAGCACGACCGGCCGTTCGCCGGCCGCCGCGAGGAGCCGCTCGAGGTTCTCCGCGCCGACCCTCCCGTTGGTGCCCAGCGCCACCACGAGGTAGTCGCGGAGCCGGTCCTCACCCGCGAGCCGCGCGACCTGGTCGACGCCCGTGGCGAACTGCTTGCCCACCTCCGCGGTGATGCGGATGCCGGGCAGCGCCTCCGCGAGCGCTCCCGCCGACCCGACCGTGACCGAATCGCCGATCACCTGGACGCGGGCGCCGTCCGGCACCTCCACGACGGGGGCCGGCGTGGGGGACGATGCGCCGCTCGCGGGAGACGATGCGCCGCTCGAGGGGGACGGGGCGGCAACGGCCGTCGACGCGGCGGTCGGCGTGGCCGCCGGCGCCGCGGACGCCGAGGTCTCCGCCGCCACCTTCGCGCCCTCGTCGAGCTGCGTCTCGAGGGTGGTCTGCTCGGGTGCCTCGGCGACGGCTGACGCGGCGAGCGCGAGGACCGCCGCCACCGTGCCGCCGAACACGGCGGCGCGGCGCCTGCGCGCGGCCTGGAGGCTCGACCGGTCGTGCTCGACGGGGTAGAGCCAGTCGACGAGCCCGCGGAGCGCGGCGCGGAACCCGCGCCTGCGCACGGGCACCTCGAGCCAGCGGTAGCAGGCGGCCGAGACGGCGACGGTGATGACGCTCGCGAGCACGAGCGTCGGCCACGAGGCGTCGCGGAGGCGACCGCCGTCGATGCCGGTCGCCAGGATCACGAAGACCGGCCAGTGCCAGAGGTAGATGCCGTACGAACGCTCGCCGATCCAGCGCAGCGGGCCGGCGTCGAGGGCACGTCCGGTCGCCGGCACCGTGACGAGCGCGACGATCACGGCGGCGGTCGCGACCGAGGCGAGCAGCAGCCCGCCGCGGTACGGCAGCGCCGTGTCCCACGGCATCAGCGCCGCGAGGGCGGCGATCGCCAGCGCCCCGCCGAACCCGGCCGCGAGCGCCGGCCGGCGACCGGGCCACCACGCCGGCCGCGTGCCCTGCCGGCTCGCGTTCCACCAGAACGCCAGCGCCGCGCCGATCATGAGGCCGAACGCGTGGGTGTCCGTGCCCACGTAGACGCGCGTCGGATCGCTGCCGAGGTCGAGGAGCAGCGCCATCGCGCCCGCCGACCCGAGCGCCAGGGCCGCCGCGCCGTAGGCCGCCTTGCGCACGGCGAGACCGGCACCGATCACGCCGACCACGACCAGCGGCCACACCAGGTAGAACTGCTCCTCGACCGCGAGCGACCACAGGTTGCCGAACAGGTGCGGCGAGCTGGCGGCGGCGTAGCTCTGCTCCGTGAGCACCGTCAGCCAGTTGCTGGTGAAGGTGGCGGCGGCGGCGATCTGCGCCCCGACGCCCACGAGCAGATCGCTCCACAGCGACCCCTGCGCGGAGGCGCCTCCGATGCGATCGATCCCGAGAGCGACCGCCACCGCCGCGACGCACACGACCACGACGGCGGCGAGCGCCGGCAGCAGCCGGCGGGCACGATGACGCCAGAACCTGCGCAGCGAGACGCCGCCGGTCGCGTCGCGCTCCGCCAGGAGGATGGTCGTGATGAGGAAGCCCGAGAGGACGAAGAAGACGTCGACGCCGAGGTAGCCGCCCGGCAGCGGCACCGGTGCGAAGTGGTACAGGACCACCAGCAGCACGGCGATCGCGCGCAGGCCGTCGAGACCCGCGATCCGCCCCGTCCGGGCGATGCGGGTCTCCGAGGTGCGCGGCAGGTCCCGCGTGGCCGGCTGACTGATGATGCGATCCCCGGCGGCCCGGGCGGCCACCGCTCCTTCCCTGGCGGTCAGGATAGGCAGGAGCGCGGCGCGTCCCGGGGAGGCTGGCGAACCGCGACGTCCCGTCGGCGAGTCGTTCCGGACAAATCGCCCCCACGCATGGTGGCGGCGGCGTCCGCCCCGCTCAGAAGGCGAGCGCGCGGACGGCGAGGTCCGCGAGGAGGCGCCCGCGGCGGGTCAGCCGGAGGGTGCCGGCGACGGCCGCCGCGCCGTCGAGCAGGCCGTCCGCGACGAGCCGCGCGACGGCCTCCGGACGGTCGGCGACCTCGGCGGCGTCGACCCCCTCGGACAGGCGCAGCCGCAGCATCACCCTCTCGAGGCGGAGGTCGTCCGCGCCCAGCTCCTCGCCGTCGGCCTCGGGGCTCTCGCCCGCGCCCAGCCGGGCGGCGTACGCCCGCGGGTGCTTGACGTTCCACCAGCGCCTCGCCGGGACCTCCGCCCCGTCGGCGCCGATGCGCGGACCCAGGTAGGAGTGCGCGCCCGGGCCGACGCCCCACCAGTCCTGGCTGCGCCAGTACGCGACGTTGTGGCGGCACCGCTGGTCCGGGCTCCGGGCCCAGTTCGAGACCTCGTACCAGGCGTAGCCCGCCCGCGACAGCAGCGTGTCGGCGAGCTCGTACATCTCGGCCTGGGTGTCGGGGTCCGTCGGCTGGACCTCGCCGCGGCGCAGCTGCCCGCCCATGCGGGTGCCCGGCTCGATGACCAGCGCGTACGCGCTCACGTGGTCGGGCTCGAGCGCGATCGCCGCCTCGAGGCTCGCGCGCCAGTCGGACAGGCTCTCCCCCGGGGTGCCGTAGATGAGGTCGAGGCTGACGGCCAGCCCCGCCTCGCGGGCCATCGCCACCGCCCGCGCGACGTTCGCGGGGTTGTGGGTGCGGTCGAGCGTCGCCAGCACGTGCGGCACGGCGGACTGCATGCCGAGGCTCACCCGCGTGAACCCGGCGCGCGCGAGCGCCTGCAGGGACTCCCGCGACACCGAGTCGGGGTTCGCCTCGGTGGTCACCTCCGCGTCGGCGGCCAGCCCCCAGGTGCCGCGCACCGCCTCGAGCAGCGTGGTGAGCGCGGCGGAGTCGAGCATCGTCGGGGTGCCGCCGCCGAAGAACACCGTGCGGACCGTGCGGTCGTCGCCCTGCATCGTCCGGCGGGCCAGCGCCATCTCCTCGAGCGCCGCCTCGACGTAGCCCTCTCGGGTGGCACCCTCGACCTCACCCGGGGCGTACGTGTTGAAGTCGCAGTAGCCGCAGCGGACGGCGCAGAACGGGACGTGGATGTAGATGCCGAGGTCCCGGCGCGCGCCGACGAGGGTGGTCACACGGCCAGACTAGGGTCTACCAGCGCCGAGGCGCCCGCCGTCACTTCTTCTTGCCCTTGTCGGAGCCGTCGTCGGCGGTCGACAGCGCCGCGATGAACGCCTCCGGGGGCACCTCGACCGAGCCGATGTTCTTCATCCGCTTCTTGCCCGCCTTCTGCTTCTCGAGCAGCTTGCGCTTGCGCGAGATGTCACCGCCGTAGCACTTGGCGAGCACATCCTTGCGGATCGCACGGATGGTCTCGCGCGCGATCACGCGGGAGCCGATCGCGGCCTGGATCGGGATCTCGAACTGCTGGCGGTCGATGAGGCCCTTGAGCTTGCCCACCATCATGACGCCGTAGCTGTACGCCTTGTCCTTGTGGACCACGGCGGAGAACGCGTCGACCTGCTCGCCCTGGAGCAGGATGTCCACCTTCACCAGATCGGCGGACTGGTCGCCGGCGGGCTCGTAGTCGAGCGACCCGTAGCCGCGCGTGCGCGACTTCAGCTGGTCGAAGAAGTCGAAGACCACCTCGGCGAGCGGCAGCGTGTAGTGCATCTCCACCCGCGTCTCGCTCAGGTAGTTCATGGTGCCCATGATCCCGCGGCGCTCCTGGCACAGCTCCATCACGGTGCCGATGAACTCGCTCGGCACCAGGATCGACGCCTTCACCACGGGCTCGCGCACCTGGGCGATCTTGCCGCCGGGGAACTCGGACGGGTTGGTGACGACGTGGACCTTGCCGTCCTCCATCTCGACCTCGTAGACCACGTTGGGCGCGGTCGAGATGAGGTCGAGCCCGAACTCCCGCTCGAGGCGGTCGCGGACGATCTCGAGGTGGAGCAGCCCCAGGTACCCGCAGCGGAAGCCGAAGCCGAGCGCCACGGAGCTCTCCGGCTCGTAGACCAGCGAGGCGTCGTTGAGCTGGAGCTTGTCGAGCGCGTCGCGCAGCACGGGGAAGTCGGAGCCGTCCACCGGGAACAGGCCGGAGTACACCATCGGCCTCGGGTCGCGGTAGCCGCCGAGCGACTGCTGGGCGCGACGGCCCGCGAGGGTGACGGTGTCGCCCACCTTGGACTGGCGCACGTCCTTCACGCCGGTGATGAGGTAGCCCACCTCGCCCACGCCCAGGCCCTTGGTGGGGATCGGCTCGGGGCTGATGACCCCGATCTCGAGCAGGTCGTGGGTCGCGAGCGTCGACATCATCGCGATCTTCTCGCGCGGCTTGAGCGAGCCGTCGACCACGCGCACGTAGGTCACCACGCCGCGGTAGGTGTCGTAGACCGAGTCGAAGATCATCGCGCGGGTCGGCGCCTCGGCGTCGCCGACCGGCGCCGGGATGTCGCGGACCACGCGGTCGAGCAGCTCGGGCACGCCCGCGCCGGTCTTGCCCGACACCCGCAGCACGTCGTCGACGTCGCAGCCGATCAGCTGCGCGAGCTCGGCGGCGTAGCGCTCGGGGTCGGCGGACGGCAGGTCGATCTTGTTCAGCACCGGGATGATCGTGAGGTCGTTCTCCATCGCCAGGTACAGGTTCGCCAGGGTCTGCGCCTCGATGCCCTGGGCGGCGTCGACCAGCAGGATCGCGCCCTCGCACGCCGCGAGCGAGCGCGACACCTCGTAGGTGAAGTCCACGTGCCCCGGGGTGTCGATCATGTTGAGCGCGTAGGGCTCGCCCTCGACCTCCCACGGCATGCGGACGGCCTGCGACTTGATGGTGATGCCGCGCTCTCGCTCGATGTCCATGCGGTCGAGGTACTGCGCCTTCATCTGCCGCGGCTCGACCACGCCCGTGAGCTGCAGCATGCGGTCCGCGAGGGTCGACTTGCCGTGGTCGATGTGCGCGATGATGCAGAAGTTGCGGATGAGCGCCGGCGTCGTCGAGGCAGGCTCGATGCGGGGGTCTCCAGACACGGTGATGGTGTTCCTCGGCTCGGACGGTGGGCGGACAAGACCTCCATGGTCCCACGAACTGCGGGCCGAGCGCCGCCCCGGGATTCATGTGACGCACATCACTGCCGATACATAAGGGCGGAGGGGGCGTCACCGTGGCGCCACGGCAGAGAGGGATGTCATGTCCGAGACCCCGCTGTACGGGCCCGTCTTCGACGGCTCGCCCATCGGCGTGGCCGTGCTGGGCGCCGACGGCGCCATCATCGAGGCCAACCCCGCCTTCGCGCGCCTCCTCGGGCGCTCGCCCATGAGCCTGCGGACCTACCGGCTGCGGGACCTCACGCATCCCGACGACGTCTCCCGCGACGAGGAGCTGCTCGCTCAGCTCGCCGACGGCGGGCTCCCCTACTTCCAGGCGCAGACGCGGCTGGTGCACCGCACCGGCGACGCCGTGTGGACCCGGCTGTCGGTCTCACCCGTCGCCGAGCCCGGCGGTCCCGCGCGGTTCGTCGCGCACATCGAGGACGTCACCGAGGTCCGCCGCGCCAAGGACCTGCTCGAGCGTCGCGCGCTCTACGACCACCTCACGGGCCTCGCGAACCGCACCCTGCTGCTCGAGCAGCTCGGCGCCGCGCTCGAGCTGCGTGGCGGCGACACCACGACCGTGGCGTGCATCTTCCTCGACGTGGACCACTTCAAGCTGGTGAACGACTCGCTCGGGCACGAGGCAGGCGACACCCTGCTCCAGGAGATCGCCCGCCGGATCCGGGTCGCGGTCCGCCCGGGCGACCTGGTCGCCCGGTTCGGCGGCGACGAGTTCGTGGTGGTGCTCGAGGCGGCCGCCAGCGTCGCCGCCGCCGAGGCGCTGGTCACCGTGATCGCGGCCGAGGTGCAGGCGCCGGTGGTGGTCTCCGGCCACGAGGTGGTGCCGACCGTGAGCGCGGGCCTCGCCTTCGCCGAGCCGGGCGTCACGCCCGAGACCCTGGTGCGCAACGCCGACACGGCGATGCACGCGGCGAAGCGCCGCGGCCGGGCGCGGGTCGAGGTGTTCTCCCCCGACCTGCGCCATCACGCCCTCACCAAGCTGTCGATCGAGTCGGAGCTGCGCACCGCGATCCGCGAGGGCGAGCTCGTGGTGCACTACCAGCCGATCGTCCGGCTCGACACCCGCGAGACCGTGGCGTTCGAGGCGCTCGTGCGCTGGCAGCACCCGAACCGAGGGCTGCTCATGCCCGAGGAGTTCATCGAGGTCTGCGAGGAGGCGAACCTCGTGGTGCCCCTGGGCGCCTTCGTCATCATGGAGACGTGCGAGCTGCTCGCCGCCCACCCGGAGTTCCCCGGACGGATCTACGTCAACGTCTCGACGCGTCAGATCGGCTCCGCCGACCTGACGCGCGTGGTGATGCACGCGCTCGAGACCACCGGCGTCGACCCGTCCCGGCTCGGGCTCGAGATCACCGAGTCCGGGATGCTCATCGCCACCCAGGCCGCGCGCACGGACCTCGACGGCCTGACCCGGCTCGGCGTCGACCTGGTGATCGACGACTTCGGGACCGGCTACTCGTCGCTGAGCTCCGTGCTGCTCAACCCCGTGGCGGGGCTCAAGCTGGCCCGCGAGTTCACGCTCCGGCTCGGCGACCGCTCGACCGGCGATCGCATCTCGGGGACCGTCGCCCAGCTCACGTCGAACCTCGACCTCTACGGCGTGATCGAGGGGATCGAGTCCGAGGCGCAGCGGGCGATGGCCATCGAGCACGGGTGGACCCACGGCCAGGGCTTCCTCTTCGGGCACGGTGTGCCCGCGGAGCGACTGGCGTTCTCCCCCGACGGCCACGTGTCCCTCACCGACGACGAGCACGGCACGATACCGTCGGCCGGGTGAGCCGCACCTCCTGGACCGACCTGCTCCGGCGCATCGTCGCCGCGATCCGCACCACACCGGCGCCGGGGAGGCGCGCCGGGGCGCAGACCCCTGCGGCGCGTGCCGCACGCACCGCGGCCTACCCCGGCGACTTCACCGGTCGACCGCGCGTCGCGTACCGCCCGCAGCTCGACGGCGATCCCGACCCCGGCGAGGTCGTGTGGACCTGGGTCCCGTTCGAGGAGGACCACGCGCAGGGCAAGGATCGCCCCGTCCTCCTGATCGGGCACGACGGCCCGTGGCTGCTCGCGCTCATGCTGTCGAGCAAGGACCATGACGCCGACGCCCGCGACGAGGCGCGCTGGGGCCGGTACTGGATGGACATCGGGTCGGGTCCATGGGACAGTCGGGGGCGCCCGAGCGAGGTCCGGCTCGACCGGATCATCCGGGTCGACCCTGGGGCCGTGCGGCGCGAGGGCGCGGTGCTCGATCGCGCGACCTTCGATCGGGTCGCGGACTCGCTCAAGAGGCACCATCCCTGATATGATTTCCGTTCGTGTGTGAGCGCCTGCTCGCGCTCCACCCCGAAACTTTCCCAGAAACGCAGAAGGAACGCTGTGGCAAACATCAAGTCGAAGATCAAGCGCATCGGCACCAACGAGAAGGCGCGCCTGCGCAACGTCGCCGTCAAGTCCGAGCTGAAGACCAACGTCCGCAAGGTGCGCGAGGCCATCGCCGCCGGCGACAAGGCCTCCGCCGAGACCGCCCTCAAGACCGCCTCCGTCAAGCTCGACAAGGCCGTGTCGAAGGGCGTCATCCACAAGAACCAGGCCGCGAACCGCAAGTCCGCGCTGGCGAAGCAGGTCGCCGCGCTCTGACGGTTCGAGCACCCGACGCCCCGATGCGCCCCTGGCGCGCCGGGGCGTTCGTGCGTTCGGGCTGAGGAGCATCGTCCGAGGCAGATGCTTTCATCCTCGACCTTCGTGGACTAGTGTCAAGGTGTGGCCTCCCCCCACGGTCTCCGCCTCTGGCACCCCCCGCACCTGCCGCGCCACGGCACCGGCAGCGCGATCGGCCGCCAGCCGATCGTCACGGCCGGCCGCGCCGTCCGCGGCTACGAGCTGCTCTACCGAGCCCCCGGCCACCACGGGCTTCCCGTCGACCGGTGGCCGGCACGGTTCCAGGACCGCGCGACGGAGCACGTGATCGCGTTCGACGCCCGGGACGGGCGCGCCGTCGCGGCACCGCACCCGTCCTTCATCAACTTCTCGCGCTCCTACCTGCTGAACGAGCCCGGCACCATGGGATGCGATCCCGCGCGCGTGGTGATCGAGGTGGTCGAGTCGGCCCACGCCGACGCGACGCTCGTGCGCCGGCTGATGGCGCTCCGGGACCTGGGGTTCCGCCTCGCCCTCGACGACTTCGTCGGCACCGAGTCGCAGCTGACGCTGCTGGGGCTGGTCGACTTCGTCAAGATCGACGTGCGCGACCTCACCCGCCAAGGGACGCGCCTGGCCGACTCGGCACGCCTCCACGGCGCGACGCTGATCGCCGAGCGGGTCGAGGACCAGCCGATGCTCGAGCTGTGCGCGCGCTCGGGCTTCGACCTGTTCCAAGGGTTCCTGTTCGGCGAGGTCGAGGTCATCGAGCGTGCCGGCGTGGCCGACGAGGGGGCGGCGTAGCGCCCCGTCCCGACCGGGGCGTCAGCGCCCCGACGCGAGGGAGGCCACGGTGCGGACCGCCCGCTCGAGCGCGAAGCCGGGCGCGCGCGACGCCCCTTTGATCTCCGCGTCCGCCTGCGCCACGGCCTGGACGGCGAGCGCCAGGGACTCGGCGTCCCAGCGCTGCAGCTCGCGACGGGCCCGATCCACCTGCCACGGCTGGATCCCGAGGTCCTTGGTCGGGTCGAGGCGCCGTCCGCGCGCGGCGCCGACCTTGATCAGCGTGCGCAGCTTGCTCGCGAGCGCCGCGACCAGGGGCACGGGGTCGGTGCCGGTCGACAGGGCGTGACGCACGAGGGCGATCGCCTCACCGCCCTTGCCGGCGATGGCCGCGTCCGCGACGGCGAAGCCGGTGGCGTTGACCCGCGTGCCGTAGTAGCGGGCGACCACCTGCTCGTCGATCGGCCCCGACACGTCGCTGATCAGCTGGGCGCACGCCGCCGCGATCTCCGCGACGTCCGAGCCGATCGCGTCGACCAGCGCACGCACCGCGCGCGCGCCCGTGGGCCTGCCCGCGCGCTCGAACTCGCCGGCCGCGAAGTCGACCAGGTCCGCGTCCTTCTTGATCGCCGGGCACGTGTACTCGGGCGCGTTCCCCTTGCGCAGGGTGTCGAGCAGCTTCTTCCCCCGCACCCCGCCGCCGTGCAGCAGGACGACCACGCACTCGGGATCCGGTCCCGCCACGTACGCGAGCGAGTCCTGCAGGAAGTCGTCGCTCATCGCCTCGACCGCCTCGACGATCACGAGGCCCGGCTCGGCGAACAGGGAGGGGCTGGTGGCCGCCTGAAGCTGGCCTCGCGAGTACCCCGCGGCATCGAGCCGGGTGATCTCGATCTCCCCTCGCTTGCGCATCGCCGCGACGATGCGCTCGACCGCACGCGAGGCGAGCACCGCCTCGGGGCCGGACACCAGCACCACGGGAGCGGGCGCCGCACGATGCCACGTCGCCTCCACCGCCTGTCTCGCCGCCACGGGGACTAGCCTGCCACGCCGCTCGGACACGGCCGGACCAGCCCGACTCCCCCGCCGACCGGCGCGAGCAGGATGTCGCCGCAGAGGTCGGTGCGCAGCACCGGAGTGCCGGCGAGCAGCGCCAGGGTCGCGGGCGCGGGATGGCCATGGCGGTTGCCCTCCCCCGCGGAGATCACGGCGACGCGTGACGCGACCGCCGCGACGAGCCTCGGGTCCTGCACCGCCGAGCCATGGTGGGCGACCTTCAGCACGTCGACCGACAGCGCCGCGGAGGTGGTCGCGAGGCCCGACAGCAGCCGCGCCTGCCCGTCGAGCTCGAGGTCGCCCAGCGCGAGCGTGGCGAGCCCGCCCGCGCCGGAGGAGGCCTCGATCAGGGTCACGATGCTCGAGTCGTTGAGCGCGGTCCCATCGCGGCTCGCGGGCACGGGGCCCGCCTGCAGCACCGTCACGGCGACGCCGCCGAGCACGGTCCTCGTGCCGGCGTCCGGCGCCGGCCTCGCGTGTGCCGCGCCACGTGCGTCGGCCACCGTGGCGGCGCTCGCCCCGGGAGGGAGCCAGACGTCCCGCACCGCCACCCGCCTGGTCAGCTCCTCGACTCCGCCGACGTGGTCGTCGTGATCATGGGTGAGGATCAGGAGGTCCACCGCGCGCACGCCGAGCCGCCGCAGGCAGTCCCCCGACCCGTCGCCCGGCGGTCCCGCATCCACCATCACCACGGCGCCCCCGGCGCTCACCACCAGCGCGTCACCCTGGCCGACGTCGCAGGCGGCGACCATCCACCCGCGCGCGGCGCCTCCGAGCGCGGGCGGGAGCAGGCCGGGCGCCACGACCAGGGCGATCAGCCCGAGGTGCGCTCCGAGCGCCAGGCGCGGCGCGACGCCCGCGAGGGCAAGAGGCGCGGCGGCGACCAGCGCCAGCACGGCGCCGGCGACGCCGCCGGGCCATCGCAGGTCGCCTCCCGGGGCCGCGGCGAACGCCCGCGCGGCGAGCGCGATCGGCCATGCCGCCCAGGAGGCGAGCTGTGCACACGCGGCTGCCGCGACCGGAGCGGCCGGAGCGACCACGAGCGCGGCGAGGCCGAGGAGGGTCACCGGCGCGGCGAACGGCGCGGCGACAGCGTTGGCGGCGACCGCCCACGGGCCCACATCCGCACCGATCGACGCGAGCAGCGGGAGGCAGGCCGCCTGCGCGGCGACCGTCATCGCGATCGCGTGCGCCAGCCACCCGTGGAGCCGCCGCGACAGCGGCACGGCGAGCGCGGGCGCCACGACCCCGATCGCGAGGACCGCGGCCACGGACAGGGCGAAGCCCAGGTCCGAGGCGAGCCGGGGCGAGACCACCACCAGCACTGTGACCACGGCGGCGAGCGCGGGAACCGCCCGCGACGGGCGGCCGACGGCCAGCGCCGCGGCGGCGACCGCGGCGGTCCCGACCGCGCGCGCCACCGACCCGCCTCCGTCGACCACGGAGGCCAGCGCGAGGGCGCTGCCGACCACCGCCACGGCGATGACGGCGCGGGCCGCGCGTGCCCGCCGTGCGACGGCCACCACCGCGCCCGCCACGATGGCGAAGTGCGCGCCGGAGACCGCCGTCAGGTGGGCGAGGCCGCTCACCCGGAGCTCGGCGAGCTGCGCGGCCGGCACCGCGGCGTCGTCGCCCGTGACCATGCCGTGCACGAGCCCGCGGGTCGGCTGCGGGAGACCCGAGGCGGCGAGCGCGAAGCCGGACCGCGCCCGGACCACCGCGGCGGACCACCCCGCGGGCGGGTCCCGCGCGAGCACCACCGCGTCGCGCACCAGCGCGGCACGACGCGGCGTGGCGCCGGAGACGACCCTGCCGGCCACGACGAGGGTGTCGCCCACCGCGGCCTCCACCACCGCCTCGCCCGGCACGCCGCCCGCGGCGTCGTCGAGCGCCACGCCCACCGCGCCCGACGCGGCCGCCCGCGATCCCTCCGCCTCGCGACCCCACGACGCGGCGGAGAGCTCGACCCACGTCGAGCCCGCTCCTCCGCGCACCTCGAGGACGCGTCCCTCGAGGACGATGCGGTCGCCCACCGGCGCCCATGCGCGCGCATCGGCCGCGGCCACCGCCGTGGCCATGGCGGCAGATCCGGCGACCGCCGCCACGACCGCCGCCGCGGCGGCCGCGCGGGTGCGGCCGGCCGGCTCTCCCGGCCGCCGTCTCCGCAGACCCGCCGCGCCGATCACCAGGACGACGGCCAGGCCGACGATCGCCCACCGCCGGGGCGCGGGCCCCGCCACAGCGAGCAGCGAGCCCGACCAGGCCGCGACCGCGGCGGGCACCAGGCGCGCATCGTGGCCGTTCACCCGACGGTCGCGACGTCGGCGATGCCCGCGAGGATCGCGGGCCCGACCCCGGGCACCCGTCCCAGGTCCTCGACCGTCGTGAACGGCCCGTTGGCCTCCCGATCGGCGGTGATCCGCGCGGCCAGCACCGGGCCGACCCCCGGCAGCCCCTCGAGCGCGGCAGGGTCGGCACGGTTGAGATCGATCCTCCCGTCGGCGACCGCCTCACCCTCGACGGCGACCACGACGTGCTCGCCGTCCTGGACGGGCCGGGCGAGGTTCACGCTCGACTCGTCCGCCGCCGCCAGCATCCCGCCCGCGGCCTCGACCGCGTCCGCCACCCGTGCGCCTGCCGCGAGCTCGACGAGCCCGGGCGCGGCGACCGACCCGCTCACATGGACCAGCACCCGCGCGTCGGCGCCGGCGGAGGAGGACGGCACGAGCGCCGGCGAGGAGACCGAGGCGTCAGGGAGGGGGACGGCCCCGGGATCGCGCAGGCCCCACCACGCTACTGCGCCGACGAGCACGATCACGACGACGGCGGTGGCCGCGGCACGCGGCTCGATGCGCCAGCGGGCGCGACCGGCCGCCGCGCCGCGCGACTCGGGCTCGACCCCATGCGTGCGCGCGTAGGCACGCTGCGCCGCCTGCTCGAGCCCTCGTGCCCATCGCGCCTCGACGGCGTCCGCATCGTCCATGCGGCGACGCTAGGGCGGCGTCCCCGTCGCCGGGCCCTGCGGCACCCGACACGGGGATCGCTCGGTGCAGCGCGACGGCCGGGGACATCTCACCCGGTCGCGCGCGGCGCTCAGCCACGCCGCGCGAACGAGCGGTCAGCCGGGCGGCGCGTCGAGCGTCGCCAGCGGCGCCACCATCGCGGCCACCGTCCCCGGGCCGGTGTGCGCCGCGAGCACCGCGCTGACGGGTCCGTCGACCGCCAGATCCGCGGCCGAGCCGTCGACATCGAGCTCCCAGTGCGCACCCGCGTGCAGGACCGCGAGCCCCACCGGCGCCCCGAGGCCGCGCGCCGATGCGAGCGCCGCCCCGATCTCCTGGGCGATCGCCGACCTGGCGCGCGCGCCGGAGCGGGCTCGCGACCGCGGCGCGATCCGGCCGTCCTCCACCGCGAGCACCGGGCGGATCCCCAGCACCCTGCCGGCGGCGGCCACCGCGGGGCCGATGCGTCCCCCGCGGCGCAGATGGTCGAGGGTCTCGACGGTGAACAGGCAGGTCGACCGCTCGGCGGTCCACCTCGCGGCGGCGGCGACCTGGGCGAGCGTGCCGCCCGCGGATGACGCGCGAGCCGCGGCGATCGCCGCGAGCCCCTGCGCCATCGCCACCGTGCGCGAGTCGACGACCTCGACGGCGAGGCCGCCGGCGGTCGACGCCGCGACCGCCGAGGCGTAGGTCCCGGACAGCTCGGACGAGAGCGTCACGACCACCACGCCGCTCGCCCCGGCGGCCGCCTCGGAGCGGATGGCCTCCAGGAACGCCTCGGACGACGGCTGCGACGTGGTGACGTCGCACCCGGCCTCCAGGTGCGCGATCACCTGGTCGGGCGTGATGTCGACGCCCTCGAGGAAGGGCTCGCCGTCCACGATGATCTGCATCGGCACCACCCGGATGCCATGGCGTGCCGCGACCTCGGCGGGCAGCGAGGCCGCCGAGTCCGTGACGACGCCGATGCCAGCCATGGGTCAGGCCGTGACGATGTTGACCAGCTTGGGCGCGCGCACGATGACCGTGCGGATGCCCGCGTCGCCGATCGCACGCACCGCGCCCGGTGCCGCGAGCGCGAGCTCACGGAGCTCGTCCTGGCCGATGCCCGGGGGAACCTCGAGGCGGTCCCGCACCTTGCCCATCACCTGGACGATGCAGGTGACGGTCTCCTCGACCAGCAGCGACTCGTCGACGGCCGGGTAGGTCGCCAGCGCCACGTCCTGGTGGCCGAGCATGCTCCACATGTCCTCGGCGCAGTACGGCGCGAAGAGGCTGAGGAGGATGGTGACCACCTCGGAGGCCTCGCGGACCGCCGGGTCCGCGGGCCCGGCGCCGCCGTCGATGGCCTTGCGGGTGGCGTTGACCAGCTCCATGACGCGCGCGACCACGACGTTGAACTTGAAGCCCTCGACCAGCTCCTGCGACTCGGCCAGGGTCCGGTGCGTGACGGCCCGCAGCGCGGCGTCCCCGGTCGCCGGGTCGACGCCCGGCTCGGAGGTCACATCGCGGGCGAGGCGCCACGCGCGGGCGAGGAACTTCGCGGACCCGGCCGGCGAGACGTCAGCCCAGTCGATGTCGTCCTCCGGCGGCCCGGCGAACGCCATGGTGAGGCGGATCGAGTCGACGCCGAACTCGTCGAGCTGCTCGGACAGGCGCACCAGGTTGCCGCGGGACTTCGACATCGCGGAGCCGTCCATCTGGACCATGCCCTGGTTGAGGAGCGCGGAGAAGGGCTCGCCGAAGTCGATCATCCCCATGTCCCTGAGCGCCTTGGTGAAGAAGCGCGCGTACAGCAGGTGGAGGATCGCGTGGGTCACACCGCCGACGTACTGGTCGATGGGCGCCCAGCGCTTCGCCTGGACCGGGTCGAACGGCCCGTCGGTCTTCTGGGGAGACAGGAACCGCAGGAAGTACCAGGACGAGTCGACGAAGGTGTCCATGGTGTCGGTGTCGCGCAGGGCGGCACCGCCGCAGGTCGGGCAGGTGGTGTTCACCCAGTCCGTGGCGGCCGCCAGCGGCGACTGCCCCTTGGGCTTGAGGTCGAGGCCCTCGGCCGGCGGCAGCGTCACGGGGAGCTGGTCGTCGGGGACCGGGACCTCGCCGCAGGTCTCGCAGTGGACGATCGGGATGGGCGTGCCCCAGTAGCGCTGGCGCGAGATGAGCCAGTCGCGCAGGCGGTAGTTCGTGGAGGCGTGGCCGGTGCCGGCCGCCTCGAGCTCGGCCGTGATCGCGGCGATCGCCTCAGCCTTCGCGAGGCCGTTCAGCGCCTCCGAGTTGACCAGCACGCCGTCGCCCGTCGCGGCGACGCCCGTCTCGACGGGGTCGCCGAACGGCTCGCCCGCATCGTCCCGGCAGTCGAGGACCACCCGGACCGGCAGGTCCATCGCGCGAGCGAAGTCGAGGTCGCGCTGGTCGTGAGCCGGCACCGCCATGATCGCGCCGTGACCGTAGTCCGCGAGGACGTAGTCCGACGCCCAGATGGGCAGGCGCTCGCCGTTGACCGGGTTGATGCCGTAGCGCTGCAGGAACACGCCGGTCTTCGGCCGGTCGGTGGAGAGGCGGTCGATCTCGTTCTCACCCTTGACGCGCTCGACGTACGCCGCGAACTCGGCCCGGGTCGCGTCGTCCGCGCCCTCGGCCAGCTCGGCCGCGAGGTCGGAGTCCGCCGCGACCACCATGAACGTCGCGCCGTACAGGGTGTCGGGGCGCGTCGTGTAGATGGCGATCGGCTCGTCGCGGCCCTCGATCGTGAACGACACGTCGGCTCCCGCGGAGCGGCCGATCCAGTTGCGCTGCATCGCGATCACCTTGGACGGCCACGAGCCGCGCAGGTTCTCCAGCTCGTCGAGCAGCTCGTCGGCGTACTCGGTGACCTTGAAGTACCACTGGGTGAGCTTCTTCTTGGTGACCGCGGTGTCGCATCGCTCGCACAGCCCGTTCACGACCTGCTCGTTCGCGAGCACCGTCTGGTCGTTCGGGCACCAGTTGACCTGGCTGGGCTTGCGGTAGGCGAGGCCGCGCTCGAACAGCCGCGTGAAGATCCACTGGTTCCAGCGGTAGTAGTCGGGACGATGCGTCATCAGGACGCGGTCCCAGTCGAAGGAGCACGCGTAGCGCTTCATCGACGCCTTCTGCTGCGCGATGTTGTCCTCGGTCCAGCCGGCGGGGTCGACCCCGCGCTTGATCGCCGCGTTCTCCGCGGGCAGGCCGAAGGAGTCCCAGCCGATGGGGTGGAGGACGTTGTAGCCCTTCTGCACCCAGTGGCGCGAGATCACGTCGCCGAGGGCGTAGGCCTCCGCGTGGCCCATGTGAAGGTCGCCCGAGGGGTACGGGAACATGTCCAGCACGTACTTGGTGGGACGCGCATCGTCCTCGCGGCCCGAGCGGAAGGGCTGGCGCTCCTCCCACACGGGGAGCCAGCGGTCCTCGATGGCGCGGAAGTCGTAGCGGTGCTCGTCGGTCTGGGGCGTCTCGGTCACCCCAGGATTCTAGCGAGCGCTCGGGACCCCTCGATATGACCCCGTCGGAGGCCTCGGGAGCGCCCTCGCCGCGTGACATTCCTCACACGTGTCGCACAGTTCGGGCCGGACGTGGCCAAAGTCACACCGTTATCGGCTTACATACCAGCGCCAATGTGCCGTTAATGGTGCCGGACAGATCGCCCAATCACTCTCCAACCGGGCGTGAAGGAGGCACCATGCAGCACACGTTCCGCACGCGTTCGACGCGGCTCCTGGCCGCCTTCGGCGCGCTCGCCCTCGCGGTGACCATCCCCGTGGCCACGGCGCCCGCGGCGCAGGCGCTCACCCCCTCGAGCCTCCTGCTGGACCTCACGAACGACTACCGGGCCTCGAAGGGCCTCTCGGCGCTGCACTGGAACACGGGCGCGGCGAAGGTGGCGCAGACGTGGAGCGAGAAGATGCTCGCCGAGGGTCGGATGTATCACAACCCGAACGTGTTCTCGCAGATCCCGTCGGGCTGGACGGGCGCGGCGGAGAACGTCGGCTTCGCGTGCGGCTACTCCTCCGCCGCCGCCGCGGCCAAGGCGATCATGAAGGCCTGGATCGCGTCGTCCGGGCACGAGAAGAACCTGCGCGGCTCGTACACCGACATCGGCATCGGCTTCGCCTGGGACTCGTCGACCCGATGCGCGTACACGACGCAGGACTTCGCCAAGTACTCCGGCACCCCGTCGACCTACTCGATCTTCGGCACCGTGAAGAACAGCTCCGGCGGCGCCGCCGCGAACGTGAAGGTGTACGCGCGCAAGGGCACGTCGACCTACACGGCCACCACCGACTCGACCGGCAGCTACTCGCTGACGGGGCTGCCCAAGGGCACCTACACCCTCCAGTTCTCCCCCGCGTCCACCTCGCAGCGGGGCGAGTTCTACACCGATGCCACGGCCAAGGCCTGCGCCTCCCGGATCTCGCTGTCCAAGGACAAGGTCGGGCTGACCACGAAGCTCTCGAGCTCGTCCGCGCCGACGGTCGACGGCGAGGTGCTGATCTGCGACATCGCGGCCGACAAGTCGTCGACGTACTACTCCGCCTTCGCCGACGAGATCCAGTGGCTGGCCGACGAGGGCGTGACCACCGGTTGGGACAACGGCTACGGCGCGAAGGTCTACAAGCCCCTGTCGAGCGTGACCCGCGAGGCGATGGCCGCCTTCATGTACCGCCTGGCGGGCTCCCCGAAGATCACCGGCTCCGACAACTTCGTCGACATCTCCGGCACCGCGTTCGAGGACGAGATCACCTGGCTCGCCGGCCAGGGCATCACCAACGGCTGGAGCAACGGCGACGGCACCGCGGACTTCCAGCCGAAGTCGAAGATCTCGCGCGAGGCGATGGCGGCGTTCCTCTACCGCTACGCGGGGTCCCCGTCGTACACCGCACCCTCGACCTCGCCCTTCGTCGATGTGAAGCCCTCCTCGATGTTCTACAAGGAGATCTGCTGGCTCGCCTCGACCGGGATCAGCACGGGCTGGAGCCTGTCGAACGGCAAGAAGGAGTACCGCCCGTCCTCGTCGATCACCCGTGACGCGATGGCCGCGTTCCTCAGCCGCTTCGACGCCAAGGGCCTCTGAGCATCGCGACCCGCCTCCGCCCGAGGCCGCGGTGACGCGATGCTGATCGACCGGCCTCGTGCCGCACGGGGAACGTGCCGATGACAAGGATGCGCCACGCGACCGCTGGCGCCGACCAGGAAGGGAGCTCCGCGAACGTGAAGCCGGCGCAGCCGCAGTGGCGATGGGTCCGCGCCCAGGCGCGGACCCTCACCGTGCTGGCGGCCTCCTGCGCGCTTCTGATCGGCACGTTGCCGAGCGGCGCCGAGGCCTCCGACGGACCTCTCGACCCGGATGCCGCCGCGAGCGCCTCCCCCGCGGCGGAGCCCCAGGCCTCGTCCACCCCCGCGCCCTCCGCCTCGACCGAGCCGGACACGGGCCTCACCTCGGCACCGGAGCCGGCGGCGACCGCATCCCCGACGCCGTCGCCCGAGCCCTCCGCATCCGCCTCCCCTGATCCGACGGAGGCGCCGACCGAGGACGCCCCGGCCGAGCAGGTCGAGCCCGAGCCGGAGCCGGCCGACGACTCGCCGCTGGTCGGCGTGCTCTCCGCGACGTCCGCCGTGTTCACCGACGTGTCCGCGATCCAGGGCGCCACGACGTACTCCCAGTTCGCGACCGAGATCGCGTGGATGGCCGAGACCGGGATCTCGACGGGCTGGGTCACGGCCGACGGAAGCGCCCAGTACCGGCCGACGGAACCGGTCAGCCGCGACGCGATGGCCGCGTTCCTCAACCGCTTCGCCGGCTCCCCCGCGTTCGCTCAGCCGTCGGTGTCGCCGTTCGTGGACGTCCCCACCTCCCGGCAGTTCTACCGCGAGATCACCTGGCTGCGCTCGGCCGGCGTGACCACGGGCTGGACGACGGCGACCGGCGTGGAGTACCGGCCGACGAAGTCCATCACGCGCGACGCGATGGCGGCGTTCCTGTACCGGCTCGCGGGCTCGCCCGACTTCACCTTCCCGACGACCTCGCCGTTCGTCGACGTCACGGCGAGCACGCCGTTCGCCAAGGAGATCGCGTGGCTCGCCTCGGCCGGCGTGACCACAGGCTGGTCGACGTCGAGCGGGGCGCAGTACCGGCCCCTCGCCTCGATCACCCGCGATGCGATGGCGGCGTACCTGTACCGGCTGGACGCGGCGGGGATCATCGACCTGTCGGCGGCGCTCGGGACCACGCTGCGGCACACCACGGTGTACGTGTACGTGGCCACGACGCTGAACCTCCGCACCGGTCCGGCGACGACCTTCGACGTCGCGCGACAGGTCGCGGAGGGGACCGCCCTCGTGCCGACCGGCACCACCCAGGACGGATGGATCCAGGTCACCGTGGACGGCGAGCTGCTGTGGGCCTCGAGCTACTACCTCGTGGGCCGTCAGGGCGCCGCGGTCACGCGGATCACCTCCCTGTACGAGAACGGCCGGCTTCCCGAGGAGGAGCTGTGCACGCTGTCCTGGGACGCCGTGGAGTCGCTCGAGTGCGACGCGGCCTTCGACCTGGAGATGCTCAACATCGAGTTCAGGAACCAGTTCGGGTTCGACCTGCCGCTCAACGACTCCTACCGCGACTACGACACGCAGGTCCTGTTCAAGGCCGTGTACGGCGATCTCGCGGCCAAGCCCGGCACCTCCAACCACGGGTGGGGCATGGCGATCGACGTGTCGACCTCGCGGCTCCCCGGCGGCACGGGCGGCGCGGCGTACGCCTGGCTCACCCAGCACGTCGGCGTCTACAACTGGGTCCTGCCGGCGTGGGCGCGCCCGACGGGGACCAAGCCCGAGGCCTGGCACTTCGAGTACACCGGCTGACGGGGCCGGGTCGCCCTCCGCGGGCCGGTCAGGGGAGCTCGGCGAGCACCTCGAGCCAGACTCTCCGGGCCCCGAGCTCGGCGGGGATCTCCAGGCGGTAGGCACCGGGATCCCTGAGGAAGTCGCCCAGCTCCGGCAGCTCGAACAGCTGCGCCTTCTGGCGGAAGTACGCGCTGGCGCCCATCAGGTAGGCGGGCACCCCCATGAAGCTGGCGAAGAGCGCCGTGTGGTACGACGAGGACAGCGCGAGATCCACGTCGAGCACGGGTCGCAGCGCGTCGGGAAGCCCCGCGCCGAACCGGTACTCCAGCGACGCCTTCGCGATGTCGATCACCTCGAAGCGGGAGAAGGGCATGTCCTCCGCCAGCGCCGCGACCGTGTCCAGCGTGTCCCGGACGTCGAGGCGCGGGTCGTCGTAGGCATGCAGGAGCAGGAGCTCGCAGCCGGGCAGCTCCTCCGCGACCTGGCGCAGGACGTCGCGCCACAGGTCGAGCGCCACGTCTCCCCCGGCGTAGTCCGAGGTGTTCATGTGGACGGCGACGCGCGTGGGGCCGTCGCGGCGCACGTGACCGTCACGGGCGCGCGCCCAGTCCTGGAAGGTCTCGGTCAGGTCGTCGAAGGTGAAGCGCACCGGCACGTCGAGCGCCTCCGTCGCGAGAGCATGCGAGACGTGGTCGCGCAGCCCGACGCTGACGATGCGGTGGTGGCGGGCGAGCTCCGTGAAGCCGGCGAGCGCCGGCACGTCCACCTGCAGGCCCGAGAACAGGATCGGGGCGCCGCAGCCCGACGCGACCGCGTCGATGACCGGGAAGTGCTCGCCGCCCCAGCGGGCGTTGAGATAGCCGCCGCCGACCACGTGCACGAGCGTGCCACCGGCAGGCGCGGGGATCTCGACGAGGCCAGCGCCGCGGACGTCGACCGCGGTGGTCGAGACGAAGACGACGTCGTCGGCCGGGTACCAGGCCTCGAGCTCCGCGGAGCGCCCGGCGGGAAGCGCCGCGTACGCGGGCATCACCAGCGTGGTGCGGCGGCCCGCGCGACCCGCCCAGTACGCGAGGATGTTCTTGGTCTGGAGGATGTCGCCGAAGTTCGAATGGCCGTTGGACCCCGTGTACACGACGACATCGGCGTCGCGCGCCGCCAGCCGCTCCGCCGCCTCGGGCGACGCGAACCAGCGCACGCCGAGCCGCGCCCACGCACCGGGCCCGGTCACGCGCGGGAGGTAGCCCGGCAGCCGCTCGAGCGTCCGGTCGAAGGCGGCGCGCGACGAGGTCTGCTCCAGGCGGGAGCGTGCCGCCGCGGCGCGCGCGGCGACCTCGTCGGGCGCGTCGCGGAGCAGGTGGACGCGGTCGAGGTAGCCGGCGATGCCCTCCTCGGGATCGACCGGGAGCCCGGTGTCCGCGTCGAGCGCCTCCCCCACTCCGCCGACCAGCGGCGCGATCACCGGCAGGCCCGACGCCATGGCCTCCAGCATGACCATGGGCACACCCTCGTAGTCGGAGGTCATCAGGAGCGCGTCGTAGCGCTCCGGGTGGGCGCTCGGGAAGCCGTCCCGGTAGGCCTCTCCCCGCACCGCGACGCCGGCGAGCGCGCGGTCGAGGTGGTCCTGCCAGTCGGGATCCGAGCCCACCAGGGGCTCGCCGATGATGGTGATCTCGACGTCCGCGCCTTCCGCGGCGAGCGCCTCGGAGATGTCCGCGAGCCGGTCGAGTCGCTTCTGGAGGTCGAAGCGGCCGACCCACAGGAGGCGCAGGGTGCGTCCCGCCGGGGCGGCCATGCCCGCGCGGGCCTCCGCCGAGGGCGCGAGCGCCGCCGTGTCGACCACCGTGTGCACGGTGAACAGCTCCCGCGGGATCCCCTGGGTCTCGACGACGTGGTCGACGAAGGCCTCGCTGTCCGTGAGGATCCCGGTGAAGCGGTCGAAGTAGTCGCGGGAGCGGTTGTAGAGGAAGGACCACTCCGAGCCGTCGTCGAAGCGGTCGACCACGAAGGTCTGGGCGTAGACGCGGCTGTGCCGGGCGATCTGGACGCCCCAGCGCTCCATCATCCAGAAGCCGCGCTCGGCATTGTTGATGTGGATGGTCTCCGGCCGGAGCTGCGCGCAGACCATCGCGAGCACCTGCTCGAGGAACTCGGGCCACAACCGGAAGCGGCCGAGCTCGACCACGGTCACGCCCTCGGGCAGCAGGTGGAGGTGCTCGGAGGGCTCCTCCTCCGTGGTGATGAGCGCGATGGAGGCGTCGGGCCGAAGCCGTCGCACCGCGTGGATGTGCTCGAGGAGCATCCGGTCGCCGCCGCTCGCCCGCACCCACAGCCCCACGAAGAGCACGTCGACGCGCTCGGGCAGCTCGTCGATCGCGGTCCAGTACGCGGCCCGGTCGGGCACGGATCGCTCGTCGTGGTCGGCGCCGTCCACGACGTAGGAGGCGAGATGGCGCTCGACGGGGGTGCGCAGCAGCGGCTGAAGACGATGCGCGTCCTGCCAGTCGGCGACCTCCTCGGGCGCCAGGGCGGCCAAGGGCGCGGGCACCGCCGCATCGTCCGCCGGCCGCACCACCCTCGCGGCCGCGCGCGCGGCCCGCCCGGCGAGCCCGACCGCGCGATCGACGACGGGCGACGCGCCACGCACCGCGCCGATCACGGAGCGGGCTCCGCGCCCGGCCGGCGTTGCGCCGCCGAGCCGCGCGGCGAGGCGGGGCGCCTCGGCCGCGGCCAGCTCCTTCGACCGGAGCAGGTCGTTGCGCGGCAGCAGCGATCCGCGGTGTGCCTCCGCGAGCGACGCGGACGTGCGCGACCAGTAGTAGAGGGACGTCCCCGGAACGGTGAGGTGAGGCACGCCCGCGGCGACGGTCTCGCAGTTCCACGCCCAGTCCTCCGGGCCGAACCCCTCCCAGGGGCGGCACTCGCGGTACGGATGCGCCTCCCAGACCTCGCGGTCCATGAGCGCGAAGGCGTCCCAGGCGTTGCTCCAGGCGAGGGTGCCCGGCTGGAAGGCGGGCGAGTCGGTGCCGGTGAGGGGCCACACCTCGAGCCGCTCACCGAACCGGATGATGCGCTCGGGATGCACGATCGCGGGCTCTCCTGCCGCCGCGAGGCGCGCGAGGCCCGCCGTGATCCAGGCGGCGGACGGGAGGTTGTCCGCGTCGAGCACGCCCACCACCGGGGCGCTCGACGCGGCGATGCCGGAGTTGCGGGACAGCCCCAGGTCGCCGTGATCGACGTCGACCACCAGCGTGGCGGTCGCGAGCTCCAGCGCCCCCTCCGCCACCAGCGAGTCCACCTGCTCGACGGTGCGGCGGTCGGCGCGGTCGCGCACGATCACCACCTCGACGCCGATGCCGTGCTCATGGGCATGCGCGATCGCGCGCGCGAGACCCCGCACCGTCGGGATCATGAGCCGCCCCTCGCGATGGGTGGTCACGACGACGGCTGCGGCGGGCACGGGGGAGGTCACCGAAGAATGCTACCGGCGAGCCCGTCGACGTCGCCTCAGGCGGTCTGGGTGATCGCGACCTTCACGTCGAGCTCGGTGGTGCTGCCCGCCACCACGCCGGTCAGCGGCGGGATGTCCGTGTACTCCCGGGCGCGCGCGACGATCACGTGGTGGTCCCCCACCTCGCGATCGTTGGTCGGGTCGAAGCCGTACCAGTCCCCGGTCCACCACTCGACCCAGGCATGCGACTCCCCGACCACCGTCTCGCCGATGTCGGCGTCGCGCTTCGGGTGCAGGTAGCCCGACACGTAGCGCGCCGGGATCCCGATGGACCGCAGCGCGCCGATGGCCAGGTGGGCGAAGTCCTGGCAGACCCCCGAGCGCGCGTCCCAGGCCTCGAAGGCCGGGGTGTGCACGGTGGTCGCGCCGGGCACGTACTTCATCTCCTCGTGGAGGAAGTCGCAGATCGCGTGCGCCGCGCCGTCGGGGTCGAGGCGCCCGGCCGCGTCCTTCGCGAACGCCGCGAGCTCCTCGGTGGGCTCGACGGTGGGGCTCAGGCCGAGGTACTCGCTGAGCAGGTCCTGGAACCGCGGTCCGGCGAGCGTTTCCCACGACGCGCGGTCCTCGCGCGCCGGCTGCCCGGTCACCTCGACGATGCTCGAGCTGGACACCGTCAGGCTGTCGTGGGGCTGGAGCACCTCGAACACCGCGACCTCCGCCTCCCAGTAGTCGCGGTACGTCGACCGCCACGTGAGCGGGGAGATCTCGATCTTGGAGTCGAGGACTCGCTGACGCGGCAGCCACGCCGGCGTCAGCCGGGCCTCGTTGTACGAGGACACGATGGGAGTGGCGTAGCGGAAACGGGTCCGGTGCTCGATCTTCAGCGTGCTCACAGCGCCTCCTGGCTCCACAGCACGGTCGACGCCGGCAGGAAGTAGCGGTCTCGGATCAGGTCGGAGGCGGTGGCGCAGGCGCGCTGCACCTCCTGCATCTGCGCGGGAAGGTCGTCGAGGACCTCGCGCACGTCGCGGTACTCGAGGTTGGTGCGGGCGCGGCCCAGGGCGAGGCGGGCCCGGTCCGACAGCGCGCGCGAGTTCGACGCGCCCTCGATCAGCCCCAGCGTGTCCTCCGCCTTCTGGAGGCTGTAGGCGATCGAGCGCGGGAACAGGTGGTCCACCAGCAGGAACTCCGCGGCGCGCTCCTCGGTCACCAGCGCGCGCACGGTGCGCAGGTAGGCCTCGTGTGCGGAGCACGACCTCAGGAGCGTGGTCCAATTGGGGCCGGTGGTTCCCTCGAAGTGACGGGTCATGAGGAGGCGCGCGATCATGTCGGCGCGCTCGAGCGAGCGGCCCAGCTCCATGAAGTGCCAGGCGTCGTCGCGCGACGTGGTCGCGGAGTGGAGCCCCCACACCACCGCGGCCCGCTCGCGCGCCCACACGAAGTACTCGTGCGGACGGGCCGCGGCCGTCCAGCGGGGCAGCTGGTTGCGCGTGGTGTTGAGCGACTCCCACACCTCGGTGCTGATGACCTCGCGCGCCCGGCGCGCGTTCTCGCGCGCCGCCGCGAGCGTCCACGCGATGGACGACGACTGCTCGGGGTCGAACGCGAGGGTCGCCAGCACGTCGGGGCGCGACACGGGCGTCTCGAACACGCAGTTCATCACCGACAGCAGCGATGCGTTGGCGCTGGGCTCGTCGACCCACGGGTCCTCGAGCAGCACGTTGAGATGGACGTCGAGCAGGCGCGCGGTGTTGTCGGCGCGCTCGACGTAGCGCCCGATCCAGAAGAGCGACTCGGCGATGCGGCTCAGCATGATGCGCCCCCGTCCTCCGCCTGCTGCTGTTGCTGCTGCTGTTGCTGCTGGCCGTGCTCGATGTCGTCGGGGTGGGCCGCCTGCGGGACGGCGCCGATCCCGGCGAGCTCGACGCGGGACTCGGGCGGCGGCGACGCCTTGCCGCGCTGGCGCACCCCGCCGAGCACCCACGTGTCCTTCGAGCCGCCGCCCTGCGACGAGTTGACGATCAGCTGGCCACGCGCGAGCGCCACGCGGGTCAGGCCGCCCGGGAGCACCCAGACGTCGTCGCCGTCGTTGATCGCGAACGGCCGGAGGTCGACGTGACGGGGCTCGAGGCCGTCGTCCGTGAGCGTCGGCACGGTGGAGAGCTGGATGACCGGCTGGGCGATCCACCCGCGCGGGTCCTCGCGGATCTGGGAGCGGACCTGGTCGAGCTCCTCCTTCGAGGCCTTGGGGCCGATGATCACCCCCTTGCCGCCGGCGCCGTCGACGGGCTTCACCACCAGCTCGTCGAGGCGGTCCATGACCTCCTCGCGCGCGTCCGGCTCCTCGAGCCGCCAGGTGTCCACGTTGGGCAGGATCGGCTCCTCGCCCAGGTAGTAGCGGGTCAGCTCAGGCATGTACGTGTAGATCAGCTTGTCGTCGGCGACGCCGTTGCCGATCGCGTTGGCGATGGTGACGTTGCCCATGCGGGCGGCGTGGACGATGCCGGGGGCGCCGAGGGCGGAGTCCGGCCGGAAGGCCACGGGGTCCAGGTAGTCGTCGTCGACGCGGCGGTAGATGACGTCGACGCGCTTGCGCCCCGCGGTGGTGCGCATGTACACGCGGCCGTTGTGGGTCTCGAGGTCGCGCCCCTCGACCAGCTCGACGCCCATGGTGCGCGCGAGCAGGGAGTGCTCGTAGTAGGCCGAGTTGAAGACGCCGGGCGTCAGCACCACGATCGTCGGGTCGTCGACCCCGTCGGGCGCCGACTTCGCGAGCGCCGCGCGCAGCCGCTGCGAGTACTCGAGCACGGGGCGCACGCCCATCGCGCCGAACATGTCGGGGAACATCTGCGACATCGCGCGCCGGTTCGACAGCACGTAGCTCACGCCGGACGGGACGCGCACGTTGTCCTCGAGCACGCGCCAGATGCCGTGCTGGTCGCGCACCAGGTCGATGCCCGACACGTGCACGCGCACGCCGTTGGCCGGGTCGATGCCCGATGCGGCGCGGTAGAAGTACTGCGAGGTCGCGATCAGACGGCGCGGCACCAGGCCCTCGTTCACGCAGTGCTGCGACCCGTACACGTCCGCGAGGAACGCCTCCAGGGTCTTGACGCGCTGCGCGACGCCGGGCGAGATGATGTCCCACTCGTCGGCCCCGACCACGCGGGGCACGATGTCGAGCGGGAACGGCCGCTCCTCGCCCGCATGGTCGAAGGTCACGCCCTGCGCGAGGTACGTCGACGCGAGCGCCTCGGCCCGCGAGTAGAGATCGTCGCCCGAGAGGCGATCGATCTCGTCGTACACACGGGCGTAGGGCTCTCTGACCTTGCCCTCGATGTCCATGGCCTCGTCCCAGGCCTGGACAGGGGCGTATCCGGTCCACGGAGTTGGCGATTCCTTGCCGCTCATGGCCCCACCCTATCCGCGGCATGTTTCGTGTCCATGTGCGCGGCGTTTCACCGTCGCACGCCCCTCATCGCCCCCCCTATGCCGCGGACCGCACGCGCCGATACGCTCGGACCATGGCCTACCCGCGCAACCTGCTCTCCCCCGGCGAGACCGTCGTCATCGACAGCCACCCCCATTGGAAGGCGCTGCTCGGGCCCGTGATCATCGCGCTGCTGGCGGTGGCCGCGATGATCACCACGGCCGTGTGGACCGGGAACGCCGCGATGAGCGACACCGCCCGCACCACGATCCTGATCGTGGTGGCGGTGGTGCTCGGGATCATCGTCATCTGGTGGGCGCTGTCCCCGTTCATCCGCTGGTTCACCACCCACTTCGTGGTCACGGACCGCCGCGTGATCTATCGGTCGGGCGTCTTCACCAAGAGCGGCATCGACATCCCGATCGCGCGCATCGCTACGGTGCAGTTCCGCCACGGGATGATCGACCGGATGTTCCGCACCGGGAAGCTGATCGTCGAGTCGGCCTCGGACGACCCGCTGGAGTTCGACGACATCCCCGACGTCGAGAAGGTCCACGCGCGCCTGTACGAGATCATCATCGACACGATCGAGTCCGACGACGACCGGCGCGGCTCGCGCGAGACGCCGACCGCCCCGCCGGTCGCGCCGCCGGCGGCGCCTCAACGGCCGGCGACACCGCCGGCACCGCCGCAGGAGCCGGGCCCGACCGCCTGACCGCGCGCCGCGCATCGTCCCTGGTTAGCCTGAGGCGCATGGACGCCTCCTCCCCCGAGTACGCCGCGCTTGTCGCGGAGGGCTACACGTTCGACGGTCCCGCGATCACGCTGGGCGCGCTGGTCCAGGGCGAGGACGCGACCGAGAGCGCCCAGGTGCGTCTGCCGCTCGCGATGATGAACCGGCACGGGCTCATCGCGGGCGCCACAGGCACCGGCAAGACCCGGACGCTGCAGGGCATGGCGGAGGCGCTGTCGGACGCCGGCGTGCCCGTGTTCGTCACCGACATCAAGGGCGACCTGTCCGGCATGGCCCGCGAGGGCGAGCCGAAGGACTTCATCGCGACGCGCGCCGCCGACATCGGCCAGGAGTGGGAGCCGCGGGCGTACCCGATGGAGTTCTACGCGCTCGGCGCGCCCGACCTGAGCGCGGGGATCCCGCTCCGCACCACGGTGACGGACTTCGGGCCGCTGCTGATGGCGAAGGTGCTGGGGCTCACGGACATCCAGGAGTCCGCGCTCGGGCTGGTGTTCCACTGGGCCGACACCAACGGTCTGGCACTGCTCGACCTCAAGGACCTGCGCGCCGTCATCCAGCACCTCACCTCCGACGAGGGCAAGGCGGAGCTGAAGGGGATCGGCGGGGTGTCCTCGCAGACGGCCGGCGTGCTGCTGCGCGAGATCGCCAACCTGCAGGCGCAGGGCGGCGACGAGTTCTTCGGCGAGCCCGCCTTCGACACCATGGACCTGCTGCGCACCACGCCGGAGGGCCGCGGCGTGATCTCGGCGCTCGAGCTGCCGGATCTGATCAGCAGGCCGCAGCTGTTCTCGACGTTCCTCATGTGGCTGCTCGCGGACCTGTTCGCGGATCTGCCGGAGGTGGGCGACGCGGACCGCCCGCGGCTGGTGTTCTTCTTCGACGAGGCGCACCTGCTGTTCGCGGACGCGTCCAAGGAGTTCCTCCAGCAGGTGGTCCAGACGGTGCGGCTGATCCGGTCGAAGGGGGTGGGCATCTTCTTCTGCACGCAGACCCCGAAGGACGTGCCGGCCGACGTGCTCGGGCAGCTCGGATCCCGCGTCCAGCACGCCCTGCGCGCGTTCACCCCCGACGACGCGAAGGCCATGAAGGCGACCGCGCGCACGTTCCCGAACTCCCCGTACGACCTCGAGGAGGTGCTCACCACCATGGGCATCGGCGAGGCCGTGGTGACGGTGCTCTCCGACAGGGGTGCGCCGACCCCCGTGGCGTGGACGCGGCTGTGCGCGCCGCGCGGGCTGATGGATCCGGCTCCCGCGGGGGTGATCGCGGACACGGTGAAGGCGAGCACGCTGTCCGCACGGTACGGCCAGGACGTCGATCGCGAGAGCGCGCACGAGCTGCTGGCCGCCCGCGCGGAGAAGGCGGCCGCCGCGGCGGCCGAGAAGGAGGAGGCCGCCGGGCAGGGCGGGCAGCGAGACGATGCGCGGGCCGGGTCGGGATCGCCGTCCCGGTCGCGCTCCGGCTCGCGTGCGGAGAGGTCGGGCGTCGAGAAGGTGCTCGAGTCTGCGCCCGTGCGCGACTTCGCTCGCACCGCCGGCCGGGAGATCGGGCGGTCGGTGATGCGGTCCATCCTCGGAGTCCTCAAGCGCTGACCCTTGCCCGCGCCGCAGATGCGGCAGTAACGTCCGCATCATGCCGGATATGAGGATCTCCGAGGCGGCCGAGCTGCTTGGAGTGAGCGACGACACGGTGCGCCGCTGGGTGCAGGCGCAGGGCATTCCCACGTGGAAGGACGAGTCGAACCGGACGGTGATCCCGAGCCTCGCGGTCGCCCAGCTCGCCCGCGAGTCGCGGCGGGTGGCCGAGGACGCCGGAGTGCGCCGGTCCGCGCGCAACCAGTTCGTCGGCATCGTCACCGCCGTGACGGTCGACACCGTGATGGCGCAGGTGGAGATGCAGTGCGGGCCGCACCGCGTGGTGTCCCTCATGAGCGCGGAGGCGGTCCGCGAGCTGGGGCTCGAGCCCGGCTCCGTGGCGACCGCGGTGGTGAAGGCGACCACCGTCATCGTCGAGACGCCGGCGGCGAAGGCGTGAGGCGGGTCGCCGGGATCGTCGTCCTGGTGCTGCTCGTCGCGACCATCGGTGCGGTGCTGGCGGGCTCGTTCATCGACCGCGGCGAGGTGGGGCCGGCGCACGACGGCATCACGGTGTTCGCGGCGGCGTCGCTCACGGACGTGGTCGAGCAGGTGGTCGAGGAGATCCACGCCGATCTGCCGTGGGCCGACATCACCGTGACCTACGGGGGCTCGTCGGATCTGGCGGCGCAGATCCTCGAGGGCGCGCCGGCTACCATCTTCCTGTCCGCCGACGAGGCCCAAGGAGACGCCGTCGCCGACGGCTTGGGCCTGGACGAACCCGCCGCGTTCGCGACCAACACGCTCACCATCGTGGTCCCGGAGGGCGATCCGGCCGCGGTGGAGGGTCTCGCGGACCTCGAGCGCGGGGACGTCACGAGCGTGATCTGCGCGCCGCAGGTCCCGTGCGGAGCCGCGACGGCGGAGCTCGCGTCCCTCGAGGGCCTGACGCTCTCCCCCGCGTCCGAGGAGCAGTCGGTCACGGACGTGCTGAGCAAGGTCGCCGCAGGCCAGGCCGATGCGGGGGTGGTGTACGTGACCGACGTCGCGCGGGCGTCGGGCGTGGAGGAGGTGCCGATCGCGGGAGCGGAGCGCGTGGTGAACACGTACGTCGCGGTCGCGATCCCCGGCGACCACGATCCCTCCCTCGCCGCGCGGTTCTGGGACGACCTCATGGGAACCCCCGGGCGGGCGATCCTCGCGGACGCCGGGTTCGGGCTGCCGTGACGGGTCCGCGCTGGCTCGCGCCCCTCGCCGTGCTCGGCGGGCTGCTGGTGCTGCTGCCCCTCGTGGGTCTCGCCTCGCGGGTGCCCTGGGAGGACTTCTGGTCGCTGGTGGCGTCGGACGCGTCCCTGACGGCGCTCGGGCTGTCGCTGCGCACCGCCGCTGTCGCGACCGGGCTCGTGGTCGCGCTCGGGGTGCCGCTCGGATTCGCGCTGCACCGCCTGCGAGGGCCCGTGCGCGGACTGGTGCGCGCCGTGGTGCTCGCGCCCCTGGTGCTGCCCCCCGTGGTCGGCGGCCTCGCGCTGCTGTACGCGTTCGGACGCCGCGGGCTGCTGGGCGAGCAGCTCGGCGGGGCGATCGCCTTCTCGACGGTCGCGGTGGTGATCGCGCAGACGTTCGTCGCGATGCCCTTCATGGTCGTGAGCGTGGAGTCGGCGCTCGACGCGCGGTCAGGGCGTCACGAGGCGATGGCCGCCACCCTCGGGGCCTCGCGCACGCGAACGTTGCTGGCGGTCACGCTGCCCGCGCTGGGGCCGGCGCTCGCGACGGGCGCGGTGCTGGCCTTCGCCCGGGCGCTCGGGGAGTTCGGCGCCACGCTGACCTTCGCCGGTTCGCTCGCCGGCGTGACCCGCACCGCGCCGCTCGAGATCTATCTCGCACGGGAGACCGACCCGGCCGCGGCGGCGGCCCTGTCCCTGGTGCTCGTGGCCGTGGCGATCGCCGTGGTCGCCCTCGCCTACCGGCCGCTGCGGGGCGCACGTTGACCGGGCTCGACGCGCGCGTGGCCGTCGCCTCCCGGGGGGTCGACGTGCGGCTCGGCGTGACCACCGGACGCACCCTGGTCCTGCTGGGCCCGAACGGATCGGGCAAGTCCACGCTGCTCGAAGGGATCGCCGGGATCCTGCCCGGCGCCGTGGGCGAGGTCCGGCTCGACGGGGCGGCGCTGGGCGAGGCCCGCACCCGCGGGGTCGGACTGCTGTCGCAGGACGATGCGCTGTTCCCCACGATGAGCGTCCTGGGCAACGTGGCCTTCGGGCCGCGCGCCCGCGGCGCGGCCCGCCTCGAGGCCGACGCGGTCGCGCGACGCTGGCTCGACCGCGTCGGGCTCGCGGGGCTCGAGGACCGCCGGCCCGGCGCGCTCTCGGGCGGTCAGGCGCGTCGCGTCGCGATCGCTCGGGCGCTCGCCGCGGATCCGCGCGTGCTGCTCCTGGACGAGCCATTCGCCGGCCTCGACGTGCCCGCCGCGAGCGGCGTCCGCGCGCTTGTCGCCGAGCTGCTGCAGGAGCGCACCGCGATCATCGCGACCCACGAGGTGCTGGACGCCTACGCCTTCGCCGACGACGTCGCCGTGATGGACGCGGGTCGCGTGGTCGAGCACGGAACGGCCTCCGAGGTGCTGTCGCGACCGCGGACGCCGTTCGCGGCCCGCATGGCAGCGAGGGTGCTGCTCACCGGCGAGATGCGGGGCGGGACGCTCGCCCTCGGCGGCGGGATACGCCTGCCGGTCACGGGCGGACCGGGCGCCGGCGAGGCGGCGGCGGTCGCCGTGCGGCCCGCCCAGGTCGTCGTGGGCGGCGCGGCGGATCCGCGTCTGACCTGGGTGGACGATGAGGTGGTCACCGTCGAGCCGCGCGGTGACGAGCTCCGCGTCACCGGACGGGTGGCCGCGGCGGACGTCGACGTGTCCCGCGCGGGCGAGCTCGTGGTCGGCGGACCGGTGAGGTTCGGGCTCCCGCACGGGCTGGACGCCTACCCGCTCACCGCTCCCGAGCCGCGCGCGCCAGGCGACGGCAACCCCGACGAAACACCCGCTTCGTAGACTCGGGTCCATGTCCCCGGATCTCGCCGGCGTCCCCGCGCACGTGATCACCGTCTCCGATCGGAGCGCGGCGGGCGCGCGTCCGGACGCATCGGGCCCGATCCTCGTCCAGGCCCTGATGACGCTCGGCGCGCAGGTGACCGCGCGCATCGTGCCGGACGGGATCGACAGCGTGAGGGGCGCGATCCGGGCGGCGGTCGAGGCCGGCGCCCGCGCCGTGGTGACCACGGGCGGCACCGGGCTCGCCCCGCGCGACCTCACGCCGGAGGCGACGGCGCCGCTTCTTGCCCGACCGCTGCCCGGGGTGGCCGAGCGCCTGCGCGCGGTCGACGCCGAGGCCGTGCCGACCGCGGCGCTGTCGCGCGGGCTCGCGGGGGTGACCGAGGAGGGCGTCGTGGTCGTCAACGTCGCGGGCTCGACGGGCGCGGCCCGATCGGCCGCCGTGGTGCTCGGGGCAGTGCTCCCCCACGCGCTCGCCCAGCTGGCGGGAGGGGACCACTGATGCCCGCGCTTGCGGCGGTCACCGCATCGTCCCTGTCGCTCGACGCGCATGTCGCGGCGGTCTCCTCGCCGCGCCACGGCGCGGTGGCGACGTTCGTCGGCATGGTGCGCGATCACGACCCCAGCGTTGTGGGTGAGGTGACTCACTTGGAATATTCGGCGCATCCGGATGCGGAGGCGGTGCTGGCGCGGATCGTCGCCGAGGTGGAGGACGCGTACGGCGCGGTGCTCGCCGTCACGCACCGGGTCGGGCTGCTCGGCGTGGGCGACGTCGCGATCGTCGGTGCCGCCGGCGCCGGGCACCGCGCGCAGGCCTTCGAGGCGTGCCGCGAGGCAGTGGAGCGAGTGAAGGCGGAGGTGCCGATCTGGAAGCGCGAGATCCTGGCGGACGGCAGCCACACGTGGGTGGGTCTGCGATGAGGGGGCTTGTCGACGGCTTCGGGCGCGTGCACCGCGACCTGCGGATCTCGCTGACCGACCGCTGCTCCCTGCGGTGCACGTACTGCATGCCCGCCGACGGGGTGCCGTGGCTGCAGAAGGACTCGCTGCTCAGCACCGAGGAGCTGGTGAGGCTCGCGTCGGTGGCGGTCGGGCTCGGCGTGACCGAGATCCGCCTGACCGGCGGGGAGCCGCTGCTGCGCCCGGACGTGGTCGACGTGGTCGGGCGGCTGGCGTCGCTGACGGGACCCGCCGGGCCGGTGGAGCTGTCCCTCACCACGAACGCCCTGCGGCTGCCCGCACTGGCCGCGCCGCTGGTCGACGCCGGCCTGCGCCGCGTGAACATCTCGCTCGACACCCTGCGTCGCGATCGCTTCCTCGAGCTGACGCGGCGCGACCGGCTGGTCGACACGCTCGCGGGCATCGCGGCGGCCGACGCCGCCGGCCTGTCCCCGATCAAGATCAACGCCGTCGCGATGCGGGGGGTGAACGACGACGAGATCGTCGACCTCACCGCCTACGCCGCCGACCGCGGCTATCAGATGCGGTTCATCGAGCAGATGCCCCTCGACGCGGGCCACACGTGGGACCGCGCGTCGATGGTGACGCGTGAGGAGATCCTCGACGCCCTCGGCGACCGGTGGTCGCTCTCCCCCGTCGACGCCGATCCTCACGCGCCCGCCCGGCTGTTCTCGCTCGACGCCGGGCCCGCGACCGTCGGCGTGATCGCGTCGGTGACGCGACCGTTCTGCGGGACCTGCGACCGCATCCGCCTCACGGCCGACGGGCAGATCCGCAACTGCCTGTTCGCGCGCGAGGAGTCGGACCTGCGGGCGCTGCTGCGGTCCGGGGCGGACGACGAGGCGCTGGCCGCGGCCATGCAGGCCGCGCTCCGGCTCAAGAAGGCCGGGCACGGGATCGACGACCCCGGCTTCCTCCAGCCGGACCGCCCCATGAGCGCGATCGGAGGCTAGGGGCCTCAGGACCTCGCGGCGGACTCGTCCGGCGCCGGCTCGACCACCGCATCGTCCCCGCCGCGCGTCTCCCTCGGCGTGCCGTGGGTGAACTGGCTGGCCCGCTCCTCGGCGGAGGCGCTGCCGGTGAACAGGCCGGACTCCCCCGCCTGCTCCGCGGCCTGCCGGGCGCCTCGGCGACCGGGACGACCGGCCGCCTGCTCCGTGACCAGGACGCGCTGGGCGGGGGCCGCGTCGGGCATCACGCTCTGGATCCACAGGACCATGGCCTCGCGCACGAAGCACCGCAGGTCGTACAGGGTGGGCGCGTCGTGGGCGGTGACCAGGATGCGGACGCGGACGTAGCCCTGGGTGGCCTCCGTGACCTGCAGGACGGACGCGCGGCCGTCGTAGAGGGGCGTCTCCGTCAGGACCTGCTCGAGGTGCTCGCGCATCCGCTGCGGGGACACGCGCCAGTCCAGGTCGAACTCGACGGAGCCGAGCAGCTCGGAGCCCTGGCGGGTCCAGTTCTCGTACGGCGTGGTGGTGAAGTAGGTGCAGGGCAGGACCAGGCGGCGGTCGTCCCACAGGTCGAGCACCACATAGCTCAGGGTGATCTCGCCCACGCGACCCCACTCGCCCTGGGCCACGATCACGTCGTCGACACGCAGCGCGTCGCTGAAGACCAGCTGGATCCCCGCGAACATGTTGCCCAGCACCGACTGCGCCGCGAGGCCCGCGACGATCGAGGCGATGCCCGCGGACGCGAGGACGCTCGCTCCGAGCGCGCGCACCTCGTCGAACGTGAAGAGCGACGCTCCGACCGCGATGACGACGATCAGGGCGATCGCGAGGCGCTTGACGATCAGGGTCTGGGTGCGCAGCCGCCGGGCGAGACGGTTGTCGGGCACGTCGATCCGGTTGTGCTCGAGCGCCAGATCGGCGAGGAAGCGCACGAAGCCGATGAGCAGCCACGCGAGGGTGGCGATCACCGCGATGGTGAAGATCCGCATGACGGCGGCCCACCAGTCGATGCCCTGGAGCGGCGCGCGCACCCCGATCCACAGGCCGAGCAGGATGCTCAGCATCCAGAAGGGTCGACGCGCATGGACCATCAGGGAGCGCGCCCAGGCCGTGCGCTTGGCGATGAGGCGCATGACGGTCTCGACCGCGAGGGCGACGAGCACCGCCACTCCCAGCCCGACGCCCGCGGCGACTCCGAATCCGAACCAGTCCTCGAGCATGTCTCTCCTCTCGGGGTGGAGGTGGGATCTCGACCGTACGTGAGGGGTGTTTCAGGCGTGTGACCGCCGGCCACCGCGACCGATGTCCCCAGGCACGATCGGAACGCACACAATTCACATGTCTACCAGGGTGGATGATCCGTCGGCGATGTCAGACGGTGGTGATCTGATGGTGTCATGAGCCTCTCGACCTCTCGATTCGCCTCCGGCGTCAGCGGCGTGCTGACGTTGGACGGGGTCGACGTGCGCGACCTCGCGGGAGGAGAGCTCGTGAGCGCGAACAGGACCTTCGCCGAGGTGTTCGTCGAGCTCAAGAGGCTCTATGCCCCCGTCGCGGCTCAGATCGCCGCTCGGTCCGCGCCGGGAGCAGGAGGGCTGGCCCGGAGTCAGGGCTTCGGCTCGCCGGAGCAGATGGTCGCGGCCGGCCTCGGCGGCACGCTCGCCGAGGCTCGGATGCTCATCGAGGCCGGACGCACCGTCCTGGACGCGGAGCCCGAGAATGACGATGACGACGAGGATTCAGGCGGCGAGGACGCGCCCTCGTACGACGACGAGGAGCTCGCGGAGGCCGAGCGCGAGCGGCAGCGCCTGGAGACGGAGCGACGCGAGGCCGAACGCGAGCGGGCGCGCGAGGAGCGCGCGCGTGCTCGCGAGGCAGCACGGCGAGCCGCGCTGACACCGCTGGCACGCGCGCTCGAGGACGGCGAGATCACGGCGGACGCCGCGGCGGTGATCCGCACGACCCTCGAGGGGCTGATCGCGGACACGGACGACCTGCGGGCACGCAAGGCCGACGTCGAGGCGACCCTCGTGCGTCGCGCCCTGCGATCGAACCTCGGACGGCTCCGCAGCGCGTGCGACCGTGCTGCGGCCGGCTTCGACGCGGCGCAGACGCACGCCCGCGCGACGCGGCTGTTCGAGGGACGCGGGGTGTTCCTCACCCCGCAGGCCGACGGCTCCGTCCGCCTGTCGGGCTCGCTGGACCTCTCCACCGCGGCCGGCGTGATGGCATTCTGCACGGCCTACGTCACCCGCGAGTTCCGCGCCGCGCGCGACCTGGACATCCCGGAGACGCGAACTGCCCCGCAGATGCGAGCCGATGCGCTCGCGCTGATGGCGGAGCACCTGATCGGCTGCACGGCGGCGCCCACCGGGGTCACCACCACGATCCTGGTCGAGGTCGATCTCGACAGCCTGGTCGCGCGCGGCGGGCTCGCGACCAACCACACCACCGGCACCACCATGGACGCCGGGCACCTGCGGCGGTGGTGTGCGGAGACGGGGGTCATCCCCGCCGTCCTGGGCGGCCCGTCGCAGCCTCTCGATCTCGGCCGGGCACAGCGCCTGGCATCGCCTGCGCAGAAGCTCGCGCTCGTCGCGCGCGACGGTGCCTGCGTCTGGTGCGGAGCGCCGCCGGCCTGGTGCGATGCCCACCACCTTCGTCACTGGTCGGACGGCGGCGACACCGATCTCGACAACATGGCGCTGCTCTGCTGGTCCTGCCACACGCGCATCCACACCACGGACTGGACCATCACGCGCCGTCACGGCAGGACGTGGATCATCCCACCGGCGCACATCGACCCGGATCGCACGCCGATGCCGGCCGCCCGCGAGCGCACCGGGACCGACGGGAACAGACCGGGAGCACCCCCGCCCGCCGCCTCGACGCAGGACGCCGATGCCCGGCCGGGCGGTGACGGGGCACCTGAAGAAGAGAGATCACCCAGTGATGGAGGCGCCCACCTCTTCTAGCCGCGATGGCCCGTCCATGCCCGGAACGGAGGCGACGAGGTCAGCCGCCCGCGAAGGGAGGGAGCACATCGACGGTCGCGCCCGGTTCGATCACGGCGCCCTCCTCGAGGCGCCCACCCCCGCTCATCATCGAGCACTGGGTGAGCACCCGCTCGAGCTCGGCGCCGTAGCGGTCGGCGAGCGCGGCGCGCAGGTCGGCGACCGTGCCGGCCTCGGCGAGGGTCTGGTCCTCGCCCGCCGCCTCCGCCGCGCCGGCGAAGAAGCGCACGGTGACGCTCCCACGGACCGTGGCCGAGGGGATCATCCGGGCATCTCCTCGGTCCACCTCGCCGCCAACCGCTCGACGGCGGCGACGCCCTCGTCGACCGTCACCCTCCCGGTGCCGACCGCCCACCCGACCAGGAAGGTCGTCAGAGGTGCCGCCGGACGCGCCACCGCGTGCGCGGCGTCGCGCGCGACGTCGAGCAGCGCGCCGGTGTGGCCGAGCGACTCCTCCTCGATGCCGAGCTCCCGCGCGAGCGCGGCGCTCCACGCGTCCAGCTGTGACGGCTCGCTCATGGTGCCTCCCCTCCCGCCCGGGCCAGCGCCTCGGGCGTGTCGATGTCGATCGCGGCGGCGCCGCACGGCACCTCCACCAGGGTCATGGAACGGGTCAGCGCGCGCATCGCCGCTCCGGCGGGCTCCCCGAGCGCCGCCAGCGCGTCGCTCAGCGCCCGTGTGCGATACACCGCGAGCAGCGGCTGGCGTCGGCCCTCGGTGTCGACCGCGCAGGCGCCGTCGATCCCGTCGCTCGAGGCGATTGCGGCCACGAGCACCGCGAGGGCGTCTCCCGCGAAGGGCATGTCGGCCGCGACCACGGCGACCAGGTCCGCCTCGTCGAGCCGCGACAATCCGGCGGCGATCGCCGCGACCGGACCACCGAATGGCGGCTCCTCCCACGCGCCGACGGTGCCGGGCACCGCGTTCTCGGGCGGGCCGACCACGACGATCGGCTCCGCGCCCGCCGCACGGCATGCGTCGACCGCGCGGCCGACCAGGGTGGCACCGCCGATCGACGCGAGGGTCTTGTCCGATCCGAACCGGCGCGCGCGCCCTCCCGCCGGCACGATCGCGGCGATCGACGCGCGGGCGGCATCCCTCACGGCTCGCGCCTCCACGACCCGGACTTGCCGCCCTCCTTGGCGATCAGCCGCACGCCCTCGACCGAGACCGACTTGTCGATCCCCTTGACCATGTCGACCACGTTGAGCGCCGCGACCGAGACCGCGGTGAACGCCTCCATCTCGACCCCGGTCCGGTCCGCGGTCCGCACCGTCGCGACGATCCTCACCCCGCCATCCTCAACCGCGAGATCCACGACCACGCCGTGGACGCCGATCACGTGGGCGAGCGGCAGCAGCTCGGGGGTGCGCTTGGCCGCCGCGATCCCCGCCACCCGCGCGACCGCGAGCACGTCCCCCTTGGGAACCGTGCCGTCCCGCAGCGCCGCGACCACGTGAGCGTGGCACGCGACGAAGCCCTCGACGGTGGCCGCCCTGACAGTGGGCTGCTTCTCGGTGACGTCCACCATGCGGGCGTGACCCGAGTCGTCCAGGTGCGTGAAGCGGGTCATGGGAGGAACCTCATGAGGCCCACGCTATCGCCCGCCTCGACGCGCTGGACGTCGGGCGGGACGATCGCCCAGCCCTCCGCCACCGCGAGCCGGAGCCCGAGGTGCGAGCGCGAGCCGCCCGCGTTCGCGGGACGCACCACCGGCGCCGCCGTGCCGCCCGGCACCGGGGGCTCGATCACCACCGGGATCCGCTGCTCGCGTCCCGGCGGAGACACCCAGCCCGAGCCCGCGACCGCGGCCTCGGGCTCGCGCGCGGGCAACCCGAGCATCGTCCGCAGCATCGGCTCGACGAAGGCGGTGAACGATGCGGCGACGGAGACCGGGTTCCCGGGAAGGCACGCGATCGGGACCCGACCCACGCGTCCCAGCCCCTGCGGCTTCCCCGGCTGCATCGCGACAGGGACGAACTCGACGCCGGCGTCGGCGAGCGCAGCCTTGACCACGTCGTAGGCGCCCACGCTCACCCCGCCGGCGGTGAGGATCAGGTCGCACCCCGCGGACGCCGTCTCGACCGCCGCGAGGAAGGCGACCGGGTCGTCGCCCAGCCGCAACGCCGCCGCGACCTCCCCACCGGCCTGCTCGACCAGCGCCGCCATCAACGTCGAGTTGGAGTCGAAGATCTGACCGGGTGCGAGCTCCTCGCCGGGCGCGCGGAGCTCGTCGCCCGTGCTCACCACCACCACGCGGGGCCGGGCCCGCACCGACACCTCCGCGTGGCCGGCCCCCGCGATCGCGGCGAGCCTCGGCGGCGTGAGGACCGTCCCGGCGCCGAGCACCAGGTCCCCCGCCCGCGCGTCCTCTCCCGCGAGCCGGATGTGCGCACCCGGCGCCGGAGCCACGGTGACGCGGACCCGCTCCAGGCCGTCGTCGGTGACCTCGCGCGGCACCACCGCATCGGCCCCCTGCGGCACCGGGGCGCCGGTCATGATCCGCGCGGCGGTGCCGGGCGCCAGCGGAGCCGGGAACACCCCCGCGGGGATGTCGGCCGAGACCGGCAGGATCGCGCCGGCCGCGGCCTCCGCGACGCGCACCGCGTAGCCGTCCATCGCCGAGTTGGTGAAGGACGGCACGTCGACCAGGGTCCTCACGTCATGCGCGAGCACCCGACCGAGGGCCGCGGCCGCCGGAACCTGCTCGCTCCGCGGCGCGCCCGCGAGCGTGAGCGCGGCGGCACGATGCTCGACGACCGATCGCATGACGCTCAGCGTCCCACCGCCTGCCGGCTGCGCGCGACCGCGATGTCGCGCCACCGGCCGGAACGGCCGTCGAGCATCGCGATGGTCCCGGCCAGGGTCTCGCCCGCTCCGGTCACCGCCTTGATCGCCTCGGTGGCCATCGCCGACCCGACCTGCGCGCAGACGGGGCCCATCACGGCGCCGCCCTCGCATGCCCCCAGCTCCGCGCGGGGCGGCTCGGGGAAGACGTCGCGCAGCCCCACGGCCGTGTCGAACACGGTGACCTGCCCGTGCCAGCCCTGCACCGCGCCCCAGACCACGGGCACGCCGGAGGCCGCCGCCGCGTCCGCGACCGCGTACCTCGCCTCGAAGTTGTCGGTGCAGTCGAGCACCGCGTCGGAGCCGCAGAGCAGCCCCTGCGCCGACGCCTCCGTCAGCCGCTCGCTGACCGCCGTCACCCTCAGCCCCGGCGCGATCCGGCGAAGGGCGCGCTCGGCCGCGACGACCTTGAGGGAGCCGACGTCGTCGGGACCGTACAGCGTCTGCCGGTGAAGGTTGGTGATGCTCACGTGATCCGAGTCGACCAGCACCAGCTCGCCCACGCCGGCGGCCGCGAGCGCGAGAGCGGCCGGGCAGCCCAGGCCGCCGACGCCGACGACGACGACGGCCGCCTCGGACAGCGCCCGCTGACCCTCGGGGCCGAAGCCTCCGAGCGCCCGCTGCCGCACGTAGGGGTCAGGCCCCATAACCGTCGTGATAGCGCTCGAGGATGATCTCGACCAGCTTCGGGTGCGGCGCGAGCGAACCCGTCACCTGGTCGGCGCCGGAGTCCTCGAGCCGCTTCTGGAAGAAGCCGGGAGCGAGCAGGAACGATGCGACCGCCACCGGCTCCTCCTCGCCGAACTGCCGCGCCTCGGCGACCGCCTCCGCGACCGTCGGGCTGATCCCCGCCGCGTATCCCACGCGCACCGGGCCGTCCCACCGGGCGCGGAGCATCTCCGCCGCCTCGGCCGTGTCCGCCTGGCTCCGCGGGTCCGAGGACCCGGCCGCCGCCAGGATCACGGTCGACGTCGGGTGGACGCCCGCCTCGTGGATCCTCTCCATGACGATGTCGATGAGCCGCGGGTCGGGGCCGAGGGCGGGGGCAGGCGAGATGTCCTCCCTGCTCTCCACCGCCTTCGCGATGTCGTGATAGACGTGATAGCCGCCCGCGAGCAGCAGCGGCACCACCACGGCGGCCGTGCCGAGGGAGGAGGGCGTGACCTCGTCGACCACGTCCTGCAGCTCGGGACCGTGCACGTCGACATACGCCTCGCGCACGTCGACGTCCGGCATGGCAGTCCGCACCGCCTCGATCACCGCGTGGATGGTGGCCTGCCCGTCGGGGTCGCGCGTGCCGTGCGCGCACGCGATCAGCACCGGCTTCATGCGGCCGTCACCGCCAGCGCGTAGCCCCGCTTGACCACGGTGCGCACCAGCGTGGGCGCACCCGAGTTCTCGCGCAGGCGGTTGATGGCGGCCTCGACGGCATGCGGACCGGCCTGCGCGCCGGGGAGCACCGCGCCGAGCTGCTCGCGGGTGAGCACGTTGCCCTTGGCGCGGGCGAGCGCGCGCAGGATCTCGAGCCCGGTCGGCGTCAGCGGCAGCACCCTGCCCTCGAGCACGGCGGCCGTGGCGCGCATGACGAGAGGACCGTCGGGTGTCGGCACCCCCACCGCGCTGTCCGTGAACTGCTGGACGAGCATCCGCACCAGCGCGCCGAGGCGCCACCGGTCCGGGAACGCCACGAGCAGGCCCGCCTCGCGCAGCGGCGCCGCCGTGACCGGACCCACCGCGGCGAGCACCAGCTCGCCCGCCGCCGCCCGTGCGGCGATCGTCGCGAGCACGCCCTGCGCTCGCGCCTCCGCGAGCCAGGACTCCGCGCCCGGGGCGGAGGTGAAGAGCACGGCGTCGCAGCCACCCGCCGCCGCCTGACCGACCCACTCGCGGTGCAGGTCGGCCTGGAGAGGCTCGCCCCAGCCGTAGACGAGGAGGCTCTGGACGTCGGCGCCCGCCTGGGTGAACGCCTCGTCGAGGCCGTCCGAGCCGTTGCCGTGGTGCTGGACCGCGACCCGCAGCCCCGCGACCCCCTCCGCGAGCAGGTAGTCGCGGAGCTCGGCCGCGGTCTCCGACTCGGCGACCCAGTCAGCCTCGAGCCCCGCCTGCTGGATCGCGCCCCGAGCCTTGGGGCCGCGCGCGACCAGGCGCGCACCGCGCATGGCATCGATGAGGTCCTCGGCGAGCCCCGCGGCATCGGCCGCCTCGATCCACCCCCGGAAGCCGATGCCGGTGGTCGCGACCACGATGTCCGGAGGGCTCGCGATGAGCGCACGGGTGTCGGCGATCAACCGCTCGTCGTCCATGTGCGGGATGGTGCTGAGCGCCGGCGCGTGACGGACGATCGCCCCACGCCGCTCCAGCGCCGACGCCAGCTCACGCTTGCGCCGATCCGCCGTGATCACCATCACGCACCCCGCGAGTGGCTCCCCCACCACGCTCACCGGGACCTCCTTGGGCTCGTCGGGCTAAGGCGTCGCGGCGATCTCGGAGGCCAGGAGCTCCGGTCGTGCCACGTCTCCGATGACGATAACGGCGGGAGGTTTCACACCGGTTTCCGTTGCATTGTCGGCGATGTCCGCAAGGTTTCCGCGCGTGACCCGCTCCCCCTGCATCGTCCCCTTCTCGATGATCGCCACCGGTGTCTCGGGGCTCGCGCCCCCGGCGAGACCGGCGGCCACGATCTCCGGCAGCGCCGAGACGCCCATGAGGATCACCACCGTCGCCCCCGACACCATCGCCGCGACCGCGGCGCGATCCGCACCCGCGTGCCCCGACGTCACCAGGACCGACGTCGCCACGCCGCGCTGCGTCACGGGGATCCCCGCCCGTGCCGGGACCGAGAGCGCCGACGTGACGCCCGGCACCACCTCGACGTCAACGCCGGCGACGATGCACGCGTGCGCCTCCTCGCCGCCACGGCCGAACACGAACGGGTCGCCGCCCTTGAGCCGGACCACCGTGCGGCCCGCCAGGGCGTGCTCGACCAGGATGCGGTTGATCTCGGCCTGCGGGACCGGGTGGTTGTCGGGAGACTTGCCGACGTTGATCACCTCGACGTCGTAGGGCACGGTCACGAGCAGCTCGGTGGCGCCCAGGCGATCGGTGACCACCACGTCGGCCTCCGCGAGCGCCTGCCGACCTCTCACCGTGATCAGACCCGGGTCGCCGGGACCGGAGCCCACCAGGATGACGCGACCGGTCCCGTCGCGGTGACGGCGCAGATCCACGGCGCCCGCGTCGACGTGCGCGGCGAGCGCGTCGCGCACCGCGCGGATGCGGGCCGGGTCGGGCGCGTCCGTGCTGATGACCCCGATCGCGAGGTCGCCGTGCGTCGACGCCGCCGCCTGACGCGCGGTGCCGCGCGACGCGTCGGAGGCGTCGATGCAGAACACTCGCCGAGCCTCGGCCCACGCCGCGACCTGGTCGTTGAGCCCCGCATCGTCCGTCGCCGCGAGCACGAACCAGGCGTCGTTGAGGTCCTCCTCGACGATCCCCCGGTCACGCCACTCGAGGTCGCCGTGCTGGGCGTGGCGGCGCAGGTCGTCGCTCGCGTCCGGGGCGACCACGACCACGGCGGCCCCCTCGCTGAGGAACCTGCGCACGCGCCGGGACGCGACGGTGCCTCCGCCGGCGACCACCACGCGGCGGCCGCGCAGGTCGAGTCCGAAGAGAGCCGTCACCTGTCACCCGCAAGATCGATCCACACGGCGCCATTGTCGAGGCGAACCGTGTGAACGACCAAGTCGGGCGCGTGTCCGGGCTTGGGCGACTTGTCCATGGTGACCAGGCACGTGCCGTCGACCAGCGAGAACACCTGCTTGTACAGCGGCGAGGCGATGGTCGGGACCTCGCCGCGCGAGCCGGTGATGCCGCGCGACAGCACGTACGCCCCCGAGAAGGGGTCGAGGTTCTGGACGCAGTGGACCGAGCCGTCTCCCAGCAGGAAGATCGCGACCTGCTCCCCTCCCACGAGGGCCGCGACGCCCAGGTCGGGGGTGAGGTCCTCCACCCGGCACACGAGAGTGGCGGCGGACGATGCGACGTCGGGCGCGGCGGTCATGAGCGGACCTCCAGGGTGGTCGGGGCGATGAGGACGGGGCCGTTCTCCCGCTCCGCGGGGGTGGCGGGGCGGCGCTGGCCGCGCTGCTCGACGTACGCGAGCGACGGGTCCGGCTGGTCGGGGGCGTTGACGAAGGAGGCGAACTGGCGGAGCCGCACCGGGTCGCTCAGCACCGCCTTCCACTCGTCCTCGTAGGTGTCGATGTGGCGGGACATGTGCGCGTCGAGCTCCTCGCCGAGGCCGAGCGAGTCGTCGACGACGATCTCGCGGATGCGGTCGAGGCCCCCCTCGTGGTCCTGCTGCCAGGGCGCCGTGCGCTGCAGGCGGTCCGCGGTCCGGATGTAGTACATGAGGTAGCGGTCGATCACGCGGAACACCTCCTCGTCGCTGACGTCCTCCACCAGCAGCTGCGCGTGGACCGGCGTGAAGCCGCCGTTGCCGCCGACGTAGACGTTCCAGCCGTTGTCCGTGGCGATGACGCCGACGTCCTTGCCGCGGGCCTCGGCGCACTCGCGCGCGCAGCCGGACACTCCGAGCTTGAGCTTGTGGGGGCTGCGCAGGCCGCGGTAGCGCAGTTCGAGTGCGATCGCCATGCCGACGGAGTCCTGGACGCCGTAGCGGCACCAGGTGGATCCCACGCAGGACTTCACCGTGCGGAGCGACTTGCCGTACGCGTGGCCGGACTCGAAGCCCTCGTCCACGAGCCGCTTCCAGATCTTCGGGAGCTCCTCGAGCCGGGCGCCGAACATGTCGATCCGCTGACCGCCGGTGATCTTCGTGTAGAGCCCGAAGTCGCGGGCCACCTCGCCGATGGTGATGAGGCCCTCGGGGGTGATCTCGCCGCCGGGGATGCGCGGGACCACCGAGTAGGTGCCGTCCTTCTGCATGTTCGCCATCACGCGGTCGTTGGTGTCCTGCAGGGCCGCCCGGTCGCCCGCGAGCACGTGCTCGTTGTACAGCGAGGCGAGGATCGAGCCGACCGTCGGCTTGCAGATGTCGCAGCCCCGGCCGGTGCCGAAGCGGTCGATGATCTCGGTGAACGTGGTGAGCTCGGAGACCTTGATCGCGTTGAAGAGCTGCGCCCGGGAGATCGAGAAGTGCTCGCACAGGGCGTTCGAGACCTCGATGCCCGACTTCTCCAGCTCGGTGGCCATGATCTTCTTCACCAGCGGCAGGCAGGAGCCGCAGGAGGTGCCGGCCTTGGTGCAGGCCTTGACCGCGCCCAGGTCGTGGCAGTCGTGGTCGTTGACGGCGCCGCGGATGGAGCCGGCGGAGACGTTGTTGCAGGAGCAGACCCCCGCCTCGTCGGGAAGGTCCACGTTGGGGCGCTCGATCGCTCCCTCGGGGAGCAGCCAGCCCGCCGGGTCGCCCGGCAGGTGGGCGCCCACCATGGGGCGCAGCGAGGCGTAGGCCGAGGCGTCGCCCACGAGGATGCCGCCCAGCAGGGTGCTCGCGTCGTCGGTCAGGACCAGCTTCTTGTACACGCCGTTGACCGGGTCCGCATAGACCATCTCGAGCGCGCCGGGCGTGGTGGCGAAGGCGTCGCCGAAGGAGGCGACGTCCACGCCGAGCAGCTTGAGCTTGGCGGCGGTGTCCGCGCCCGGGAAGGTCGAGGCGCCGCCGAGGAGGCGGTCGACGGCGATCTCGGCCATGGTGTTGCCGGGCGCGATCAGGCCGATGCAGGCGCCCTGGATGCAGGCGACCTCGCCGATCGCGGAGACCGCCGGGTCGGCCGTGAGGCACGTGTCGTCGACGACGACCCCGCCGCGGGCGCCCATCTCGAGACCCGACTCCTTGCCGAGCTCGTCGCGCGGGCGCACGCCGGTGGCGAAGACGACCACGTCGCACAGCTGCTCGGCGCCGTCCGCGAACAGCAGGCTGCCGACGTGGCCGTCCTTGCCCGCCTTGATCTCCTGGGTGGCGGTGCTGCAGCGCACCGTGACGCCGAGGTTCTCGATGAGCCGCTTGAGGGCCTCGCCGCCGCCCTCGTCCACCTGCAGGTTCATCAGCCGGTCGGCGAACTGGATGACGGTGCTGGTGGCGCCGAGCTCCTGGAGCGCGCCCGCGGCCTCGAGGCCGAGGAGGCCGCCGCCGATCACGGCGCCGCGCACCGTGCGGCCGAGCTTCTCGCGTCGCTCCTGGACGTAGTGCCGCAGCGCCGCCACGTCGTCGAGCGTGCGGTAGACGAACACGCCCGGCAGCTCGCTGCCCGCGGTCGGCGGGGTCCAGGCGTACGAGCCGGTCGCGAGGACCAGGTGGTCGTAGCCGAACTCGCGGCCGCCCTCGACCTCGACGACCTGACGGTCGCGGTCGATGCCGGTCGCGCGGGTGTCGCGGTGCAGCGTCACGAGGGGGTCGTGCCACAGGGCGGGGTCGCCCAGGTGCAGGTCCTCGGGGCTCGCTCCCTTGAAGTAGCTGGTCAGCGCGACCCGGTCGTACGGCGCGCGCGGCTCCTCCGCGAGCACCTCGACCGAGAAGCGCCCCTCGGCGTCGCGCGCGCGCAGCGCCTCGGTGAACCGGTGGGCGACCATGCCGCCGCCCACGACGACGATCCGCTCGGTGGTCATCATGCCTTCTCCCCCGCCCCCGCGAGCGCGGGGACCTTCTCGGCCGAGGCGTTCGCCCCGACCTGCGTACCGATCAGCTCCTTCACCAGCGGCTTGCAGTCGCCGCAGCCGGTGGATGCGCGTGTCGCGCGCGAGACGTCCTCGAGGGACGAGCAGCCGTCCGCGATCGCGTCGCAGATCCGGCCCTTGGACACGCCGTTGCACTGGCAGACGGTGTCGTCCGGCTCCAGCTCGGCCGCGCTCCTGCGCGCCGGCGCCGCCCCCGGGATGGGGCGGACGATCAGGTGGGCCGGGTCTGTCGGCACCGGCAGCATGCGCGTGTAGAGCGCGGAGAGCTCGGTCGCGGTGGCCTTGTCCCCCACGACCGTCGCGCCGACGAGGATCCCATGCGAGACGACCACCTCGACGAAGCGTCCCACCGCGGGGTCCGAGATCCGCACCGCGCGCAGCTCGCGCTCGCCGTGGTCGAACTTGCCCGACAGCCCCATGGTGACCACCTCGAGCCCGGGCGACTTCACCCGGACCACGTTGGTGATGTCGTGCTCCGCATCGTCGCCGTGCGGGCGCGCGGTGGTGGTGCCCGCCCACGCGTCGACCAGCCGCGCCGCCTGGTCCCAGCCCTGCGCGACGAGACCCGTGCCGCCCTCGGGCGGCTGCGCGCAGTCGCCGATCGCGAAGACGTCGGGGTCGGCGGGCGAGGCGAGGTCCTCGCCCACGAGCACGCCGCGCTCGCACGGCAGGCCGGCGCGGCGCGCGAGGGCCGTCTCGGGGATGGTGCCGGCGCACATCACCAGCAGGTCGGTCAGGAGCTCGGATCCGTCGCTCAGCTGGACGGCGCTGATCCGTCCGCGACGCTCGATCACCCGGCTCACCGAGCTCTGCGTGTGCACCGTGATGCCGAGGCGGTTGAGGGAGCCGGTGGCGATCTGCGAGGCGACCGAGCCGAGCTGGCGCTCCATCAGGCGGTCGGCGTGGTGCACCAGCGTGACGGCGACGCCGCGCGACGCGAGGCCGGTCGCCACCTCGAGGCCGAGCACGCCCGCGCCGAGCACGACGGCGCGGCGCGTGCGCGGCAGCCCCTGGACGATCCCGCGGGCATCGGCGAGGTCCTTGAGCACGCTCACGCCCGGGACGAGTGCATCCGGGCCGGCGACGTGCTGGATCTGGGGGATGCGCGCCGCGGAGCCGGTGGCGAGCACCAGGCGGTCGTAGCGATACGTCTCGCCGTCCGAGCCGGTCACGGCGCGCGCCTCGCGGTCGATGGCCACGGCGTGGACGCCCTGACGGACCTGCAGGCACGGCACCTCGGGGGCCTCGAGGGCGATCGACCGCTCGTCGGTCTTGCCTGCGACCACGCTGGAGAGCAGCACGCGGTTGTAGGGCGCGCAGTCCTCCTTGCCCAGGACGGTGACCTCGGCTCCGTGGACCCGGAGGGCCGCCTCCTGCGCGAAGCGCGAGCCGACCATGCCGTTGCCCAGCACGACGATCCTCATCGCACCGCTCCTTCCAGCTGCGGGGTGGTGCGCAGCTGGTGGGCCGCGCGGATCTCGACGGCCGTGACCTTGAACTCGGGCATCGCCGAGGTCGGATCCGTGACGTCGTTGGTGAGGCGGTTCGCGGAGCCCGCGCCCGCCCAGTGGAACGGCATGAACACCGTGTCGACGCGGATGTCCGTGGTGAGGCGCACCCGCGCCATGGCCTCGCCGCGCTCGCTCGCGAGGAACGCGACCGCGCCCTCGGACAGCCCGTACCGCTCGGCGAGAAGGGGGTGCATCTCCACGAACGGCTCGGGCTGCGCCTGCACCAGCTCCTTCACCCGGCGCGTCTGCGCCCCGGACTGGTAGTGCTGGAGGACGCGCCCGGTGACCAGGTACGTGGTCATCCCCGGGCGGACGTCGTCGGCGGGGCCGTGGTGGGCGACGGCGTGCATGGTGGCCCTGCCGTCGGGCGTCGGGAAGCGGTCGAGGAACGGACGTGGCGTGCCGGGGTGCGGTGCGTCGCCCGCGGGGGCCGCGGGAACCGGCCAGAAGAGCTCCTCGCCTGCGTCGAGGCGAGCGTAGGTGACGCCGCTGTAATCGGCCTTGCCGCCTGCTGACGCGCGGGCCATCTCGTCGAACATCACCTCGGGCTCGTCGGAGAACACCGCGTCGCAGCCGAGCCGGCGGGCCAGCTCGCCCAGGATCCAGAGCTCGGACCTGGCCTCGCCCGGGGCGTCGACCGCCGCGCGGCGGCGGATGATCCGGCCCTCGAGGTTGGTCATGGTGCCGTCCTCCTCCGCCCACTGCGTGACGGGGAGGATCACGTCGGCGAGCAGCGCGGTCTCGGAGGGGACCAGGTCGCAGACCACCAGCAGGTCGAGGGCCTTGAGGCGCTCCTCGACGCGGGTCGCGTTGGGGGCGCTCACGACGACGTTGCTGCCGTGGACCATCAGCGCGCGCGGCCCGCCGGGGGTCCCGAGGGAGCTCAGCAGCTGGACGGCGGGCACGCCGGGCCCGGGGATCCGCGCGGGGTCGACGCCCCAGACCGCCGCCACGTGCGCGCGGGTCGCGGGGTCCGTGATCATCCGATAGCCGGGCAGCTGGTCCGACTTCTGGCCGTGCTCGCGGCCGCCCTGGCCGTTGCCCTGGCCGGTGACCGGGCCGTATCCCGAGCCCTCGCGGCCGACCAGGCCGAGCGCGAGCGCGAGGTTGATCGCGGCGCTCACGCACGCGGTGCCCTGGGACATCTGCTCGACGCCGCGTCCCGTGAGGATGTACGCCCCCCGGCCGCCGCGCGAGGGGGAGGCGGCGGCGAGGAGGCGCGCGACCTCGCGGAGGGTGTCGGCGGGGATGCCGGTCTCCGCCTCGGCGCGCTCGGGCCACCACTGGGCGACGGAGCGGCGGACCGCGTCGAGGCCGTTCACGCGGGCCTCCAGGTAGTCGAGATCGGCGAGGCCCTCGGCGAGGACGATGTGCAGCAGCGCCAGCAGCACGACCATGTCCGACCCGGGGACGGGGGCCAGGTGGACGCCGGCGCCGTTCGCCGCGAGCTTCGCGGTGACGGTGGCGCGCGGGTCGACCACGATCAGGCCGCCGCGCTCGCGCACCCCCGCGAGGTGCTGGACGAAAGGCGGCATGGTCACACCCATGTTCGACCCGAGGATCAGGATCGCGTCGGCGCCGCCCAGGTCGGACAGCGGGTACGCCAGGCCGCGGTCCATGCCGAGCGTGCGGTTCGAGGCAGCCGCCGCCGAGGACATGCAGAACCGGCCGTTGTAGTCGATGAGGCGGGTGTGAAGCGCGAGCCGCGCGAACTTGCCCAGCGCGTAGGCCTTCTCGTTGGTGAGGCCGCCGCCGCCGAAGACGGCCACCGCATCGTCCCCCGACTCGGCCTGGATCTGGCGGATCCGGCCCGCGACCAGGTCGAGCGCCTCGACCCAGGTCGCGGTCCGGAAGCCGCCGTCCGCCGTGCGGATCCGGGGGGTGGTGATGCGGTCGGAGGCCCGCAGCACCTCGGCGGAGGTCCAACCCTTCTGGCACAGGCCGCCCCGGTTGGTGGGGAACTGCCGTCCGCTGACCGCGACGGGGAGGCGCTCCCCCGGTGTCGAGGTAAGCGTCTGCGCGCACTGGAGCGCGCAGTAGGGGCAGTGGGAGGCGACGGCGGCGCCGGGAGCGGATCCCGGCGCCGCCACGCCCTGAGGGGTGGTCATCTCAGACGTTCCGCATCGTCGCGTTCTTGCGGAGGTAGGCCACGTACGTGACGAGGGCCATGACCAGGAAGACGCCCACGTAGATCTGGAGGGCCGGGACGATCGTGCCCGACATGTCCTTCGAGAGCTTGTAGACGAACGGGATCGCGAAGCCGCCGAAGGCGCCGATCGCGGAGATGATGCCGACGGCGCCGGCGGACTGGCGCTTGAAGTCGAGGCGGCTGGCCTCGGTGTCCTCGCCCTTGGACTTGTGGAGGCGGGCGAAGATCGACGGGATCATGCGGTAGGTCGAGCCGTTGCCGATGCCGGTCGCGAGGAACAGCACCATGAAGCTGACGAAGAACAGCGGCAGCGACTTCTGCTGGACCCCGAGCACCGCGGTGAAGCCCGCGCCGGCCATCACCAGGAAGGACGCGAGCGTGATGACGGAGCCGCCGACACGGTCGGCGAGCTTGCCGCCGTACGGGCGGGCCAACGAGCCGATGAGGGCGCCGAGGAAGCCCCAGCCGAGGGCGATGTCGGCGCGCTCGAAGACCACGGTGAGCAGCGTGGGGAACGCCGCCGAGTAGCCGATGAACGAGCCGAAGGTGCCGATGTAGAGGAACGCCATCAGCCAGGTGTGGCCGTGCTGGAGCGACTTGGCGGTGGGCTTCGGGTCGGCCTTCGCCTCGCGAAGGTTGTCCATGAACAGGAACGCGAGGATCGCCGCCGCGAGGGACAGCGGGACGTAGACGAGGCCCGCGGCCGAGAGGCCCAGGGCGCCGATGCCGATCGCGAGGGGCACGATCTTCTGCGCGACCGCGACACCGATGTTGCCGCCAGCGGCGTTGAGTCCGAGCGCCCAGCCCTTCTCCTTCTCCGGGTAGAAGAAGGTGATGTTCGCCATCGAGGAGGCGAAGTTGCCGCCGCCGAAGCCGGCGGTCGCGGCGATGAGGACCAGGATGCCGAACGGCGTGGTCGGGTCCTGCACCACCCAGGCGAGGCCCAGGGTCGGGATCAGCAGCAGGAGCGCCGAGATGACGGTCCAGTTGCGGCCGCCGAAGATCGGCACCGCGAAGGTGTAGGGGATGCGCAGGAACGCGCCGACTCCGGAGGCCACCGCGAGGAGCGTGAAGCCCTGGCTGGCCGTCAGCGCCCAGCCGTTCGCGCCGGCGGCGACGAGCTCGCCCGTGGCGGCGTCGTAGGTGCCGTACATGCGCACGACGACGATCGACCAGAGCAGCCACACGGAGAATCCGATGTGCTCGGCGATGATGGAGAACACGAGGTTGCGGAACGCGATGGCCTTGCCGCGGGCCTCCCAGAACAGCTCGTTCTCGGGCTCCCAGCGCTCGATCCAGCGCCCCTTGCCGACGACGCCCGGCTCGACGGCCGTGAGGTCGGTCTTGTCAGTGGTGGTCATAGCCCCTCCCAGGACTTGGGTCCGACCGGGGCGGGGACCCCGATGCGAATCGGACATTCCTGAAGGTAGGGAGCGAGTGTTTCGCCACCAGGCGCGCCAGATGAAACTTGGGAGAACTTTCCCTCACACCTCGAGGGCCGCCCAGGTGAGAACTTCTGCACCCGGGACCAAGGTCCGTGAAGAAGGATATCTACCAGGGATGATGATGCTCACCGCGCGCGACCGCTCGGTGTGAGCAGACAGTAACCCCGTAACATCCCCCGCCGCCCACCATCTCGCCCCCATCTCGCCGGGACGCTCAGGACCGATCTTCGGCGCCGGTTGCGCGCCACGGGACAGTCAGTACCGGAGGGAGATCCGGCACCGCCCAGCTCCACGCCCGCCGCGAGAAGTACTCACAGTCCCGTGCCGCGCAACGACCTCGAGAAACCAGTACTGAGTGTCCCGGCGGGGGGGGAGGGTGGGAGGGAAGAGGGAGGGAGGGCTGAGGTCAGGCCGACTCGGTCGCCGCCCAGGCGTCGACCGCCGCGACGATCGCCTCCACGTCCGCCGCGGTGTGCGCCGCGGTGAGGAACCACGCCTCGTACGCGCTGGGCGGCAGGGAGATCCCCGCCTCCCGCAGCGCGTGGAACATCCGCGCGAACCGCGCCGTGTCCTGCGCGGACACCTCGTCGAAGGTGGTCGGCACCTCCGCGAGCCCGAGGAAGAACGAGAACAGCGTCCCCGCCCGGCCCACCGCGTGGACGATGCCGTGCCGGGTGAGCGCCTCGCTCACCCCCGTGACCGTCGCGTCCGCCAGCGCCGCGAGGCGCTCGTGCGCGGCCTGGTCCAGCAGGCCCATGGTCGCGATGCCCGCGGCCACCGCGACCGGGTTCCCCGACAGCGTGCCCGCCTGATAGACGGGTCCGAGCGGCGCGAGCTGCTCCATGAGGTCACGGCGTCCGCCGATCGCGGCGACCGGCATGCCGCCGCCGATGACCTTGCCGAACGTGACCAGGTCGGGTTTCCACGGGTCGAGGCCGGCCTCGAGGTCGTGGGCGCGCTCGACGCCCCACCAGCCGGCGGGCCCCGCGCGGAAGCCGGTCAGCACCTCGTCGAGGATCATGACAGCGCCCTCGTTGCGGCACAGCGTCGCGATCAGGCGGTTGAAGCCCACCGGCGGTCGCACCACGCCCATGTTGCAGGGCGCCGCCTCGGTGATGACGGCCGCGATGCGCGAGCCGTGCTCCGCGAAGGCGTCGGTGAGCGCCGCCTCGTCGCCGTAAGGCAGCACCAGCGTGTCCTGCGCGGCCCCCCGCGTCACCCCGGCGGAGTCGGGCACCCCCGCGGTCGCGAGACCGGAGCCCGCAGCCACCAGGAGCGCGTCCGAGTGGCCGTGATAGCAGCCCGCGAACTTCACGATCACCTCGCGACCGGTCGCGGCGCGTGCCAGGCGGATCGCGGTCATGGTCGCCTCGGTGCCCGTCGAGACCAGCCGCACGCGCTCGGCCGGGGCGTACCGGTCGCGGATGAGCTCCGCGAGCTCGACCTCCGCCTCCGTGGTCGCCCCGAAGGACAGCCCTCGGGCCGCGGCCTCCTGGACCGCCGCGATGACCTCGGGATGGCCGTGCCCGAGGATGGCCGGACCCCACGAGGCCACCAGGTCGATCAGCTCGCGCCCCTCGGCGTCGACCACCCGGGCGCCGCGCGCCGCCGCGATCGGCACCGGCTCTCCCCCGACGCCGTTCCACGCCCGGACGGGCGAGTTCACGCCGCCGGGCAGGATCGCGCGGGCGCGCTCCGAATAGCTGCTCACAGGTCCTCCAGCCAGGCGGCGAGCTCGAGCGCCGCGTAGGTCACCACGATGTCCGCGCCTGCCCGGCGCATCGACGTCAACGCCTCGAGGTGCGCGGCGCGCCGGTCGATCCAGCCGTTCGCCGCCGCCGCCTCGATCTGCGCGTACTCCCCGCTCACGTGGTAGGCCGCGACGGGCACCCGCGACTCCGCGGCCACCTCCGCGACCACGTCGAGGTAGGGCAGCGCGGGCTTGACCATGACGATGTCGGCACCCTCGAGCGCGTCGAGCTCCGCCTCGCGCAGACCCTCGCGGCCGTTGGCGGGATCCATCTGGTAGGTCCGCCGGTCGCCCTCGAGCTGGCTCTCGACCGCGTCGCGGAAGGGCCCGTAGAACGCCGAGGCGTACTTGGCGGAGTACGCGAGCAGCGACACGTCGGCGAGGCCGGCCGCGTCGAGCGCCGCGCGCACGGCCGCGGTCTGGCCGTCCATCATGCCGCTGAGTCCGAGCACGTGCGCGCCGGCGCGGGCCTGAGCGACGCCCATCCGCGCGTACACCTCGAGCGTCGCGTCGTTGTCGACCGAACCGTCCTCAGCGAGCACGCCGCAGTGGCCATGATCGGTGAACTCGTCGAGGCACAGATCGGCCATGACCACCAGCCGCTCCCCCGCCGCCGCGGCGGCCACCTCGATCGCGCGGTTGAGGATGCCGTCCACGGCGCAGGCGCCCGATCCCTCGGCGTCACGCACGGACGGGATCGCGAACAGCATGATCCCGCCGATGCGCGCCTCGACGCAGGCCGCGACCAGCTCCGGCACCGCGCTCAGCGGGTGCTGGGACACGCCCGGCAGCGACGTGATGGGACGCGACTCCGTGAGGTCCTCGTGGATGAAGACCGGCAGCACCAGCTCGGCGGCGTGCGGGCGCACCTCGCGCACCAGGCGCCGCATCGCGGGCGTGGTCCGCAGGCGGCGGGGACGATGCTGCATCACGCGTTCTCCTCGGGTTCCTGGGCGTCGATCGCCGCGTCGAGCGCGGCCCGGATCCCACCGTACGACGGCTCGGTCGCCACGGCGTCCACGCGCAGCCCGGCGGCCCGCGCCGAGGCCTCCGTGGTGCGCCCGATCGCGACGATGCGCGTGCCGGGTCCGACCACCGGGCATGCCGCGGCGACCCGCTCCGCGACCGAGCCCGACGTCAGCAGGATCGCGTCGACCTCGCCGGCGGCGACGGCGGCGACCACCGCATCGTCGATCCCCGGGCCGTCGACGGTCCGGTAGGCCTCGACCGCGTCCACCGCCCAGCCCTTCCGCGCGAGGCCGCGCGCCAGCACGGGCGACGCGAGGTTGCCCAGGGGCGCGAGCACGCGGCCCGTCCCCTCGGGCATCTCGGCCACGATGCCACGGGCGTCGGCGCGCGACGTCGGCACCAGGTCCACCGTCAGTCCGACGGAGGCGCACACGCCGCGGGTCGCCTCGCCCACGGTGGCCACCCGCGCGCCGGGCTGCGGCTCGCCGAGCGCGCGGCCGTGCGATCGGGCGATCCGGTCCATCGCGATCACGGCGTTGCGGCTCGTCACCGTCATCCAGTCGTACGCGCCGTCGAGCCAGGCGAGGGTCGCCTCCGCGAGAGCGGCGGGGTCCTCGGGCGGCGCGATCGCGATGAGCTCGACCGCGTCCACGGCCGCGCCCTCCGCCTCGAGCTGCTCGGCGAAGGCCCGGCGCTCCGCGGTGACGGGGACCACCAGGCGTCGGCCTGCGAGCGGTCCGGCGCCCGGCGCGGTCACGAGCTCCTCATGAGGCGCTCGGCGCCGCGGCCCAGCAGCGAGTAGCCGGAGGACCGGCCCAGCGAGGCCGCCTCCGACGGCACGCCGATGTTGCGCTCGTTGAGCGCCAGCCGCCCGTCGGCGCCGATCACGCGGGTATGAAGCGTCAGGCGTCCGCGCGCGACGGTGCCGTACGCGGCGACCGGGGCCGCGCATCCCGCCTCGAGCGTCGCGAGCGCGGATCGCTCCGCGGTGACGGCCGCGCGGGTGTCCGCGTGATCGAGCGAGCCGAGCAGGTCGCGCAGCGCGGGCGCGGCGTCGCTGCGGATCTCGACCGCGAGCGCACCCTGGCCCGGCGCGGGGACCATCCGGTCGACGCTGAGCGGTTCCGTCGCCTCGGCACCGCGGCCCAGGCGGTTGAGCCCCGCCGCCGCCAGCACCACGCCGTCGAGCTCCTCGCCGACCTTGCCCAGGCGGGTGTCGACGTTGCCGCGGATCGGCACCACCTCGAGGTCCGGGCGCAGCGCGAGCAGCTGGGCGGCGCGACGCGGCGAGCCCGTTCCCACCCGCGCGCCGTGCGGCAGCTCCTCGAGCGACTCGCCCTCCGTGCAGAGCACGTCGCGAGGGTCCTCACGCTCGGGGATCGCGACCGTCTCGAGCCCGTCGAACGGCGCGGTCGGCATGTCCTTGAGCGAGTGCACCACGAAGTCGCACTCGTCGGCGAGCAGCGCCTCGCGCAGGGCGGTCACGAACACGCCGGTCTGGCTCAGCCCGACGAGCGAGCCCTTGTCCACGTCGCCCTTGGTGGTCACCGTCACCAGCTCGACCGAGACCTCGACACCCTGGGCGGCGCCGGCGGCGACCACGGCGTCCGCGAACTGTCCCGCCTGAGCCGTGGCGAGCGCGGATCCTCGGGTGCCCAGGCGCAGATTCATGCGGTCCAGGGTAGTGGGCGTCGCGGTCACCGCGCGCCGCGGTACCCGGGTCCCAGGAACGCGAGCACGAGCGCGACGAGCGCCAGCGCCATCGCGATCCAGGCGGGCGCCAGGTAGCCCAGGCCGGCCCCGATGACCACCGCGCCCAGGCCGGTGCCCACCACCGTCGCCGCGTTCAGCGAGGAGTGCGCGAGCGCGGCGCCGAGGGACGGCGAGGTGTGCACCACGTCCATGAGATGCGCCTGCGCCGCCTGCGAGAACGTCTGGATGCACACCCCGAGCAGCACGAGCGCGGGCACCACCGGCCAGCCGTCGTCGCCCACCACGCCGAGCACGGCGAGCATGATCGCGATGCCCGCCAGCGACAGGCGCGCCGTGCCGACCACCGACCAGTCCGTGAGGCGCCCGCCCACGAAGGCGCCCGCGGTCATGCCGACGCCGAACACCGCGAGCACCAGGGTGACGGTCGACGTCGCGAACCCGTTGGTCTCCTCGAGCAGCGGCACCATGTAGGACTGCACGGCGCCCAGACCCGCGAAGCCGACCGTCACCGTGACGATCGCCGTCCACAGCAGCCGCCCGCGCAGCGCGGCCATCTCGAGCCGGAACCCGCCCCCCGCCGCCCCGGGGACCGAGGGCACGAAGGCCCACATGAGCCCGAACCCGGCGAGGCCCACCACCGTCACCACCACGTACGAGAGGCGCCAGCCCGCGGCCTCGGAGAGCCATTGCATGCCCGGCACCCCGATCACCGTCGCGGCCGTCAGCCCGTACATCACGGTCGCGATGACCTGGCCGCGGCGCTCCTGGCCCAGCACGAGCACCCCGACGTACAGGGCGGTGCCGAGCAGCGCGCCGTGCGGCAGGCCCGCCAGGAAGCGGATCACGAGCAGCGCCTGCACCGACGGCGCGATCACCGTGAGCAGGGAGGTGACGACGAACACCGCGGACATCGCGAGCAGCAGCCGGCGCCGGTTCCACCGGGCCAGCCCGACCATCAGGACCGGGGCCCCGACCACCACGCCGAGCGCGTACGCGACGATCGTGTAGCCGATCATGTCCACCGTGGTGCCGAAGGACCTGACCTGGTCCTGGATCACGCCGGCGGCGCCCTGCTGCGACAGCCCGATCGCCAGGCCCGCGATGACGAACCCCGCCAGCACCAGCCCGGGGTGGGCCGCGTGAGCGGTCCGGGGCAGCAGCCAGCGCGGGGCGCCGGCCTCGGAGGCCGGGGGCAGAGCGGTCATGAGCGTCCTAGCGGATGAGCCAGACGGCCACCGCGGTGGCCGGAGGGATGGTGGCGGTCTCCGCCTCACCATCGACGGCGACCTGGACACCCTCCGAGGTCCTCCCCAGCACCCGGATCGTTGCGTCCGGCACCAATCCTAGGGCCGAGAGGTCCCGCAGAACCGCGGGGTCGGCGTCGGACAGGCGGGTGACGCGCCACTGCCCCGCGTCGGCTGCGTCGAGGCCGGTGCCGTCGAGCACCTCGATGCGCCCGGAGCGGGTCGGGATCGGGTCGCCGTGCGGATCCCGGGTCGGGTGGCCCAGCATGCGGTCGAGCGCATCGATCATGCGGGTGGAGCACGCGTGCTCGAGCACCTCCGCCTCGTCGTGGACCTCGTCCCAGCCGTAGCCGAGCTGCGTGACCAGGAACGTCTCGATCAGGCGGTGCCGCCGCACCATGTCGAGCGCGCACCGCTCGCCGTCGGCGGTGAGCGTGATCGCCCCGTAGGGCTCGTGATCGAGCAGGCCCGCGGCCGCCAGCTTGCGCACGTTCTCGGACACGGTCGGGGCGGACACCCCGAGGCGCTCCGCGAGCATCTTGGTGGTCACGGGCGCGTCCGACCACTCGGTGGCGCCCCACACGATCTTCACGTAGTCCTGCGCCGTGGCGGAGAGGGTCTGCGGGTCGATCGGCATCGTCACCCCCGTCCCGCGCCGCGACCTCGCATCAGGATCACCGCGGTGGCGACCACGGCGATGGCGCCCGCGCCCCCCAGGATCCAGCCCCAGCCGGGCACCCCCGCGGTCGCGGCGACAGCGTCGGGCGTCGCCGACGGGGTCGGCGAGGACGACTCCGGGGTCTCCGAGGCCGAGGGGGACGATCCGGGCGTCGCCGTCGCCGTCACCGTCACCACGGGCGCGGGGCTCGGCGTGGGCTCCTCGGGCGCGTAGGTGAACGCGATCGATCCCTCGATCGGGTGGCCGTCTGCCGACACGACGCGGAACCGCAGCGTGTTCTCCCCCGGCGCGATCGCTCCCTCCGGCACGGGCGCGGTGACGGTCTCGGTCACGTCACCGATCTCGAGCTCGGTGGGGGTGCCGTCGGGCGCCACCAGCACCAGCTCGTTGCCGATGTCGAGCAGCTGCTCGGTGAACTCGAGGGAGACCTCCGTGAGCTCTGTGACGGTGTCGCCGTCGGCGGGGCTGGAGGAGACGAGCGCGGTGTGGGCGGCCGCCGGCGCCGCGAGCGCGAGCGCGGCCAGCAGCGCCGCCGCCGCGGCGAGGCCGTGACGGACCAGAGCAGTGACGGACATGGGGCAAGTCTGGCACGGGCCGCATCGGCGGCCTCGTCACCGGATGGTCACCCGATGGTCACCGGCGCTCAAGCGGGCGGTCACCGTTCCGTCGTCCGCGGCTGTCACCGTGAGGGTGTGAAGATCGCGCTGGTCGCAGAGTCCTTCCTCCCCCACACCAACGGGGTCACCCACTCGCTCCTGCGGGTCCTGGATCACCTCGCCGCCCGCGGCGACGACGCCGTGGTGATCGCACCCGAGGCACCCGGGGCGCCCGACCGCGTGGGCGACGCCCCGGTGGTCCACGTGCCCGCCGTCGGCTGGCCGGGCTACCGCGACGTGCGGGTCGCCACCCGCGGCGTCCGCACCCTCGCGCGGGTGCTCGAGCGGACCGCGCCGGACGTGGTCCACCTCGCGTCGCCGTTCGTGCTCGGCTGGGCCGCGGTGCGCGCGGCCGCCGCGGTCCGCGTGCCGGCTGTCGCCGTGTACCAGACGGACGTGCCGTCCTACGCGGCGGCGTACGGCGCCCCCTGGGGCGAGCCGCTCCTCTGGAATCGCGTGCGCAGCATCCACACCGCAGCCGACCTCACCCTCGCGCCGTCGACCGCGGCGATCGCCCAGCTCGGGGCTCTCGGCGTCGACCGGCTCGCGCTCTGGCCCCGCGGCGTGGACACGGTGCGGTTCGACCCGTCCCGCCGCGACGCCGCGCTCCGCGCGCGGTGGGCGCCGGGCGGCGAGGTCGTCGTGGGCTACGTCGGGCGCCTCGCCCCCGAGAAGCGCGTGGGCGACCTGGCGAGGATCGCCCGGATGCCGGGCGTCCGGGTGGTGGTGATCGGCGAGGGACCCGAGGGGGCCCGCCTCCGCCGCCGGGTCCCCGAGGCGGAGTTCGCAGGGTTCCTCGGTGGCGGCGAGCTCGCCCGCGCCGTCGCGAGCCTCGACGTCATGGTGCACCCGGGCGAGCTCGAGACCTTCGGGCAGTCGGTGCAGGAGGCGCTGGCCGCCGGGGTGCCGGTGATCGCGCCTCGTGCCGGCGGCCCGGTGGATCTCATCCGGCACGGTGAGAACGGGTTCCTCTACGCGCCGGGACGGCTCGACCAGATGGCTCACGCCGTCCAGTCCCTGGTGGACGACCCGTACCTGCGCCTCCTGATGGGCGCTCATGCCCGCGTCTCGGTGGAGGGCCGCACCTGGCCGCGCGTGTGCGCCACCCTGGTCGACCACTACCGCGCCGTCACGGCGCCCACGGGAGCGCACCGATGAGGATCGCCCAGGTCGCCAACTTCCACGGCCCCCGCTCCGGCGGCCTGCGGACGGCGCTGCGCGCGCTGGGACGCGGCTACGTCGACAGCGGCGACGACGTGCTGCTCGTGGTGCCGGGCGACCGCGATCACGCCGAGGACACGCCGCAGGGGCACCTCGTGACCCTGCACAGCCCGGCGCTGCCCGGCTCCGGCGGCTATCGCGTGATCACGAGGCTCGCCGCCGTGAAGGAAATCCTGGCGAGGTTCGCTCCCGACGCGCTCGAGGTCCACGATCGCACCACGCTGATCCCGCTCGCGGACTGGGCGCGACGGCGCCGCGTCGTGACCGCCTTCGTCGCGCACGAACGGGCCGACGGGGTCCTCGCCGGCCTCGCGCCGCGCGCCGGGGTGGCAGCCGCACGGCGGCTGGCCGCCGCTCACTCCCGCGACGTCGCCCGCCGGTTCGACCTCGTGGTCGCCACCACCTCGTTCGCCGGCGAGGAGCTCGCTCGGGCGGGCGCGCGCGTCGACACCGTCCCGTTGGGCGTCGACCTCCTGACGTTCGATCCGCGGCGGCACTCGCCCCTCGCGCGCCGCGCACTTGCGCGCCCCGAGGAGACGCTCGTGGTGCTCGCGTCCCGGCTGTCCTCGGAGAAGCGGCCCGAGATCGCGGTGGAGGCCGTGCGCGAGCTCGCCGCGCGAGGGCGCCCCGTCCGGCTCGTCGTCGCAGGCTCCGGCCCGCTGGACCGTCGCCTGCGCCGCCGGGCGCGCGACCTGCCGGTGGAGTTCGTCGGCTTCGTCGACGACCGCCGCACCTATGCCGCCCTGCTCGCCAGCGCGGACGTGCTGGTCGCACCGGGTCCCATCGAGACCTTCGGGCTCGCGGCGCTCGAGGGGCTCGCCTCGGGCACCCCGGCGGTGGTGAATCGCGCGTCGGCGCTTCCCGAGGTGGTCGGCGCCGCCGGGATCGGCGCCGAGGGCACGCCCGACGCGTTCGCCGACGGCGTCGAGGCGATCCTCGCGCGGGACGGGCGCGAGCGCCGGCTCGCCGCACGCTCGCGCGCGGAGGAGCTGCCGTGGCACGCGACCGTCGCGCGGATGCGGGCGCTCCACGTCGGCGCGCTGGCGGGCCTGCGATGACGGGGCCCCGCGTGGTCGCGCTCGGCGACTCGATCACGCTCGGCGTCGGTGACGGGGTGCAGGACGCGCGCGGCGACGTCGGATGGGCGGCGCTGGCCGCCCGCGCGCTCGGCGCGGCCTCGTTCCTGAACCTGGCCCGCAACGGCGCACGCGCGCGCGATCTCCGCGACCGTCAGCTCCCCGCCGCGCTGGCGGCCATGCCCGACCTCGCGCTCATCACCGTCGGCGGCAACGATGCGCTGCGGGGCGACTTCTCCCCGGTCGAGCTGGAGACCGCGCTCGGGCAGGTCATCGACGTCCTGGAGGATGCGGGCTGCCGCGTGGTGACCGTCTCCCTCGACCGGATCGGGCTGTTCGACCTCGCCCCGAAGGCCGTCGCGGAGGCCATGGCGGCGCGCATCGGCGCCGTGAACGGGGCGATCGCGCGGGCGGTGGCACCCACCGACGCGGTCGTGATCGACGGGGCGACGCTCCTGGCGTCGCTGGGTCGCCGCGCGTGGCACGTCGACCGGATCCATCCCTCGCCGGCCGGACACCGCGCGCTCGCTCGCGCCGGCGCGCGGGCGGTCGAGGGCGAGTGGCCCGCCGTGGAGGGGATCCCCGCGGCACCGGCGCCGCCCGGCGCTCTCGCCGTGGTCGCGTGGCTCGTGGTCAACGGCCTGCCGTGGGCGGTGAAGCGCTCCCGTGACCTGCTGCCCCAGGTCACCCTGGTGGTCGCGCGCGAGCTGAGGCACGAACGGCGGGCGCGCCGCGAGGGGCGCACCCGCCGTACGTTGCCCGGAGCCGGCTGAGGAGGCCCCGGGCGGCTGGGCTCAGACCAGCCAGCTCTTCTCGCCGACCATCCCGCGCCACCATCGGCCGAGGCCGATCGACTGGTGCTCGAGCTCCACCAGCACGATCGCAGGGATCGCGAGGCCCATGATGATGTGGTCGTCCAGGAACGGGTTCGTGGTCGGCCACAGGTGCGACGTGTACATCATGAGCAGCATGAGCGGCGCCGTCCACGCGGCGACCTTGGTGCCGATGCCCAGCATCAGCGCGAGCCCGATGCCGGCGAGACCGATCATGAAGATCCAGTCGGTCCACCTGTACTGTCCGAGGTTCGAGTAGAAGTCGGCGAGGGGCCCGGTGGCCGAGCCGAGGTAGCCCTCGGTCACGTGACCGCCGGAGAGCCAGGCGCGGTCGCACATGACGGTGGTGACGCCGGTCTCCGAGTCCTTGCAGGTCGAGTAGCCGAGCCCGATCAGCTTGTCGAAGAACGGCCAGAGGAAGTAGAAGCCCAGCGCGATGCGCGTGATGCTGAGGAGCGCCCATCCCGCGCGGCTGCGCGTGACCTCGCTCGTGGTGGTCGGTTCCGCTGTTGCCATGACTGCATCCCCCTTCATGAGACGGCACGGCGCCAGGTGCGACACCGGTGTCCGCAAGGTCCACGGTACTCCGCGTACACGGATTTTCCAGGGCACACGCGACCGCCACACGCGACGAGCCCCCGGTCCGCCGCGGAGGGTGGCGGACCGGGGGCTCGACGAGCGGTCGGCTAGACCAACCAGCCGTTCTTCTGCACGACCGGCAGCGAGCGCCACCAGCGGCCGAGGCCGACCGACTGGCGCTCCTTCTCGACCAGCACGATCGCGGCGATCGCGAGGATGTAGATGAGGTGCTCGTCGAGGATCGGGTTGGTGACCGTCGGCATCTGCGTCAGGTACATGAAGAACAGCATGAGGCCGGCCGACCACGCGCCGATCTTGGTGCCGATGCCGAGCATCAGGGCGACGCCGACGCCGGCGAGGCCGAGCATGAACGGCCAGTCGGTCCAGCGCTCGGCGCCGAGGTTCACGAAGAACTCGTGGAACGGGCTGTTGACGTTGCCGCCGTAGACCAGGTAGCCCTCGGTCACGGACCCGCCGTTGACCCACGCCCTCTCGCAGAAGGCGTCGATCGTGAAGGTCCCGTCCTCGGCGACGGTCCGGCACACGGAGTAGCCGAGGCCCAGGAGCTTGTCGAGGAAGGCCCACAGGAAGTAGAAGCCGAGCGCGATGCGGGTGACGCTCAGCAGCGTCCAGCCGACCTTCGAGCGGGTGACGACCGCGGCCTCCGCGGTCTGAACGGTGTCTGCCATTGTTCTCTCCAGATGAGGTGCGGGCCGGGGCCCGGCGGCGCTGGGGGTAGCGCCTGCGGCCAACTTATTGATGCATCATCCAGTTATCGCGGGACCTCCGTCCCGACTTCTGGACGTCCGTCGAAAAGGGTCGTCAACCAGGAGTGACGATGTGAGCGCTCACCTGCGCCGCCACGCCCGCCGCCATGTCCACCGAGCGGTCGAGGAGCCACTGGACCTGGAGCCCGTCCATCACGGCGACGAGGCGGCGCGCCGCGTCCGCCGGGTCGACGCCGGGCGTCAGCCGGCCGTCCTCCGCGAGCTCGCGGTAGGCGCGCTCGACCATCCCGAGCAGGCTCGCGTAGCGGGCGACGAAGAAGTCGTGGGCGGGATGGGACGGCGCGGTCGCCTCGCCCGCGAGCGTGGCGAACAGTTCGACGATCCCGGGCGCCGCGGCGTTGCGGGCGGCCGTCTCGACCAGGTGCGCGAGCAGGTCCTCGCCGTGGAGCGCGTCCATGCCGCCGCCCGGCGCACCCACGCTGTCGCGGCGCTCGAGCACCGCCATGAGCAGCGCCGCCTTGGTCGGGAAGTGGTAGAGCAGCGCCGGATGCGTGAGCCCGCAGCGCGCGGCGATCTCGCGGACCGAGGCCGCGGCGTAACCGGACTCGGCGAAGGCGTCGACGGCCGCGTCCAGGATGAGCGCCCGCGTCCCCGCGCCCCTCGCGCTGAGCTCGTGCCCGCCCATCTCCACCCCCGCATCGTCCGTCGCGCCGAGCGCGTCGCGGACCGCTGTCGCAACGTTTCGACTTCTGTTTTACCATGTGGTAGAACTCTGACACCAGCAGCCCTCACCGCGCGAAAGGACCCGCCGTGACCGCACCCCAGTACCTGGACGCCTCGCTCCCCGTCGCCGACCGCGTCGCCGACCTGCTGGAGAGGATGACGCTGCCCGAGAAGGTGGGGCAGATGATCCAGATGCACACCTATTCGGGCGTCCCGCACCTGATCGAGGAGCTGCACGTCGGCTCGATCCTCCACGCGTCGCCCGAGCGTCTCGAGCTCGCCCACGCGCTGGTCGAGCAGACCCGGCTGCGGATCCCGCTGCTGATCGGCGAGGACTGCATCCACGGCCACTCCTTCTTCAAGGGCGCGACCATCTTCCCGACCCAGCTGGGCATGGCGGCGACCTGGGACCCGGCGCTGGTCGAGCGGGTCGCCCGCGCCACGGCGGTCGAGGTCTCGGCGACCGGGATCCACTGGACCTTCTCCCCCGTCCTGTGCATCGCGCGCGACCTGCGCTGGGGACGTGTCTCCGAGACGTTCGGCGAGGATCCGTACCTGCTCGGCGAGCTGGGCGCCGCGATGGTGAGCGGCTACCAGGGCGACGGGCTGTCGGACCCGACGGCGATCCTCGCGACCGCCAAGCACTTCGCGGGCTATTCCGAGACGCAGGGCGGACGCGACGCCTCCGAGGCCGACATCTCCCCGCGCAAGCTCCGCTCCTGGTACCTGCCGCCGTTCGAGCGCGTCGCGCGCGCCGGCTGCGGGACGTTCATGCTCGGCTACCAGGCGATCGACGGGGTCCCGATCACCGTCAACGAGTGGCTGCTCAAGGACGTCCTCCGCGACGAGTGGGGCTACGGCGGCACCCTCATCACGGACTGGGACAACGTCGGCAACCTGGTCCGCGAGCAGCGCCTGTTCCCGGACTACGCGCACGCCGCCGCCGCCGCGGTGAACGCCGGCAACGACATGATCATGACCACGCCGGCCTTCTTCCAGGGCGCGCAGGACGCGGTCGCGCAGGGGCTCCTGGAGGAGTCGCGCATCGACCAGGCCGTCGCGCGCATCCTCACCCTGAAGTTCGAGCTCGGGCTCTTCGAGGACCGCCGCGCCGCCGACCCCGAGCGCCAGGCCGCGGTGATCCAGGCTCCCGCCCACCGCGAGCTCAACCTCGAGGTGGCGCGCCGATCGCTGGTGCTGCTCGAGAACGACGGGCTGCTCCCTCTCCCCGACGACCGTCCGCTCACCCTCGCCGTCGTGGGCCCCAACGCCGACGACGCGGACTGGATGCTCGGCGACTGGGCGGGCCGCTCGGGGCAGGCCGACTGGCTCGCGGAGGGCCACCCGCGCGAGCTGACGACGACCGTCCTCGACGGCCTCCGCGCCGCCGCTCCGGCCGGCAGCGAGGTCCGCCACGCACGCGGCGCCGAGATCATCACCACCGGCCCCGACCCGAAGGGCGCGTTCTTCCCCGACGGGCAGCCGCGCCCGCACATCGCGATGCCCGTCGAGCCGGACAGCGAGATGATCGACGCGGCCGTCGCGGCGGCCGCGGGCGCGGATGCCGTGGTCGCGGTGCTCGGCGACCGCATCGAGCTGGTGGGCGAGGGCAAGTCGACGGCGACGCTCGAGCTGCTCGGCGGTCAGGTCGCGCTGCTCGACGCGCTCGTCGAGACCGGCACCCCGGTGATCCTGGTGGTCCTCGCGTCGAAGCCGCACGTGCTGCCCCCGTCTGCCGAGCGTACGGCCGCGGTGATCTGGGCGGCGAACCCCGGGATGGCCGGCGGCACCGCCCTCGCCGAGCTGCTGCTCGGCGCGATCGAGCCCTCGGGCCGCCTGCCGATCTCCTGGCCCCGCCACGTGGGCCAGCAGCCGACGTTCTACAACCAGATCGAGGCGCAGCACGGATACCGCTACGCCGACCTCACGCAGGAGCCCCGCTGGGTGTTCGGCGAGGGCCTGTCGTACTCGAGCGTCGCCTACGCGGACCTCCGTCTCGCCGCCGGCAGGCTGACCCTCGCGGACACCATCCAGGCGACCGTCACCGTCACCAACACCGGCACCCGTCCCGTGCGGGAGACGGTGCAGGCCTACGTCCGCGACGTCACCACGTCCGCGACCTGGGCCGACCGCGAGCTCAAGGGCTTCACGCAGGTCGACCTCGCCGCCGGCGAGAGCGTCGAGGCGACCGTCGCGATCCCCGTGGCGGACTGCACCATGGTGACCGCGCGCGGCGAGCGCATCGTCGAGCCGGGCGCCTTCCAGGTGCTCGTCGGCCCGTCCTCGCGCCCGGACGCCCTGCTGGTCGCCGACGTCGAGATGGTCGCGTGACCCACGGACCGCGCCGGTAGGGTCTCGCTGTGACCGCTCCCCGCGAGCGGGGCATGGTCGCCCCGCACCTCCGCCGCGCCCGCCTGGGCGTGACGCTGCTGTTCTTCACCAACGCCGTCGCCTGGGCGAACCTGGTGCCCCGCCTGCCCGAGGTGAGGACCGAGCTCGGGCTGAGCTACACGCAGTTCGGCCTCGCCATCGCGATGATGCCGGTGGGCGCGCTCACGCTCGGCCTCGCCGCCGCACCGCTGATCCGCCGCTTCCACTCGGGCAACGTGGCGACGGCGGGCGCGATCGCGCTCGCGGTGGCGTCCGCGCTGGCGGGCGTCGCGCCCACGGGGATCCTGTTCGCCGGAGCCCTGTTCCTCGCCGGCGCCTTCGACTCGCTCACCGACGTCGCGCAGAACTCCCACGGGCTGCGGGTGCAGCGCGGCTACGGGCGCTCGATCCTCAACGCGATGCACGGCGTCTGGTCGATGGGCGCGGTGGTCGGCGGCCTCACGGGCGGGGCCGCGGCGGGGCTCGGGCTGCCGCTGAGCGCCCACCTGGGCGTGGTCGCGGCGCTCGTGGCGATCATCAACGTCGCGGGTCACCGCCTGCTGATGCGCGGACCCGATCCGCGCGGGGACGTCAGCGCCTCGACCCCCGAGGCGCACGGCTCCCCGTCGGACGCGCCCGCCGGGCCGGGCCCGCGCGGCGCTCGGACCTCCGTCTCGGGCCGGACCTGGGCGCTGCTGGTGGCGCTCGGGATCATCGCCATGTCGGGCACCTGGGTCGAGGACGCGGGCGCGACGTGGGGCGCGAGCTACCTGCGAGACGAGCTGGGCGCCATCGCCTCGATCGCCGCGCTCGGCTTCGTGTCGCTCCAGGCGATGCAGATGGTCGGCCGCCTGACGGGAGACCGCATGGTGGACCGCTGGGGGCAGCGGGCCGTCGCCCGCGCCGGCGCCGCGATCGGCCTGGCCGGCATGGGCACGGCGCTCGCCTTCCCGACCGTGTGGGGCACGGTGATCGGATTCGGCGCCGCCGGCTTCGGGGTCGCGACGCTCATCCCGTCCGCGATGGCCGCGGCCGACGACCTCCCCGGCTTCAAGCACGGCTCCGCGCTGACCTACATGGGCTGGCTGCTGCGCGCGAGCTTCCTGGTCTCGCCCCCGCTGGTGGGTCTGATCGCGGACGCCACGGGAATCCGCTACGGCCTCATGCTCATGCCGCTGTCCGCGGTGGCGGTGCTGATCCTGGCGCGCGTGCTGCCGCGCGCCGCCACCTGACCCCCCCACCAACCCGCCAAGACACTCAGGACCGCTGAGAGCGCCGCGGCGCGCGCTGCGGGACACTGAGGACCGATGGACACTCATCTCAAGACCGACCCCGGCGCCCCATCGGGCTTCTACGAGGCCGAGGCGGCGGGCCTCGCCTGGCTCGCCACGGCTCCCGGCGGCGCGCGCACCGTGACGGTCGTCGAGGTCGCGCCGGGGCGCATCGTCCTGGAGCGCATCGTCCCGGCACGGCCGTCGCCGGCCGCCGCCCACGCCTTCGGCGGTGCCCTCGCCCGCACGCACGCCGCGGGGGCGCACGCGTTCGGCGCCCGCCCCGCCGGCTGGGACGGACCGCTCTTCATCGGCAGCCGGGAGATGCCCACGACCGCCGCGGACAGCTGGGGCGCGTTCTACGCCGAGGCACGTGTGCTGCCGTTCCTCGCGCCGGCGCTCGCCGCCGGCTACCTGCACGACGGCGAGGCGCGCATCGTCCGCGACGCCTGCGACCTGATCGCCTCGGGCGCGTTCGACGACCCCGCGCCTCCCGCACGGATCCACGGCGATCTCTGGTCGGGCAACGTGCTCTGGTCGCCCGACGGCGTGGTGCTGATCGACCCGGCCGCGCACGGCGGGCACCCCGAGACCGACCTCGCGATGCTCGCCCTGTTCGGGCTGCCGTTCCTGGACGATGCGGTGGCCGGCTACGCGGAGGCGGCGCCGCTGCGGGCAGGGTGGAGGAGCAGGGTCCCCGTGCACCAGCTGCATCCCCTCGCCGTCCACGCGGCGGGGCACGGCCGCGCCTACGGGGCGGCCCTGGCCGACGCGGCGCGCGCGACCCTCGCGCTGCGTGACGCCTAGCTCGTGACGCCTAGCTCGCGGCGCCGACCACGCGGATCAGCCCGCGGACACGACCGCCCTGGCCTTCGCGACCGCGGCATCGAGATCGTCGACCAGGTGGTCGGTGTCGGCGAGCGCATCGAGCGCGCCCGTGTGCTCGAGCAACGGCAGATGGCGAGGCTGGACACCCTTGACGAGCACGGTGACGCCTCGCCTCTCCAGCGACGCCACCACCTCGCCGAGCACCTGTGCGCCCGTGGTGTCGAGCATGCGCACCTGCGACATGCGCAGGATCACCACCTCGACCCCGTGGACGCGAGCCACGCGCTCGAGCACCCGGTCCGCGGCGCCGAAGAACAGGGCTCCGTCGAGGCGAAGGAGCGCGATGCGCTCGTCGCCGTGCGCCGCGTCACCCGGGAGCTCCTCGCGGTGGACTCCCGCGGCCCGCGCAACCGCGCGCAGCGCGAACAGCGCCGCACCGGCGACGCCGATCGCGATCGCATAGATCAGGTCGACGCTCACCGTGACGAGCGCGGTCACGACGAAGAGGACGGCATCCTGTCGCGACGCCCGCATCACGGAGCGCACCACGGCCGGGCGGACCATGGTGACCGCGGTGACCATCAGCACCCCCGCGAGCGCCGCGAGCGGCACCCGCGCGACCGCCGCGGAAGCGACCACCACCACGCCGAGCAGCACCAGGGCGTGCGTCACGGCCGCGAGCCGCGTCCGCGCGCCGGATCGCACGTTGACCGCGGTCCGCGCGATCGCACCCGTGGCGGGCATCCCGCCGACGAGGCCCGAGGCGATCGAGGCGAGCCCCTGACCGACGAGCTCGCGGTCCGCGTCGTAGCCGCTCACAACGGCGCGCGCATGCGCCACGCGCGCGGACAGCAGCGACTCGATCGCCGCGAGCGCAGCGATGGCGAGCGCCGGCATCGCGAGGGCCTCGAGCGCGCCCAGGCTCGTCTCGGGCAGAGCCGGCGCCGGCAGCCCCGCGGGCAGCTCGCCGATGACGGGAACCTCCCAGCCGAGCACCACGACGGCGCCGGTCGCGACGACGATCGCGACGATCGTGCCGGGCACCACCCGCGAGACCCGCGGCCAGACGGCCATGATGACCACCACGGACGCCACGAGCGCGAGCGTCCGCCACGCCGCCGACCAGTCGGCGTGCGTCACGGCCGCGAATGCCGCGGCCCACGCCTTCGCCCCGTGCGCGCCCTCCGTGCTCCCCACGGCGGCAGGGACCTGCTGCAGGAGGATGATGAGCGCGATGCCGAGCGTGAAGCCCTCGATCACCGGCCACGGGATCAGGCCGACGAGCCGGCCCAGCCGCAGCGCTCCGGCGGCGATCACGATCACTCCGGCCATGACGGTGACGAGCGCGAGCGCACCCGCGCCCTCCTTGGCGAGGATCGGGGCGAGCACCACCACCATCGCGCCGGTGGGCCCCGACACCTGGATGCCCGACCCGCCGAACACGGCGGCGACCAGGCCGGCGACGATCGCGGTGATCAGGCCCGCCTCGGCTCCCGCGCCCGAGGTCACGCCGAACCCGAGCGCGAGCGGCAGCGCCACGACGCCGACGCTGACGCCCGCCAGCAGGTCCCCTCGCCACGAGCGGCGCAACCCGGCGTAGTCCGTGGGACCGGGCAGCAGCCCGCGGATCCCGGCGATCATGGATCCTCCGGTCATCGCGCCGGCGTCACGGCGTCGGCACGGTCGAGCTCGGCGAGCGCGCCGCGCGCCTCGAGGACGTCGCGCAGGACGATGCGGGCGGCGGCGAGCAGACCGGCGACGGACGGGTGGGCCAACCGGTAGGACACGGAGCTCCCGGTGCGCTCGGACAGGACGAGTCCGTAGCCCCGCAGCACGCGCAGGTGCTGGGACAGGTGCGACGGCTCGAGCCCGGTGCGATCGAGCAGGTCGGCGACCGTGGTCTCGTCCGACTCGGCGAGCAGCTCGAGGACCCGGATGCGCACCGGATGGGCGAGCCCCTTGAACAGGTCCGCCTTGACCTCGTTGAGCGGCCGCCCCGTGTGCATGACCCACCTCGTCCCCGCGCCGCCCGGTGGCGCGACTTGATGATTTCATCATGCCACCAAGTCGGGAGTGCCATTGCCATGCCCTCGACCGCGCTCCGCTACAGCTCGACCAGCTCCCCGGGCGCGGGCAGCTCGAGCGGGATCTCCACGAGCCCGCCCGGCCGGAAGTGCGAGCCGAGCAGCCGCAGCCCGATCTCGCTCGTGGCACGCTCGTGGATCCCGATCACCCGCGCCGGAGCCACGGCCCGGACGTAGTCGATCGCCTCGGACAGCTTCATCCACGGACCCGAGACCGGGAGCAGCAGGACGTCGATCAGGACGCCGGGCACCTCGAACGAGTCTCCGGGGTGGAACACGGTGCCGTCGATGAGGTAGCCGACGTTCGCCACGCGCGGCAGGTCGCGATGCACGATCGCGTGCAGGCCCCCGTGCACGGTGACCTCGATCCCGTCGATCAGCAGGGCGTCGCCCGGCGCCACCACCTTCGCCTGGGCGGGCAGGCGCTCGGCCCACTCGCCCACGACCGCCTGCGGCCCGTAGACCCGCAGGTCCTGACGCGACTCGAGCGCCTCTCCGATCGCCCCCACGTTGGCGTGGTCCATGTGCTCGTGCGTGATGAGGATCACCGAGGTCCGCGCGATCAGCTCGTCGGCGTCCGGCGTGAAGCCGCCCGGGTCGATCAGGAGGTGCCCGTCGCCGGCGTCGATCTCCACGCACGCGTGGGCGTGCTTCGTGAGGCGCATGCGCGCTCCTCTCTTCCAGCCCAAGCCAACCACGCCGCGCCGGGAATGAATACCGCGACCTGGCGTTAGTTACATGCAAATGCATATAATCGGCGGCGAAGACCCCGCCCTCGCGTCAGGAGAGAGATCATGCAGTTCGGCATCATGTCCGTCTCGGACATCACCCGCGACCCCGTCAGCGGCCACACGCCCTCCGAGGCCGAGCGCATCGACGCGATCGTCAGGATCGCGGTGCACGCGGAGGAGGTGGGCCTCGACGTCTTCGCGATCGGCGAGCACCACAACCCGCCGTTCTTCTCGAGCTCGCCGACGACGCTGCTGGCGCACATCGCGGCGCTCACCGAGCGCCTCCAGGTGACCACGAGCACCACGCTCATCACCACCAACGACCCGGTGCGCCTGGCCGAGGACTACGCGATGCTCCAGCACCTCGCGAAGGGCCGCATGGACCTGATGCTCGGCCGCGGCAACACCGCGCCCGTGTACCCGTGGTTCGGCCAGGACATCCGCCAGGGGCTGCCGCTGGCGCTCGAGAACTACAACCTGCTGCACCGCCTGTGGCGCGAGGACGTCGTGGACTGGGAGGGTCAGTTCCGCACTCCGCTGCAGGGATTCACCTCGACCCCGCGCCCGCTCGACGACGTCCCGCCGTTCGTGTGGCACGGCTCGATCCGCACGCCGGAGATCGCCGAGCAGGCCGCGTTCTACGGCAACGGCTACTTCGCCAACAACATCTTCTGGCCCAAGGAGCACTACCAGCGCCTGATCCGCTTCTACCGCCAGCGCTTCGAGCACTACGGCCACGGCACCCAGAAGCAGGCGGTGGTGGGCCTCGGCGGGCAGTCGTTCATCGCGAAGAACAGCCAGGACGCGCATGCGCAGTTCCGCCCCTACTTCGACGAGGCTCCCGTGTACGGACACGGCCCGTCCATGGAGGACTTCGAGAAGATGACGCCGCTGAGCGTCGGCTCGCCGCAGGAGGTCATCGACAAGACGCTGACGTTCCAGGAGTTCTTCGGCGACTACCAGCGCCAGCTGTTCCTGGTCGACCACGCCGGCCTGCCGCTGAAGACCGTGCTCGAGCAGCTCGACCTGCTGGGCGAGCACGTGGTGCCGGTGCTGCGCGAGGAGCTCGAGAAGCGCCGCGACCCCGAGTCGCCCGCGAACCCGCCGTCGCACGCCGACCTGGTGAAGGCCAAGTACGGCGACGCCGGCGCCCGCCAGCCGCGCCCGAACGCCAACCGCGGCGACAACGTCACCGGAGGCTCGCCCTACCAGGACTCGGAGACCGAGGTCTCCGCCTACCCCACCCTGTAGGGACGATGCGATGACCGCCACCGCACCCGCCGCGGCCCCCGCGCGCGCACGCTCGCATCTCGCGAACGACGCCTGGGAGGCGACGATGGCCGCGCACGCGACGCTCATGCGCCGCTTCGCCGCCGAGGACCTGTGGTCCGACGTGTCGATGCGCGAGTACGACGTCCTGTACACGCTGTCCAAGTGCGACGAGCCCCAGCGGCTGTCCGAGCTGGGGCGCCACGTCCTGCTGAGCCAGCCGGCGCTGTCGCGCCTGGTCGACCGGCTGGTCGAGCGCGGGCTGGTGGCACGATGCGCGGATCCGTCCGATGCGCGTGCCGCCCACCTGACCCTCACCCCGACGGGCCGCGACCTCCAGCGCCGCATCGGGCGCCGGCACGGCGCCTCGGTCGCCAGGGCGATGACCGCGGCCCTCACCGAGGAGGAGCTCACGCTCCTCGAGTCCCTCACCCACAAGCTGTCCCAGGAGCACCGATCATGACCGACTTCCGGCTCGTCATCGTGAGCGCGGGCGTGTCCGACCCGTCGTCGACGCGCCTGCTCGCCGACCGCGCCACCCAACGAGTGAGTTCACTCGCTGAAAAGCGTGGCCACACCGTCACCACCACCGTCATCGACCTGCGGGAGCTCCTGCCCGAGCTGCCTGCGGCCATGTCCAGCCAGCTGCTCGGGCCGCGCTTCACCCGTGCGGTCGACGCCCTGGTCCGGGCGGACGGCCTGGTGGTCGCCTCCCCCGTCTACAAGGCGGGCCTGTCCGGCCTGTTCACCAGCTTCTTCCAGGTCATCGACAACGACCTGCTGATCGGCAAGCCGGTGATCCTCGGCGCCACCGCGGGCACCGCCCGCCACGCCCTGGTGGTCGACGAGGAGATGCGTGCCCTGTTCGCCTACCTGCGCACGCTGCCCGTGCCGACCAGCCTGTTCGCCTCCACCGAGGACTGGACGGACAAGGCGCTCGGAGCTCGGATCGAGCGCGCCGGACGCGAGCTGGTGCTGCTCATGGAGTCCGGCTTCGCCCGCGCCGTGCGCGACGAGTCGTGGGACTCGTATCAGCACTCCTACGGCTCCGCCGGCGGCACGGAGCTCGACATCGACCTGTCCTCGGACATGATGCGCCTCGCGACAGGCGGCTCGCTCCGCGACTCCGACGACGACCCGTTCGACCCGCGGCGGGCCTGATGGCGGACGTCACCTGGAACGAGGACGAGTCGCGCTACGAGCTGCGCGCCGACGGCGCCTTCGCGGGCTTCGCGGATGTCGCCGTCGCCGACGGCGTCGCGACCTTCACGCACACCGAGATCTCCCACGGCTTCCAAGGCAAGGGGCTGGCGGGCGTGCTGGCTCACGGCGCGCTGACGGACGCGACCGCGCGGGGGCTCGCGGTGCGCGCGCAGTGCCCCTACATCCGCGCGTACCTCAAGAAGCACACCGTCGAGGGCGTGCGCGTGGTGCCCAACCGGGCATGACGGTGCCGGCTGGGCCAGTGACGCGCGTCCTCGCACCACGCGAGGTGCCGCTGGGCGGCCTGCGCGCGATGAGCGTGCAGCGCTCGCTCCCCCAGCGGGGGATGCCGAGCATCGGGGCATGGTGCTTCGTGGACCGTTTCGGCCCCGAGGACTCGCTCATGCGGGTCGACCCGCATCCTCACATCGGCCTCCAGACCGTCACGTGGCCGCTGCTCGGAGAGATCCGCCACCGGGACGGGCTCGGCTCCGACGTGGTCCTGCGCCCAGGCCAGCTCAACCTGATGACAAGCGGCGCGGGGATCGCCCACTCCGAGTACGCCACCGGCGCCGTCCCGTCTCCGGCCGACGGCGTCCAGCTCTGGGTCGCGCTCCCCGACCATGCGCGCCACCGGGCTCCCGCGTTCGAGACCCACACCGAGCTGCCCCGGGTCGCGCTCCCCTCGACGGCCGGGGGCGCCGTGGCGACGGTGATGCTGGGCGAGCTGGCCGGTGCGCTCTCCCCTGCCACGGTGCACACCCCGATCGTCGGAGCCCAGATCGATCTCGCCGCGGGCACCTCCACCGAGCTCCCGTTGAACCCGAGCTGGGAGCACGGCATCCTGCTGCTGTCCGGCGACGTGAGCCTCTCGGCGGACGGGTCTCCCCTCCCCGGCCCCCCGACGAGCGGCATCCTGTTCCTGGGCGAGGGGATCTCAGCGGTGACGGCCGCGTCCGAGGCAGGCGCGACCATGATGCTGATCGGCGGGGAGCCTTTCGGCGAGGACCTCGTGATGTGGTGGAACTTCGTGGGCCGCTCGCACGAGGAGATCGTCGCCGCCCATCACGACTGGACAGCGCGGACCGGGCGCTTCGCCGAGGTCCCGGGGCACACGTCGCGCATCCCCGCACCCGGCCTCCCGACGGCTCGGCTCACGGCGCGACGCCGGGCGATCTGACGGCGGCCCACGGCTGGCCGGCGGCGAGCGCTCCTGCCCGCTCGAGCCAGTGCTCGGGTGCGGCCATCGCTGCCTCGGCGGACCCCGCGAGCGCCGTCAGCGACACCGACCAGCACCCCGGGTCCGCGGCCACCTCGCCGGCGATCACCGCGACGCGTGGGAACGCGTCGAGCGCGTGCCCGGCCACCTTGCCCGTCCTGGACTGCGCGTCGAAGCGGCCCTCGCCGGTGATCACGAGGTCGGCGGCCACGCCCGCCTGCGCGAGCCCGGTGATCCGGGCCACCGCCGCCGCGCCCGGCGTGAGCGTCGCCCCCCAGTGGAGCAGCGCGTACCCCACGCCGCCGGCGGCACCCGCGCCGGGGGCCGTCGGGTCCGACCCCAGGCGCGCGGCCACCGCCTCGAGGCGGCTCTCGAGCGCCTCGACCTGCGCGGGTGACGCGCCCTTCTGAGGCCCGAAGACCGCCGCCGCGCCGCTCGGCCCGAGCAGCGGTGCCGTCACGTCGGTGAGCACCACCGCGCCCCCGACCGGCGGGCGACGCGACCCGAGCGCCTCGAGCACCGGCATCCCGCCGTCCGTGGAGGCCGACCCGCCGATCGCGACCACCAGCCTCTCGCATCCCGCGTCGATCGCCGCGGCGATCACCTCGCCGAGCCCCCGTGAGGTCGCCGCCAGGGCGTCGAGCGCGGGCATGAGGTGCAGTCCTGCCACGACGGCGAGCTCGCACAGTGCCGTGCCGTCGCCCAGGTCGAGCCAGACTCCCGGGACGGGTGATCCCGCCGGCCCCGTCACCGTGCCGCCGGGCACCGCGCGCAGCTCAGCGCCCGGCACCGCGCGCCTCACGCAGGCGAGGGTCCCCTCCCCGCCGTCCGCCTGCGGGATCTCGGCCACCGCATCGTCCGGTCGCACGGACCGCCAGCCCCGGGCGATGGCCGCCGCCGCGCGCTCGGACGGGCACGTGCCCTTGAACGAGTCGGGCGCGATCACCACGGTGGCCATGGGATCACCCTGGCACTACGCGCGCGGACCCACCAGGGTCGCGCGCACCCGGATCGCGGTGGTGCTGAGCGGGACCTTGCCCGGCGCGTCCCACGCGGTCGAGCCACCCTCGCCCACCCAGGCGTTCAGGTTCGCGCCGAGCGTCCCGGCCAGGACGCCCTCGACGGACCCGTCGGCCGCGGCCGCTCCCCACACGACGGGGAACGACGCGGTGCCGCCGCCGTGAAGGTGCGCCTGCACGGTCGGCGGAAGGACCGCGACGGCCCCGAGGTCGGGCGTCACCGCCGCGCGCGCGTCGGCGCGCCGTAGCGCCTCGTGCTGCGCCCGGGTCAGCCCGATGACTCCGCCGTGCTTGGTGGCGGGCGGGAGGTCGAATCCGGGGCTGTCCAGGATCCTCCAGGGGCGTTCCGCGTCGAGGTCGGCGGCCACCAGCGGTCGGTAGCCGCCGTCGGGGATCACATCGACGTAGAGGTACCACCGGTCCCGGCCATGCGCGCGGAACATCAGCGGCCCCTCGACGCCGTGGCCGCGCGCGTGCTCCTCGCCGAGCCGGTCCTGCACGGGCTCCCACACCGCGTCGGCCTCCCACCAGCGCGCCGCCTCGGTGCGCTCCATGACGATGCCCCGCGCGGTCGCGCCGTTGTCCTTGGTGACGCGGTACGTGCGGCCCGCGTGCTCGATCATCGAGCAGTCGATCGCGTGGTCGCCGGTGTCGAGGAGGATGCCGCCGTACCGCCACGTCTCCTGGGTGAAGTCCGTGGTAGTGCCCCAGACGATGCGGTGGTGACCGCCGGCGACGCCGGCGGAGAAGTAGACGACGAAGCCGCCCTCGCCCGGGCCGAGCAGGTCCGGCACCCAGGTGCTCTCCGGCGCCCACATCATGTCGAGCGCGGGCACCCCGGGGGCGGGTGCGCCGTCCGCGCCCCGGCACACGTCGAGCTGGCGCAGGGGGCTCCAGACGATCAGGTCGCGCGACTCCCACACGTTCATCAGCGTCGAGGAGCCGTGCGTCCAGGCGTCCCAGCCCAGGTCGTCGCCGCCGAACACCCGCAGGTCGGTGGCGATGATGAAGTACCGGCCGGTGGCCGGGTCGAACGTCAGGTGGGGGTCGCGGACCCCGGTGGTACCCAGGTGGGAGGCGAGCACCGGCTCCCCGCCGTTGAGGCGGTCCCAGGCCTCCGCATCGTCGCCCCGCGACAGCGACAGGTGGACCTTCTCGCGGTAACCCTCGGCGTCCTCGACGAAGTGCACCATGAGGTAGCCGTAGGGCTCCTCGCCGCTCATCGCACGCGCACCGTCACGCTGACGTCGCGGAGCTCCGGGAGCAGCTCCTCCTCGGTCTCCATGTCGAGCACCGGCATGCCGTCGGCGGCCCAGTGCACCCTCCGCACGAAGGTGTCGCGACCCGTCAGGCCCTTGTGGTCCGTGCGGGCGTGGAACACGTAGAGCAGGTTGCCGTGCTCGTCCTCCGACCACATGCCGTGACCGGTGCCGAGCTGCATCTCGCCGTTGTAGGGCCCCGACTTCTGGATCGGGTGGCCCAGCCGGCGCCACGCGGCGGGGTCGGTGAGGTCGACGCCGGCCCCGGCGGGCGCGGTCGCGAGGCCCGTGGTGTAGCTGTCGCCCACCGACGAGCCGGAGTAGAGCAGGTGGAGGGTGTCACCGCGGCGATGGATGTTCGGGCCCTCCGCGATGAGGTTGTCCCACGCGAACTCCGGCGCCAGGATCCGCACGGGGTCGGAGGTCAGCCGCGTCGGATCCGCGGGGTCGAACGTCGCGATGAACACCGAACCGAGCATCTGCCAGGAATAATAGTGCGTGCCAGAGTCCTCGAGGTAGGTCATGTCGAGGGAGATGCCCTGGAGGTGGTTGAGCGCGGATCCGTCCGCGCGGACCACCTGGCGCGCCGCGGTCCAGTGGGCGGGCACCGTCGGGTCGAGGTGCCGGCCGTCGGCGGCCTTGCGCAGCTGGACGATGCTCGCGCGCCCCGTCCACATGTCCGTCGGGTCGCCGTAGCTCGGCATGAAGAGGATCGACAGGGTGCCGTCGATCAGGTGGATCTCGGGCGCCCAGAAGCATCCGGTCATCGCCTCCCCGCGGGCGTCGAGCGAGCCGTGGACCAGCAGGTCGACCTCGGCGACGCGGCCCGCCTCGAGCGCCTCGTCGGAGAGGTCCTCGATGCGCGCGGCCATCCGGATCGGCATCCCGACGGGCTCGCCCGAGTTCGCGACCGGGTCCATGTGGAGATCCTTGGTCGCGATCATGAGGAAGCGCCGCTCGCCGTCCACCTCGACGGGGACGATGCTCGGGTCGGCCCGCTCGTCGGCGAACGGCGTCGGATACACGGGCTGGATCACGGCGCCGGGCACCTCGTGGTCGCCAGCGGCCGCGGTGTCGATCGCGGCGAGCGCGTCGAGGTCCCAGGCGATCGCGAGCGAGCCGGTGGAGCCGTCGTCGTAGGTCAGGTGGAGGCGCGCGGGGAGCATCGCCGGTGCGAGCGTCGCGCCGGCCGGGACCTCGATCGCGGCCAGGGGCTCGGCGCCCGTGTTGCGGATGGGGCCGAGGCGGATCTCGAGCGCCCGCGCCACGTCAGCGGGCACGCGCAGGGTGCTCGCACGGTCGGCGGCTCCGGGGATGCCCGCGGCGTCGATCAGGCCGGGGATCGCGGCCTCGCCGGGCACGGGCGCGCCGACCGTCGACGCGTCGCCCAGGTCTCCGACCGTGCAGTGGAACGGGCTCCCCGCCTCGTCCACCCAGGTGAGGACGTACGCGCCGGCCGCGGCGTCGTAGGCGGCAGCGGGGCGGTGCACGCCCGCCGCCGTCGGCAGCTCGAGCAGCCCGACCTCGCGGAACTCGAGCAGGTCGGGCGAGACCGCCACCAGCACGCTCGACCTCTCCGTGCCGTCCGGCCCGCCGCCGCGCGCGACCCGGGTGGCGACGACCGCGTAGCCGCCGTCCGGCGTCGCGAGCAGGCACGGGTCGACGAGCGAGCGGATGATCTCATCGGAGGTACCGAGCGCGGGCGGCGTCTCCGAGGTGCGGGCGAAGAACACCCCGTAGTTGTCGAACAGCGGCTCCCAGCCCGCCTCGCGCTCGATCGCGAGGTGCAGGCTGAGCGCGATGTCCGCGTTGTTCGCCTCCGCCTCCGAGGTGGGCGCTCGGTGGTAGGCCGCGAGCCTCACGGACGTGTCGGATGCGGGTGCGTCGGGAGTGGCGCCCTCATCGGCGCCGGGCGGATTTCCGGTCACAAGGCCAGGAGTCTAGCCCCGGAAGACCCGAATTTACAACGATTACCAAAGCGCCGGCAGCCGCGAGGGGTCGACGCCGCGTGCGCGCGCGATCACCCTCCCCCGCTGCGACCGCGGGAAGCGGGCGATGATCTCCCGCAGCTCCTCCGCGCCCACGTCGGCACCGAACGTCTCCGTGCCGGGCTCGACCATCGCGCCGGCGGCGAGCGGGCCGATCGGCACGGGATCGAACCCGAGGGCGTCCACCAGCGCGCCCACGCGGGCGACGTCGTCCGGGTGGTCCCCCGCGATCGCGAGGGCGCGGCGGGCGGGATCCCCGGCGGGCCGCCCCAGGTTCTCGAGCTCCCATGCGCTCGCATGGCCGAACGCCTTCACCACCCGGGACTCCGCCAGCCACCGCTGCACGGACTCGGACGTCGAGGTGCGCGGGTCCTCGAGGTCGGGACGCGCCCCGTCGAGCTCCCACCAGTAGTTGGTCGCATCCACCACGAGCGCTCCCGCGAGGGCGTGCGGCGGCACCGTCTCCAGCCTCCCGAGCGGGAGCGCGAGGATCACGATGTCAGCCGTCGCCACCCGCGCCAACGCATCGGCGTCGCCCGACCCGGTCGAGTCGACCTCCAGGCCCGCGCGCACGCACAGGCCCGCGATCACGCCGCCGAAGCGGCCCCTGCCGAGGATGCCGACGCGTGGTGCCATGCGCGCATCGTGCCATGCACGCGCGGTCAGAGCTTGCGCACCTCGATCACGGCGTGCAACCCCTCGGGGGTCAGGCACGCCATCGCGTCGCGCACGTCGATCCCCGCCGACTCGAGCATGGCGGCCGCCTTCTCGAGCGAGCGAGGGTGCGAGCCCGCGAAGCCGATCCCGTACTCGAGCATGAGCGGCAGCGGACGGTCGGGAAGGGAGACCGAGAACATGAGGACACCCCCCGGGCGCACCGCGGCGTAGCCCCGACGCAGCAGCTCGACCGCTCGCCCGTCGGCGAGCAGGTCCGTCACGGCGACCAGGTCGACCAGATCCTGCGACTCCGGCCCGACCACGCCGTCCAGGCCCTCGCGGGACGCGATGCGCCAGTTGAGCAGGCGATGGCAGGACGGGTCCACGCCGGCGGCCGCCAGCGCGCGCCGCGCCAGCTCCCGCGCGTCGCCGCACCCGTCGAAGAAGCCGGCGGTGACGGACGCGCCCGACTCGCCGGCGTCGGCCACCGCGCCCACCATCGGCAGCGCGGCCCCGCAGCCGACTGAGGTCCACGCCTGCGGGCGGTTGACGTCGAGCAGGGTGCGCGCCGCGAGCCACTGCTGGATCCGGGCGCGTGCCCGCGCGCCGCGCGCGTCGATCGCGTGCAGGAAGAATCCCCGCTCGAAGTCGTCGAGCTCCTGGCCGGCGAACAGCGAACCGTCATCGCCCAACGCGAGCAGGCGCCGCTGATGGGGCAGGAACACGTTCGCGAGGGCCCCGCCGGAGACCAGCCTGCGCGCCCAGTGCGCGAGCGCCGGCGAGTGGTAGATCCGTGCAGCGACGCCGTTGAGCGATCCGATCACGATCCCGCCGCTGCGGATCTCGGGGCGCGCGGGCCGGCGCATCGCGCGCAGATCCGCCTCCCACTGCTCGAACATGGCGGCGTAGGCGGCGCCGCCGGCCGGATCATCGTCCGACTCGTCGGCGACGCTCATCCGCAGCACACGCAGCCCGCTGGGCTCGATCGACGCGCTCCCGACGTGCACCGCGAGCGCGCTCATGCGCTCGTCCTGCCCGATCCTGTCCCGGAGAGCCCCCTCAGGCATCCGTGCCACGATCCACCTCCGCATTCTCCCGGCCCGTAGGCCGCCCCCATTTGAGACGCGAGATCCGGAGGCTCCTCAGCGTGTCGCTCCCCCGGCGTGTCGAGAACGATGCTATGCATGGTCACCCGCCCAGGACAACCCCCTACTTTCGGGGGGCGCCAGGGACCAAGGTCCCCGATGTCGGCCGCCCCTGCGACAATCGACCGGTGGATGCCACCCCTGCCCCGGTCGAGACCGCCGCCCAGCCCGACGCCCCGCACGACCTGAGGCGACGCCACGCGGTCGTCATCTGGACCCTGATCATCGCGGCCTTCGTGGTGATCCTGAACGAGACGGTGATGGGCGTCGCCATCCCTCATCTGAAGGACGACCTCGGGATCTCCGCCGTCGACGCCCAATGGCTCACCACGGCCTTCCTGCTGACCATGGCGGTGGTGATCCCGATCACCGGCTTCCTCCTGCAGCGGTTCCACACCCGGCCGGTGTACCTCACGGCGATGGCGCTCTTCACCCTCGGGACGCTGGTCGCCGCCCTCGCGCCGGGCTTCGAGGTCCTGCTCGCGGCGCGCGTGATCCAGGCGAGCGGCACCGCGATCATGATGCCGCTGCTCATCACCACGGTGATGCAGCTCGAGCCGCCCGCGACGCGCGGCCGGCGCATGGGATCGATCACGGTGGTGATCGCCGTCGCCCCGGCGATCGGCCCCACCATCTCCGGGTTGATCCTCAACGCGTTCAGCTGGCGCTTCATGTTCGTGTTCGTGCTGCCGATCGCGGTGGCGGTCCTCGCGATCGGCTGGCGCCTGATGGAGAACGTCACGGAGCCGCGCAAGGCCCCGCTCGACCTCCTCTCGGTGGCGCTGTCCGCGGTCGGCTTCGGCGGGCTCGTGTACGGCCTCAGCACGGTCGGCGAGGGCGGAGGCGGCGTGGCTCCCGAGACCGTGGTCGCGCTCGCGGTCGGCGGGCTCGGGGTGGGCGCCTTCATCTGGCGGCAGCTGGTGCTGCAGCGGGTGGACGACGCGCTCCTGGACCTGCGCACGTTCCGCACGCCGACGTTCTCGGTCGCGGTGGTGATGTTCATCGTGAGCATGATGGCGCTGTTCGGGATGATCATCCTGCTGCCGCTCTTCATGCAGGACGTGCTGGGCCTCAGCGTGCTCCAGAGCGGCCTGATGCTGCTGCCAGGAGGCCTCGTGATGGGGCTCATGGGTCCGATCGTGGGCCGCGCGTACGACCGCATCGGGGCACGCCCGCTGGTGCTGCCCGGCGCGATCGTCACCGCCGGCGTGCTCTGGGTGCTGGCCGCGATCCTCTCCCCGACCACACCGTGGTGGCAGCTGGTCGCGGCGCACTCCGCGATGTCGGTGGGGCTGGCGCTCCTGTTCACGCCGCTGTTCTCGGCCAGCCTGGGGTCGCTTCCGGCGCGCCTGTACTCGCACGGGTCCGCGACGGTCTCGGCGCTGCAGCAGGTGGCGGGCGCGGCGGGCACGGCCCTCTTCGTGTCCACGATGGCGTCGATCGGTGCCGCGCGCGTCGCCGAGGGGGTCGACCCTGCCGCGGCGCAGTCGGCCGGCATGCGAGGCGCCTTCACCATCGCCGCGATCCTCGCGACGGTGTCGATCGGCGCGGCCCTCGCGGTGCGCACCCCGGACGACGCCGCCTCCGCGCCGGTCGGTCACTGACGCCGCGGCGCGGGTCCGGTGTCGCAGGCACACCGCCGGGCACGCGCCCGACGCCACCCCCTCCCGCCGTCGCTTTGACCCGCCGATTTACATCGTTGTAGAGTAATCCCCGGCGCGCCACCTCGCGCCCTGTCCGACGACGAACAGGAGAGCACCGTGACCCGCCGCGCCGCCGCTGCGATCGCCCTCATCGCCCTGGCCGGCGCCACCCTCGCGGGATGCGCCGGGCCCGCGGATCCGCCCCCCGCCCCCGAGCTCGCCGACGTCACCGTCCACGATCCCTCCGTGGTCACGTCGGACGACCGGGTCTGGATCTTCGGCTCCCACGGCGCGTCCGCGCACTCCTCCGACCTCATCGCGTGGACCCAGCACACCGTCGACCTGCATGCGGACCCCGACAACGCGCTGTTCGGGGACGTCTACGCCGAGCTCGCGGAGACCTTCGAGTGGGCCCAGACGGACACCCTCTGGGCGGCCGACGTGATCGAGCTCCCGGACGGCCGCTACGCGATGTACTACAACGCCTGCAAGGGCGACTCCCCCCGCTCCGCGCTCGGGCTCGCGATCGCCGACACGGTCGACGGCCCCTACGTCGACCAGGGGATCCTGCTGAGGTCCGGGATGTGGGACCAGGAGTCCGAGAACCCCGGCGAGATGTACGACGCGACCGTCCATCCCAACGCGGTCGACCCCGACGCGTTCTACGACGCCGACGGCGCCATGTGGATGGTCTACGGCTCGTACTCCGGCGGCATCTTCATCCTCGAGATGAACCCCGCCACCGGCCTGCCGCTCGAGGGCCAGGGCTACGGCACCCACCTGCTCGGCGGCAACCACGCCCGCATCGAGGGCCCGACCGTCCAGTACGCGCCCGAGACCGGGTACTACTACCTCTACGTGTCCTTCGGCGGCCTCGACGCGTCCGGCGGCTACGAGGTGCGCGTGTTCCGCTCGGAGCATCCCGGCGGCCCGTACGTCGACGCGCAGGGCAACCCCGCCGCGGACGTCGCCGGCGCGCCGGGCACCGTGTTCGACGATGCGTCGATCGAGCCGTACGGGGTCAAGATCCTGGGCGGGTACGAGTGGGCGGACGCCCCGGCGGTCGGCGTCGAGGCCGGATACGTGTCGCCGGGCCACAACTCCTGGTACCGCGCCCCCGAGACGGGCGCGACCTCGCTGGTCTTCCACTCGCGGTTCCCCGGCACGGGCGAGATGCATCAGGTCCGGGTCCACCGGACGTACCTGACCGTCGACGGCTGGCCGGTGGTGTCCCCGGGCCGCTACGCCGGCGAGGCGTCGGAGACCGCGTCACCCGACGACCTCGCGGGGACATGGCAGGCGATCACCTTCGACCGCGTGATCTCACCGCTGACGCCGATGTCCGCCCCCCTGGCGCTCGAGCCCGACGGCAACGTGAGCGGCGTCCTCGACGGCACGTGGACCCTCGAGGACGGCGGGCACGTGACCATCGAGACCTCGGAGGCGACATTCACGGGCGTCGCGATGCGCGCGTGGAACCCCACGGCCGACGCGTGGACGTGGGGCATCTCGGTCCTCACGGCGGACGGCACCCCCGTCTGGGCGCGCAAGGACGTCGACCCTTCGTAGGCTGGGGCGCGTGACCCCAGCGACCTCCCGCGGCACGGCCGCCGGCGCATCGTCCCGCCGCGCGGTCTTCCTCGACATCGACGGAACCTACGCGCACCACGGCGTGGTGCCCCCCGAGCATGCGCGCGCCGTGCGCGACGCCCGCGCGGCAGGCCACCTCGTGTTCCTCAGCACCGGGCGGCCGGTGTCGATGATCCCCGCGTCGATCCGTGCCGCCGGCTTCGACGGGATGGTCGCGAGCGCGGGCGCGCATGTCCTGGTCGGCGACCGCGTCCTCGCCGACGTCCGCTTCCCCGAGCCGCTCGCGACCCGGGCACGCGAGGTGCTCGACCGGCACGGCGCGACGTACGTGCTCGAGGCCGGCGAGCGCAACCACACGCGGCCCGGCGTGATCGAGGCGCTCCGCGAGCGCTGGGAGGCTCGCCTGCGCGCCGCGGGGATCGACCCGTCGACCGCCGTCGGCCTGCGGGACGTCCTCGCGTCGATGGAGCCGCGCGAGTCGCTCGCGGGCGTCGCGTTCTCCAAGATCACCTGCTTCGGCGGTCGGACACCCATCACCGAGGTGGTCGAGGAGATCGGTCCGGAGGTCGCCGCCCTCCCGAGCTCCGTGCCCGACATGGGTGACGGGGCGGGCGAGATCTACCTCGCCTCCCTGCACAAGGCCGTCGGCGTCGACGCCGTGCGCCGGCACCTGGGCCTCGACCGCGCCGCGATCGTCGCGGTCGGGGACGGCCCGAACGACGTGGAGATGCTCGAGTACGCGGCGCTCGGCATCGCGATCGAGGACGGCCACCCGCGCGCGATCGCCGCGGCGGACCGCACCACGCCGTCGCCGACGCGCGGGGGCATCGCCACCCTGTTCGAGGAGCTGGGTCTCGCCTGACCTCGCCTATGCGCGGTCGAACGCGCAGACGTCGCCCGGCGCCAGAGCCGCGCCGACGCGGGCGCGCATCTCGGCGCTCATGATCGGCAGCCGGTCCTCGTGGTACCAGCGCGCCTCCGTGTTCTCCCCGTCGGCCGGGAACGGCTCCCCGCTGACGTAGCGGAAGCGGAACGTGTGGTCGAGGTACTGCGACCGGTCGCCGTTGGGATAGCTGATCGGCGGCTCTGCGTGGATGCGCACCAACGCCTCGGGCTCGGCCACCACGTCGGCCTCCTCGAGCACCTCGCGCGCGGCCGCCACGGCGGGCTGCTCCCCCGGGTCGATGATGCCCGTCACCGGCGTCCACGCCCCGTTGTCGGCCCGCCGCACCATGAGCACGTCCCGCCCACCCGCGGCCGAGGGCCGCAGCACCACCGCGGTGACCCCCGACAGCCACAGGAGCTCGTGACCCACCGCGGCGCGCAGGGACAGGATGAAGTCGGGCGTCGGCATGCGGCCAGCCTAGAGGGACGACGCGCGCGGCACCTCGACCCAGCCGGGATGCTTCGGCTCGCGGCCGTCACCCGAGGACCGCCCGGTGAGGCGCCTTGCCAACCAGGGCAGCACGTACGTCGCGACGTAGCGCGCCTCGCCCAGGACGCCGGGCGCCGAGGGATCGGGCGCATCGTCGCGAGGCAGATCCGTCGGCACCCCCATCGCGGTGAGCACGCGGGCCGCGACGCGTGAGTGGCCCAGGGGGTTGAGGTGGAGCCGGTCCGGCGACCAGTAGGCCGCGCGCCGCATCTCCGCGTCCCCGTAGTTGTGCACGAAGGTCACGTGGTCGTGCCGCTCGCCCAGGTCGTGCAGGGCCGCCATCATCGCGTCGGCCCGGTCGGCGAACACCCGGCCGCGCGGCAGCCTCGCGGTCGGGTCCGGCCCGCTCAGCATGATCAGGGAGACGCCGGCGTCGGCCGTGGCGGCCACCACGCGCAGGCAGAGGTCGACCACGTGCCCGGTGTCCCAACCGGCGCGCATCATGTCGTTGCCGCCGCCGTTGAAGGTCATGACCGTGGGAGCCGGCTCGAGGGCGAGCGCGGCCGGGAGCTGCTGGTCGACGATCTGGTCGATGAGCCGGCCGCGGATCGCGAGATTCGCGTAGTGCACCGGCTCGTCGCGCCCGGCGGCGAGGCCCGCGGCGACCAGATCGGCCCAGCCGCGCAGGCCACCCCCGGGGGCGGGGTCCCCGACGCCCTCCGTGAAGCTGTCACCGAGTGCGACATATCTCATGCGGTCGACCCTAGCGCGGTGCGCCGCACCCCGCGCGCGGTCCCGGCCGCCCCTCACCCGACCGGGACCCGCGCGCCCCGCGTCAGACCCCGGCGGCGTCGGCGGGCGCGGCCTGCCGGAGCCGCGAGGCGGCGTGCCGTCCAGCGATGTGCCCGAACACGAGCGCAGGGCCGAGCGTCGAGCCCGCGCCGGGGTACGTCCGCCCCACGACGGCCGCGGAGCAGTTCCCGGCGGCGTAGAGGCCGCCGACCACCTCGCCCGCCGTGTCGAGCACACGGGCGTGCTCGTCCGTGAGCAGGCCGCCCTTGGTGCCCAGGTCGCCGAGGATGATCTTGATCGCGACGAACGGCCCGCGGGCGATCTCGCCCAGGTTGGGGTTCGGGCCGTGGGACGGGTCGCCGTAGTAGTTGTCGTAGGCGTCCCGGCCGCGGCCGAAGTCGCGGTCGACCCCCTCGCGCGCGAAGGCGTTGAAGCGCTGGATCGTGGCCCTGAAGGCGTCCTTCGGGACCTCCATGCGCTCCGCGAGCTCCTCGAGGGTGTCGGCCTCGACGGCCCCGCCCTCGGCGAACAGGTCCTTCCTCCCGACCAGGAACGCGTTGTTGAGATAACGCCGGCGGTGGCGGACGTCGAGGATCATCCACGAGTGGTTGGTCCGCTCGAGCCCGCGCTCGATCATGGCGTGGCCGAAGTCGACGTAGCTGGTGGACTCGTTGACGTAGCGCTCGCCGTCCTGATCGACCACGATCGTGAACGGCATCGAGCGCTCCGAGACGATGAAGGTCGCCCCGTGCTCGCCCGCGGGCACCACCGACGGACCCCACCACGCATCGTCCATGAGCGCGACGTCCGCGCCGTGCCGCATGCCGATCTCGATCGCGGTCCCCTTGTTCGCGGGGTTGCCGGAGGAGTGCTCCTGGTCGAGTCCCTGGTACTCCTGGCGCCACGCGGCGTTGTGGTCGAACCCTCCCGCGCCCAGATGAACACCGGCCCGGGTGCGGATGCGGCGCTCGCCGTCCGGTCCGCCCACCACGGCGCCGACCACCTGCCCGTCCTCGACCACCAGGTCCGTCAGCGGCGTGTCGAGCCGCACCTCGGTGCCCTGCTCGAACCTCGCGATCCACATGAGTCGGGCGGCGAGCGACATGCCGAGCCCCGACAGCCGCTTGCCCGTCACCAGGCCGCCGAGGGTGCGCAGCACGAGGCGCGCGCCGCCCACCATGCCCGAGAACGTCGACCAGGCGCGCGCGAGCAGGTAGGTGTCGCCGGCGAACAGCGGGATGGGCGGCAGCGCGTTGCGGGCGTGGTCCCACCAGTCGCCGAGCCGTCGCGTGTCGAACGGGGCCGGCTCGACCGTCCGGCCGCCCGCGATCCCGCCCGGCAGGTCCGGGTAGTAGTCGGGGTACTTCTTCGCCGTCTGCCACACCATGCCGTGGCCTTCGAGCCAGGCGTGGACCACCGGGGCGGTGCGGACGAACGCCTGACGCCGCGGGAGGGACGATGCGGGGCCGACCTCCTCCGGCGTCCCCACGCAGGCGTCGAGGTAGGTCAGGACCTTGTCCTCGGAGTCGTCGACGCCGATCTCCTTCATCCCGGGGTGGTTCGGCAGCCAGCAGCCGCCGCCGCTCATCGCGGTGGACCCTCCCCATTCGCTCGAGCCCTCGACCACGAGGACCTCCAGGCCCTCGTCCTTCGCCGCGATCGCCGCCGACATCGCCGCCGCACCGGTGCCGACCACGAGCAGGTCGACCTCCTCATCCCACCTCGTCATGCCCACTCCCCTGGAGACTCGATCCGGACAACCCTGTCCGGAGGTGACTCGCATCCTACCGGACATCACTGTCCGGATCGATGTCCCGGCGCGGTCGCCCCCCAGGCGGCTCCGCAGCCGGCGTCAGGACTCCTGAGCGGCCGCCCGCACCAGGGCGGCGAGCGCCTCGGGTCCGACGCCGAGCTCGCGGGCGCGGGCGGCGAGCGCCTGCGCGTCGGCGCGGAGGTCGGCGAGCGAGGCCGCGGCGGCACCGATGACGGCGCCGCGGCCTCGGCGCATCTCCACCAGGCCCTCGTCGCGGAGCATCTGGTACGCCTTGAGGACCGTGTGGAGGTTCACGTCGAGCGACTCCGCGACCTCCCGCGCGGACGGCAGCCGATCCCCCTCGACCAGTGCGCCGGTGGCGGCATCCGCGCGGATGGACGCCGCGATCTGGTCGTACAGCGGCGCGCCCGCGGCCGGGTCAATCCTGAGCAGCACGAGCGTCCTCCGCGACGGCGGCGAGCACCGCGGCGGCACCCTCGGCATCGTCCAGCGTCACCACGAAGCGACGCCCGTTCACCCGCGTGACCTCCAGCGCGGTGCCCGATCGCAGCACCACGGCCGTCGCCCCCGGCACGGACCGGATCCCGAAGCCGCCGTACTGGCTCAGCCCCTTGACCTCGGTGACGGCGACGCCGGCGACGTCGGACGCCGGGACCCCCATCCGCACCAGCCCGGCGGCGGAGCGCACGGTGAGACCTGAGGCGTCGACGCGCACGCGGAACACCGTCAGCGTCGCGACCAGCGTGCCGATGAGCACCGCGGTGCCCGCCAGGATCCACGCGGCGACTGGATCCGAGGTCAGGCCGATGACGAGCGCGAGCACGCCCAGCAGGACCGTCGCACCGAGCAGGGCGCCCAGCGGGAGGGGCGCCATCTCCGCGCGGCCGAACCACATGGTCCGCTCGCCCGGCCGGCGCTCGAGCGGCGCGACGGGCGTGGCCTCCGCGGGCGCGGCGGCGTGGCGGGGCTGGAGCAGCCAGCCCGCCCCGCCGACCGCGAGACCGATCGGAACCGCCACCGCCACGACCGGGAGCACGGATCCGGCGTCCGCGGCGTCCTCGAGGCCGCGCTGCAGCACGAGCGACCCGGTGAGGATGACCGCGAGGAAGGCGCTCAGCCCGACCGCCATCGCGATCAGGAGGCGCAGCACGAAGCCGCGCTCGCCCGCGCGGATCGGCGGCACCGCGATCGCCGACATGAGCAGCGGGAGGCCGCCGGCGAGCAGCGCCGTCATCAGCGGCACGGTCCATGCCGGCGCGAAGCCGTCGACCCCGGACGGCCCCCAATGGGTCGCGACCGGGTCGGGCAGGTCCCCGAGCATGAGCAGCTGGACGACGACCGCGGTCGCGGCGACGGCGACCGGCGCGATCACTCCGACCGCGATCGCGCGGGACACGGCCGTGTCATGGGGGACGGACATGAAAACCTCCGAAGTTGTTATAGAAGAACTATAACACTAGGGAGTCGCTGGCGCGACGCCACCGTTCGCGAGCACGGCACCACCCCCACGATGCTCCGCACGGTTCCGCGCGCGACACTCCGGCTCGGCGCGTCGCCCCGCGCCCTCACCTCGGCGTGTCGGAGCCCGATCCGTGCGGAGCATCGGCGGGACGGCCCGTGAACTCGTCCATCGACCGGTTCACCCCGAACGCGTCGACCACCGCGTCGAAGGCGCGCACGGGCAGCGCGCGCACCACGGGGAGCACCCGCACCAGCGGAGGCATCACGATCTGCTCGCGACCCCGTTCGATGCCGTCGATCACGCGCTCGGCGACGCGCTCCGGACGCAGGATCGGCAGCAGCGCCGGCACGCGCGTCCGGACCCCGGCGAACATGCCCGTGTCGATGTAGTACGGGCACACCACCAACGTCCTCACCTGCGACCCCTGGGCGCGGAGCTCCGCCCGCAGCGACTCGGTGAACCCGACGGCCGCCCACTTCGACCCCGCGTAGTCCGTCTGCCGCGCGACACCGACCAGCCCCGCGGCGGACGCGACGGTCACCACGGTGCCGCGATTCCGGGCGAGCATGCCCGGCAGGAAGGCGCGCGCGATCCAGTAGGGGGCGAGCGCGTTGACGCGGAACGTGCGCTCGATCCCCTCCTCGCTCGCCTCGAGCAGAGGGGCGCCGGTCACGACACCCGCGTTGCTGATGACCACGTCGACGTCGCCGGCGGCGCGCGCGGAGGCGGCCACCTCGTCATGCCGGGACACGTCCACCGCGGCGGACGATGCGCGACCGCCTCGCGCGTCGATCTCGCCCGCCACCCGGGCACCGGCGGCCTCGTCGAGGTCCCAGACGATCACCTCGGCACCGCGGCGGGCGCCCTCGAGCGCCATCAGGCGGCCGATCCCGGACCCGCCGCCCGTGATCAGCATCCGGGCGCCGGCGAGCGGCAGGCCGCCGGCCCTCACGGACGCACCTTCGTCAGCGCGGCGAGCGCCCGTGTCATGACCTCGGCGTAGCGGCGATCCGACCAGCCCGGTGGAGGCGCGACCGGCAGCCCGCGCTGAGTCGCGACCGCCTGCGACTCGGTATGCTTGTGCAGCCCGTGGATCCCGTGGCGGCGGCCCAGCCCGGAGTCCTTGATCCCGCCCATCGGCGCGTCCGTGGACCCCCACACGGCGGCGTACCCCTCGTTGACGTTGACGGTGCCCGCCTCGAGCAGCGGCGCCACCCGGGCGCCGTGCCTCCGCGACCACACCGCCGCGTTGAGGCCGTAGCCCCCGGCGTTGGCGGACGCGATCAGCTCGGCCTCCGACGCGCCGCGGGAGATCGACACCACGGGCCCGAACGTCTCCTCCTGCGCGACCCTCATCTCCGCGGTGACGTCCGTCAGGACCGTCGGCTCGACGAACGCCGGGCCCAGGTCCGGCCGCGCCCGGCCGCCCGCGAGGACCGTCGCGCCCCGGGCCACCGCATCGTCCACGTGCGCCATGACCGCCGCGACGCGCGCGGGCGACGCGAGTGAGCCCATGCCGGGACCCCACCCGAGGCCGCCCGCGATCGTCATCTCGGTCACGCGTGCGACGAACGCCTCGACGAACGCGTCGTGCACCGCGTCGGCCACGTGGATGCGCTCGATCGAGACGCACAGCTGGCCGGAGTTGGAGAAGCAGGCGCGCACCGCGCCCGCCGCGGCCCGGGCGACGTCGGCATCCTCGAGCACCACCATCGAGTTCTTGCCGCCGAGCTCCATCGAGCAGCCGATGAGCCGCTCCCCGCAGCGCGCCGCGAGCTTGCGACCGGTCGCGGTGGATCCGGTGAACTGGAGCTGGTCGACCGCGTCGACCAGGGTCGGCCCGATGTCGCGTCCGGCGCCGGGGACCACCTGCATCAGGCCGTCGGGCAGTCCCGCGTCACGCAGCAGCTCGAGCCCGGCGAGCGCCGTCAGCGGCGTCAGCGAGTCGGGCTTGAGCACCACGGCGTTGCCGGCCAGCAGCGCCGGGAGCGCGTCGGACACCACGAGCGTGAGCGGGTAGTTCCAGGGCGTGATGATCCCCACCACCCCCACCGGGAGGCGATGCTCGATCGCGGAGGTGAGCACCGGCATGAGGCCGCGCCGCCGCCTCGACCGGAGCGCGCGCGGGGCCGTGCGCGCGTAGTAGGCGGCGTTGAGGATGACGTCGCCGACCTCCTCGAACGCGCTCAGCCGGTTCTTGCCGGTCTCGAGCTGGATCAGATCCATGAGGGAGTCTCGACGGTCGCGTGCGAGCACCGCGACCCGCCGGGCGATGGCGGCACGTTCGCGCAGCGGGGTCGCGTCCCACGCGCGTCGGGCGCCGCGCGCCCGCTCCACGGAGGCGAGGACGTCCTCACGCGTGGCCGTCGGCAGCTCGCCGAGCAGCGTGCCGTCCCACGGGCAGGTCGAGGCGAGGGGTTCACCCCCGCCGGTCGCGAGCGCGGCGAGGGACGATGCGCGGGCCGGGTCGAGCGCCGCGGCCGGCAGGGAGGACGTCGTCGTCATGCCACGCACTCTAGGTGACACCCGGTGCACGGTCGCGCTCACGCCACGCGGCACCGCCCGACCACGCGGCTCAGGACGGGCCGTACGCCCGCGCCGCCATCTCCGTCACCACGGCCAGGTCGAGGTCCTCGAGCCGCCTGAAGGTCACGACCGCCGAGCCGACCTTCACCCGGCCGAGGCGCTCCGCGTAGCGGTGTGCGAGGTAGGCGCCGTCGGCGACCGCGTTCACGTACAGGCTGACGTGGTTCTTCTGCTCGGCGAGGCCGATGAGGAACCAGTCGACGTCGGCGCCCCGGGGCCGCGGCTGCCGGATGTCCCCGTAGCCGACGATCGCCTGATCCGTGCCGCCCCAGAAGACTCCCCGCCACAGCGTGCGCGGCGCGCCGGGCATGCCCGCACGCAGCGCGGCGTCGACCGCCTGCAGGGTGCCTGCGCGAGGGCTCGCCGCGAGGAAGGCGTCCACGTCGTCCGCGGTGCGCCGGACCGAGCCGTCACCGGCCATGTCGCGCCTCCCTCGCTCCCCGGCATCGTCGCACGGCAGGCCCGGCCTCGGGGGGAAACACGAAGGGCCGCCCCTGAGGGCGGCCCTTCGATCAGTGCTGTCTCAACACTTCGTGGAGCTGAGGGGACTCGAACCCCTGACCCCCTGCATGCCATGCAGGTGCGCTACCAGCTGCGCCACAGCCCCGTGATCCTCGCGGATCCCGTGCTCCTGAGAGCAAGAGAGATAGTAGCCCAGATTCGGGCGCAGGTGTTAATCGGCGGCCGCGGCCGAGAGCCCGTAGCGTGCGAGCGACCAGCCGCCGTGGGCGGTCGCGAGGACGTTCCAATGGGCGTGGGGCAGCTTGCCCAGCGTGGTCGCATGCGCGTCCAGCCCGAGCAGCGCGAGCGAGCCCAGCATGATGGCGCTGCCGTGGCTCACGACCACCACCAGTCGTGCACCGTCGCAGGCCTCGGCAAGCGCCTCGGAGACGCGCGCGGAGACCTCGGCGGCCACGTCCCAGCCCGCGATCTGCGGGTCCTCGCCGCGCAGGCGGCGCTCGTAGTCGCGCGGCCAGCGGAGCTTGACCTCGTCCCAGGTGAGACCCTCCCACTCGCCGTAGGACCGCTGGCGGAGGCGACGGTCGACCGTGACGGGGACGGGCACGAGCGCACCGACGGCGGCCGCGGTGTCGCGCGCGCGCGACAGCGGCGAGGTGACGATCCGGTCGGGCACGCCGTACCCGTCGACGATCGCGCGGGCGGCGGCCGCCGCCTGGTTCCGGCCGTGCTCGCCGAGCGGCACGTCGAGGGACCCCTGCAGGCGCCCCTCCGCGTTGTACTCGGTCTGCCCGTGCCGGAGCAGCACCAGGACGGTCACGCGGTCACCGCCGGCGCCCCGACGTTGTGACGCTCGAGCGACCAGCCACCCGCCGGCGAGGCCACGAGGCGTGACCACGCGGCGTTCTCGAGGTTCCCCAGCGTGCGTCCGTGCAGCGGCAACCCGAGGAGCGCGAGCAGCAGCATGCGGCCCGACGAGCCGTGCGCCACCAGCACCAGGTCGCCGTCCACGCGGGCCGTCCACTCGTGCGCGGCCGCGGTCATCCGCGCGGCGACCGTGGCGTGGTTCTCGTACCCCTCGAAGTCCGGCTCGAGACCGGCGCTCCACGCCGCGTGGTCGTCCGGGAAGCGCTCCTTGCGCTCCGTCGCCAGGAGCCCCTCCCAGGGCCCGTAGCGGCGCTCCCCCAGCCGCGCGTCCTGATGCAGCGACGCATCGGTGTCGCCGATGATGATGCGCGCGGTCTCGACGGCCCGGCCGAGAGTCGAGGACACGAACGTGGGGCGAGGCCCCAGCGCGGGCCACAGGGACGATGCCGCGGCTCGCGCCTGCGCGCGGCCCGTCCCGTTGAGCGGGATGTCGGAGGAGCCCTGCAGCCGTCCCGCCAGGTTCCAGTCCGTCTGGCCGTGACGGACGACGAAGATCCGGGTCACTCGCCCGTCTCGACGGGGATCACGGGACAGTCCTTCCACAGCCGCTCGAGCTCGTAGTAGGACCGCTCCTCCTCGTGCATGACGTGCACGATCACGTCGTTGAAATCGAGCAGAGCCCAGCGTCCCTCGCGGACGCCCTCCCGCCGCACCGCGTCTGCGCCGTGCTTGGCGAGCTCCTCCTCGATGGCCTCGGCCACGGCGGCCACGAGCCGCTCGTTGGACGCCGAGGCGATGAGGAAGGCGTCCGCGAGCGGCAGATGCGAGGACACGTCGAGCGCCACGATCCCCTCCGCCTTCTTGGCGTCGGCCGCGCGCGCGGCGGCCTGCACCAGCTCGAGGGTGCGCTCGGTCGCCGCCATCAGGCGTTCCCCGTCAGGTTCCACACGAGCACGCCGAGCAGGAACGCCGCCGCGGCGATCACCGCGAGGTGCTGCCAGCCGAAGCCGTGGCCGCCCTCCTCGTGCTCCTCCGGCAGCGCACGCCGCGGCACCTCGATGCCGCCGGTGAGCGCCGGGATGTCGGTGCCGGTGGGCTCGTCGCCGACCTGCCCGACCGGGGCGGTGCCGGCCGACGACGTGGTCGACGCGTAGCCGTGCATGATCTTGGTGAAGTCGGGGATCGGGATGTCCTGCGACGGGGCGTAGTCGGCAACCTCACGAGGCTGCGCGACGGCGAGCGGGTGGTTCGCCCACAGGGACGGCGCCGCCGCTGCTGCCGTCTGAACCTCGCCGCTAGAGGGCATCCCCGCGGGCCGGAGCGCCGGGGGCGCCATCGGAGCGGGCGCCTGCGCCTCGGGCTGAGCCTTCGGCTCCGGCTCCGTCTCGGCCTCCGGCCCCGGCTGCGACTGCGGCTGCATCTCGGGCGCGGCGATCGGCGGCATCGGCTGCGTCGGCTGCTCGGAGATCGGGACGCCCCCACGCTGCGGCAGGGCGGTCGTCGGGTCGATCTCGTCGGCGCGCGCGGGCATCTCGGGCGCGTAGGGCACGCCGGCGTCGTCGGGCTCGGTGGCGCCCTCGGGAGGCAGCACGGGAGCGAAGAACGATGCGGTGGTGGGCTCGGGCTCGGGCTCGGGCTCGGGCTCAGGCTCGGAGGCCACGACCTCAGACTCGGGCTGCGGTTCCGGCTCCGGCGCCGCCACCGCCTCCGGCTCGGGCTCGGGCGCCGCCACGGCCTCAGGCTCAGGCTGCGGCTCGGGCTGTCGCGCCTGCTGGGCGCGGGTGATGCCCGCCATGGCGGCCGCGGTGAGTCGGCGGATCTCCTCGGCGGGGTCCTCGCCGGCGGGCGCGGCCGGCGCTGGCGTGCCGGACGGCGGGGTGATGCTCTCCCCGCGCTCGAGCCGCTCCTGCAGACGCCTCGCCTGGAGCGAGCCCGGCGGGAACAGGTGCCGGTACTGCTCGGGGATGGCGTCGGTCGCCGGGGCCTGCTCGGCGGGGGCCTCGGCGATCTCCGGCTCGGGCTCGAGCACCTGCGTCGGCGCCTCGGTGATGTCGACAGGCTCGGGCTCGGGCTCGGGCTCGGGCTCGACGCTCTCCGCCAGAACCTCGGGCTCCGGCTCCGCCACGACCTCAGGCTCCGGCTCCGGCTCGGGCTCGGGCTCGGGCTCGGGCTCGACGCTCTCCGCCACAACCTCAGGCTCAGGCTCGGGCTCCGGCTCAGGCTCGGGCTCGGGCTCGGGCTCGGGCTCGACGCTCTCCGCCATAACCTCGGGCTCCGGCTCAGGCTCGGGCTGCGGCTCCGCCACGACCTCAGGCTCCGGCTCCTCCGCGACCTCAGGCTCCGGCTCGGGCTCGGGCCTGAACATCGACCGGGCGCGGTCGACCATCTGCTCGGGCTCGGCGGGCTCCGCAGCCGGCTGCTCCGCCCGCTCCTCGGCGCGACGGCGCTCCACCATCTCCTGCGCGGCGAGCAGGTCGGGCGTCATCGTCGGGAGCTGACCGGTCGCGATCAGCTCCTCCTCGGCGGTCCACGTCTCGAGGGGGCTGTCCTGCCGCTCGATCTCGCGACGCTGGCGACGCGTCAGCGGGGTGCCGTCGGGGTTGGTGAAGGTCGACGGGTCGGCGCGCGGGATCGGCGTCGTCGGCTCGTCGGGAGCGGCCGCCCTGGCCTCGGCCTCACGACGCGCGCGGCGCGACAGGGGCCGGCCCTGGTCAGTCATCTATTCCTCCGTCGTAGAGCCCGTTCGCAGCGATGTAGTCGGCCACCCCGTGCGGGACCAGGTAGCGGATCGTCCTGCCCGCCCGGACCCGCCGACGCACATCGGTCGAGGATATCGCCAGGGCGGGCGCCTCGACCAGGATATGTGGCCTATCCGACTGATCCAACGCATGACCCGGGCGCGTCACTCCCACAAAGGTCGCGGACTCGAGCAGTTTGTCCGCATCCTTCCATTCGTCGAGCCGCGCGAGGGCGTCGGCGCCCGTGATGAAGAACAGCTCGGCGTCGGGATGGAGGGCGTGGAGGTCGGCGAGGGTGTCCACCGTGTAGGTCACTCCCCCGCGGTCCAGGTCGACCGTCGAGACCCCCAGCCGCGGGTCGCCGGACGCCGCGAGCTCGCACATCGCGAGACGATGCGCGGAGGGCGCCGCGGGCTCGTCCACCTTGAAGGGCTGAGCGGCGGTCGGCACCAGGAGCACGCGGTCGAGGCCCAGCCGGTCGCACACCTCGGACGCTGCCGCCAGGTGCCCCAGGTGCACCGGGTCGAACGTTCCTCCGAGGACTCCGATGCGCTCGCCCGTCACGGCGTCAGTGGCGGGTGCCGACGCTCCGGAAGGCGAAGGTGACGAACAACAGCCCCATCAGCGCGGTGAAGGCCAGCAGGCCGAACGCGGGCGCGGGGATGGGCAGCTCGTTCACCACATGCGACGTGGTCTCGACAGCCTCGGTGATCATGGGGGGACTCCTTCCGTCTGACGCGATTATGGCATCACTCGGCGCGCTCGGACGTCAGGGGCGGATGTGCCCGTCGCCGTAGACCACCCAGGTGGTCGTCGTGAGCTCGCCGAGGCCCATGGGGCCGCGGGCGTGGAGCTTCTGGGTCGAGATGCCGATCTCGGCGCCGAGGCCGAACTCGCCACCGTCGGTGAACCGCGTCGACGCGTTCACCATCACCGCGGCGGAGTCGATGCGTGCCACGAAGGACTGCGCCGCGTCGATGTCGCTCGTGACGATCGCCTCTGTGTGGCCCGTCGAGTAGCGGCCGATGTGCTGGATCGCCTCGTCCATGTCCGTCACGACGCGCACCGCGAGGTCGAGCGAGAGGTACTCGGTCGCCCAGTCGTCCTCGGTGGCCGCGACGGTCGGGACGCCGTCGGGCGCGAACCCGGCCGCCGCCTCGTCCACGTGCAGGGTGACGCCCGCCTCATGCAGCGCCCCGAGCACCGCCGGCAGCAGCGACGGGGCGGCGTCCCGGTGCACCAGCAGCGTCTCCGCAGCGTTGCACACGCCCACGCGGTGGGTCTTGGAGTTGAGCACGATCGGCACCGCGCGCTCGAGGGGCGCGGACGCGTCGAGGTACACGTGGCAGTTGCCCTCGCCGGTCTCGATGGCGGGGACGGTCGACTCCCGGACCACGGCCTGGATGAGGCTCCGGCCCCCGCGCGGCACCAGCACGTCCACGAGCCCGCGGGCGTTCATGAGCACCCGCGCGCCCTCACGGCCGTAGGCGTCGATCGACTGCACGGCGTCCTTCGGCAGGCCGACGCCCTCGAGCGCCTCCTGGAGCACGGCGACGATCACCTCGTTGGAGCTGGCGGCGGCAGAGCCGCCCCGCAGCACCGCGGCGTTGCCCGACTTGAGCGCGAGGCCGGCGGCGTCGACGGTCACGTTCGGCCGCGCCTCGTAGATCATGCCGACCACACCCATGGGAACCGACTTCTGCACCAGGCGCAGGCCGTTGGGCAGGGTCGAGCCGCGACGGATCTCGCCGACCGGGTCGGGCAGGGTGGCGACGTAGCGCAGCGCCTCGGCGATCTTCGCGATGCGGTCGGCGTCCAGGGCAAGCCGGTCGAGCAGTCCGGGCGACATGTCGTTCGCGCGGCCGCGCTCGAGGTCGAGGGCGTTCGCCTCGACGATGCGCGGGGCGTGGGCCACGAGCGCGTCCGCCATGGCGTGGAGCGCGTCGTTCTTGACGGTGGTCGTGGCGGTCGCGAGCGCCCTGGAGGCCAGCTTGGCTCGGCGGCAGGCCTCGAGGACGGCGGACTCGATGTCGGTGGGGGTCGCGGTCTCGGTCATGGCATCCGATTCTAGGTGCCAGGCGGGTGCCTGCCCAGGCTGGGGTGGCACCATCCGGCGCGGTTCAGCGGGCGCGCCGGGGCGCGACCGCCTCCGCGACCGTGGGGGTCGGGACGACCTCCCGGCGTCGACGGATCGCCATGTCGCCCTCGATGACCGCCATGACCGCCCCGACCAGCAGCAGGCACGCGATCCACTCGAGACCGGTGAGCGGCGAGAGCACCATCCATCCGGCGAGGAAGGGCAGCTCCGTCGCGAGGATCACGAACCCGACGGGCCAGAGCAGCAGCCGCACGCCTCGGCCCCACGGGGCCCTGAGCCCGGTCTCGGGATCGCGCCTGAGCTGGAGGCCCGTGGTGAGCGTGCCGAGCGCGACCACCACGAAGGCCATCGTCATCGGCTGCGACGCCTCGTCGGGCGACAGCTCGTCGCTGCCGACGATCAGCGGCACCGACGCGGCCACGAAGAGCGCGCCGCCGTAGATGAGCCAGCGCACCACGTTCGCACGCGAGGCGACTCCCGCCGCGGGATCGCGGGGCGGGCGCTGCATCAGCCCAGGCGCCGAGGGCTCCAGGAGGATCACCACGACCGCGAAGCCCGCGGCGGCGAAGTTGAGCACGAGGACCTGGACGGGTGTCAGCGCGACGCCCTCGTTGAGGTTCACGAGGCTCGCCATCAGGAACAGCAGCACCAGCGCGATGAGCTGGGAGAGCTGGAAGGTGATGTAGGCCGCGATCTTGCCGTAGACGACCCGACCCAGGTGGACCGCGTGGACGAGCGTCGCGAAGTTGTCGTCGGTGAGCACCAGCTTCGCGGCCTGCTTGGTGACCTCGGAGCCGGAGCCCATCGCCACGCCGATGTCCGCCTGCTTGATCGCGGCCGCGTCGTTCACGGCGTCGCCGGTCATGGCGACCACCTCGCCGCGCGCCTGGAGCCGCTGGACCAGCCGGAGCTTGTCCTGCGGGGTCACGCGCCCGAACACGGACAGCCGGTCGAGCCGGGCGTCGACCTCGGCGTCGCTCAGCGCGGCGAACTCCGCCCCGGACATCCCCTCACCCGGCAGGTCGAGCTCACGACCGATCGCGGTCGCCGTCACCACGTGGTCGCCGGTGATCATCCGGACGTCGATCCCGGCGGCGTGCGCCTCATCGACCGCGACCTTCGCCTCGGGCCGCAGCGGGTCGACGATGCCGACGACCCCGACGAACCCGAGCTCGCTCACCGCGGCCATCGGGTCGGCGATCACCGCGTCCTCCTCGGCGACGTCGTACACGCGCAGCGCAAGCGCCAGCGTGCGCAGCCCCTGCGACGACCGGTGCTCGATCTCGTCCGTCACGGCGTCCGCCACCTCGTCGATCGGGACGGTGTCGCGGTTCGCCAGGAACGCCCGGGCCGAGCGAGAGAGCAGCACGTCGGGAGCGCCCTTGACGACGCCGATGAGCCGCCGCTCACCCTGCCACTGCACGTGATGGAACGTCGCCATGAACTTGTAGTCGGAGTCGAACGGCACCTCCGCCTCGCGCGGGAACCGCCGGTGCACCTCGGGCACGTCGACGCCGAGCTTCTCCGCGAGCACGACGAACGCGGCCTCGGTGGGGTCGCCGACGACCACCCCGTCGGCGCTCACCGTCGCGTCGTTCGGCAGGGCGAGCGCGTAGGCGATCGGGGCGCCCAGCGGCACCTCGTCACCCTGCGACCGTCGCACGCGGCCGTCGAAGGAGTACCCGGCGCCGTCGACGGTGAAGGTCTCGCCCCCGACCCACACGCTGCGCGCCATCATCTCGTTCATGGTGAGCGTGCCGGTCTTGTCCGAGCAGATCGCGCTGGTCGCGCCCAGCGTCTCGACGTCGTTGAGCGACGCGACCACGGCCTTCGCCTCCGCGAGCCGCGAGGCGCCCCACGAGAGCATCATCTGCACGTAGGTCGGCAGACCCGTCGGGATGGCGGAGATCGCGACGGCGGTGCCGAGGAACATGAGGTCCGCGAAGGACTGCCCGCGGCCGATGCCGATGAGGACGATCACCGCGACCGCCCCCCACGCCACCAGGCCCATCACGCGGGTCAGGGAGCCGAGCTCGCGCTGGAGCGGCGACGGCACGCGCTCGACGTCGGCGAGCATCGTGGCGATCGCGCCCATCTCCGTCGACATGCCGGTGGCCACGACGAGCGCCGTGGCGGTGCCGCGGGTGACCGAGGTGTTCTGGAAGAGCATCGACGCACGGTCGCCGAGCGCGGTGGCGGGATCCGCGAGCGCGGCGGCGGACTTCTCGATCGGCGCGCTCTCCCCGGTGAGCGCGGCCTCCTGGGTCTCGAGGGCCGAGGCGCGGACGATGCGGGCGTCGGCGGGCACGATGTCCCCGGCCTCGAGCTCGATCACGTCGCCGGGCACCAGCTCCGGTGCGGGAACCGCGGTCACGGCACCGTCGCGACGCACGCGCACCTGAGGCACCTGCATCGTCGCGAGCGCGTCGACGCTGGCCTGGGCCTTGCGCTCCTGGCTCGCGCCCGACAGCACGTTGAACACGACCAGCAGCCCGACCATGATGGCGGTGGAGACCTGCCCGATCGCCGCCGAGATGGCCGTGACCGCCACGAGCATGAGGTTCATGGGGTCGGCCAGCTGGCGCAGCGCCAGCTGCCAGAATGTCGCGGCCTTCGCCGCGGTGAGCTCGTTGCGCCCGTGGGACGCGAGCCTCGAGGCGGCCTCGGAGGCGCTCAACCCGTCGAGGGAGGCGTCGAGACGCGCCGCGGCGTCCGCGGGTTCGAGCGTCCACCACGGCGTCACGGCGCCGGTCGTCGGTCCATCAGCACTCATAGCAGGCCCCTTGCGTCGCTCTCCCCCGCTGTCGAGTCTAGACAGACGCAGGTGGGCGCGCGCGGGCTACAGCACGACGAGGTGATCGATGTGGATGAGCTCGCGCGCGTACGCGTCGCCGAGCACCTCGCCGAGCGCCTCCGTGCTGAGGCCCTTCATGCGGTCGGCCTCCTCCGAGGAGAAGCCCGCGAAGCCGCGCGCGACGAGCGCGCCGTCGGGACCGAGCAGGTCGACCGGCTCCCCCGCCTCGAAGTCGCCGCGGATCTCGACCACGCCGGCGGCGAGCAGCGACGCCTGCCGCCCGCGCAAGGCGCGCACGGCGCCCGAGTCGAGCACGATCCCGCCGCGGGTCTTCGCCGCGTCGGCGAGCCACTGCAGGCGGGTCGTCTCCGCCTTGCCGGTGGGCAGGAACACCGTGCCGACGTCGTCACCCGCGACCGCGCGCGCGGCGTCGGTGGCCGCGGCGAGCACCGCCGTGACGCCGGAGTTGGTGGCGAGCGAGGCCGCCTCGATCTTGGTGATCATCCCGCCGGTGCCCACGGCGGAGCCGCGCCGCGAGATGTCGATCCCCTGGAGATCCTCGGGGCTGCGCACCTCCGCGATGCGACGCGCGCCGGGCGAGTCCGGGGCCGCGGTGTACAGCGCGTCGACGTCCGTGAGCAGGACCAGCGCGTCGGCGCGCACCGCGGTCGCCACCAGCGCGGCGAGCCGGTCGTTGTCGCCGAACCGGATCTCGTCCGTCGCGACCGTGTCGTTCTCGTTGATGATCGGCACCACGCCCAGCCCGAGCAGCGACTCGAGCGCGCGGCGGGCGTTGCCGTAGTGGGCGCGCCGCACCATGTCGTCGGCGGTGAGCAGCACCTGCCCGACCGTGAGTCCGTACCGCGCGAACGCGACCGTGTACGCGTGGATGAGCTTGCCCTGCCCGACGGAGGCCGCGGCCTGCTGCAGCTCGAGGTTGGTGGGCCGGGCCTCGAGGCCGAGCGGGCCGATGCCCGCGGCGATCGAGCCGGACGTCACCAGGAGCACCTCGCGCCCCTGCGTCCGGATGTCGCCGAGCGCGTCGACCAGCGCGCCCAGGCGCACCTCGTCCAGCGTGCCGTCGGACCCGGTCAGCGACGACGACCCGACCTTGACGACGATGCGCCGTGCCTGCGCCACGCTCGCGCGCGCCTCGCTCACCTGACCTCCTGGGGGACGTATGCCTGGGAGAAGGCTACTCGTCGTCCTCGGCCGGATCGGTCCAGTGGCCGGCGTCGCGCTCGGTCCACAGCTCCTCGCGTGCGGCGGCGCGCCCGTCCATCTTCTCCTTGAACTGCTCGCGCTTCTCGGCGCGGGTGGCGCGCTGGGTGCGCTCGTGCTGCTCGATGCGGAGGTCGGAGCCGCGCTGTCCGAGAAGCTCGGCGCCCGCCATCATGGTGGGCTCCCAGTCGAAGACGATGCCACCCTGACGCGGGCCGATCACCACCTCGCAGCCGGGCGTCGCGCCCGCCTTGAAAAGCGCCTCCTCGACCCCCGCCTTGGCGAGGCGGTCGGCCAGGTAGCCCACGGCCTCGTCGTTGGCGAAGTTGGTCTGCTTCACCCAGCGCTCGACCTTGGTGCCGCGCACCTGGTAGTAGTCCTCGGCACCGTCGCGGACGTGCGTCACGGTGAAGCCCGACTCGTCGACGGCCCGGGGGCGCAGCACGATCGGCGCGGCCTCCAGCACAGGCGCCTTCGCGCGCTCCTCGGACACCATCGCGGCGAGCGCGAATCCGAGCTCGCGGAGGCCCTCGTGGCTCACGGCGCTGACCTCGAAGATCGGCATCCCGGTCTCCTCGAGCTCGGGACGCACGATCGCGGCGAGGTCGCGGCCGTCCGGCACGTCGATCTTGTTGAGGATGATGATCTGCGGGCGCTCGGCGAGCGGCACGCCGCTGATCGCCTCGTCGCCGGTGTAGGCGCGCAGCTCCTTCGAGATCACCTCGAGGTCGCGGATGGGGTCGCGATCGCTCTCGAGGGTCGCCGTGTCGAGCACGTGCGCGATCACCGAGCAGCGCTCGATGTGACGCAGGAAGTCGTGGCCGAGACCGCGCCCCTCGGACGCCCCCTCGATCAGCCCGGGCACATCGGCGATGGTGAACTTGGTGCCGCCGGACTCGACCACGCCCAGGTTCGGCACCAGCGTGGTGAACGGATAGTCCGCGATCTTGGGGCGCACGCGGCTCATCGCAGCGATCAGCGAGGACTTGCCCGCGCTCGGGTAGCCCACGAGCGCCACGTCGGCGATCGACTTGAGCTCGAGGACGACCGAGGCCTCGTCACCCGGCTCGCCCAGCAGCGCGAAGCCGGGGGCCTTGCGCTTCTGCGTGGCGAGGGCGGCGTTGCCGAGCCCCCCGCGGCCGCCCGCGGCGATCACGTACTCGGCACCGTCGCCGACCAGGTCGGCCAGGAACTCGCCGTCGCGCGACTTCACGATGGTGCCGTTGGGAACGCCCAGGCGCAGGTCGGCGGCGTTGGCGCCGTGACGCATGTCGCCGGCGCCCTGCTTGCCGTTCTCCGCCGTCCGGTGGGGGGCGTGGTGGTAGTCGAGCAGCGTGGTGACCTGAGGATCGACCACCAGGATGACCGAGCCGCCCCGGCCGCCGTTGCCGCCGTCGGGTCCGCCGAGCGGCTTGAACTTCTCGCGGTGCACGGAGGCGACGCCGTGGCCGCCGTTGCCCGCGGTGACGTGCAGCGTCACGCGGTCCACGAACGTGGCCATGGGTCCTCCTGTGGTCGATCCGGCGGGACGATGCGCATCGTCCCTAGCCTAGAAACACGTCAGGGGCGCCGCCTGTCGGCGCGCCCCTGACGAGAAGTTGCGTGGTCGAGTGCTTACGCCTCGACGATGTCGACGACCTTGCGGCCGCGACGCTGCGCGAACTGCACGGTGCCGGCGACGAGCGCGAAGAGCGTGTCGTCCTTGCCGCGGCCCACGTTGTGGCCCGGGTGGTGGTGGGTGCCGCGCTGGCGGACGATGATCTCGCCGGCGTTGACGGCCTGGCCGCCGAAGCGCTTCACGCCCAGGTACTGGGGGTTCGAGTCGCGGCCGTTGCGCGAGGAGCTCGCGCCCTTCTTGTGTGCCATGAGTGTCTCCTCGCCTTACTTGATGCCGGTGACCTTGAGGCGCGTGAGGTCCTGACGGTGACCCATGCGCTTCCGGTAGCCAGTCTTGTTCTTGTACTTGAGGATGGTGATCTTCGGGCCGCGCTCGTCGCGCACGACCTCGGCGGTCACCTTGACCTTGGCCAGCGACTTCGCGTCGGAGGTCACCTTCTCACCGTCGACGAGCAGCAGCGGAGCCAGCTCGACGGTCGCCCCGGTCTCCGCCTGGAGACGGTCGACCACGACGATGTCGCCGACGGAGACCTTCTCCTGGCGGCCACCGGCCTTCACAATCGCGTACACCATGATCTATTCCTCGTGAAACTCGTTGTTCGATCCCGAGCGGGATCGGATTTCCTGCCGCAGCCGCTCCCGTCGAGGGCGCTGGCAGGGCATTGGCGCGCGGCGCGCCGACGTACAAATGTACCCGCTCTGACGGCGTCCGGTCAAACCAGACGCGCCCGACGGCTACTGCTCCTCGGAGTCCTCGGCCACGGGGGCGTCGGCGGGCTCGTCGGAGCGGTCCGGCAGCACCACCGGCACCTCGAGCTCGACCCGGTCCTCGGCCCCCGGCAGGGGCTCGGAGCCGGGCTCGTCCTCGTGGTGGTGGGCCTTCTCCGCGGCCGCGGCGATGGACGCGAGCGTGGCCTTGACGGCGGCCCGCGCCTCCTCGCGGTCGTCGAGCGCGTGCGTCTCGCCCTGGATGGGCGCGTGCACGTGCGCGTCGTTCTTCGGCTCGGGCTGCTGCTGCGGCTTGGCCTGCTGCTGCTGGCCCTTGCCCTGCTGCCCCCCGCGGGAGCCGCGCGAGCGCCTCGCCTCGGGCTGCTTCTCGGTCGCCTCCGCCACGGGCTCGCCGTGCACCAGGAAGCCGCGGCCCTTGCAGTGCTCGCAGGTCTCGGAGAACGCCTCGACCAGGCCCTGGCCCACGCGCTTGCGCGTCATCTGCACCAGGCCCAGCGAGGTCACCTCGGCGACCTGGTGCTTGGTGCGGTCGCGGCCCAGGCACTCGATGAGGCGGCGCAGCACGCGATCGCGGTTCGCCTCGAGCAGCATGTCGACGAAGTCGATGACGATGATGCCGCCGATGTCGCGCAGCCGCAGCTGGCGCACGATCTCCTCGGCCGCCTCGAGGTTGTTGAGCGTCATCGTCTCCTCGAGCGTGCCGCCCTTGCCGACGAACTTGCCCGTGTTGACGTCGATGACCGTCATCGCCTCGGTGCGGTCGATCACGAGGGACCCGCCGGAGGGCAGCCAGACCTTGCGGTCCATGCCCTTGGCGAGCTGCTCGTCGATCCGGGCCTCGGCGAACACGTCGCGGTCACCGGTGAACCGGTGGAGACGCTGCGCGAGGTCCGGGGCGACCTGGCCGACGTACATCGACAGCGAGTTCCACGTGTCCTCGCCCTGGATGGTCAGCGAGTCGAAGTCCTCGTTGAAGATGTCGCGCACCACGCGGATCGCCATGTCGGGCTCGCCGCGCAGCAGCTTGGGCGCCTTGGCGTTGCCGGTCGACTCGTCGAGGATGGTCTGCCACTGGCGCTTGAGGCGCTCGACGTCCGCGCGCAGCTCCTCCTCCGAGGCGCCCTCCGCGGCGGTGCGGACGATCACGCCGGCGTCCGACGGGATCACCTCGCGCAGCAGCTTCTTGAGGCGGTTGCGCTCCGTGTCGGGGAGCTTGCGGGAGATGCCGGTGACGCCGCCGCCGGGCACGTAGACCAGGAAGCGGCCCGCCAGCGAGATCTGCGACGTGACGCGTGCGCCCTTGTGTCCGATCGGGTCCTTGGTGACCTGCACCATGACCTGGTCGCCGGGCTTGAGCGCGAGCTCGATGCGCTTGGCCTTGCCCTCGAGCCCGGCGGCGTCCCAGTTCACCTCGCCGGCGTAGAGCACGGCGTTGCGGCCGCGGCCGATGTCGACGAACGCGGCCTCCATGCCGGGCAGCACGTTCTGCACGCGGCCCAGGTAGACGTTGCCGGCCATCGACTGCTGGGCCTGGTGCGACACGTAGTGCTCGACCAGCACGTCGTCCTCGAGCACGGCGATCTGGACGCGGGAGTCCTTCTCCCGGACCACCATCGAGCGCTTGACGGACTCGCGGCGCGCGAGGAACTCGGCCTCGGAGATCACCGGGCGGCGGCGCTGACCGTCGCGGGAGTCGCGGCGGCGCTGGCGCTTGGCCTGCAGGCGCGTCGAGCCCTGGAGCTGGTCGTCGGACGATGCGGAGGAGCCACCGGAGGACGAGCGCGATCCGCGGCTGCGGCTGCGGCGACGGCGACGCGAGCCGCCCTCGCCGGACTCGTCGCCGTCGGCGGAGTCGTCGCCCTCGGCGTCGGAGCCCTGGTCGGGCTGGTCGGAGCCCTCGGACTCGTCCTGCTGCTCGGTCTCGCCCGACTCGTCGGCGGGCTTCTTCTTGCCGCGCCCTCGGCCGCCGCGGCGGCGCCGGCGGCGGGGACCGCCCTCGCCCGAGTCGTCGCCATCCGCAGAGCCGTCGCCCTGCTCGCCATCGGCGGAGGCAGCGTCCGTGGCGTCCTGGTCGGCGGCGGGGGCCTCGGCGGCCGGCGCCGCGTCCGCGGCCTGGGTCTTCTTCTTGCCGCTCGAGCGCTTGCGCTTCGGCTTCGCGGGAGCGTCGTCTGCCTCGCCCTGCTCCTTCGCGTCCTTCGCCGGCGCGGACGCCGGGGGCGCGAACGGCGACTCGGTGGGGGCCGCCGCGGAAGCGGGCGGGCCGGCCGGCGCGGAGGCGCGACGCGAGCGCTGGGGCTCGGGCGCCTGGAAGATCGGGGCGGTGACCGACGGTGCGGCGGTCTCGGGTGCGGTGGTGCTGTCCTCGCTCACGCGGGTACCTCGAATCGAGACCGCCCACACGCGGTCCCGACCTCATCGTCGTTCGCGGCTCGTGGCCACGGAAGTCTGCTGGTCACGGCGGGCGGCGGCGATCTCGAGCGCCCATCCCCGATATCGCCGCGGAGGGCGGTAGCCCTGCGGGATCCGGCGGGACTGGCTGCTGCGCAGTCGCTGCGTCTGCCGAGTGGTTTGACCCCCGGTGTGGCTGGAGGTCTGACCTGAGGGACATTGTGTCACATGCCGCCCCGCCGACACGTCAGGCGAGGCACGCCGCGCGCCGCGCGGACCGGTCCGGGCCACGCGCGGGGGCCTGATCAGGCATGACGGTGATACCCCAGGTGGTTTACCCGAACGTGACCCCGTCCGGGACCTACGTCCCGGTGCGTTTTTCGGGCACCCCGGGTAGTTTTCTGGCATACCTTGACACAGGAAGGTCCCCACCTATGGAAGCGCTGGAGCTTGCCCGCTGGCAGTTCGGCATCACGACCGTCTACCACTTCGTCCTCGTCCCGCTGACGATCGGCCTCTCGATCCTGGTCGCGATCATGCAGACGGCATGGGTGCGCACCGGCAAGGAGAAGTGGCTGCGGCTCACCAAGTTCTACGGGAAGCTGCTGCTGATCAACTTCGCGCTCGGCGTCGCGACCGGAATCGTGCAGGAGTTCCAGTTCGGCATGAACTGGTCCGAGTACTCGCGGTTCGTCGGCGACATCTTCGGCGCCCCGCTCGCCATGGAGGCGCTGCTCGCCTTCTTCCTGGAGTCCACCTTCCTGGGCCTATGGATCTTCGGCTGGGACCGCCTGCCCAAGAAGCTCCACCTGCTGACCGTGTGGCTGTTCTCGATCGGCACCGTGCTGTCCGCGTACTTCATCATCGCGGCGAACTCGTGGATGCAGCACCCCGTCGGGGCGGAGTACAACCCCGAGACCGGCCGCGCCGAGATGAACGACATCCTCGCCGTCCTCACCAACAACACCACCCTGGTGGCCTTCCCGCACGTGATCGCGACGGCCTTCCTGGTCGCGGGCACCTTCGTGGGCGGCATCGCGGTGTTCTGGATGGTGAAGACCGCTCGGAAGGACAAGGACTCGGCGGACCTGCCGATGTACCGCACCGCGGCCCGGTTCGGCGCGCTGGTGATGATCATCTCCGGCATCGCCGTGATCGTCACCGGCGACGTGCAGGCCAAGCTCATGTTCGAGCAGCAGCCGATCAAGATGGCGGCCGCCGAGGCGCTGTGCGAGACCGAGCAGCCCGCGCAGTTCTCCCTGCTGACCATCGGCAACCTCGCGGGCGACGACTGCTCCTCGGTGTCGCACATCCTGACCGTCCCGGGCCTCACGTCGTACCTCGCGACGGGCGACTGGAACGCGGAGGTCACCGGTCTCGACGAGCTCCAGGAGACCTACGCCGAGCGCTACGGCGCGACGGACACCGAGGGCAACGAGATCAGCTACCAGCCGAACCTCGCCGTGACCTACTGGTCGTTCCGCCTGATGATCGGCCTCGCGGCGTTCTCCGCGGCGCTCGCCCTCGGCATCCTCTGGTTCACGCGCAAGAAGGCCTCGGGCATGCCGGGCTGGATGAAGACGCTCGCGATCGTCTCGCTGCCGATGCCGTACCTGGCGGCCAGCTTCGGCTGGATCTTCACCGAGATGGGCCGCCAGCCGTTCGTGGTCGCGCCCAACCCGACCGGATCGGACCAGGTGTTCCTCCTGACCCAGTACGGCTACTCGAGCTCGGTGAGCGCCGGCGAGGTCATCACCTCGCTCGTGATCTTCACGGTCGTGTACGCGATCCTCGGGGTCTTCTGGTTCCGACTCATCCAGCGCTACGCCGTCGAGGGCGCGCCGCAGGTCGAGGAGCCCACCGTCCAGTCCGACGACGACGACGCGGCCAAGCCGATGTCGTTCGCGTACTAAGGAGTCCCCGCTCATGGATCTCGCACTCGTCTGGTTCATCCTCATCGCGGTCCTGTGGACCGGCTACCTGGTGCTCGAGGGCTTCGACTTCGGCGTCGGCATGCTCATGCCGATCATCGGCAAGTCCAACAAGGGGCGCCGCGTGGTGCTCAACACCATCGGCCCCGTGTGGGACGGCAACGAGGTGTGGCTGCTCACCGCGGGCGGCGCGACCTTCGCGGCGTTCCCCGAGTGGTACGCCACCATGTTCTCCGGCTTCTACCTGCCGCTGTTCCTGATCCTGCTCGCGCTGATCGTGCGCGCTGTCGCGATCGAGTACCGCGGCAAGATCAACGACGAGACGTGGCGCACGCGCTGGGACTGGGCGATCATCATCACCGCCTGGATCCCCGCGGTCCTGTGGGGCGTGGCGTTCTCGAACATCGTCCGCGGCGTGCCGCTCGATGAGAACCACCAGTTCGTCGGGAACTTCTTCACATTCCTCAACCCGTTCGCGCTGCTCGGCGGCGTGGTCACGCTGCTGCTGTTCCTCTCGCACGGCGCGATCTTCCTGTCGCTCAAGACCGACGGCGAGATCCGTGCGCGGGCCGAGGCCTTCGCCAAGAAGATCTCGCTCGCATCGCTCGCCGCGGCCGCGGTGTGGGCGATCTGGCTGCAGCTCGCCTTCTCCGTGGCGTGGACCTGGGCCGCCGTGGTGGTCGCCGCGCTCGGCCTCGCCGGCGCCTGGTACTCGTCGCTGCAGGGACGCTTCGGCTGGGCGTTCATCGCGAACGCCGTCGCGATCGTCGGCGCCGTGGCGCTGATCTTCGGCTCGCTCTACCCGGACGTGCTGCCCGACATCGACGGGGTCAACTCCCTCACGGTCGACAACGCGTCGTCCACCGACTACACGCTGACCGTGATGACGTGGGTCGCGGCGATCATGACCCCGATCGTCCTCGCCTACCAGGCGTGGACCTACTGGGTGTTCCGCCGCCGCCTGTCGATGGAGCACATCCCGGAGCACTCCGAGCTGACGTTCTCGAAGAGCTGACCGCTTGATGCGTCCCCTCGATCCGCGTCTCATCCGTCGGATCGGCCCGGCCCGCCGTTACATCCTGGTGACGGCGGGCCTGGGCTTTCTGACGGCCCTGCTCATCCTGGTCCAGGCCCTGCTCATCGCGCGGCTGCTGGCCCCGGTCCTCTCCCCCGCCCCGCTGTCCGACGACGGCCTGCGGTGGTGGGGCTGGCTGGTTGCCGAGCCCGCGCGCGAGCTCGCGGTCGGGCTCGCGTGGCTGGGGGCGGTGGTCGCCGCGCGCACCGCGGTCGCCTGGCTGCAGGAGCGCCTCGCGCATCGCGCCGGCGTCCGCGTCATCTCCGAGATGCGCGAGATGGTCGTCGCCCACGTCGCCGGGCTCGGGCCCCGCTGGAACGCGAGCGGGCGCACCGCCGACGTCGTGACGCTCGTGACCCGCGGGCTCGACGACCTCCTGCCCTACTTCGTGCGCTACCTGCCCCAGCTCGCCCTGGCGGTCACGGTGACCCCGGTGATGATCGTCGTCGTGCTCGGCCTCGACTGGCTCTCGGCGGTCATCGTCGTCGCGACGCTGCCGCTGGTCCCGCTGTTCATGGTCCTGGTCGGCCTGCTCACCCGCGAGCGCAGCGCCCGGCACCTCGAGGCGATGCAGCGGCTCGGCACGCGCACCCTCGACCTGATCGAGGGCATCCCCACCCTCAAGGCGCTCGGGCGCGAGCGCGGGCCGGCGGAGCGCGTGCGCCGCCTCGGTGACGCCCAGCGCAAGGCGACCATGGGGTCGCTGCGCATCGCCTTCCTGTCGGGCATGGTGCTCGAGCTGCTCACCACCCTCGCGGTCGCGATCGTCGCCGTGACCATGGGCTTCCGGCTCATCCACGGCGACATCGGCGTCGAGACGGCGCTCGCCGTGCTGGTGCTCGCGCCCGAGGTCTACCTCCCGGTGCGCAACGTCGGCACGCACTTCCACGCCTCCGCGGACGGCCTGGCCGCCGCCGACGCGGCCTTCGCGCTCGTGGACGACGCCGACCCGGCGGGCGCCCGTCGCTCGCTCGGCGCCGCTCCCGCGCTCACCGGGGCCACCGTCCGCGTGAGCTCACTCGACGTGCTCACCCCCGACGGCGCCCGGCTCGCGCCCGCTCGCCTCACCTTCGAGGCCAGGCCCGGCAAGGTGACCGCGCTGCGCGGCCCCAACGGCGAGGGCAAGTCGACGGCCCTGCTCGCGATCACCGGGCTGCTGCGCCCGGACGGCGGCACGGTCGCCGTCGGCGGGGTCGACGTGCTGACGGACGATGCGGCCGTCGAGCTCAACGGGTGGCTGGCGCAGGTCGCGTGGGTCCCGCAGCGGCCGGACCTCGGCGTCGAGGGCCGCACGCTGTCGCTGGGGATGCGTCAGCGGGTGGCGCTCTCCCGTGCGTTCGACTCGGGCCGTCCGCTCGTGCTGCTCGACGAGCCGACCGCGCACCTCGACCGGGGCGCGCGAGCCGAGGTGATCGACCGGATCCGTGCGTTGGCCGACCGCGGCGCCACGGTCGTGGTCGCGACCCACGAGGACGAGGTCCTGGCGGCGGCGGACGCGGTGGTCGACGTCGTCGGCGCCGCGGTCGCCTCGGAGGAGGCGTCATGAGCGCGCCCGCGCCTCGGCCCGTGTCCGACGGGGCGGCGCTGCGTGCGGCGCTGCGCGACACCGGCGTGCGGCCCTGGCCCGTCATCCGTGCGACGCTCGCGGGCACCATGGCGCTCGGCTCGGCGGTCGGACTGGCCGCGGTCGCCGCCTGGCTGATCGCGCGCGCCGCCCAGATGCCCTCGCCCGCGGACGTCGCGCTCGCCGCGACCACGGTGCGCTTCTTCGGCATCTCCCGGGGTCTGTTCCGCTACCTCGAGCGGCTGGCGTCGCACGACACCGCGCTGCGCGGCGTGGTCACGCTGCGCGAGCGCGCGTACGCCCGGCTCGCCGGCGCCTCGGCGGACCGGGTGCTCGGGCTGCGCCGCGGCGACATCGTGGCCCGCATGGGGGCGGACCTCGACGCCGTGGGCGACGCCGTGGTCCGCGCGATCATCCCGCTCGGCGTCGCCGTCACGGTGTCCGCGATCTCGGTCGGGATCGTCACGGCGATCCTGCCGCTCGCCGGCCTGGTGCTCGCCGCCTGCATCCTCCTCGCGGGGATCGTGCCCGCGGTGCTGACGGCACGCTCCGCCCGGATCGCGGCTCGGGTCGGCACCAGCGCGCGCGCCGAGGTCTCGGCCGCGGCGCTGTCCGCGATGGACGGCGCCGTCGAGCACCGCGTGTGGGGCACGAGCGCGGCCGCCGCCGAGGAGCTGCGGACCGCCGATCGCGAGGCCGAGCGCGCCGAGGAGCTGGCCGCCCGTCCGACCGCCTGGGCCGCCGGCGCGCAGGCGCTGTTCTCCGGTCTCGCGCTGGTCGGGCTGGTCGCGCTCGGCGTGCTGGCGGTCCGCTCGGGCGACGTCGACGGCCCGTGGGCCGCCGTGGTCGCCCTGCTGCCGCTCGCCGCCTTCGAGGCGGTGGGCGCCGTCCCGACCGCCGTCATGCAGCTCTACCGGTCGGCGGCCGCCGCCCGACGCCTCGCCGAGCTCGAGACCCCCGCCGACGCCGCGGCGATCCGCCCGGAGGAGGCCTCGCCCGCATCGTCCACCCCGACGCTGGTGCTCGACGGGCTGAGCGCCGCCTGGCCGGGCATGGCTCCCACCCGGCCGGTGAGCGCCACGGTGCCGCCGGGCGGCGTGCTCGCGGTCGTGGGCCGGTCCGGCATCGGCAAGACCACGCTGCTCACGACTCTCGCGGGGGCGCTCCCGCCGGTCGGCGGCGCGGTGCGGCTCGACGGTGACCCGGTCGGGCCCGCGGACACCGGTGCGGTGGTCGCGATGACCGCGGAGGACGCCCACGTGTTCGGGACCACCGTGCTCGAGAACCTCCGCGTCGCCCGCGGCGACGTGTCCACGGACGAGGCGTGGGAGGCGCTCGAGCTCGTCGGCCTCGCCGGATGGGTGCGGGGCCTGCCGGACGGCCTCGACACCGAGCTCGGCAGCGGCGGCCGCACCGTCTCCGGCGGCGAGCGACGTCGCCTGCTGCTCGCCCGGGCGGCGCTCGCCCCGGCACCCGTGCACCTGATCGACGAGCCGGCCGAGCACCTGGACGAGTCCGGCGCGGCCGCGCTGCGCGCCATGGTCGCGAGGATGCGTGCGGAAGGCCGTAGCGTGGTCATCGTGACCCACGACCTCGGTCTGCTCGACGTGGCCGATACGGTGGTGTCCCTCGATGACTGACCTCACCCCGAAGGACGGACCCGTGGCCGACGCCCTGACCGAGGCGATCGTCTCCCTCAACGCCCAGCTGGACCTCGCGCACACGCTCGACATGTTCCTCACGGCCTCGACCGAGCACACGGGCGCGAAGTTCGCCGCGATCAACGTGCTGGACGACGACGGCAAGAGCGTCGAGTTCCACTTCCGCGGCATGCCCGAGGGCGTGTGGGCCAGCATCGGTCGTGCCCCGAACGCGGTGGGCGTGCTCGGGCAGATCCCCGCGGAGGGATCGCTCGTGCTCGAGGACCTGACGATGCACCCCGCCTTCCGCGGCATGCCCAAGGATCACCCGCCCATGGGCTCCTTCCTCGGCACGGCGCTCAAGGTGCGCGGGTCGGTGTTCGGCTACCTCTACCTCGCGAGCAAGGAGGGCGGCTTCACCGAGCGCGACGAGCACGTGGTCGAGGCGCTCGCCGCCGCCGCGTCCGTCGCGATCGACAACGCCCAGCTGTACGAGCAGGCGCTGCATCGCGAGAACTGGCTCAAGGCGTCCCAGAACATCACGACCGCGCTGCTGGCGGACCCCGGCGACGAGGAGGTCTTCGAGACCATCGTCGAGGCCGCGAAGGACCTGTCCAACGCGCAGCACGCGGCGCTGGTGCTGCCGGGCGTCGACGGCTCGTGGACCATGGAGATCACGTCGGGACCGCGCTTCGCGGAGCTGCTGGGGCTCCAGCTCCCGCCCAAGGGCATGGCGGTCAACGCGATCGAGACCGGCAAGGGCGTCATCTCGGCGGAGCCGCCCGGAGCGATCGTGCTCGACGTGGTCCAGTCCTTCGGCCCGACCATGTACGCGCCGCTCCGTGCGGAGCGGCGGACGGTCGGCCTGCTGATGCTGTGGCGCGACCGCGGCGCGGCGGTCTTCTCCCCCGACGACCTGGCGATCGCGCAGCGGTTCGCCAACCAGGCCGCCATGGCGCTGTCCGTCGCCGAGCTCTCCCACGTCAAGAACATGACCTCGATGCTCGAGGAGCGGCAGCGGCTGGCGGACGACCTGCACGACTTCGTGTCGCAGGAGCTGTTCGCGACCGCGATGCAGATCGAGTCGATCGCCGACGAGTGCCCCGACGCCCTGCGCGACCGGCTGCTGCGCACGCTCGACCACGTCAAGCGGGCCCAGCGCGAGGTGCGCGGCGTGATGGGATCGCTCTCCGGCCAGCGCACCTCGGAGCCCATCTCCGAGCGCATCCGCCGCGAGATCGTGCTCGCGCAGGACTCCCTGGGGTTCGCGCCGCGCGTGCAGGTCGACTGGGCGGAGGTGTCGCACGCCATCGCGGGCGACCCGACCCTCTCCGACGACGTGGTGGCGGTGGTGCGCGAGATGCTCTCGAACGTGGCGCGGCACGCGCGCGCGACGGCGGTGACGATGTCGCTGTCCGGCGCGGACGGCAGGCTCGCGGTCCAGGTCACGGACGACGGCATCGGCCCGGGCGGCGCCACGAACCGTCACTCCGGGACCTCGAACCTGGCGAATCGTGCGCTGCGGCGCAACGGCACGTTCACGCTGGCGCCGTCGCGTCCCGGCGCCGAGCGTCCCGGGACCGTCGCCGAGTGGAACGTGGAGGCGCAGGGCTAGGAGCCGGCGCCGTCCGCGTCAGCCGCGGAAGGAGTGCGCGCGCTTGGCGGTCGCCCACGCGACCACCTGGGTGCGGCGCTGGAGGCCCATCTTCGCGAGCACGCTGGTGACGTGGTTCTTCACGGTCTTCTCCGCGATCCCGAGCTTCTCCGCGATCTCGCGGTTCGCCAGCCCGGCGCCCACCAGGTCGAGCACCCGGCGCTCCATCGGGGTGAGGCGGGCGACCACGTCGTCCTCGTGTACCGAGATGTGCTGCCCGTGCTCACGGCCGGACGCGGCGTCGCGGACCGCCTGCAGGATCTCGTTGGGCCCGGCGGTCTTGGCGAGGAAGACGTCGGCGCCGGCGCTGCGGGCCGCCGCGCGGGCCTCGTCGTCGTCGTAGCTGGTCAGCACGACGATGCGCGTATCGGGCAGCTTGCCGCGCACGTGGCCGATCACGTCGAGGCCGGTGCCGTCGGGCAGGCGCAGGTCGGAGAGGATCACCTGCGGGCGCACGGCCTCGGCGCGGCGCACGGCCTGCGCGACGGTGGACGCCTCGGCGACCACGGCGATGCCGTCGGCACGCTCGAGGATGTCGCAGATGCCACGGCGGACGACCTCATGGTCGTCGAGGACCAGCACGGTGATGTCAGACATGACTCCGATGGTAGCGCGGTCCTAGGACCCGGGACCCTTGCGACGCGCGCTCCAGCGGCGCTGACAGCGCGCGCACCAGTGCGTGGAGCGGCCGCCGATGGTCTCGCGGCGCAGCGGCGTCCCGCATCGCGAGCACGGCTCGCCCGCCCTCCCGTAGGCCTCGAGCGAGCGCGAGAAGTACCCGGACTCGCCGTTCACGTTGACGTAGAGCGCGTCGAAGCTGGTGCCACCCTGGGACAGCGCCCGCTCCATGACGGCGCGCGCGGCTGCGACCAGCGCGCGCGCCTGGGCGGGTGTCACCGCCTCCGCGGGCCGCTCCGGATGGACCCGGGCGAGCCACAGCGCCTCGTCCGCGTAGATGTTGCCGATCCCGCTCACGACCGTCTGGTCGAGAAGCACCTGCTTGATGCCGCGCCGTCCGCGGCGCAGCGCCCGGGCGACCGCCGCATCGTCCGACTCCGGGTCGAGGACGTCCCGGCCGATGTGCGCGACGGAGGCGGGCAGCAGAGGCAGCGGGGTGCCCTGGCCGGCGGGCCTCCCGTCGCCGGTGGGCACCAGCGGCTCCACGTGCAGGTATCCGAAGGTGCGCTGGTCGAGGAAGTCGAGGGTGAGAGAGGGGTCGCCGAGGGTCAGCCGCGCGCGGCAGTGGCGATGCGGCGCGGGCGCGTCGGCGTGGACGCGGAACTGCCCGGACATCCCCAGGTGGGCGGACAGCGCGAGGAGCGGGGAGCCGTCGCCCGCGTCCGGGGCGAGCTCGGCCCACAGGAACTTGCCGCGGCGCGCGAGCCGCGACAGCCGCAGCCCGGTGATCTCGGCGGCCATCTCCGCCGCCCCGCCGGGGAGCAGCCGGACGCACGAGTCGCGGTAGATCTCGACGCCGTCGATGCGGGCGCCCGTGACCAGGCCCGCGAGGCCCCGGCGGACGGTCTCGACCTCAGGCAGCTCGGGCATGGCTCGAATCGGTCGCGCGCGGTGTCGGCGCGGAGGGGACGATGCGCGGCACGGCGCGGCTCAGGGGCTCGCAGTGACCGCGGCGTAGGCCTGGGACGCGGCCTCCTGCTCGGCGTGCTTCTTGGCCGTGCCGGTGCCGGTTCCGCACGGTTCGCCGCCGACCAGGACGGTGGCGGTGAAGCGACGCGCATGGTCGGGGCCCTCGCCGACGACGTCGTAGACGGGGCTGCCGAGGCCGCGCTCGGCGCAGGCCTCCTGCAATGAGGTCTTCCAGTCGAGCGCGACGCCCGACTGTGCCGCGGCCTCGAGGCTGGGGCCGACCAAACGCAGCACCACCTCGCGCGAGACCTCGATCCCGTGCGTGAGGTAGATCGCGCCCAGGATCGCCTCGAACGCGTCGCAGAGGATCGAGTCCTTGTCGTGGCCACCGGTCGTGCGCTCGCCCTTGCCCAGCAGGATGCAGGGGCCGAGCTCGATCTGGCGGGCGACCTCGGCCAGGGCGCGCTGGGACACGCACGCGGCGCGCATCTTGGCGAGCTCGCCCTCGGGCAGGTCGGGGTGCGCGTGGTACAGCCGGTCGGTGACCACCACGCCCAGCACGGAGTCGCCCAGGAACTCCAGCCGCTCGTTGGTCGGGAGGCCGCCGGCCTCGTAGGCGAACGACCGGTGCGTGAGCGCAAGAATCAGCAGGTCGGGGTCCACCTGGACTCCCAACCTGCTGATCAGGGCATCAGCGTGCTGCTGCCCCGCGAACGTCATGCGCCCACCTCACGCCTCACGGCGGAGGCGCTCAGGCCTCGTGCTCGGTGCGCAGCGCCTCGGCGTACTGGCGACCGTTGTAGGCGCCGCACGACGGGCACGCGGTGTGCTGAAGCTTCTCAGCCTTGCACTGCGGGCACGTCGAAAGGTTGGCAGCGGTCGTCTTCCACTGCGAGCGACGTGCACGCGTGTTGCTGCGCGACATCTTGCGCTTGGGAACAGCCACGGCTAACTCTCTTTCTCGTCGATCAAGCTCTGGAGTGCGGACCATCGGGGATCCAGCACCTCGTGCGTGTGGTCCGGGTCGTCCGCGAGCCGTGCGCCGCATTGGTCGCACAGCCCCGGGCAGTCCGGGCCGCACAGGGGCGTGAACGGGAGGTTCGTCACCACCGCGTCCCGCACCAGTTCCTCGAGATCGAGGCTCTCGCCATCGAACTCGAAGACGTCCTCCGAGGTCTCGTCCTCGTCGTCACGCCGCACGTCGGGGTACTCGAACAGTCCCTGCAGAGGAGCGGCAACATCCTGCCGCACCTCGTCGAGGCATCGTCCGCACTCCCCCGTCGCCGTCGCGTTGACGGTTCCGGAGACCCAGATGCCCTCCTGCACGGACTCGAAGCTCAGGTCGAGCGTCACGTCCGTGCCGACGGGCACACCGATCACGTCGGTGCCGAGGACCGCAGGGGCCGGGAACGTCTCGGAGACGAGCCGCTGCGCACCAGGACGCCGCACGATGTCACGCGCAGAGAACTGGAACGGCGATGCGGCGGGGCGTGAAGTGTGCACCACACGCGCCTCCAAGTTCGCTTCCGGTCCGCAAGGACCTCGGCCCGCACCCGAACGGCAGGGCCAGCGCACTATCGTACGGGATCCGGGCCGATTCGGCCAACCCGCGCGGCGACGGCGCCGGTGCTCAGGGACGCAGGGCCTCGTCGACCGCCTCGACCACGCCGTCCGGCACGTAGCGGCCGATCGGGCCGCCGTGCCGGGCGACGTCCCTCACCAGGGACGATGCGACGTGGCTGAGGGCGTTGTCGCCCGTGATGAAGACGGTCTCGATGCCGGTGAGGGAGCGGTTCATGAGCGCCATGGGGCGCTCGTAGTCGTAGTCCGTGCCGCCGCGCAGGCCCTTGACGATCACGGTCGCGCCCGCCTGCTTGCAGAAGTCGACCAGCAGACCGTCGACCGGCACCACCTCGACCCCGTCGATCGGTCCGACCGCGCGGCGCGCGAGCGCGACGCGCGTCTCGAGGTCCAGCAGCGGGGTCTTGGTCGAGTTGTGGGCCACGGCGACGATGACGTGGGAGAAGACGGCGCGGGCGCGCGTCGCGATGTCGACGTGCCCCCACGTCACCGGATCGAACGTGCCCGGGAAGACTGCGGTGGTCATGCCTCGACGCTACCTCCTCCGGCGGACACGTCGGGACCGCCGGCACGCGGCACCGCGTAACGCACGGTGGTCTCCCCGTAGGCCTTCGCGGCGACCTCCTCGAGGGCCCACGGCCAGGGGGCGTCGCCCGCCCGCGTGGACCACTCCAGGACCACGATCCCGTCGGCGTCGACCGCCTCGGCGACCCCCTCGAGCACCGCGGCGAGCTCGTCCCGCGCGATGTCGTAGGGGGGATCGAGGAGCACCACGTCCCACGGGCCCGCGGCGCGCCCCAGGAACGGCCTGACCCGCTCCTTCACCACCCGCGCGTCGGGTCCCGCCGCCAGGTCGCGGGCGTTGGCACGCAGCACGCTGACGGCGCGCGCGTCGGACTCGACCAGGGTCGCCTCGGACGCCCCCCGGCTCAGCGCCTCGAACGCGAGCGCCCCGGAGCCGGCGAAGAGGTCGAGCACGCGCGCCCCGCGCAGGTGGTCGCCGTGGTCGAGCCGGCTGAAGACGGCCTCGCGCACCCTGTCGGTGGTGGGCCTGGTGCCGCGCGGCGGCACGGCGAGCCTCCGGCCGCCCCAGCGGCCCGCGATGATCCTGGTCACGCCCTCAAGCGTAGGCGGGCTCGGCCGCGATGCGCCGCAGCACCTCCAGGCACGCACGCGCATTGTGGTACGGGCACTTCCACGGCCCCATCTTGAGGTCGCCGTCGTCGTCCGCCAGGGGCCGGTTCTGCGCATCGAGGCGGGCGAACCACTCGCCGTTCTCGCGGTCCACCACGTGAGTCTCGATGAAGTCCCAGGCACGGATCGCGGCCTTGCGGTCCTCCGGCCGCCCGCCGACCGCATAGGCGTTCAGCCAGCCGACCACGCCCTCCGCCTGCGGCCACCAGTGGCGGTCCGTGTCGGTCGGCCCGTCGACGGTGCCCGCGTACATGACGGCGCCGTCGCGGTCGACGCCGCGCTCGCGCACCGCCGCGGCAAGCCCGAGCGCGGCCTCGCGGGCCCCCCACTCGAGGTCCGGGTCCTCGATCCCGTGCTCGGTGAGCGCGGTCCACGCGTCCCACAGGAGCCACGACGCCTCGATGTCGTGCCCGTACGAGACGCCCGCGTCGCGACGCTCCCAGGACTCGTCGAAGTACAGGCCGCAGTGCGGGAAGGGCTCCTCGACCAGGATCGCCTCGAGCGTGGTCCGCAGCAGCGTCTCGAGCGACTCGCGCACCGCGGCGTCACCGCTGGCGCGGAGCAGCTCCGTGAGCGCCTCGAGCACGTGCAGGTTGGTGTTCATCGACTTGGGGACGTCGGGGTCACGCTCGGACAGCGCGGTCCGCTCGGTGGGCGTCCAGTCGCGCGCCAGCGCCTCGACGTAGCCGCCGTACTCGCGGTCGCGCGCGCTCGAGTCCAGCGCCGCCGCCAGCCACAGGGCACGGTCGAGCGCCGCCGCGTCCCCGGTGGTGCGCGCCCAGCGGGCGAGCCCGTAGACCGCGAAGGCCTGCGCGTACACCTGCTTGCGCGGGTCGACGACCGCGCCGTCCGCGCCCAGCGACCAGAAGACGCCTCCGTGGAGGCTGTCCCACATCGGGCCGGTCAGCGCGTCGTGCGCCTTCTGCCCGGTGGCCAGCAGGCGCTCGCGCTGCTCGGGCAGCGCCTCGGCCGCGGCGGCGAAGGTCCACAGGATGCGGGCGGCGAGCACGGCGTGACGCGGCAGCTCGTCGACGTACTCGAGGCGGCCGGTCACGCCCCCTCGCAGGGCGCCCTCGGCAGAGAAGGCGTGTGCCTCCCAGAACGGCAGGATGTCGGCGGCGAGCTCGCGCTGGGCCATCTGGCGCAGCGCGCGGAGCTGGAGGTCGTCACGGTCGAGCATGGCGTCCAATGTAACCGCTAACATTCCCGGCGGGGACATCGTTATGTCCCGGCGCGCCCGTGGGATTGATCACATCGTGCAGGGCCTGCATCGGCGTCATCCGCGGTCGAGGAACTTCTCCCGCTCCGGGTCCAGCATCTCCGCGATCGCGGCGGCGAGGGCCGGCTGGGCGGCGAGCTCGGGATCCTCCCGCACCAGGGAGGACGCCACGTCGCGCGCCTCCGAGATGATCGCGGCGTCGCGGACGGCGCGCAGCAGCCGAAGCGAGTTGCGCCCGCCCGACTGCGCCGCGCCGAGCACGTCTCCCTCGCGGCGCAGCTCCAGATCCTTCTCCGCGAGCTCGAACCCGTCGGTGGTCGCGGCCAGCGCGGCCAGCCGCTCGTGGGCGACGGTGCCCGGCTCCGCCGCCGACACGAGCAGGCAGAGGCTCGGCCGGTCGCCGCGGCCCACACGGCCGCGCAGCTGGTGGAGCTGGGAGATGCCGAAGTGCTGGGCGTCGAGGATCACCATCGCCGTCGCCGCCGGCACGTCGACGCCGACCTCGATCACGGTGGTGGCGACCAGGACGGGCGCCGCGCCGTCCGCGAAGGCGCGCATCGCGGAGTCCTTCTGGTCGGGCGACAGCCGTCCGTGCATCACCCCGATCCCGACCCCCGCGAGCGCGGGCACGCCGTGCAGCTCGGCCGCCACCTCGGCGACCGCCGCGAGCGGCGGGCGGGACGGCTCGTCGTCCCCGGCATCGTCCCGGTCCCCCGGGGCGTCCAACGGGACGTCCTCCGGCTCCTCCTCGGTGTCGCCGTCGATCCGGGGGCACACCACGTACGCGCGACCGCCCGCGTCGATCTCCTCGCGCACGCGGCCCCAGATCCGCTCGACCCAGGCGGCGTTGCCGGCCGGGACCACGTGGGTCACGGTCTCTCGACGCCCGGCGGGCCGCTCGCTCAGCACGGATGTCTCGAGGTCGCCGAAGACCGTCATCGCGACCGTGCGCGGGATGGGCGTCGCCGTCATGACCAGCGTGTGGGGCACACGCTCGCCCCGTGCGCGGAGCGCGTCGCGCTGCTCGACGCCGAAGCGGTGCTGCTCGTCGACGACCACCAGGCCCAGGTCCGCGAACTGGACGGTGTCGCCGAGCAGCGCGTGGGTGCCGACGACGATGCCGGCGGCGCCCGAGGCGGCCTCCGCGAGGGCCGCTCGACGCTCCTTCGACCCCTGCGAGCCGGTGAGCAGCGTCACCCGGGTCGCGCGATCCGTCGCGGTGAGCAGCCCGCCGTCGGCGAGCGGGCCGAGCAGGTCGCGCAGCGATCGGGCGTGCTGCGCGGCGAGCACCTCGGTGGGCGCCAGGAGCGCGGCCTGCCCGCCGGCGTCCACCACCTGCAGCATCGCGCGCAGCGCCACCACGGTCTTGCCGGCGCCCACGTCGCCCTGAAGGAGCCGCAGCATCGGCGTCGAGCGCTCGAGGTCCGCCGCGATCTCCTCGCCCACCGACCGCTGGCCCGCGGTGAGGGCGTACGGGAGCCTGGCGTCGAGCGCGTCGACCAGGCCGTCGGCGGCGCGCGGTCGCGGCACCGCGGCGAGCGCGTCATGGTCGGCCCGCCGTCGCGCGAGCGCGGTCTGCAGCACCAGCGCCTCCTCGAAGCGCAGGCGGTCGCGCCCGCGACGGTGGTCGGACTCCGTCTCGGGCGTGTGCACCAGGCGCAGCGCCTCGAGCAGCGTGGGCAGGCCGCGCGTCTCGCGCAGGTCCGCGGGGATCGGGTCGGGGACGTCCTGCTCCGTCAGCGGATCGAGCACGGCGCGCACGGCGCGCGCGATGCGCCAGGTGGGCACGGACGCGGCGGCCGGGTAGAGCGGGATCGGGCGGGACGCCTCGGCGATCGCCTGATCCTCATCCGCGGCGTCGACCCCGACGATCAGATAGTCGGGATGCGTGAGCTGGCGGCGGCCGCGGTAGTCGCCGACCGTCCCGGTGAACAGCCCGCGCCGCCCGGGGCGGAGCTTGTCCTCGTGCATGCGGAGCACGCCCGCCCGCTTGGCGAAGAACGTCAGCTGCAGCGAGTCGCGGCCGTCCGTCACGATCGCCTCCAGCATGGCGCCGCCCCGCGAGCGCATCTGCCGCACCGTCGCGGACCTGACCTGCGCCATCACGGTGACATGCTCGCCCAGCGCGAGGTCGCCCAGCGCTGTCAGCTCGCCGGGAGCGCCGTAGCGGCGCGGGTAGTGGCGGAGCAGGTCCCCCGAGGTGATGAGCCCCAGCTTCTCGAGCGAGCCGGCCGTGCGGGCGCCGAGCACCTTCGCGAGCGGTTCCGCGAGCAGGCCGGTCATCCCGGCGCCGCCTCCACCCCGATGAGGACGGGCGGCCACACCTGACCCCCGGCGTGGACGACGACCTCGGCCTCCGGGGCCCGCGCCTCGAGCGACAGCCGCGCGTGGTCGGCGACGCCCATCTCCACACCCCTGCCGAGGATGAGCGTCACGACGTCGGTGTCCCGGTCGACGATCCGGTCGAGATCATCGTCCAGGGCGTCGCCCGTGCTGTCCGCCACCGTGGTGGCGGCGACCGCCGCGCGCATGAGCGCGGCGACGTCCTCGCCGGGCGTGGCGAGGGCCGAGGCCGCGACGGCCGCGATCACGTGGGCCTCGTGCGACGCGTCGATCACCACCAGGCGCGGCCGTCCCTTCCTCGCCGCGAGGGCGCGCGCCGCGCCGAGCAGCTGCGCGTCTCCCGCGACCACGATCGCCTCGGCGCCCGAGGCGTCGCGCACCGCGCGGGCGAGGTCGCGCCTGCCGAGCGCTCCAGGGTCCGGGACCACGAGCACCACGGCGCCCGCGTCGGCGAGCGGCTCCGCGAGCCCGGGGCACACGGTGAGCGCGACCACCCCGGTGGCGGCGCGGTCGTTCCCGATGCTCATCGCGATCGAGCGGACCACGATCTGGTGGGCGTGGGTCTCGGCGGCGATGTCGACGGCGCGGTGCGGGTGGTCGGTGTGGACGTGGGCGTGGACCAGGCCGTGGCCCGCCGTCACGGTGACGGAGTCGCCGACCTGCTCCAGGCGCGCGATCAGCTGGGCGCGGAGGTCCTCGGCACGCTCGGCGACGAACATCACCTCGTAGGAGCCGCCGTGCTCCTGGCCATGGTCGAGGTGCCCCGGCTGAGCGGTACGCCGCCGACGGCCGGGCAGCTCCCACTTCACCTCGGGGAAGTCCTTCAGCGCGTCGGGCCCGGCGATGGTCTCCGCGAGCATCTCGAGCTGGAGCACGAGCGCCGCCGCACCGGCGTCGACCACCCCGGCCTCGCGCGCGCTCGGCAGCTTCTCGGGGGTCCGGGCCAGCTCGGCACGCGCCCCCTCGACGGCGGCGACGATCACCGCCTCGCGGGTGCCGCGCTCGGCGGCGACGTCGGTGGCCGACCGCGCCGCGGCGCGCGCCACCGTGAGGATCGTGCCCTCGACCGGGGTGCTGACCGCGGCGTAGGCGGCCTCGGCGGCGCGGGCGAGCGCCTGCGCGATGCCGTGCGAGTCGACCTCCTCCAGCCCGCCGCGGTCGTCGAGCACCCGGAGCAGCGCGCCCAGGTACTGGCTGACGATCACCCCGGAGTTGCCCCGCGCACCCATGAGCACGCCTCGCGCGAAGGCCGCGGCCACATCGCGGTGGGAGGCGTCCGCGGGCAGGCGCGCGATGGCGCGGCTGCCCTCCTGAAGCGTGAGGTAGACGTTGGTGCCGGTGTCCGAGTCGGCGACCGGGAACACGTTGATCGCGTCGAGCTCGCCGCGCGACGAATGCACGGCCTCGAGACCCGAGCGCAGCCAGCGGCGCAGGGCGTGCGCTTCGCTCACTGAACACCTCCGGTCGCGGGCCGGCGCAGCGGTGGCCGCCCGCGTACTATCGTGGCACGGCCCGCCGACACGGCGGGCACCCGGCGACGCCGCGAGGCCCCTCGCGCGCGCATTTGCCGGACCCGGGATGCGTCGGTTACCCTAGTGCGGTTGCCCGAGCACCCGGGCCCCACAGATTTGCAGGCACCTATCGGCCTGCGCCGACTCTAGGAGAACTATCGTGGCTGCAAATTGCGACGTCTGCGGCAAGGGACCGTCCTTCGGTCACTCCATCTCGCACTCGCACCGCCGCACCAAGCGTCGCTGGAACCCGAACATCCAGCGCGTGCGTGCCGTGGTCGCCGGCACCCCCAAGCGTGTCAACGTGTGCACCTCGTGCCTCAAGGCCGGCAAGGTCACCCGCGCCATCTGACGCGGACCTGCCCGTCCCCGACGGACGCTCCCTCAACGGGGGCGTCCGTTTTCTTTTTCACGCGGCCCCGGCTCAGGCGCCGAAGTGGTCCCATCCCAGCCGGTCCGGATCCTCGCCGTCGACCCGGATCCCGGCGAACGCGTCCGTCGTCTCGCCCACCACGGTCCACCCGCCGGGCACCATCGAGGCGCGCGGGAAGACCGCGAGCATCGCGTGGTCCTCGCCGCCGGTGAGCGCCCACGGGCGCGGGTCGACCTGGAGCTCGATGGCGACGAGCCGCGCGCCCTCGTGCAGCGGGACGTCGGCGCCGAGGATCTCGATGCCCACCTCGGACGCGCGCGCGATACGTGCCGCGTCGCGGAGCAGGCCGTCGGAGATGTCCATCAGCGCGGTGGCGCCGTGCAGGGCCGCCTCGAGGCCCGCGCCGATCCGCGGCCGCGGCCGGCGGAACAGCCCGATGCTCTCGGCGTCGATCTCCCGGCCCTCGGCGAGCTGGACGTAGCCGGCGGCCGCCGCGCCGAGCGGCGCCGAGACCGCGACCAGCTGCCCGGGCAGCGCGTCGGCGCGCGTGATCGGCTCGGTCCCGTGGGTCTCGCCGAGCACCGTGACGGAGACGATCACGTCGCGCGCGCCGGACAGGTCGCCGCCCACCACGCCCACCCCGTGCGGCTCGCACGCCTCGCGCAGCCCGTCGGCGAAGCGCAGCACCCAGTCCGCGTCGAGCGATGCGGGCGCCGCGAGCGTGACCTGCAGCGCGGTGGGGACCGCACCCATGGCGTCGATGTCGGCGAGGTTCTGCATGGCCGCCCGCCACCCCACGTCCTCGGGGCTGGACCAGTCCATCCGGAAGTGGACGTCCTGCACCAGGATGTCCGAGGAGACCACCAGGTCGCCGTCGACGGCGACCACCGCCGCATCGTCGCCCGGCCCGAGGATCTCGGAGTCCGTCACGGGCAGCCGCGGGGCGAACGCCGCGATGAGCGCGTCCTCCCCCATCTCGCCGATCGTCGTCATGGGGCCAGCGTAGGCCGGGCGGGACCGGGTCCGGACACCTACGCTGGCGGCATGGAGATGCCCCGCCCGACCGACGCCCAGAAGGACGCCTTCCGCTCGCTGGTGCCCGACGCGCCCGGCGTCGAGGTGCGACCGATGTTCGGCCAGCTCGCCGCGTTCGTGGGCGGGAACATGTTCATGTGCCTGTTCGGCGACCGCGTCGCGTTCAAGCTCGACGCGCCGGCCCTGGAGGCCGCGCTGTCCCGCCCCGAGGCCGCGCCCTTCGCGCCCGGCGGACGGACGATGCGCGAGTACGTCTCCCTGCCGCTCGCGGCCGAGTCCGGCGAGGAGACCGACCGGGCGCTCGCCTACGTCGCGACGCTGCCGCCGAAGCCGCCCCGCCGCTGACCGGGACGCGGCCGGCGCGGGTCCCGGCGCGGCGCCCGGTATCCTCTGCGGTGCGCCCATCGCCGCGCGCTCATCCCGTCAGCATCCGAGGAGCGCCTTCATGACCGAGCCCACCACCGCCCCCGCCGGGACGCCGCACACCGTCCTCGAGGACGTGGTCGGCGTCCTCACGGGCTGCACGCTCCTCGGCGTCGGCCTGGTGCTGCTCAAGGCCGGCGGCCTGGTCACCGGCGGCACCGCGGGTCTGTCGCTGCTGCTGAGCTACGCGATGCACGTGCCGCTGCCGGTCCTGCTCATCCTGGTCAACCTGCCGTTCATCGCGCTGGCCGCATGGAAGTCGGGCTGGACGTTCGCGCTGCGGTCCGCCGCGACCGTCGGGCTCGTGTCGATCACCTCGGCGGTCGCCCAGCAGTTCCTGCACATCGAGAACGTCGACACGGTGTTCGCCGCGATCGCCGCCAACGTGATCTGCGGCGTGGGCATCCTCATCATCTTCCGCCACAAGTCCTCCGTCGGCGGCTTCTCCGTGATCGCGGTCATGCTGCAGGAGCGCACGCGGATCCGCGCCGGTCACGTGCTGATGGTGCTGGACACCTCGGTGATCCTGCTGTCCTTCACCGTGCGCGAGCCGTGGGTCGTGGCGATCTCCGCTCTGGGCGCCATCGCGCTGAGCGTCATCATCACCATGAACCACAAGCCCGGGCGGTACACGGGCTACTGAGCCCGCTCACGCCTCCGCGGCGTGCAGCCACGCACCCCGGCGCGTGATCCGCCAGTACGCGATCCCCAGGAAGACCCCGCGCGCGGCGTTGAACAGCAGGAACGCGCGCCACAGGTCGTGGTTGCGGCCGTCGGGGATCCAGGCGAGCCCCGCGAGCAGCACCGGCACGAACACGACGATCACCGAGGCCGCCATGGTCCACGCCATCGCGCGCGTGCGTCCCGATCCCAGGAACACGCCGTCGAAAAGGTAGGCGCCCGCGGAGACCAGCGGCAGCCACACCACCCAGCCGATGTAGTCGTCGACCGCCTGCGTCACCTCGGGCAGGGAGGTCAGCACCGACACGAACGGGCCGGAGGCGACCAGGTACAGCAGCGAGAACGCCGCGCCGATGCCGACGGCCGGCAGGGCGGAGGCGGCGACCGCCCGGTGGAAGGCGGGCACGTCGCGCGCGCCGATCTCGCGCGACACCATCGCCTCGGCGGCGTGCGCGTAGCCGTCCTGGCCGTAGCTGGCGAGCAGCATCAGCTGCATCAGGATCGCGTTCGCCGCGAGGATCTCGGGGCCCAGCCGGGCGCCGTACGCGGTGACGAACATGAGCACCGCGTAGATCAGCGCCGTGCGGATCACCAGGTCGGTGTTCATCGCCATGAGGCGGCGCCATCCCGAGCGCAGCCCGCGGCCGCGCCAGCGCCGCGCCCCCGCGCGCAGCGAGGACGGTGCCGCCCGCCACCACAGCACGAGCGCCAGCGCGAGGCCCAGCCACTCGGCGATCACGGTCGCCCAGGCCGCGCCCGCGGAGTTCCACCCGAGCCCGCCGACGAACGCGACGTCGAGGCCCAGGTTCACCACGTTGACGGTGGCGACGATCGCGAGCGGGCGGCGGGTGTCGCCCGAGCCCACGAACCATCCGCTGATCACCAGCGTGAGGAGCGCTGCGGGCACCGAGGTCATGCGGATCCACGCGTACTGGATCGCGAGCTCGCGCACGTCGCCGGCGGGCGCCAGCACCGACATCAGGGCCGGGATGGCGATCCACTGGAGCACCAGGGCCCCCGCGCCCAGGGCGACCGCGAGCAGCGCTGCGCGCTGCGCGTGCGTCAGCGCCGCATCGTCCCGTCCCGCGCCGCGCGCGCGTCCGACCAGCGACGTGGTGCCGGTCCGCAGGAACCCGACGAGCCACATCAGCGCGCTCAGGACCGTCGAGCCGAGCGCCACGGCGCCGATGTGCGTCGCGGTCGAGAAATGGCCCAGCATCGCGGTGTCGACGAGGCCCACCAGCGGCACCGTGACGTTGCCGACGATCGCGGGCCAGGCCAGGGAGAAGGCCCGGCGATGCGGGAGCGGCGCGGGTGTCACACGGCGACGTTACCCGGTCCGGCGGACGCCCCGGACGCCCCTAGGCTGAGAGGCATGATCCCCCGTCCGGCAGCCGCCGCAGCCGTGCTCGCCGCGGCCGCCGCACCCCTGCTGACGGGCTGCGCGTCGCCGCTGGTGGTCGACCCCGCGCCGTACGCCGCCGACGTCGACTGCGCGCGCGTGATGCTGGCCATGCCGGAGGACCTGGGAGGGCTGCCGGGGCAGCCCACGAGCTCGCAGGCGACCGCCGCGTGGGGCGAGGAGTACCCGCTCGTCATGCGCTGCGGCGTCGAGCCGCCTGGGCCCACCACCGACGAGTGCCTCAGCATCGAGACGTCGGCCGCGACCGTCGACTGGCTGGTGATCGACGAGGGCGGCACGTGGCGCACCGTGACCTTCGGACGCTCCCCCGCCGTCGAGCTGGTGGTGCCGAAGGAGCGGGCGCAGGACGCGCTCGGGGACGTGCTCGCGGAGGTCTCCCCGGCGGCGGCGCTCGCACCCGCCAACGGCCTCAAGTGCCGCTGACCCGGTCCCATCCGGTCCCGCCAAGCCCTTTCCCGGACACTCCGCACGGATCTGGGCGCGACACGCCGGTCAGGAGCGACGATGCGCGTCCCCCGGACGGCGTGTCGGCCCCGGTTCCGTGCGGGCTGTCCGGGGGCGGGAGGTCGGGCCGAGGCGCGGTTTGAAGCTCAGCGCAGCAGGCCCGCCGGGCGCGCCATCGCGGTCGCGAGGAGCGTCTCGACGAGCGCCGGGTACGCGATCCCGGCCGCCGCGGCCATCCGCGGGTACATCGAGGTGGTGGTGAAGCCGGGCATCGTGTTGATCTCGTTGACCACCACGCCGCCGTCGGGCGCCACGAACACGTCGACCCTCGCGAGACCCTCGGCCCCCACGGCGACGAAGGCGCGGCGCGCGAAGTCGGCGACCACGTTCGCCACGTCCGGCTCGAGGAACGTCGGGCACAGCAGCTGCACCGCGTCCTCGTCGAGGTACTTCGCCTCGAAGTCGTAGAACTCGTGGTCACCGCCCGTCACGATCTCACCGGCGGGCGAGGCGAGCAGCCCGTCGGGCGTCGCCAGCACCGCCGTCTCGATCTCGCGGCCCACCTGGGCGGCCTCGATCAGCACCTTCGGGTCGTGCCGCACGGCCTCCGCCAGGGCCGCATCGAGCGCCTCCCACGACGACACCTTCGAGATCCCCATCGACGAGCCGGCGCGCGCGGGCTTGACGAACACCGGCAGCCCGAGCGCCTCGATCGCCTCCCGCTGCTCGTCGGCGCCGAGCGCGGGGGTGACCACCACATCGTCCGCCACGGGCAGGCCGGCGGCCCGGAAGGCGATCTTCATGAACTGCTTGTCCATGCCGAGCGCGGAGGCGAGCACGCCGGAGCCGACGTAGCGGACGTCGGCGAGCTCGAGCGCGCCCTGGATGGTGCCGTCCTCGCCCCAGGGGCCGTGGAGCAGGGGGAACACCACATCGATCGCTCCGAGCGAACTCACCGACCCCGAGTCGGCGACCTCGCGCCACTCGCTCACCCCGGCCTCGAAGGGCGGCACCACGACCGCGTCGCTCGGCGCGACCGACGGCATCTCGCCGTCGACGATCCGCCAGTCCTCGGGCCGGTCGGACACCCGGGTCCACCGTCCGTCGCGCGTGATCCCGATCGCGACCACGTCCCACCGGTCGCGGTCGATCGCGCCCAGCACGCCGCCGCCGGTGACACAGGACACGCCATGCTCCGACGAGCGGCCTCCGAACAGCACCGCCACCCGGGGTCGACCCATCAGCCGACCTCGGCCTTGCGGGGACGCGACAGGAGCGTCTCCACCACGGTCGACGGCGGCACCTCGCCGGAGAGCATCCGCACCACGCCGTCGCAGATGGGGACCTCGACGCCGGCGGAGGCCGCGAGCTCGCGGATCGACTGCGCGGTCTTCACGCCCTCGGCCGTGCCACGGGTCAGCGTGATCGCGTCCTCGAGCGAGGCACCTCGCCCGATGTGCGCGCCGAGCGTGTGGTTGCGGGACAGCGGCGACGCGCACGTGGCGATGAGGTCACCCATGCCCGCGAGCCCCGAGAAGGTCTCCGGACGCGCGCCCAGCGCGAGACCGAGCCGGGTGATCTCCGCGAGCCCGCGTGTGATCACGGTCGCCGTCGTGTTGTGCCCGTAGCCCAGGCCGTCCGCGACGCCCACCCCGACCGCGATGACGTTCTTGTAGGCGCCGCTGAGCTCCACGCCGACCACGTCGGCGTTGGTGTAGGGCCGGAAGTACGACGACGCCGTGGCGGCGGCCACGCGCTCGGCCGCCTCGGTGCTCGTCGACGCCACGACCGTCGCGGTCGGCTGCCGCTCGGCGATCTCGCGCGCGAGATTGGGACCCGACACCACCGTCACGCGGTCGTCGGGCAGGCCCCACACCTCGGAGATCACCTGCGACATCCGCTCGTGCGTGCCGAGCTCGATGCCCTTCATGAGCGACACCGCGAGAGCGTGCTCCGCGAGCAGCGGGCGGAAGGGTTCGAGGATCGCTCGCGCCCGCTGCGACGGCACCGCGATCACCACGAGCTCCGCGTCCGCGAGCGCCTCCGTCGCATCCGTGGTCGCGTGGATCCCGGCGGGCAGCTCGATGCCGGGCAGCGACGTGTCGTGGCGACGCTCGTCACGCACCGCACGGATCACCGCCTCGTCGCGGCCCCACAGGGTGACGTCGGTGCCCGCGTCCGCGAGCACGGCGGCGAAGGTGGTGCCCCAGGCGCCGGCGCCGAGCACCGCGGCGCGGGTCACCGCTTCTCCCCCTGCGCCCGCATGTCGTAGGGCTTCTTGGGCGGCGTCTCGCCTCGGATCTCCGCGACCATGCTCGTCAGCGTAGCCATGATGCGGTCCGTCGCGGCGCGCAGCGTCTCGGTGTCGACCTTCCCGCCGGCCACACGGGCGCGGAACTCGTCCAGGTCGACGGGCGGGCCGGCGACCACCGTGATGGTCTTGCGCGGGAAGGGGTGCGGCACCTTCTCGTAGCGCCCGAGCAGCCGATGCGCGCCCCACTGGGCGACGGGGATCACGGGCACGCCGGTCTCGAGCGCCATGCGCGCGACGCCGGTGCGACCCGCCATCGGCCAGAGGTCGGGGTCGCGGGTGAGCGTGCCCTCAGGGAACATCGCGATCATGTCGCCCCGCTCGAGCACCTCGACGCCCTTGTCCACGGCCTCCTTGGCGCGCGCCGTGCCGCGGTACACCGGGATCTGGTCGAAGCCGCGCAGCGCCGCCCCGATCACGGGGGCGGAGAACAGCGACGACTTGGCGAGGAACCGCACCACCTGCCCGTTGTTGTAGAGGAAGTGCGCGAGCGTGATGGGATCCGCGTACGTCACATGGTTGGACACGGCGATGTAGCCCGTGTCCGACGGGAGGTGCTCGGCGCCGTGCCAGTCCTTGCGGGTCACGGACGTCATCAGCGCCTGGAGCGGTCTCGCGGCGTTGCGATAGAACCGGCTGGGTGCGGTGGCCATGCGGCTACTCGACCTCCGCCCCGAGCGCGGCGAGCTTGCCGCGGAAGCTCTCGTACCCGCGGTCGATGATGCCGATGCCGCGCACGGTCGAGGTCCCCTCCGCCGCGAGGGCCGCGATCAGGTGGGAGAACCCGCCCCGGAGGTCGGGCACCTCGATGTCGGCCGCCGCGAGCGGCGTGGGCCCGGAGATCACCGCGGAGTGCTTGAAGTTGCGGGCGCCGAACCGGCAGGCGCGATCCCCGAGGCACTCTCGGAACAGCTGCACGTGCGCGCCCATCTGGTTGAGCGCCTGCGTGAAGCCGAAGCGCTGCTCGTAGACCGTCTCGTGGACGATGCTGAGGCCCTTGGCCTGCGTGAGCGCGACCACCAGCGGCTGCTGCCAGTCGGTCATGAAGCCCGGGTGCACGTCGGTCTGCAGCGCGATCGACTTGAGGTCGCCGCCCGGGTGGTAGAACCGGATGCCGTCGCGCACCACGTCGAACTCGCCGCCCACCTTGCGGAACACGTTGAGGAACATGCCCATGGTGCGCTGCTGGGCGCCGTGGATGAAGATGTCGCCCTTGGTCGCGAGCGCGGCCGACGCCCAGGAGCCGACCTCGATGCGGTCGGTGAGCGAGAAGTGGTCGTAGCCGTGGAGGCGCTTGACGCCCTCGATGGTGATGGAGCGGTCGGTGTCGACCGAGATGATCGCGCCCATCTTCTGGAGCGTGTCGATCAGGTCCTTGATCTCCGGCTCGACGGCCGCGCCCTCGAGGTGGGTGATGCCCTCGGCCATCACGGCGGTCAGGAGCAGCTGCTCGGTCGCCCCCACGGACGGGTACGAGAGCTTGTGCTTGATGCCCTTGAGTCCGTTCGGCGCGGTGAGATAGAGCCCGTCCTCCATCTGCTCGACGTGCGCGCCGAACTTGGTGAGGATCTCGAGGTGGAAGTCGATGGGCCGGTCGCCGATCCGGCAGCCGCCCAGGTCGGGGATCACCGCATGCCCGAGCCGGTGGAGCAGCGGCCCGCACAGCAGGATCGGGATGCGCGAGGAGCCGGCGTGCGCCGCGATCTGCGCGGCGTCCGCCTTCACGAGCTCGCTGGTGTCCATGCCGAGCACGCCGGTCTCGACGTCGTAGTCGACGCCGACGCCGTGCAGCCGCAGCAGCGAGGACACCACCGCGACGTCGCGGATCTCGGGGACGTTGCGCAGGGTCGACGGGGTGCTGCCGAGCAGCGCCGCGACCATCGCCTTGGACACGAAGTTCTTGGCCCCGCGGACGGTGATCTCGCCCGTGAGGGGGCGTCCGCCGGTGACCCGGATGGAATCGGTCATGGGGACCATCATCCCCTACTCGCGGCGGCCTCACGCATCGTCCGACGTAGACTCGCCGCGTGACCGCCGCCGCCATCTTCGCCGGGCTGAGCACGCTGGACATCGTCCAGCTGGTCGAGCGCCTGCCGGCGTCGAACCAGAAGGTCGCGGCCCTGGACTTCCTGGTCGCGGCCGGAGGGCCCGCCACGAACGCCGCGGTCGCGTTCGCGCGCTGCGGCGGCGCACCGGCCCTGGTCACCGCGCTCCCGCGCCACGACCTCAGCGCGCTCATCCGCGCGGACCTCGACCGGTGCGGCGTCCGGCTCGAGGCGGTCGCGGCGTACGACGGCCCGCCCGTGACGGCCTCGATCATGGTGACGCGGGCGACCGGCGACCGCGCCGTGGTCTCGCCCAGCGGGATCGCGACCGCCGGCGGTGTGGCCGCCGAGCGCGAGACCCCGATCGACGGCATCGGGGCCGTGCTGGTCGACGGCTACTTCCCGGACGTGTCGCTGCCGATCGCGCGGCGCGCCCGCGACGCCGGCATCCCCGTGATCCTCGACGCCGGGTCGCACAAGCCGCACACCGATGAGGTGGTCTCCGCCTGCGACATCGCCGTGGTCTCGGATGACTTCGCTCCGCCCGGCACCGGCGGCGAGCCGTCGGCCGTGCTCGCCTACCTCGCCGGCCTCGGCGTCGCCACCGCCGTGCTCACGCGCGGCGGCGGCTCCGTGCTGTTCTCGACGCCCGCATCGTCCGGCGAGGTCGAGGTCCCCCGGGTCTCGCCCGTGGTCGACACCCTCGGCGCGGGAGACTTCTTCCACGGCGCGCTGACGTGGCGCATCGCGTCGCTGGGACGGGACGATGCGCGGCTCGCCGACGACATCGCGTTCGCCTCCGCGGTGGTCGCGGAGTCGCTCGGCAGCTTCGGCACCCGGGCCTGGCTGGCCTGACCGGCGGCCGGCTCAGACGGACTCGGGGTGCATCTCGTCGAACGCGACGACCACGTCCACCAGGTCGATCGTCGGGGCGACCAGCGCCGCGTTCGCGGCGTCCACCCGATCCACCCACGCCACCGCCTCGTCGAGCGTCCTGCCCGTGGCGACGCGCCGCTCGATGAGCCGTTCCCGCGCGCCCTCCCACGAGGCCTCGATGCCCCACAGCTCGGCCAGGAGGGGACGGACGGCCGCCCACGGCCCCTCGGGCAGCGCCAGGTAGTTGCCCTCGGTGATCACCACGCGCGCGTCCGGGTGGATGAGCATCCGTGCGGGCACCACGTCGTGGCTCTCGCGGTCGTAGTCCGGCGCCCACTGGGCCATGCCCAGCCCCGAGCGCACCTGACGCAGCAGCGCGACGTAGCCGTCGACGTCGAACGTGTCGGACGCGCCCTTGCGGTCGGCGAGGCCCTGCGCGGCCAGCGTGGACGCGGACAGGTGGAAGCCGTCCATGGGCAGGTACGCCGCGGGCGTGCCGTAGGCGCCGAGCCGCCGCACCAGCGCGGTCGCCGCCGTCGACTTCCCGGAGCCCGGGATGCCCGCGATCCCGATCACCACGCGGCCTCCGCCCGCGGCGAGCGCGCGCGCCCGCTCGGCGAGCATCTTGATCATGGCGCGGTCACGAAGATGTCCAGCAGCTCCGGATGGTGCGCGTGGACCAGCACGCCGAACACGACGGCGTCGAAGAGGAGGTGCACGGCCACAACGTACGGCAAGGACTTGGTCCGTGCGAAGATCCAGCCCTGGACCAGCGCGAACGGGATGGTCAGCAGCGGCCCCCATGACCGGTAGCCGAGCTCCCACAGGAAGCTGACGAAGACGACGGCCTGGAGAACGTTGGCCAGCGGCATCGGGAAGTGGCGGCGCAGCAGGGCGAAGACGACGCAGATGAAGAACAGCTCGTCCCACAGGCCCACCGCGTTGACGCCGACGAACAGCCGCGCGATCTCTCCCCCGCTGTCCAGGTCCGGCCAGTTCGCGTAGACGCCCGAGGAGATGAAGTAGAACGGCAGGATCAGATAGCCCGCGAGCACCACGATCCCGAGGTAGATCCACATGGTCCGGGTCCATCGCTGGCCGGTGCCGATCGGGAACTGGATGGTCGACTCCCTGAAGACGAGCCGCGAGATCAGGGTCGGCACCAGGACGGCCGCGCCGAGCGCCAGCGTGAAGCGCATCATCCCGGCGTCCGACAGGTCCGCCTTGAGGGAGATGGTGGAGATGATCACCTGGCCGAGCGCGATCAGCCCCAGGTCGCGGCCGAGCGCCCGATCGACGATCAGACCCAGCACCACGCCCGCCGCGAGCGGCACGTAGCCGAGCGGGCGCACGTGCACGGCGAACAGCAGCACCGCGGCGCCCACCACCAGGACGGCGGCGGCGACCCTCAGCGCGAACCTCATGCAGGGACTATGCCAGATGCGTCGAGGCCCGCACCCCGGGCGGGGTGCGGGCCTCGACGGACGATGCGCGGCGCGGGGTCAGGCGTCGACGGGACGCGCCGCCTCGATCTCGACCTTGGGCAGGGTCTTGGCCGGGAGCGTCTGCGGACGCCACGCGGCGCGGGTGCCCTCGAACGCCGTGATGTCCTCCTCGTGCTGGAGGGTCAGGCCGATGTCGTCGAGGCCCTCCATGAGGCGCCAACGGACGTAATCGTCGATCTCGAACGGGACCGTGAGCTCGCCGCAGGTGACCGTGCGGTCCTCGAGGGAGACCGTGATCTCCTTGCCGGGCTCGGTCTCGAGCAGCTTCCACAGCAGCTCGATGTTCTCCTGGGAGACGATGCCGGTCAGCAGGCCCTGCTTGCCCGAGTTGCCGCGGAAGATGTCCGCGAAGCGGGAGGCCAGCACCACCTTGAAGCCGTAGTCCTTCAGGGCCCACACGGCGTGCTCGCGCGAGGAGCCGGTGCCGAAGTCCGGGCCCGCGACCAGCACCGAGCCGTGCTTGTAGGCGTCCTGGTTGAGGATGAACTCCGAGTCGCCGCGCCAGGCGGCGAACAGGGCGTCGTCGAAGCCCGTCTTGGTGACGCGCTTGAGGTAGACGGCGGGGATGATCTGGTCCGTGTCGACGTTGGAGCGGCGCAGCGGGACGCCGACGCCGGTGTGGGTCGTGAACTTCTCCATGACTGTTCTCCTTGTCTCAGACCAGCGCCGCGGGGGCGTCGACCAGGTCGGCGGGGCTGGACAGCGTGCCGCGGACCGCGGTGGCGGCGGCGACCAGCGGCGACACCAGGTGGGTGCGGCCGCCCTTGCCCTGACGGCCCTCGAAGTTGCGGTTCGACGTGGACGCCGAGCGCTCCTGCGGCTTGAGCTGGTCCGGGTTCATGCCCAGGCACATCGAGCAGCCGGCGTTGCGCCACTCGGCGCCGAAGTCGAGGAAGACCCGGTCGAGGCCCTCGGCCTCGGCCTGCAGGCGCACGCGAGCCGAGCCGGGGACCACCAGGAAGCGGACGCCCTCGGCCTTGGTGCGGCCCTTGATCACGTCGGCGGCAGCGCGGAGGTCCTCGATGCGCCCGTTGGTGCAGGAGCCGAGGAAGACCGTGTCGATGGCGATCTCGCGCAGCGGGGTGCCCGGGGTGAGGCCCATGTACTCGAGCGCGTTGGCGGCGGCCTCGCGGTCGACCTCGTCGGGGATGTCGGCGGGGTTGGGGACCGCGGCCGAGAGCGGCAGGCCCTGGCCCGGGTTGGTGCCCCAGGTGACGAACGGCTCGAGGTCGGCCGCGTCGAGGTTCACCTCGGTGTCGAAGGTGGCGTCGTCGTCGGTGACCAGGGTGCTCCAGTAGGCCACCGCATCGTCCCAGTCCTGGCCCTCGGGGGCGTGGGGACGGCCCTGCACGTAGTCGAAGGTGGTCTGGTCGGGGGCGATGATGCCGGCGCGGGCGCCCGCCTCGATCGACATGTTGCAGATGGTCATGCGCGCCTCCATGGAGAGCGCACGAATCGCGTCGCCGCGGTACTCGAGCACGTAGCCCTGGCCACCGCCGGTGCCGATCTTGGCGATGATCGCCAGGATGATGTCCTTCGCGGTGGAGCCCTCGGGCAGCTCGCCGTTCACGTTGATCGCCATGGTCTTGAAGGGCTTGAGCGGCAGCGTCTGCGTGGCGAGCACGTGCTCGACCTCCGAGGTGCCGATCCCGAAGGCCAGCGAGCCGAACGCGCCGTGGGTCGAGGTGTGCGAGTCGCCGCAGACCACCGTCATGCCCGGCATGGTGAGGCCGAGCTGCGGGCCGACCACGTGGACCACGCCCTGGTCGGCGTCGCCCAGCGAGTGGATGCGGATGCCGAACTCCTCGGCGTTCTTGCGCAGCGTGTTGATCTGGACGCGCGAGGTCTCGTCCGCGATCGGCAGGTCGATGTCGAGCGTCGGGGTGTTGTGGTCCTCGGTCGCGATCGTGAGGTCCGGGCGACGGACCGGGCGACCGGCGAGGCGGAGGCCCTCGAACGCCTGCGGGCTGGTGACCTCGTGGCACATGTGGAGGTCGATGTAGATGAGGTCAGGGGCGCCGTCCTCCCCCTTGCGGACCAGGTGGCTGGCCCAGAGCTTCTCGGCGAGGGTGGTTCCCATGGCGATCTCCTTGACCTGTCGACATCTCAGATATTGAGACGTTAGTATCGAACTATGGACAATCATAGCGGAGTCGGCGTGATCGACAAGGCCGCCGCCATCCTTGGTGCGCTCGAGAAGGGGCCCGCGACGCTCGCCGAGCTCGTCGCCTCCACCCATCTTGCGCGCCCGACAGTGCATCGGCTCGCGCTGGCGCTCGAGCACCACCACCTGGTGGGCCGCGACGTGAACGGCGCGTTCGTGCTCGGTCGCCGCTTCGCCCAGCTCGCGGCGACCGTGTCGGAGGACCGGCTGGTCTCCGCCGCGCAGCCCGTGCTGACCGTGCTGCGCGACCGCACGGGCGAGTCCGCGCAGCTCTACCGCCCCCACGGCGAGGAGCGCATCTGCATCGCCTCCGCCGACCGCCCCGTCGGCCTGCGCGACTCCATCCCCGTGGGCACCACGATGACCATGACGGCGGGCTCGGCCGCGAAGGTGCTGCTGGCCTGGGCCGAGCCCGAGCGCATGCACCGCGGCCTCGCCCGCGCCCGCTTCACGGCCGCCGAGCTCGAGAAGGTCCGCAACCAGGGCTACGCCGACAGCTCCGGCGAGCGCGAGCCCGGCGTGTCCTCGGTCTCGGCCCCCGTGTGGGGAGCCGCCGGCACGGTCATCGCCGCGGTCTCGATCTCCGGGCCCGCCGAGCGCCTCACGTCCAACCCCGGCGCGATCCACGCCGGCGCGGTGGTCGACGCCGCCCGCCAGCTCACCGAGGTGCTGCAGCGCACCGTCATCGCCTGATCGGCCTCATCGCCCGGGTCAGGCGGTCGGCGGCTCCCCCGTCAGCGCCAGCGACCTGAGGAACGCGGCGAACTCGGGCTTGCCCTCCTCGGTGAGGTGCAGGCCGTCCTCGAGCCATGAATCGTGCCCCGCGACGTAGCCGCGCCAATCCGCGAACACCACGTTGCCGTAGTCGGCGGCCACGCGCTCCATCGCCTCGTTCGACGGTTGGACGTACGCGAAGCGCGCCGTCGAGTCGACCAGCACCACCCGGTCGCGATCGGCGAGCTGGTCGAGCGTGTCGCGCAGCGCGCCCTCCTTGACCGGCCCGGCCGTGCCCATGTGCATGATCACCACGGGGCGCAAGGTGCCGGCGCGCTGCGCATCGAGCACCGCGCCCATGATGTTGCCGGGCGACCGGTTGATGGCCGCGTCGACCGTCGATCCGGAGATCTCCGCCTTCAGCACCTCGGCAGACCACAGCGAGACCGAGTCGCCGTAGATGGCCACGTCCTCGGTGGTGACGGTCGGGGTGGACGATGCGGGGGCCGGGTCCCCGGACGACGTCGCCTCGGAGGTCTCCAGCGGGACCGACGACCGCGCGACCACGGGCTCGGCGGTGATCGCGACGGTGGAGCCGAGCGCGGTATCCGTCGCCTTCGGCACGCCCACGGTGAACGACACCCCGACGATCAGCGCGAACGCGACCAGCACGCCGAACCCCGTGAGCAGGGAGCGCTGGTGCGCGACCAGGCCGTCGGTGCGCAGCCGCTGCCACCCGCGCCCGAGGGCGCCGTGGCGGATCGGCTCCTCGACCCACCGGTACGAGGCCGCGGCCACCGCCAGGACCAGCCCGATGCGCATCGCCTCGACCCACCAGCCGTGCCAGGGGATGTCCTGGCCCGGCCGCGTCACCAGGAAGATCGGCCAGTGCCAGAGGTAGATGCCGTAGGAGCGCTCGCCGATCCACCGCAGGCCGCGGTGGTCGAGGAGCGTCCCGAGCGGCGACGCCGGGTGCGTCGCGACCGCGATGATCGCGGCCACGAGCATCGACACCAGAAGGAAGCCGCCGCGGTACAGCCAGGAGCTGTACTCGTGCGCGTCCACCAGGATCCAGGCGAGGAGGGCGAGGAGCGTCACGCCCATCAGTCCGAGGGCACCCCGGGCTCCGCCGGCGATGCGGGCGGACGCGCGCCCCGGCCGCCACAGCGCCGCCAGCACGGCGCCCATCAGCACGGACATGGCGTGGGTGTCGGTGCCGAAGTAGACGCGCGTCGGATCCGCGTCGAGCGGGAAGCCGTGCCGGATCGACATCACGGTCATCGCGACGGTGGACAGCACCGCGAGGGTGCCCGCCGTCGCCAGGAGTGCGAGCCGCACCGAGCTGCGGCGGGCACGCGCGATGCCCCATACGAGCGCCACCACGGCGGGCCACACCAGGTAGAACTGCTCCTCCACGGCGAGCGACCACAGGTGCGCGAGCATGTTGCCGCGGCCGATGAGCTCGAAGTAGGACTGCTCCTGGGCGATGTACCACCAGTTCGACACATACAGCAGGGCCGCGGCGACGTTGCCGCGGAACCCCTCGATGGCGTCGCGGGCGACGGTCGCGGCGAGCAGGGCGCTGCCCGCGAGCATGAGCAGCAGCGCAGGCAGCAGTCGGCGGGCGCGACGCAGGTAGAAGCGCCCGAAGCGGATCCGGCCGTGCCGGGAGCGCTCCGTCATGAGCAGGGTGGTGATGAGGAACCCCGAGATGACGAAGAACACGTCGACGCCGAGGAAGCCGCCGGGCAGCGCGCCCGTCCCCAGGTGATAGACCACGACCGCGGCGACCGCGATCGCGCGAAGCCCGTCGAGCCCCCGGATGCGCATCGGGGTCGACGAGTAGTCGTCCGCGGAGCCGCGATGGCGGCTGACCACGGGCGGTGCGGCGACGGCCATGGCGCCTCCCTTCACGGGTTCCGACGGCGTCAGGCTACGTCCGAGCAGGGACGATGCGTGGGAGCCGCGCGCACCGGCGTGCCAGACCGTGCTCTCCGCCACGCGTAGGGTCGTGACCATGACGGAGGCGGTCGCGATCGTGGTGTTCGACGGCGACTGTGGGCTGTGCAACGGCTTCGTCGCCTGGCTGATCAGGCGCGATCGCCGAAGGCGGTTCCTGATCGCGGGCAGCGCGGGCGCTCCCGGGCGCGCCGTGCTCGAGGCTGGCGGGCTTCCCGCATCGATCGCGGCATCGTCGCTCGTGGTGTGGGACGGCAAGACGGCAGCACTGCGATCCGATGCGGTGGCGAGGGTCACGGCAGGCCTGCCGTGGCCCTGGCGGGCGGGCATGGTCCTGCGCGCCGTCCCGCGGCGGATGCGCGACGCGGTCTACGACGCCGTCGCCCGTCGGCGTCCGCGCCGCCCGGCCGAGGACCCCGCCTGCGGCACGCCGCCGCCCGGGCTGGTCCAGGAATGGCGAAGCCGCCTCGCGTCCGTGGAGGACGCGAGGCGGCTCCCTCAGCTGTCGGCCGGCGCCTAGGGCTTGCCGGTCGTCTCGGGCTTGCCCGTGCTCTCGGGCTTCCCGGTGGTCTTCTCGGAGGAGCCGGCGGTCTCCGGCTTGCCCGGCGCCTTGCCGCTGTTGCCTGCCGTCTCGGGCTTGCCGGTGGTCTCGGGCTTGCCCGTGGACTTCTCGTCGGCCTCGTCGGCCTCGCTGGCCTCGTCCGTCGCCGCGGCGTCGTCCTCGACCGCCTCGTCCTCAGGGTCGACCCAGACTCCGCGCGCGTGCTGGGAGACGCCCTGGCCGAACTCCTTGCCGGTGGCGTCGGTGGTCGCCATCCACTCGAGCATCGCGGCCACGCGCTCGTGCACCTCCGCGGACGCCTCGGAGCCGTTCTCACGGATCTTCTCGGCGGCGGCCATGAGCGCGGCGGCGGAGCCCTCGTCGAGGTCCTCGTCCTCCTCGACGGCCTCGGCCAGGTGCTCGACGGCCTCCTCGACCTCGCCCTCCTCGGCGAGCTTCTCGGCCTCCTCGCACGCCTCCTCGGTGCCGCCGTCCCCGATGCCCAGGTCCTCGAGGGCCTTGTCGACCGGGTACAGCAGGTCGCCGGGCGCCGCATCGTCCGCTGCGGCGGCGGTGCCGAGCAGACCCGCACCCACCAGCGCGCAGGCGCCCGCGATCGCGGCACGGATGCGCCAGCGCGAAGGCGCCGCCGCGGGCACGGGGAGGGGGCCCGCGGCCCCCGCGGCGACAGCTGCGAGCACGGCGCCCGCGCGGGCGGCCTCGGACCCGTCGGGCGCGATCGCCAGCGCGCGGAGCGCGTCGACCGCGGGCGCGGCGTCCTGCAGGGCCTCGGGCGCGTTCCCTCGCAGGAGGCGCTCCGCGTCGCGGTCGGTGAAGTCGTTGCTCGTCATGCCTGTGTCATCGCACGAGCGGCCGGAAAGGTTACATCCGCCGCGCGAGCCGCACGCGGAGCGACTGGAGCGCCCGATGCTGCGACACCTTCACCGCGGACTCGCTCTTGCCCATCACCTCCGCGGTCTCACGCACCGAGAGCTCGCCGACCACGCGCAGGAGCAGGATCTCCCGCTGGTCCCGGCTCAGGCCCTCGAGCAGCGCGGCCGCCGCCTTGGCCTCGTCACGCAGGAGCGCCTGCTGCTCCGCCGAGGGGACCGTCTCGCGCATGAGCCGGTCGTCGGGCTCGTCCGACGTCACCTGCGGTCGCCGGCCAGCCTTGCGATGCGCATCGACCATCCGACGATGCGCGATCGAGAACACCCACGCGCGGAAGTCCGCCTCGTCACCCTTGAACGACGAGAGGCCGCGCGCGATGTGGAGGAAGGTGTCCGCCGCCTCGTCCTCCGGGTCCGGAGAGCCCCGGCCCGCGAGGTAGCCGCGCACCGGCCCGGCGAGGTCCTGGTAGAGGCGCGTCCACGCCCACTCCTCGCCGGTGCGCGCGGCCGCGAGCACGCCGTCGAAGGCGGCGCCGAGCGTCACGCGCGCGCCCCTCGGGAGGGCGCGGAGCGGCGAGCCGCACGGGAGAGGGGGGCGTGCATGGCGGCGACGGTAGCACCGGCTCAAGCGCGTTGCGCAAACCGACGCGGGCACGGCGCCGGTCCGGAACCTGCCGGAAAGCACGAAACTCCCCGCCGCTGACGGCGGGGAGTTCGATGAGTAGCCCCGACGGGATTCGAACCCGCGCTACCGCCTTGAGAGGGCGGCGTGCTAGGCCGCTACACAACGGGGCCCTAGCTGCTCCGGCCACCGTTTCGGGCGGCTGGCGCGAGATAAAACTGTACACGACCGCGAGCCGATTCCAAAATCCGCTCGAGCGCCGCTCTCCGCACCCGCGGCTCGCCCACGGTCGGCCCCTCCATCCTCGCATCGGGAACGGAGCCTGAGGGGCGCACGCCGCCGGGAACCGCATCGCAGGGGAGGCTCAGCGTCCGCGATCGCGGCGTGCCCACGCTCAGCCTCCCCTGCCGGGCCGAGGGGGCGCGAGATCGACGGTGAGACTCCCCGACCGGACCGGGGAACGCGCGTTCCGACGTGCCGGGCAAGCCCTCCCCCCGCCGGGTGATCCTTGCGCATCGGCAAGGCGTTATGTAAAGTTGAGTGCAGGCGACTCAACCCAGCAGTCGTACAGTGCTTTACCAGGAGGTTCCCATGACCGCTCAGCCCTACGCCCCTGACCAGCAGGAGCAGCAGAGCGCTCTTCAGCAGTTCGGCCAGGATTTCACCGCGCTGGCCGAGCAGGGCGCTCTCGACCCCGTCATCGGACGCGACGAGGAGATCCGACGCGTCATGCAGGTGCTCACGCGCCGCACCAAGAACAACGCCGTCCTCATCGGCGAGCCCGGCGTCGGCAAGACCGCGATCGTCGAGGGCCTCGCCCAGCGCATCGTCGCCGGGGACGTCCCCTCCTCCCTCAAGGACCGTCGCGTGATCGAGATCGCCATGAGCTCGCTCGTGGCGGGCGCCGCGTTCCGCGGCCAGTTCGAGGAGCGCCTCAAGGGCATCCTCAAGGAGGTCGAGGAGTCCGAGGGCCGGATCATCCTGTTCGTCGACGAGCTCCACACCATCGTGGGCGCCGGCAAGGCGGAGGGCTCCGTCGACGCGGGCAACATCCTCAAGCCGATGCTCGCGCGCGGCAAGCTCCGCATGATCGGCGCCACCACGCTGAACGAGTACCGCGAGCACGTCGAGACCGACTCCGCCCTGGAGCGCCGCTTCCAGCCCGTCTACGTGGGCGAGCCCAGCATCGAGGACACCGTCGCGATCCTGCGCGGACTGCAGGAGAAGTACGAGGTCCACCACGGCGTGAAGATCACCGACGAGGCGATCGTGCAGTCGGCGAAGCTGTCCGACCGCTACATCACCGAGCGCTTCCTGCCCGACAAGGCGGTCGACCTGATCGACGAGGCCACCTCGGCCCTCAAGATGCAGCTCGACTCCATGCCGATCGAGCTCGACCGCGCGCGTCGCCGCATCATGCAGCTGGAGATCGAGCGCACCCAGGTGGCGAAGGACAAGTCCGAGCATGCCAAGGCGCGCCGCGAGGAGATCGACCGCGACATCACCCGCCTCAAGGAGGACTCCGACCGCCTCAACATGCGGTGGGCACGCGAGAAGGACCTGATCGTCCGCGTCTCGACCGCCACGGAGCGGCTCGAGTCCCTGCGCGGCGACCTCGAGCGCGCCGAGCGCATGGGCGAGCTGGAGAGGGCCGGGCGCATCCGCTACGGCCTCATGCCCGCCGCCGAGAAGGAGATCGCGGCGGCGCGCGCCGAGCTCGACGCCATCCCCGCCGAGGAGCGCATGCTCCGCGAGGAGGTGACCGGCGAGGACATCGCGGGCGTGGTCGCCAAGTGGACGGGCGTGCCGGTCGAGAAGCTGCTGACGGACGAGTCGAGCAAGCTCGGCCACCTGGAGGACCGGCTCCACGAGCGCGTGGTCGGCCAGCACCGCGCGATCGCCTCGGTGGCCGACGCGATCCGTCGCGCCCGCGCGGGCATCTCGGACGCGAACCGGCCGATCGGCTCGTTCCTGTTCCTCGGCCCCACCGGAGTCGGCAAGACCGAGCTGGCGCGGGCGCTCGCCGAGCAGCTGTTCGACGACGAGCGCGCCATGATCCGCATCGACATGTCCGAGTACATGGAGAGCCACGCGGTCAGCCGCCTCATCGGCTCCCCTCCCGGCTACGTCGGCTACGACCAGGGCGGCCAGCTCACGGAGGCCGTCCGCCGGCGCCCGTACAGCATCGTCCTGTTCGACGAGGTCGAGAAGGCCCACCCGGATGTGTGGAACGTGCTGCTGCAGGTGCTGGACGACGGCCGCCTGACCGACGGCCGTGGCCGGACGGTCAACTTCACCAACACCATCATCGTGATGACGTCGAACCTGGGCTCGGACATCGTCCTGGCCTGGGACGGCGAGGACCGGGCGGCGCTCGAGGACGACCTGCGGGCGGTGCTGCGGCGCGCCTTCCGGCCGGAGTTCCTCAACCGGCTCGACGACGTGGTGGTCTTCGACCGCATCGACCCCGCCGCCATGGAGGGGATCGTCGCGACGGAGCTCGCCAAGACCATCGCGCGCCTCGCGGAGAGCAAGGACATCGCGCTGACGGTGGACGATGCGCTGCGCGCCTCGCTCGCCGCGGACGGCTTCGACCCGCAGTTCGGGGCGCGGCCGCTCAAGCGGCTGATCCAGTCGCGGCTGCTCAACGAGCTCGCCAAGGAGATCGTCGACGGCCGGGTCGGCGAGGGCGACGCGGTGACCGCCGGCTGGGACGGCGAGCGCGTGACGCTGACAGTCGCCTGACCACCCCCGACAACGACAGAGGGCCCGCCGTCAGGCGGGCCCTCTGTCATGAAAGCTGGGCTACAAGGATTCGAACCTCAACTAACTGAACCAGAATCAGTCGTGCTGCCAGTTACACCATAGCCCATCAGGTTCTTGCCGAACCGAGGTACCACTGTACCCGAGACCGAGCCCGAAACCAAACCGGCCGCTACCCGGCGGGGGCGATGCTGTCGAGCACAGCGACACCGGCGGAGTCCGCGTCGCAGCGCTTCCCCTGGCGCCCGAAGTAGGTGTCGTCGTGCGCGCCGCCGGGCAGGTCGGCGAGCACGGCGAGGGTCCCCGTCCCGCGGATCGGATCGCCCGGCAGGTACGTCTCCGCGTCGACCACCACTCCCCCGCCGCCTCCCGGAGCTGCGCCCGGCGGCCACACGATCCACGGCATCGTCCCGTCTCCGCGATCGAGCATGAGGCAGCCGTCGTCGAGCGCCGTCACGGTGCCCGCGAACTCGAGGCGCGCGCCGGGGATCTCACCCACCGAGGACTGCCGGACCACGTAGCCCGCCTCGCCGTCGTCGTCTCCGTCCGAGCAGCCGACGAGCAGCGAGGCGGCGAGCAGCAGCGAGGGGGCCGCCACACGGGCCGGCGACCAGCTCCGACGGTCACCCATCCGCATGCTCGAGCCAGTCGAGGACGGCGACCCCTGCCTCGTCCGCGTCGCAGAAGGCCCCGAAGCTCGAGAAGTAGCTGTCGGCGTTCGACCCGTCCGGCAGCTCTCCGAGGGACACGAGCGCCCCCACCCCCGTGATCGCGTCGCCGTCGCCGAACTCCTGTCCACCCGAGAGCACGACGTCGCCGGAGTCGCCCTGCTCCGCATCCGGGGGCCACACGATCCACCGGGTCTCGCCGGTCGGCAGCTCGAGGTTCATGCACCCGTCGCCCGCGACGTCGATCACACCGTTGACGGGCTCGCGGTCGGACGTGACCTCGTCGATCTGGTTCTGGCGGGGGACGCCGAATCCTGCCTCGGCATCACCGCCCGCGCCGCAGCCGGCGACCGCGAGCAGCGCGATCGCGCCAAGCGCCAGGTACCCCCTCATGGGGTCACCGTACGCCCAGCACCCCTGGCAGGTCATGGAGGGAGGCGAGGCGGACCAGGCCGTCGCGGGGCACGCCGTGACCGGCGAGGCCCTCGGTGTCGCGGGAGTGCGCGCCGGGGCGCTCGATCCACACGCCGAGGCCGAGCCCGGCGGCGACCGCGGCGAGCGGATCGACGTCGAACTCGTCGCCCACGTACGCGACCTCCGCCGGCTCCAGACCGAGCCGCTCGCACGCCAGCGAGAACACGCGAGGATCCGGCTTGCCGAAGCCGAGGGTGTCGACGCCGACAAGCATGGGCACCCTTCCGAGCCCGCAGGACTCGAGCTTCAGGACCTGATAGTCGAACGCCGCATTCGACAGGGCGCCGTACGGGATGCCCGCGTTCTCGAGAGCGTCGAGCACACCGTCGGCGTCCGGGTACGGCGACCAGCCCTCACGGAAGTAGCGCTCGAACGCACCGTCCCACTCGGCGTACGCCGCATCGTCCAGATGGGGGCCGCCGTAGGCGGCGTGGAGGTCGTTCGCTCGACGATGCCGCTGCTCGCGATGCGTCATCTCACCGCGGGTATGGGCGCGGTACCAGCCGTTCGCATCGTCCCGCCAGAACTGCACCAGCTCGTCGTGGTCGACCTCGCCGAGGTAGTCGACGGCGACCCCGGCGAGAGCGTGCCGGAAGGCGCCGCGCGTGTCGACCAGGGTGTCGTCGACGTCGAACAGGACGCCGCGGATGGGTGGGGTCATGCGGGCCAGCCTAGGCGCGTTCACCACCGCCACCTCACCCACCGGTCGGGACAGTCAGTCCTCAATTCTCAGCGCCGCGGGTCCTCCCGGGACACTGAGTCCTCATGGGCACCGTGGGTCGCGAGCGCCAGAGGACTGACGGTCCCGGGAGGCGCGATTCAGGCGCGAGAGGAGGACTGAGCGTCCCGACAGGAGGAGGGGCGGGCTCAGAGCGTCGCGCGCAGATTCCGCAGCCGCGTCAGCGACTCGTCCTGGCCCAGGATCTCCATCGACTCGAACAGCGGCGGCGAGACCAGGCGGCCGGTGACCGCGACGCGGAGCGGGCCGAACGCGAAACGCGGCTTGATGCCCATCTCCTCCACGAGCTTCGCGGTGAGCGCCTCCTGCTGCGCGGCCGGCGAGAAGTCCGTCAGCCCCTCCAGGACGGCGATCGCGGCGTCGAGCACGTCGGCGGCGTTGTCGGGCAGCTTGGCGCGCGCGGCGTCCTCCACCACGACCTCGGAAGCCCCGATGAACAGGAACCCCAGCATCCCGGGCGCCTCGCCCAGCAGGTTCATGCGGGTCTGCACCAGCGGCATGGCCTCGGCGAGGGTCTGCTCCTCGTGCGGCGTCAGGCTCTGCGCGGAGTCGGAGGACAGGAAGCCCGCGGCGTGGAGGTACGGCACCACGCGCGCGGCGAGGTCGCCCACGGGCAGCGCCCGCATGTGCTCGGCGTTGATCGCCTCGGCCTTCTTGAGGTCGAAGCGCGCCGGGTTCGGGTTCACGTCCGCGATGTCGAACGCGGCAACCAGCTCGGCGGGCGAGAACACGTCGCGGTCGGGGCCGATCGACCACCCGAGCAGCGCCAGGTAGTTGAGCAGCCCCTCGGGGAGGAAGCCACGGTCGCGGTGGTGGAACAGGTTGGACTCGGGGTCGCGCTTGGACAGCTTCTTGGTGCCCTCGCCGAGCACCATCGGCATGTGCGCGTAGGACGGCACGGCGTCGGCGATGCCGAGCTCGACCATCGCCCGCCACAGCACGATCTGCCGCGGCGTCGAGGACAGCAGATCCTCGCCGCGCAGCACGTGGGTGATCTTCATCAGCGCGTCGTCGACCGGGTTGACCAGCGTGTAGAGCGGGATGCCGTTCGCGCGGACGATCACGTAGTCGGGCACGGTGCCCGCGGGGAAGGTGACCGTGCCGCGGATCAGGTCCTCGATGGTGATGTCCTCGTCGGGCATCCGCATGCGCAGCACCGGCTCACGCCCCTCGGCGCGGAACGCGGCCTTCTGCTCCTCGGTGAGCGAGCGGTCGAAGCCGTCGTAGCCCAGCTTGGGGTCGCGGCCGGCCGCGCGATGGCGCGCCTCGATCTCGTCGGGCGTCGAGAACGACTCGTACGCGTAGCCACCCTCGACCAGCTTCGCGACCACCTGCGCGTGCAGGTCGTGCCGCTGCGACTGCCGGTACGGACCGTAAGGGCCGCCGATCTCGGGGCCCTCGTCGTAGTCGATGCCCATCCAGCTCATGGCGTCGAGGAGCATCTCGTAGCTCTCCTGCGAGTCGCGCTCGGCGTCGGTGTCCTCGATACGGAACACCATGTCACCACCCGTGTGCCGGGCGTAGGCCCAGTTGAACAGCGCGGTGCGGACCATGCCCACGTGGGGCAGGCCGGTGGGCGACGGGGAGAAGCGGACGCGGACCTTGCTCATGAGTTTCCTTGCGGTGATGCGGATGGACGATGCGGTGGTGGCGACGATGCGAGGCGCGGCGTGCGCTCAGCCGCGCCGGATGACGGGGTTGCGCAGGACGCCGAGGTCCTCGATCTCGACCTCGACCACGTCGCCGTGGTGGAGGGCGGTCACCCCGGACGGGGTGCCGGTGAGGATGACATCGCCGGGGAGGAGCGTGGTGACCTCGGAGACCATCGATACGGCGTGCATGACGTCGAGGAGCATGTCACGCGTGTTGCCGTTCTGCGTGGCGTTGCCGTTGATGCGGGAGGAGATCTCGACGTCGTCGTGCGCGAGCTCGGTCTCGATCCACGGGCCGAGCGGCAGCGAGGTGTCGAACGCCTTGGCGCGGAACCACTGGTCCTCGAGGCGCTGCAGATCGCGTGCGGTGACGTCGTTGGCGCAGGTGTAGCCGTAGATGTACTGCTCGGCGTTCTCGGGGCTGACGTCCTTGCACACGCGCGAGATGATCACGGCGAGCTCGGCCTCGAGCTGCACGTCCTCGCTGTAGGACGGCAGCACGATCGGGTCGTCCGGGCCGATCACGGCGGTGTTCGGCTTGAGGAACAGGATCGGGACGTCCGGGGCGGGCCCGCGGTGCGGGATCTCCTTCGCGTGCGCCTCGTAGTTCTTGCCGAGGCACACCACCTTGGAGCGCGGGATCACGGGCGCGAGCAGGCGCACGTCGTCGGTGAGCTTGATCCGCTCGCCGGTGACGGTGCCCGGCGTGTACATGGGGTCTCCGGTGAGGACCACGAGCTCCTCGGCTCCGGGATCGCCGTCCACGATCGCGAAACGGGGCTCTTCTCCGGTGGTGAAACGGGCGATACGCATGACCTCCAGCGTAGCCGCTCGGACCTGGGCCGCCCTGCGTCCGGGGGCGTGCCTACGATGAGAAGGTGATCTCGCGCATCGGCATCGTCTCGGCGGCCCACGCCGGGTTGACGAGCCTGCTCGCGCGCACGGACCGCTACCCCGATGCGTCGCTCGGCGACGCGTGGCGCGACCGCCGCACCACCGACATCCTCACGCACGTCCACGCCTGGCACCTGCTCCTCGAGGGCTGGCTGGTGGACGATGCGGCGGGCAGGCCCGTGCACTACCCCGCCGAGGGCTACACGTGGGCGATGCTCGGCGAGCTCAACGACCGGATCTACGACGACCTGCGCGCCCTCGACTACGCGGAGGCGCGCGCGAGGCTCGTGGCGTCCCATGCCCGCGCCGTGGCGCTGGTCGAGTCGCTCTCCACGGAGCAGCTGACCCAGCCCCACGCCTACGCGTGGCTCGGGGACGAGGCGATGGCGAACGTCGCGCACGAGTGCCTCGGCGCCCACTACGCGTGGGGCGAGCGGGTCCTCGACGCCGCCGGGATCGCGTGAGCGCCCGCGTCGACGGGCTCGACGCCGCGCGCGGCCTCGCCCTCATCGGGATGTTCGCCGCGCACGTGGGCGACACGGGTCGGCGGGGCTCGGACGCGGACGGCTGGGGCTGGCTCGTCGTCTTCGACGGACGCGCGTCGGCGCTGTTCGCGGTGCTCGCGGGCGTGTCGATGTCGCTCATGCTCACCGGCCGTGGCGGTGCGGCGTCGGCGGGCGCGGTGGCCCACACACGGGCGCGGATCGCGGTGCGCGGCGGGCTGCTGCTCGTGCTGGGCTGGATGCTCGCCTGGCTCGAGACCCCGGTGGACGTGATCCTCGACAACCTCGGGATCATGTTCCTGCTGGTGCTGCCCGCGCTCGCGTGGAGGCCCGCCGTCCAGGCCGCGGCGGGCGCCGGCGTGCTCGTGGTCGGCGGACCGCTGCTGGGCTGGGCGGACCCGTGGCTCGCGCCGTTCGACGGTCCCGTGATCCACGAGCTCTGGTCGACCCACTATCCCGCGCTCGTGTGGAGCGGCTACCTCCTGATCGGCCTCGCGATCGGCCGCTGGGCGCCCTGGCGCGGCCCCGACCTCGCGTCGCTCGCGGGCGGCGGCGCCATGGTCGCGGTGGGCGTGTACGGCCTCGGGCTCGGACTGGGCGGGTCATGGACGGACGATGCGGGCGTCGCCTGGGCGTCGGTCGCGCCCCACAGCTACACGGGCTTCGAGATGCTCGGCAACGTGGGCGTGGCGGCCGCGGTGATCGGCGGGTGCGTGGCGGCGGCGTCGGCCGCGCCCCGCGCGATCTGGCCGCTCGCGTCGACCGGGCGCATGACGCTCAGCCTGTACGTCGCCCACATCGTGGTGATCGCGATCGTCGGCGACGCCATGGTGTGGGAGCCGTCGAACGTCGCGTGGGTGGTGCTGACGGGCGCCGCGGTGACGGCCGCCTGCGTCTGGCGTGCGACCCTCGGCCAGGGGCCGCTCGAGCGGGTCCTGGCCCGCGCATCGTCCGCCGTCGCCGACAGCGCCGTGCCGCGGACACCGCTGGGCGGCGCCGCGTGAGCGTGATCGACTGGCTCCTCGCGGGCGACCCCGCGATCCGCTGGCAGGTGCGCCGAGACCTGCTCGACGATCCGGAGGGCGCGGCGCTCGACCGCGACCTGGTCGCGCGGGAGGGCTGGGGTGCGGCGCTGCTCGCGATGCAGCGGGAGGACGGGTCGTGGGCGGGCGGTGCCTGGTGGCCCGCGGAGCGGCCCGACCCGGACGACGGCCAGCCCTGGACCGGCACGGCCCACGTGCTGATGCTGCTGGTGCGCCTGGGCGTCGATCCGGGCTCGCGACCGGTGCGCGCGGCGGTGCGACGCGCGTTCGACGGCGTGCGGTGGGAGGACGGGGACGCGCCGTTCCTCGAGGGCGAGGACGAGGCGTGCACGCTCGCGACCGCGATCGCCGTGGGCGCGTACTTCGGCGAGGACATGCGGGGCCCGGTGCGGCGCCTGCTCGCCGACCGCCGCCGCGACGGCGGGTGGAACTGCGACCCGCCCGCGAGGTCGCAGCGGTCCTCCCTGCACTCGACCATCGGCGCGCTCGAGGCGCTGGAGCTGTACCGCCGCTCGCGGGAGCCCGAGCCGGCGGTGGCGATCGCGATGGAGGACGCGCACGCGCTGCTCCTCGAGCGCGGCCTGATGTACCGGCGCTCGACGGGCGAGGTGATCGATCCCGCCTTCCAGCGGTTCTCGTTCCCGCCGTACTGGCACTACGACGTGCTGCGCGCCCTCGACCACCTGCGCTCCACCGGATCCCCGCCGGATCCGCGGCTCGCGGAGGCGATCGCGCTGGTGCGGTCCAAGCAGACCTCTGCGGGACAGTGGCCGCTCGAGAACACGCACCGCGGCGACGTGCCGCTCACCCTCGAGGACGGCGACGGGCGGCCGTCCCGGTGGAACACCCTGCGGGCGATGCGCGTGCTCGCGTGGTGGGAGGGCGCGTAGGGCTCCCTACGCCGGCGGCAGCGGCAGGGTGGCCTGGTCGGGCGCGACGACCCGCGTCGGCCGAGGCGCCGTGCGCACCGCCCCGATCCCGGCGACCGTGACCAGCGCGATGCCCAGCGCGATCGTCACGGTGAGGCGCTGGCCGAGCAGCACCAGGCCGGTGAGCGCGGCGAGCGCGGGCGCGAGGGCCATGAGGATCCCGAAGGTCTCCGCCCTCAAGCGGCGCAGCGCCGTGATCTCGATGCCGTACGGGATGGCCGAGGACAGCACGGCGACCGCGAGGCCCAGGGCGAGGATCCGGGGATCCGCGAGCGCCGCGCCCGCGGTGACGACCGCGGCCGGCAGGGTGAGGACCGCGCCGACGCCGGTCGCGAGCGCGAGGCCGGTCAGGCCAGCCATCGCGGCGCCCGCGGCGCGCGCGAGCAGGATGTAGCCAGCCCACAGCAGCGCGGCGCCGACCGCGAAGGCGACGCCGAGCAGGTCGAGGTCGTGGGCTGTCCCCCCGAGCAGCGCGACACCCGCCGCCGCGGTCACGGCCCACAGCAGGCCGCGCAGGCTCCGGCTCGCGACCACGCTGAGGACCAGCGGGCCGAGCACCTCGATCGTGACCGCGATTCCCAGCGGGATCCGGGCGATCGCGAGGTAGAACATCACGTTCATCGCGGCCAGGGTGACGCCGTATCCGATCACCAGGGGCCAGTGACCGTGCGCGGCGCCGCGAAGCGCGTGCCGCGCGATGAGCAGGAGCACGAGCGCGGAGAACACCAGCCGCAGCGCGACCATCGCGACGGGGCCGACGGTCGGGAACACCATCACCGCGATCGCCGCACCCGCCTCCTGGCAGAGCAGCCCGAGCAGGACCAGGAACGGCGCCGCGGCGTGGGCGCGGGACGTGTCGGGCATGGCCCTAGCGTGGCACGACCGACCGCTCGGGCAGCTGCCCGAGCGGTGGCGATGCGGGGCCTCAGCCCTCGGTGAGCGTGCCCGTCACCTGGGACGGGGTGCTGGTGCCCTCAAGGTGCTGCACGAAGGTCATCCCTTCGTAGTCGCCCGTTCCGGCGAGCTCGCAGTCGAACTCGACGTGGCCGGTCTCATCCTCGAGCATCCCGGTGCATGTGTCGCTGGTCCAGGTGCCCCCATCGTTGCTGATGACGGCGGAACCTTCGAACTGCACCGTGTCGCCGTCCTCGCCGACCTGGTCGAACTCGACCTCGACCGTGCCTGACACCCTTTCGTCCGACAGGTCGAGAACGCAGTTCCCATGGAACCCCGGGTTGTCCGGTGCGATCGCGCATCCGGATTGTGTGCCGGTGACCTCGATGGTCGCCGGCGAGTCCGACGAGCAGCCGGCGAGTGCGAGCGCCGCTCCCGCGAGCAGCCCCGTGACGGCGGTGATCCTTCTCATGGCGTCCTCCTTCCCGGTGCCGGTCCGGAGGCGTCCGGGTCCACGGGCGGAGGGGCATCGTGCCGTTGTGCCGTCCCCTCCAGGGTAGGACGATGCGGCACGGGGTGCAGGTGGAACGCCTGAGATGATGGGCGGATGACCGAGCCCGCCCCGACCGCGTTGACGCGCGCCGAGTGGGAGCCGCAGGCGCGGGCTCACGCCGAGGCAGCCGACGCCCTGACGGCGGGTCATCGCGAGCGCGCCGGGCGGGCGGAGAAGCACGCGATCGAGGACTTCCTGTTCGAGTACTACGGCGTGCGCCCATCCCGGCTGCGCCGCTGGCACCCAGGCCCCGGCATCGTCCTCGAGGACGCGCCCGAGCACGCGCGGTGGACCTTCTACCGGGACGGTGCGCCGGGCACTCAGGTGGACGTCGACGCGTTCCTGGAGGCCCGCGGCAGGGGTCTCGCGCACATCGTGCGGCTGCTGGAGGCCACCGCGTCCAGGCCAGCACGCTACGGCTGCTTCGGGCTCCATGAGTGGGCCATGGTCTACCGGGCTGACGACGAGCGACGGCATCCCCTCCCCCTGCGCCTCGGGCAGGCCGGTACCGACGCGGTCGTCGAGGCCAATCCCATCGCCTGCTCCCACATCGACGCGTTCCGCTTCTTCACGCCCGAGGCGCGTCCCCTCAACCAGCTGCAGCCCACCCGGGAGACCCAGGTCGCGATGGAGCAGCCCGGCTGCCTGCACGCGACCATGGACCTGTACAAGTGGGCGGCCAAGCTCACGCCCGTGGTGCCGTCGTCGCTGACGCTGGAGGCGTTCGCGCTCGCCCTCGAGGTACGACAGGTCGACATGCAGGCCTCTCCGTACGACGTCTCACGCTTCGGGCTCGAGGCGATCGCCGTCGAGACCCCCGAGGGGAAGCGCGAGTATGCGCGACGGCAGCGGGACTTCGCGGAACGCGGCGGGGCGCTGCGCGCGCGGCTGCTCGAGGCCCTCTCCCCGATCTCGCACGCCGTCGCACGTAGCGCTCCGCCCCGCGCACCTCGTGAAGCGGATCGTGTCGATTCCGACGACCAACGTCGCCCCATGAAGCGAATCGTGCCGCACGGCTAGAGTCGGCCCAGGAGGTGCTCATGCCCAAGGACAACGACGGCGCACGGCTGGCCGTCTTGATCGACGCCGACAACGCGCCCGCGAAGCATCTCGAGCAGCTGCTGGTCGAGATCGCCAAGTACGGCACGGCGAGCGTGCGACGCGCCTACGGCGACTGGACGTCGACGCAGCTCAACTCGTGGAAGGACCACCTGCTCAAGCACTCGGTGCAGCCCATGCAGCAGTTCAGCTACACGACGGGCAAGAACGCCACGGACAGCGCGCTCATCATCGACGCGATGGACCTGCTGCACGCGGGCAACCTCGACGGCTTCTGCCTGGTCACGAGCGACAGCGACTTCACCCGGCTGGCGGCCCGGATCCGCGAGGAGGGGCTCACGGTCTACGGCTTCGGCGAGCGCAAGACCCCTGAGCCGTTCCGTGCCGCGTGCGACACGTTCGTCTATGTGGAGAACCTCGCCCTCACGAAGCCGAAGGCCGCGGAGGAGGCGGCGAAGCCGCAGCTGCAGCGGGACGAGACGCTGGACAGGTTGCTGGCGGAGGCCGTGGATGCGGCATCCGGCGACGACGGCTGGGCGAACCTCGGCACGGTCGGCAGCAACCTGTCGAAGCTCGCCTCCGACTTCGACTCCCGCACCTGGGGGTTCTCCAAGCTGAAGGACCTGATGCAGGCCCACCCGGACTACCAGGTCCGGTCGCGTTCGGCGGGCGAGGGCAAGACGCCGAACGCGTACGTGAAGCACAAGTAGCCGCGCGCACCCCTCGGGGGAGTTTTCCGACAATTCACCCACGCCACCGGCCGCGCCTCACGGCTTCCGGCCGAGCCGCGGTTACCGTGAACCGTGCCGTGGGACATCGTGGAGCGCTTCGAGCATCCGGCGCTCTCCCCTGCCCTGTGGATCCCGTACTACCTGCCCCATTGGGTCACGCTTGAAAGCGCCGCGGCCCGGTTCGCCATCACCGACCTGGGCCTCGAGCTGCGCATCGACGCCGATCAGCCGCCGTGGCGCCCGACGGACGGCGACTTCCGCGTCTCCCACGTGCAGACGGGCCACCGTGACGGCCAGCACCGGGTGGGCGCGGACCTCGCGATCGTGACGCCACGACCGACGCGCGCGCTCTGGACGGCCCGTGCGGGAGCCGTCGAGGTGGTCGCGAGCGTCCCCGCGCACCCGGCGACGATGCTCGGGATCTGGCTCCTGGGCGACGAGGCGGGGTCGCCGGACGACTCGGGCGAGATCTGCATCGCCGAGCTCTTCGGCCCCGCCGTGTCCTCCGCATCGTCCACGGTCCGCACCGGGGTGAAGGCGCACCACGACCCCCGCCTGGTCGACGAGATGCTGGACATCCCGATGCCGCTCGACGCCACCCGGCCCCATGCCTACGGCGCACGGTGGGACGCCGGCGGGTGCGAGATCACGGTGGACGGCACCGTGGTGCACCGCTCGGATCAGGTCCTCGACTATCCGCTTCAGCTGATGATCGACCTGTGGGAGTTTCCCGAGCCGGACGCTCCCCGGGACCCGGCGGCCTACCCGCTCACCGCGACCATCCACCAGGTGCGGCTGCGCGCGGACGGCTGAGACCGGACGGGCTCAGCGCTGGTCGGCGACCCCTCGGTTGGCGAGCTCGTCGGCCTTCTCATTGCCCGGGTCGCCCGCGTGACCCTTCACCCACACCCACGTGATGTGGTGGCGCTGGAGCTCCGCGTCGAGCTCCTGCCACAGCTCGGCGTTCTTCACCGGCTTCTTGTCCGCGGTCCTCCACCCGTTGCGCTTCCAGCCCTTCATCCAGCTGGTCGCCCCGTTCTTCACGTACTGCGAGTCGACGTGGAGGGTCACGTCGCACGGCCGCGTGAGCGCCTTCAGCCCCTCGATGACCGCGGTGAGCTCCATGCGGTTGTTCGTGGTGACCTTCTCGCCTCCCCACAGCTCCTTGTCGCGACCGCCGGCCTTCATCCAGACGCCCCAGCCCCCCACGCCGGGGTTGCCCTTGCAGGCGCCGTCGGTCCACATGTCCACGGAGGTGAGGTTCTCGGTCACCCCGACACGGTACCGGCACCGCGCACGCCGGCCGTCCGGCACCTGAGGGTGCCCCGCATCGTCCACAATGGGTGCCATGTCCCGCAAGCATGCCGCCGGAGGTGCGACACCCGCCGTGCATGCGCTGATCGAGTCCCGGATCCCGCACACGCTCCATCCCTACGATCACGACCCGGCGTCGGATCTCAGCTACGGCCTCGAGGCCGCCGCGGAGCTCGGGGTGGAGCCGGACCAGGTGTTCAAGACCCTGTGCGCCTACGTCGACGGGCGGCTCAGCGTGGGGATCGTCCCCGTGAGCGGCATGCTCGACCTCAAGGCGCTGGCGCACGCGCTCGGCGGCAAGAAGGCCGAGATGGCGCCGCCCGCGGACGCCGAGCGTGCGACCGGATACGTGGTGGGAGGCATCTCGCCGATCGGTCAACGCAAGGCGCTGCCCACGGCGATCGACGAGACCGTCGAGCTGTGGGACACCGTGTACGTCTCCGGTGGGCGGCGCGGCCTCGACATCGGCCTCGCCCCCGCCGACCTGATCGCCGCCACCGGCGGCGTCACCGCCCCCATCGCCAAGGAGTCCTGACGTGGAGCTGTCCCCCGCCCCCGCCGGCCACGACCATGCCGCCGCGTTCGCCGACGTCAAGGCCCGCGTCCACGTCGCCGAGGCGTCCTGCGGGCGCGCCGGGTCCGGCGTCCGGGTGCTGGTCGCGACCAAGACGTGGGACGCCGATGCGGCGGTCGCCGCGGTCCGGGCCGGAGCGGTGCTCGTCGGAGAGAGCAGGATGCAGGAGCTCGAGGCGAAGGGTGCGGCGCTGACCGCGGCCGGGGCGCGGATCCACGTCATCGGCCAGCTCCAGCGGAACAAGGCCGCCGTCGCGGTGCGGTGGGCGGACTGCGTCCAGACCGTCGACTCGCTCGCGCTGGCGCAGCGGCTGTCGCGGCTGTGCGTCGAGGCGGGTCGCGAGCTGGACGTGATGGTGCAGGTGAACGTGTCCGGCGAGTCGACCAAGGCGGGCATCGAGCCCGAGGATGCCCTGGACTTCGCGGGGACGGTGCAGGCCCTGCCGGCGCTGACGGTGACGGGCTTCATGACCATCGGACTCAACTCGCCGGTCGAGGCGGCGGTCCGCGCTGGCTACCGGAGGCTCCGCGAGATCCGCGATCAGGCGCTCATCGCCTCCGAGCGGGGCGCCATGGACCTCCGCGAGGCGTGGGAGCTGTCGATGGGCATGTCGGGCGACCTCGAATGGGCCATCGCCGAGGGCGCGACCATGGTGCGCGTGGGCACGGCGATCATGGGCACGCGCACCCCGCCGGCGTACTGACCCCACGCCCGCCTCCCCCTCCCGCCTCCCCCTCCCGCCTCCCCCTCCCGCTCTCCCCCTCCTCCCTCCCCCCGGGACGCTCAGTACTGGTCCGCGGGCCGCAGCGCTCACCACGGGACAGTGAGTACCGGTCACGGCCCCAGCGCGGCGCGCGCACCGCTGCACGGGGACCATGGGCCGGCCACCAGAACTGAACGTCCCGCAGGGAGCGCCGTCCGCTGCAGGCCAGTACTGACCGTCCCGGCACGTAGGCGGGGAAGGAGCGAGGGAGGGGAGCGGGAAAGTTAGGGAAGGTTTCACTTCCTGGCGGGATCGGGAAGGCAAACCTAACCTTGTTGACATGTCAGAGACCAGCGCCCCCGTCTACGGGACCGAGGAGAGCCTCGGCGCGCGCCTCAACGCGCTGCGCGCGGGGGTGCTGGGCGCGAACGACGGCATCGTCTCGGTCGCCGCGCTCCTGGTCGGCGTGGTCGCCGCGCAGCCGCCGACGGGCGTGGTCGTGACCGCGGGCGTCGCGGGAATCGCCGCGGGAGCGCTCAGCATGGGCGTGGGCGAGTACGTCTCGGTCTCCAGCCAGCGGGACGCCGAGCGCGCGCAGCTCGAGCGCGAGCGCGGGTACCACGACAGTCACCCCGAGTGCGAGCTCGACCAGCTGGCGCGGCTCCACGAGGAGACCGGCATGTCGCCGGAGACGGCCCGCCGCGCCGCCGAGGAGCAGACGGCCTTCGACCCGATCGCCGCCCACGCGCGCGCCCACCTCGGCATCGACCCCGAGGACCTGGTCAACCCGTGGCATGCGGCGATCGCCTCCCTCAGCGCCTTCACCGCGGGCGGCCTCATCCCGCTGCTGGTCGCGCTGTTCACTCCGGCACCGTTCACCATCCCCGCGACCTTCCTCGCGGTGCTCCTGTCGCTCGGCGCCACCGGCTTCCTCTCGGGCCACCTGGGCCAGGCCCAGCGCCGCCGCGCGGTGCTCCGCAACCTCGTGGGCGGCACGCTCGCGATGGCGATCACCTACGGCATCGGCAGCTTCGTCGGCGTCCACGTCTGACGCCCGCCCCGCCGCCTCCCACCCCAGGTAAGCGAAGCCTTCGCTCGCTGGCGGCGCACCCCCGACGGACCTACCCTGTGCGCATGGCACGCGACACCCACCGCCCCGACATCTTCGCCGGACCCGACGAGGAGGCCATGTCCTCCCGTCTCAACTGGCTCCGCGCCGGCGTGCTGGGCGCCAACGACGGCATCGTCTCCATCGCCGCCATGCTGGTCGGCGTGGCCGCCGCGACCACGGAGCTGAGCGTGATCGTCACGGCCGCGGTCGCCGGCGTGGTGGGCGGCGCGCTCAGCATGGGCGTCGGCGAGTTCGTCTCCGTCTCCGCCCAGCGCGACGCCGAGGAGGCGCTGCTCGAGCGCGAGCGCATCTGGCAGAAGGCACGCCCTGCGTGGGAGCGCGAGCAGCTGGTCCGCCTCAACATGGAGACCGGGATGACGGAGTCGACCGCGCGCCTCGCGGCCACCGAGCAGATGGAGAAGGACCCGATCGGGATCCACGCGCGCATGCACCTGGGCGTCGACCCGGACGATCTCACGAACCCGTGGGCCGCCGGCATCGCCTCGATCCTCGCGTTCACGGTGGGCGGGCTCACGCCGCTGCTCACGACGACTCTGCCGCCGGCGGGTTGGCGCGTGCCGCTCACCTTCATCCTGGTGATCGTCGCCCTCGCCATCACCGGCTACGTGTCCGCGGTGATCGCGAAGTCGCCGCCGTCGCGCGCGGTGCTGCGCAACATCGCGGGCGGCGCGATCGCGATGGCGATCACCTACGGCATCGGCTCGTTCGTGGGGATCCACATCTGAGCCGGTCGCCGCATCGTCCGTTCAGGGGACGATGCGCAGCCATGCCTCCGTCGCGAACCTCGCCTCGACCTGGGCGTGGGCGGCGGCGAGCTCGGCGTCGGTGACGGCGCCCGGGGCGGTCGAGTAGCGCGACCGGAAGTGGTCGAGGAACGCGTCGATGATGTCCTCGCGGGCCATGCCCGTCTGGCTCCTCAGCGGGTCCACTCGCTTGTTGGCGCTCTTGGTGCCCTTGTCGGACAGCTTCTCGCGTCCGATCCGCAGCACCTCGAGCATGGCGTCGGCGTCGATGTCGTAGGCCATGGTGACGTGGTGGAGCACCGCGCCGGCGGCGTAGCGCTTCTGAGCGGCACCCGCGATCTTGCCCGCGGGCGAGGCGATGTCGTTGAGCGGCACGTACCGCGCGTCGATGCCGACCTCGCGGAGCGCGCCCAGCACCCAGTCGTCGAGGAACGCGTACGACTGCTCGAAGCTCAGGCCCTCGACCAGGGACGTCGGCACGTACAGCGAGTACGTGATGGTGTTGCCGGGCTGGATGAACATCGCGCCGCCGCCCGAGACGCGTCGGGTCACCGTGATGCCGTGGCGGTCGGCGCCCTCCGGGTCGATCTCATTGCGCACGGACTGGAACGAGCCGATCACCACGGCGTTGCGCTCCCACTCCCAGACGCGCAGCGTCGGCCCGCGGCGTCCGGCCGCGAGCTCCTGCGCGAGCACGTCGTCGAGAGCCATCTGCAGGTGCGGCTCCCGCGGGACGTCGTGGATGACGTCGAAGCGGTGGTCGCCCCAGGAGGTCGCGTGCCCGAGCGCACGACGCACGGCGATCGCCACCGCCTCGGGTGAGAAGCCGATGAACTCGGCGTCCTCGCCCGCGCGGGCCACCGCTCCGGCCAGCTGCGACACCGTCGCCTTCGCCGACATGCCCGTCAGGTAGCGCGCGATGTCGAGGATCGCCTCCGCGGGCTCGAGGAAGAAGTCGCCCGAGATCACCACGCTCTCGAGGATCTCGCCGCGGGCGTCGAGCTCGACGTCCGCGACCACGAGCTTGCCGCCAGGAACCTTGTACTCGCCATGCATGGGTCCATCCTCCCCCGCCGGGCGGAGTGCGGATGACCGCGCGGGACGATGCGCGGCTACGGGTTGGGCGTCGCCTCCGCCTTGAGCAGGCCGTAGAACAGCGAGTCGGTGAGCGCCTCGTAGGACGCCTCGACCATGTTCGGCCCGACGCCGACCGTGCGCCACTGCATGCCCGTCACCGTGTCGACCGTGGTGATGAGCACGCGCGTGACCGCATCCGTGCCGTGCGAGGCATCCATGATGCGGACCTTGAAGTCGGTGAGCTCGAAGCGGCCGATCTCGGGGTACGCGCCCGCGAGGGCCGTCCGCAGCGCATGGTCGAGCGCGTTGACCGGACCGTTGCCCTCGCCGACCGTGACGAACCGCTGGCCGCCGCCGGCCCGGAGCTTGATGACCGCCTCGGCATCCGCATCGTTCGGGTTGCCCGGCGCGGAGCTGACGCGCACGCGCCAGCTCTCGACCTGCCAGTACTGGGGCGCCTGGCCCAGCTCCCACCGCAGCAGCAGCTCGAAGGACGCGTCGGCGGCGTCGAACGTGTAGCCCTGCGCCTCGGCGTTCTTGACGCGGTCCATGACCCGCTTGAGCACGTCGGGCTGGTCGGACAGCTCGAAGCCCATCTCACGGCCCTTGAGCTCGATCGAGGCGCGGCCGGCCATCTCGGACACGAGCATGCGCATGTCGTTGCCGACCAGCTCGGGCTGGGTGTGCTGGTACAGATCGGGATCGACCTTGATCGCGGACGCGTGCAGGCCGGCCTTGTGCGCGAACGCCGAGGCTCCCACGTACGGCTGGCGCGCGAACGGCGCGATGTTGGTGATCTCGGAGATGGTGTGGGCGATCCGCGTCGACTCGGCGAGCCCGTCGCCCTTGAGCGCGATCATCCCGCGCTTGATCTCCAGGTTCGCGGCGACGGCGACCAGGTCGGCGTTGCCCGTGCGCTCGCCGTAGCCGTTGACGCAGCCCTGGACGTGGGTGGCGCCGGCCGCGACCGCCGCCATCGAGTTCGCGACCGCGCAGCCGGAGTCGTTGTGGGCGTGCATGCCGAGCTGGGCCGTCGTGCGGGCGCGGACATCGGTGACGATGCGCGTCACGTCGTCGGGCAGCATCCCGCCGTTGGTGTCGCACAGGCACAGCGTCGAGGCCCCGCCGGCCTCGCCGGCGAGCAGCGCACGGATCGCGTAGTCGGGGTCGTACCGGTAGCCGTCGAAGAAGTGCTCGGCGTCGAGCACCACGCGGCGCCCCTCGCCGACGAGGAAGGCGACCGTCTCCTCGATCATCGCGAGGTTCTCGTCGCCGCTGACCCGCAGCGCGCGCTCCGCGTGCCGGATGTCGGACTTCGCGACGAGCGTGATGATGGGCGCCTCGGAGTCGAGCAGCGCGCGCACCTGCGGATCGGAGCCCGCGCTGGTGCCGGCGCGACGCGTCATGCCGAACGCCGCGAACTGCGCGTGACGGAAGCTCAGCTCCTTGTTGACCAGAGCGAAGAACTCCGTGTCCTTGGGCACCGCTCCGGGCCAGCCGCCCTCGATGACGCCGACGCCCAGCTCGTCGAGCAGCGGCGCGATCGCCATCTTGTCGGCGACGGACAGGTTCATGCCCTCCTGCTGCGCGCCGTCGCGCAGGGTGGTGTCGTAGACCTCGACCGTGGTGCCGGTCATGGTGTGCTCCCTAAGTCGTGTGCCGTGCCGCTTCTCCAACAAAAAAGCCTCCCAGGGTACGGGAGGCTGCGCGCCGGGGAAGGTGGCCCGACGCGCTACAGAATGATGATCGCGGTACGCATCAGCGCCATTGTGGCACACATCGCGGATCCGGCGGTGACGCGACGGACCCGGCCCCGTGGACGATGCCCGGGGCCGGGTCGGTGATCACGCGAACCGTGTGAAGGCGCCCGCCGGCATGCCGGCGGCGATGCGCGCGGCCGGTGCCGTGCGACGTCGGCGTGAGGCGCGCAGCGCGGCGACGAGCCGTCGGCGGTCGCGGGCCGAGGCGAACCGCTCGGTGACGCGCCGCAGCACGGCGGCGGTCGAGTCGTCGAGGTCGCTCACGCCGGCGGCGGACGATGCGATGGTGACGTCGATGCTCATGTCTCCCCCCAAGGTGTGGTGCGGCTCAGGCGGTGAGCACGAAGCCGCCGCGCTCGTGGGCGGCGACGCGGATCTGATCGAGCCGGGCCTGAGCCTCGGCGCGGACGGCCTCGCGGGCGACGGCGTAGGCGCGCAGGCGCGCAACCTCGCTGCCGTCCCAATCGGTGAGCGCCGCGGCGGCACCCGGAGCGATGTCGCGGACGGCCGCCGCGAGAGCTGCGAGCGCGTCGCTATGGGCGCGGGTCCCCTCCGAGACCAGTCGGTGGGCCAGGTGGTCGTGGTTGACGGTGACAGTCATGATGTTCTCCTCCCCTGCTGTCGTGACAAGACTCAGGGGCAGGCGTGTGACGTGCCGTGTGACGTGTGAGGAAAGTTCGGATTCACCCCTCAACCAGGGATGTCGACCTTGTCCAGGCTCTCCAGGACGGCCGTCGCGCGCGCGACCAGCAGGGGCATGTCGCCGCGCGCGGCGTCCTCGAGCGCCCGGGTCGCGACGTCGCGCGCGGTCGGTCCGTCGCCGAGGTCGCGCAGCACCTCCGCCTGCGTGACCCGCACCTCGGCGTCGACCCAGCGGTAGGCACCGGTCTTCGGGGCGCACGCATCATGAGCGTCGGCGAACCACTGCAGCGCGAGCTCGGGACGCCCGTCAGCGACGTAGGTGAGCCCGAGCGCCTTCGCCGACGCGCCCTGCCAGCACGGATCCCCGAGCTGGCGGGCGAGGGCGTAGGTCGCCTCGAGGTCCGCCCGCACCTCGACCGGGTCGTCCCCGCGGGACAAGCGTGCGTGCGCACGCCACGTCTCGGGCCATGGGCGGACCGCCGTCCATCGCTCCTCCTCCGCGCCGGCCTCGGCCTCGCGAGACCACCGCTCCGCATCCTCGAGCGCCCCGGCGATGTACGCGACGCGCGCGGCGTGCCCCGCAGTCCAGATCCTGCGACGCACGCTGTGAGAGGTCGCGCAGAGCTCGAGCGCCTCCCTGAACCTGTCGAGAGACTCCTCGAGCCGGCCCCAATCGGCGAGATGGATCGCATCGTAGGCGGCGACCGACGCCTGGACCCCGGGGAAGCCCTCGGCCGCCGCCCAGGCCTCGGCGAGGTGGACCGCCGCCGATGCACGCCTGGCGAAGAGCACATCGAGGTACGCGAGCTCCGACAACGCCTTCGCGGCGAGCTCCCGGTCGCCTGCGGCAAGCGCACGAGCGCGCGCGTTCTCCAGCATCACGGAGCCCTCGTCATCGAAGCCGCAGACGGAATGCACGAGCGCGGCCCCAAGCTCGAACTCGCACTCGGCCAGCAGGAGATCGTCGCCCGCCTCGCCCGCGGTGTCCACGGCGACGCGGAGGTTGTCGATCCCTGCATCGACGGCACCGGCGGCCACGGCTCCACGACCGAGCGACACCTGCATGCGCGCCGAGGCGCTGGGCGAGATACCCGCGATCGCCTGAGGCGCAGGCCTGCTCGCCGCGCGCAGCGCCGACAGCGACGTCACCCCCAGCTCGGCGGCGAAGGACTCCTCGGTGGCGAGGAGATGGCGGGACGCCGCATCATGATGACCAGCCGCGACCAGGGCCTTGAGCAGCACCACGTGGCGGCCCTCGTCGAACGGGTCGCCCGCGACCAATGCCGAGGCGAGATCGATGGCCCGCGCATGCTCCCGGTTCGACAGGGCTCGGAGCGCCCCGGCGCGCACGATGTCCTGCAACGCCCCGGCGACACGGTTCCGCTCCACCAGCAGCCAGGTCTCGAAGCTCGGAGAGGCGTGGATCTCGACCCCCTCGAGCAGCTGGCCCGCGGGGACGGGTGACGGCACCGTCCCGTCGGCGAGGGTGACGATGTCCACCGTCGTGTCGGGGCCCAGACCGTGGACCACGGGGTTCCCGGAGAAGGCGCCCGGGAGTCCCAGGCGCCTACGGATCTCCGCCAGCGTCCACCGCAGCGCCCCCATGGGGTCATCAGCCTCCGAGAACAGCTCGTTCACCAGCTGCTGCCTCGACACCGGGTCGTGGGTGCTCAGCACCCTGGCCATCACCGCCCAGCACTTGCCGCCGCGGGGGCCCGTGAGAACGGCGCCGTCGCGGATAAGAGAAGGCGGGCCGATCAGCCGGATCTCAAGCATCGGTCCTGCTCCGGGGACATGGACACAGAGTAGCCGCCGGGCACCTCCAGGGCCGGGGCAGTCGCCGAGCCGTCCGGACGGCCTCCCTCGGTGCGCCCCGCCACGACTACCATCACCGCTGGTAGA